>NZ_JBITFQ010000001.1:104388-721666 GCF_044456225.1 Streptomyces sp. NPDC050988 | reverse complement strand
GGCCGGGTTTTTGTGGGGGTTATTGGGGGGGCTTTTAAAAATCCGTGCCGCCCCTCGACTACGGTGCGGCGGTTGCTGGGGGCCATGGGCCTAAACCCCACCCCACCCTTCGATCGTTTCCGGGGCTGGCTGAGGGTCGGTTGAGGGCCGGCCGAGGTTCGGCGTTCCTCGACCGGCGTCAGGGCAGGATCGAGTCGATGTAGCCACCGTCCACGCGCAGGGCTCCGCCCGTCGTGGCCGAGGCCTGGTCGGAGCTGAGGTAGACGACCATGTGGGCGATCTCCTCGGGCTCGATCAGCCGTTGCAGCAGGGACTGCGGCCGGTGCTTCCGCATGAACTCGCGCTGGGCCTCGTCCCAGGGCAGGTCGCGGTCCACGAGTTCGTAGACGAAGTCCTCGACGCCGCCGGTGTGGGTGGGGCCGGCGATGACCGAGTTGACCGTCACCCCCGTGCCCGCCGCCTGCTTCGCGAAGCCGCGGCCGACCGAGAGGAGCGCGGTCTTGGACATGCCGTAGTGGATCATCTCGGCCGGGATGACGACCGCCGAGTCACTGGCGATGTTCAGGATCCGGCCCCAGCCACGCTCGGTCATGCCCGGCAGATACATACGGGTCAGCCGTACCGCGGCCAGCACGTTCACCTCGAAATAGCGCCGCCATTCCTCGTCGCTGATCTCCAGCGGGTCGGCGGAGCCGAAGATGCCGAGGTTGTTGACGAGGATGTCCAGCTCCGGCAGCGTCTCCAGGACGCGCTGTGCGCCCTCCTCGTTCGCCACGTCGGCGGCCACCGGAACGAAGTCCGCACCGGGTACCTCCGCCGCCAGCCGCGCCACGCCCTCCGCGACCCGCTTCTCGTTTCGGCCGTTCACCCCCACCCGGGCGCCGGAGCGCGCGAGTCCGGCGGCGATCGCCGCGCCGATGCCCTGCGTCGAGCCCGTCACCAGGGCGGTGCGGCCCGTCAGATCGATCTGCATGTGGAACCAGTCCCCTTGTGAGTCCTGTCCGTGCTGCGTGCCGGTACGTCTGCCGTCAGCCTGGCGGCAGGACGATCGCCCCGCCACTCCGGTCGACGCCGACGGGCACGACCTCGCTGCGTATGCCCACTCGGCGACGGGTGACACCCGGGCCGGGCTCGTGACGGGTCGAGGTGTGGAAGCGTCGTCCAACCAGTGACCCCGCGACGCGCCGACAGGCCCTTCGGGGCATTCGGCCGTCCACGGCAGGATGGCGGTCATGCGATTTCGACTGCTCGGCCGCCTGGAGCTGGTGAATGCCAACGGCGCGGTCGTCCCTCCCGGCGCCGTCTCCCGGGCGATCGTGGGCCGGCTGCTGCTCGCCCACGGGGCGGTCGTACAGCGCGACACCCTCGTCGACGAGTTGTGGGGGGAGCGCGAGACCAAGAACCCGGTCGGCGCGCTGCAGGTCCAGATAGCCAAGCTGCGCACCGCCTTCGCGGCGCGGGGCGAGGAGGGTCGCCTGCTGTTCGGCCACGGTGGATACCGGATCGTCCTGGGGCCGGAGGACGAGGTCGATGTGCCCGCCTTCGAGGCCTCGGTCAGGGAGGGCCGTGCGCAGCTGGCGGCGGAGGAGTACGAGAAGGCCGAGAGCCACCTGCGGCTGGGGCTGTCGATGTGGCGTGGCCGCGCCCTGGACGGCTTGGAGGGGCGGGTCTTCGAAGCCGAGCGGACGCGCCTGGAGGATCTGCGGCTGGGCGCTCTGGAGGACGTCGCCACGGCGGGCCTCGAAGTCGGTCGGGCGGAGGAGCTGGTCCCCGAGCTGAAGGCCCTTGTGTCCCTCGCACCGCTCCGCGAGCGGTCCCGGACCCGTCTCATGCTCGCGCTCTACCGCTGCGGGCGGTTCACGGAAGCACTGGAGGTCTACGAGACGGGCCGACGGCTGCTCAAGTCCGAACTCGGCGTCGTGCCCTCCTCCGGACTGCGCTCCCTGCACGCCGCGATGATCCGCCACGATCCGTCGCTGCAAGGGCCGGCCGCCGCGTCCGTCCGCCTGCCGTCGACGCGTACGGATGTCCGGCCGGCATCCGGCGAAGGCACTCCGATCCGGCCGCTCGGCCCGTTCGTCGGCAGACGCGGGGATCTGACCGCGCTGCGCGAGGTCGTCGACCGCGAGCGGCTGGTGACCGTACTGGGCCCCGGAGGCGTCGGCAAGACACGTCTCGCGCTGGAGGTGTGTGCGCTGGTCCAACCGTCCCGCGGCAACGTCTGGTGGGTCGATCTGGCCCCGGCCGACGACGCGAACGTTCTCGCCGTGGTCGCCTCCGTGCTCGGGCTGTCCGACACCTCCGTCCGGCCGGACCAGCCGCCGTACGACCACGTGCACAGGCTCACGTCGTTCCTGGCCGGACGTCGGACGATCCTTGTGCTCGACAACTGCGAGCACCTGCTCGACGCGGTCGCCCCGCTCGTGGCGACGCTGCTGGGCCGGTGTCCCTCGCTGACCGTGCTGACCACCAGCAGGGCACCGCTGGAGGTCCCCGCCGAGGTGCTGTACCCCTTGGCGCCGATGCCGGACGAGGAGGCCGCGGACCTGTTCGGTGCCCGCGCCGCCATGATCGATCCGTCCTTCGCCCCGGACGAGACCGCGCTGCACGACATCCGCCGCCTCTGTGGCAGGCTCGACGGACTGCCGCTGGCGGTGGAACTCGCGGCCGCGCACGTACGGCTTCTGACCGTTCGTGAGATCGAGGCCCGCCTCGACAACCGCTTCACCCTGCTGACCAAGGGGGAGCGCACCGCGCCGGCCAGGCACCGCACCCTGCGCGCCGTTCTCGACTGGAGCTACGCCCTCCTCGACACCACCGAGCAGAGGCTGCTGACGGAACTGGCCCTCTACGTGGGCGGCTGCTCTCTCGATCTCATGGAGGCAGTCGTGCCGCTGCCCGAGGCGGACAGTGCCGAACTGCTGCATGTGCTGGGGCAGTTGGTCGACAAGTCCCTGCTCGTCCTGGTCTCCACACCCGACGGGAACCGACTGCGGATGCTGGAGACGGTCCGCGAGTACGCGCTCACCCGGCTCCGGGAGGAGGGCCGGGCGCCCGAAGCCGAAGAGCGCCTCATGACGTGGGCCGCACGCCTCGTCCGTGAGGGCAGCGAGGGAATCTCGTCCCGTGACCAGAAGGAGTGGGCCAGGCGGCTCACCGAGGAGTCCGCCAACATCAGAGCGGCATCGGACCTGATGACGGCCAGGTCCAGGGAGGCCGAGGCCCTGCTCCTCGAGGCACGTCTCGGCTACTTCTGGTTCATCAGCGGCCGCGAGGAAGAGGGAATCGACCGGCTCCAACGCAGTCTGCAGGCGTACGACTCGACGGCCGGACAGCGGCACGCGGAGCCCAGCGAGGAGGACGAGTGGGCACTGTTCTACACAATCGCCTGGCTCACCTGGCTCAACCACGTCGCCGGACATCACGCGGAAGCCGGTTCCTACGCGCAGAGGCACAAGGCGGCATGGCAGCACGCCAGGAACCCTGACCTCGCCGTCCTGGGCCTCTGCTACGCCGCGCTCCACGCGATGCTCAACGGACACGACGACGTGGAGGACCTCTTCGCCGTGGCGGAGGCCGCGGTGGTGGGCACGGAATTCCACTGGGACCGGGCGGTCCTGCAGACGAACTGGTCGACCTACTGCCTGCAACACGGGGACACCGAGGGGGCCCGCCGCCACGGTCTGATCGCGGTGACGGCCTCGCGCGCGGCCGACGACGACTTCGCCCGGGTCTTCTCCCTCACTCTCTGCGGCGACGCGGACGAGAGCGACGGCCTCCGCGCCCGGGCCCGCGAACAGTGGGCCGAAGCGGCCCGGATCCTCCGTGCCGTCGGGGCGCGTACCCGCTGGGCGTATGTGGTGCTCAGGCTGGTCTGCCTGGACCTCACCGAGGGAGAGTTCGCCCTGGCCGAGCAGCGGCTCGTGGACGTGAGCCGGCTCGCGGACGAACTGAGTGCGGACGATCTCCAGGCGGCCGTCGCCAACCTGCGCGGTGTGCTGGCGTTCCGGGACGGCCGCTTCGCGGACGCCGAGCGGATCTTCCACGGTGTCTGGCGCTGTCCGGGGGCGCCGCCCGACCGCAGAGCGGTCTCGGCCATCGGTCTGGCGGTCACGGCGACGTTCGGTCCGCCGAGTCCCACCGCCTCGGACGACGCGCGGGCCTGGACCGACCGGGC
This sequence comes from Streptomyces sp. NPDC050988, assembly GCF_044456225.1. Taxonomy (NCBI): domain Bacteria; kingdom Bacillati; phylum Actinomycetota; class Actinomycetes; order Kitasatosporales; family Streptomycetaceae; genus Streptomyces; species Streptomyces sp. NPDC050988. The sequence continues at coordinate 717,489 of NZ_JBITFQ010000001.1, read as the reverse complement.
GCGTGAGACGCACGGCGGACTGCTGGAACCGCTCGCCCGGCATGCGGTGGGCGTGCTGCTGGACAAGCTGGACACCCACCACAGGCTGGACACCGACCACAGGCTGGACACCCACCACAGGCTGGACACCCACCACAGGTCCGGGGTGAACGGGCGGGGTGGCACGGACCAGGTGTGCGTCTGGCTCTCGGGCAGTCCCTCCGTACTGGCCGCCTTCCGCTGAGCGGCCCCCCGGGCCGCGGCCGGCGTTGCCGACGGCAGGCGGTACGTGAAGGGTGAACCTCTTCGGAATGCGCGCCGTAGCAGCGGTCAGACGGCACTTGGTGCCCCGGGATGCCTCCGCCTTGTGTCGCGTCGCGGAGCGGAGCCGGTTCCCCCGCTCCCCCAAGTGACCGTCGGCCAGGGCCATCCTTCCGACGAAAGGCACAGCACCATGACCGAGCACCAGGGCCAGATCACTCTTGGGGACGACACCGTCGCCGAACTGGCCGGCCGGGTAGAGGGATCAGTGTTCGCCCCGGGCGACGAGGGTTACGCGGCGGCGGTCGCGGCGTTCAACCTGCGTTCGCGGCAGCGGCCCTGTCTGGTCGTCGCGGCGGCCGGCGCCGCCGATGTGCAGGCCGCGGTCGCGTTCGCCGCCGGGCGTGACCTGGCCGTCGGGGTCATGGCCACCGGGCACCAGCCGTTCCCCGCCGAGGAAGGCTTTGTGCTCGTCACGACGAGTGCGATGCGCATGGTCGAGATCGACGCCGAGCGTGCCGTGGCCCGCGTGGGCGCGGGTGCGCGCTGGTCGGACGTCGTGGAGCCCGCTCAGGAGGCGGGACTGGCACCGCTGAACGGGTCCAGTCCCCTGGTGGGAGTCGTGGGCTTCACCCTCGGCGGCGGGCTCAGCCCGTTCCTGGGCCGGTCCTTCGGCTGGGCCGCCGACCACGTCGTCGGGATCGAGGTCGTGACGCCGGACGGTGAGCTGCGCCGCGTCTCGGCGGAGGCGGAGCCGGAGCTGTTCTGGGGCCTGCGCGGCGGACGCAGCAACTTCGGTGTCGTGACCGAGCTGGAGATCGGGCTCTTCCCCGCGACCTCCTTCTACGGCGGCGGGATCTTCTTCCCCGCCGAGCACGTCGAGGCCGTGCTCCGCGCCTTCCCCGAGGTCGTCCGCAACGCGCCCAACGCCTTCACCTGCTCCGTGGCGCTGCTCAACTTCCCGCCGGTCCCGGAGATTCCCGAACTGCTGCGAGGCCGGTTCCTCGCACACGTCCGGGTGACCCACCTCGGCCCCGACGAGGAGGCCGAGAAGCTCATCGCGCCCTTCCGGGCCATCGGCGAGGGCGTTCTCGACACGGTCGGCCGCCACCCCTACAGCGCGTTCCCCCTCGTGCACTCCGACCCGGCGGATCCCTTCCCGTACGAGGACCAGGGCACCCTCCTGGCCGAGTTGCCGGCCAAGGCCGTCGACTCTCTCGTGGAGAGCGCCCAGGTGGCCGCCGGTGGCCTCGTCACGGTCCTGGAGATCAGGCACCTCGGCGGGGCGCTTGCGGTTCGGCCGGCCGAGGCGAGCCCTGTCGCCGCCCGGGACGCCCTGTTCAGTGTGTGGGGCGCGACCGTCGGGCCGCCGGAGGTCGTCGACGCCGGCATGGCGATGCTGGGCGGCATGATCGAGCGCCTGAGCCCCTGGGCCACGGGTCTCACGTACATGAACTTCGCCGGTCGTGACGACCGGGCGGAGAACGTGTTCAGCCCCGACGGCCTGGAGCGGCTGCGGGGCCTGAAGAGGCACTACGACCCGCGCAACCTGTTTCGGGTCAACAACCACAACATCGCTCCGGAATAGCACTCCGCCGGCACGCCGGCGCCGAGCAGTCGACTCGTGGAACAGCCGAACCGCCGGGATACCGACTTGATTCCAGGAGACCGAACAATGAAATGCGAGCAGGAGAGAACCCGACTGGCCGCCTATGTGATGGCAGCACTCGATCCCGGCGAAGCGGGCCTCGTGGCCCGCCACGTACGGGAGTGCCCGGCCTGTGCGGGTGACGTGGACGAGATCCGTACGACGCTCGCCGCTGTCCGGCGACTGCCCGACGAGGAGATGGTGGGCAGCTGGTCCGGCAAGGTCCCCGCACTGCGGGAAGCGGCGGTCCGAGCCGCCCTGGCCCGGATCCCCGAACGGGAGTGAACGACTCCTGGGCACCCCCGGCACTGGGGGGCTCCGTCCGACGGAGCCCCGCGTACCGGAGGTGCCCTTTCCTGCGCCTTTCCCGGGCCTGTCCTGGCGGACGCGGGCCGGGCAAGCGGACATTAAGCGGTTGGCAAGAGATCCCCCCGAAGGTTTCCCTGTTCAGTTTTCAACGAATTGGCGCGCCGGGCTTGGCCCATGGCGCATCGGGGGAACGTGGCAATGAGGCACAACACAGGAATCCGGGGCACGCAGCCGTGCCGGAACGGCGGAACCCGTGACAGGGCACGCGATGAGGCGTTCATCCGCGCCGTCTACGACAAACACGGTGTGTTCCTGCTGAGAATGACCACCGGACTGCTTCGGGGCGACAGTCACCAGGCCCAGGACCTGGTCCAGGAGGCCGTCCTGCGCGCCTGGCAGCACACCGACATCCTCAACCCCCAGGCCGAGGGCATCAGGCCGTGGCTCATCACGGTCGTCCGCAATCTCGTCATCGACGGCTACCGTGCCCGGCTGGCCCGCCCTCCGGAGACGGTCGACACCGCGCTGAACGCCATACCCGGTCCGGAGCGCATGGATCCGGCCCTCACCAGGAAGATCGTGCGCGAAGCCCTGGGGGACCTGACGTTGCAGCATCGCGAGATCCTCGTCCACGTGGAGTTCCTGGACCAGTCCGTGGCCCGGACGGCGAAGACGCTGGGCATACCGCCGGGCACGGTCAAGTCCCGGACACACCTGGCCCTCAAGGCCCTCCGGGCCGCGCTGGCCGAGCGGGGCTACACCTCGTGAGCGTGCCTCTGCCGAGTGCTCCGATCCACAGCGGGCTCGCGCCGAGCCGCCCGCCGGCGCGCTTCGTCGATCGCGCTCCTCTCTTCCCGGGTGAGGAGATCCATGAGCCTCTCGTTGTTGACCCAGTCGTTCAGAAGGGCATGAGAACCCCCCAGACTCAGCGAGTAGGCCCACATGCTCCGTCCTCGCCCCGATTCGTTCCATTCGGTTGCCCAGCCGAGCAGATGGCCAATTCTCTGCTCCGGCGTGAACCTCGAAAATGGCATGCCCGTCACCCATCGATGATTACGAGAAGGCCTGGTCTTCATCCGGTCTGTAAACGGGGCGGAGAACAAGGAGGTTCACGGCGGGCTCAGAATCCGGTGAGCGTCACCTTGCCGATGGCGGCGCCGGACTCCATGACGCGGTGAGCCTCGCGCAGGTGGGCGGCGTTGATCGTGCCGAGGTCCTGGGCGGCCGTGGTCTGCAGGACGCCCTTGTCCACGAGCGCGGCGATCCGGTCGAGGATGTGGTGCTGCGCCACCTGGTCCGGGGTCCGGAACAGCGAGCGCGTGAACATGAGCTCCCAGTGGAAGGAGATGCTCTTGGACTTCAGCAGGCCGATCTCCACGGGACCGAAGTCGTCGATGGCGAGCAACTGCCCGAACGGCTTGAGGATTTCGGCGTACGCGGCGAGGTTACGGTCCGTACCGGCGGTGCCGAAGACGTGGTCGACCCCGCCGGGCGCCACCTCGGACACCTGTGCGGGCAGCGGGCGATGATGGTCGACCACGTGTGTCACGCCCATCCGGCGGGCGAACTCGACGGTCTCCGGGCGGGAGGCGGTGCCGATCACGGTCAGGCCGGTGAGGGCCCGGGCCAGCTGAGCCACCATGGCCCCGACGCCGCCCGCAGCGGCGGTGACCAGCAGCGTGCCGGTCTCTTCCGAAGCGCCCTCGCGCAGGCCGAGGCGTTCGAACAGGCCCTCCCAGGCGGTGAGGGAGGTCAGCGGCAGAGCCGCCGCCTCGCCGAAGGAGAGTGTGGTGGGCTTCCGGCCGACGATGCGCTCGTCGACGGTGTGGAAGCGGGAGTTGGTGCCCGGCCGGTCGATCGCGCCGGCGTAGAAGACCTCGTCGCCGACCTCGAACAACTCCACCTGCTCACCGACCGCGACGACGGTGCCTGCGGCGTCCCAGCCGAGCACCTTGGGCTCGCCGCCCGGGTCGTTGCTCTGCCGGACCTTGTAGTCCACGGGGTTGACCGCGATGGCCTCCACCTGGACCAGCAGATCGTGTGGACCCGGCTTCGGTACTGGCAGCTCGACGTCCACCAGGCTCTCGGCGTCATCGATCGGCAGGCTCTTGCGGTAGGCGACGGCCGGCATCGTCGTCGTCTTCAAGGTGCCACTCATCATAGAACTCCTCGGCTCGTGCGGTGGGCCGACGAGGGTTCGGCGGCCACGACCCGCAAGGTACCCATCGGGAGGTAGTAACCTTCAAGGGAGCTTGCTTCCCAAAGGAAACCATCGAGGTGGGGGAGGTGTGCGGAGTCCCGGACGGCGTGGCGTCAGGCGGATTCCGGGAACCGGTCGATGTTCTGCTCCACCCAGGTCCGCAGATGGGAGAGCGGGGCGCAGGCGTCCTTGCCGAGCGGGGTCAGGCTGTACTCGACGCGGGGCGGCACCTCCGGGTAGATCTGACGGTCGACCAGGCCGTAGTCCTCCAGGCGGCGCAGCGTCTGGGTGAGCACCTTGGGGCTCACCCCCTGTAGCCGGCCGCGCAGTGCTCCGAAGCGCCGTGGCCCGTCCTCGAGGGCGCCCAGCGCGAGAGCACTCCACTTGTTCGCGAGCAGGTCCAGCATGTCGCGGCAGGGGCAGGCGGCGGAGTAGACGCTCTTGGGGTCGTGGCAGACGTCTGATGTCTTTGTCATACAGCAACGGTACCCAATGGGTACTAGTATCCCTTGCGGGTAACCACCTCCTGCCTCGTACGGTCACGGACGTGGCGGGCCCCGGTGCCCGGCGTCGCTCGCCGAACAGCCGCAGGACCAACGCGACCGGCTCCCCCCCCGCCACCGACACAGGCTGAGACATGAACGATGACGCCATGCACTTCCGACTGCTCGGCCGCCTGGAGCTGGCCGACGGGAGCGGTGCCGTCGCCCTTCCGGGGGCCGTCTCCCGTGCGCTCGTCGGGCGGCTGCTGCTGTTCGGGGGAGCGGTCGTGCACCGTGACACCCTCATCGACGAGCTGTGGGAGGAGCGCGAGGCGAAGGACCCGGTCAACGCGCTTCAGGTCCAGGTGACCAAGTTGCGCGCGGCACTCGCGACGCGGGACCAGGGCGGGCGGCTGCAGTCCCGGCACGGGGGATACCGGTTCGTTCTGGCGCCGGAGGACGAGCTCGACACGGTCCGCTTCGAGACGGCGGTCCGCGAAGGGCGGGAGCACCTGGCGGCGGGGGCGTACCGGCAGGCGGAAGCCGTGCTTCGGCAGGGTCTTGCACTGTGGCGGGGCCGCGCACTGGACGATCTGAAGGGCCGGGTCTTCGACGCCGAGCGGCTGCGTCTTGAGGAACTGCGCCTGAGCGCACAGGAGGACGCGAGTGTCGCGGGTCTCGAACTCGGCCGCGCGGAGGATCTGGTCCCCGAGCTGACGGCACTCGTGTCCGCCGCACCGCTGCGAGAGCGGTCCCGGGCGCGCCTGATGCTCGCGCTCCACCGCTGCGGGCGCAAGGCCGAGGCCCTGGACGTGTACGAGTCGGGCCGCAGGCTGTTGAGATCCGAGCTGGGCGTCGATCCGTCCCCCGAACTGCGTTCCCTGCACGAGGAGTTGGTGGCAGGCGACCCAGGCCCAGGGGCGGCGACCGCGGACGCCGTACGGTTCTCCTCTGCACACCCCGATACCGTGCGGTCGTCCTCTGCGCACGCCGGTACCGTGCGGTCGTCCTCCGCGCACGCCGATTCCGTACGGTTGTCCTCGGCTCGCCCTCATTCCCGCCCGACGCCCGGCGAAGGCGGCCCGGACCACCCGCTCGGCCCGTTCGTCGGCCGCGCCGAGGAACTCGACGGATTGCGTGCGGTCCTCGACCGCGAGCGTCTGGTGACCGTCGTGGGACCGGGCGGTGTCGGCAAGACCCGCCTCGTGCTTGAGGCATGCGTGCTGATGCAGCCCGCGTACGACGGTGTGTGGTGGGTCGATCTGGCCTCGGCCGACGGTGTGGGCGTCCTCGCGGCGATCGCCGGAGCCCTGGGTCTGTCGGACGCGTCGGTCCGGCCGGACCAACCACCGCACGACTACGTGCACCGAGTCACCTCGTTCCTGGCCGGACGTCGGGCGCTCCTCGTGCTCGACAACTGCGAGCACCTCCTCGACGCGGTCGCCCCGCCGGCGGCGGAACTGCTCGGCCGGTGCCCCGCACTTACCGTGCTGGCGACCAGCAGAGCGCCGCTGGCCGTCGCGGGCGAAACGCTGTATCCCCTGGCGCCGATGCCCGACGGCGAAGCCGCGGAACTGTTCAGCACCCGCGCCGTCATGATCGACCCGTCCTTCACCACGGACGAGACGGCGATGCACGACATCCGTTCGCTGTGCCGCAGGCTGGACGGCCTGCCGCTCGCGGTCGAACTCGCCGCCGCGTACGTACGGTTGCTGCCGGTACGCGAGATCGAACTCCGCCTCGACAACCGTTTCGCCCTGCTGGCCAAGGGGAAGCGGACCGCTCCCGCCCGGCACCGCACCCTGCGTGCCGTCCTCGACTGGAGCTACGCCCTCCTGGACACCACCGAGCAGGCGGTGCTGACGGAACTCGCCCTGTATGTCGGCGGCTGTTCCGTCGACATGGCGGAGACGGCGATCCCGCTTCCCGAGGCGGACCGTCACGAGATCCTTCAGGTGTTGGCCCAACTGGTCGACAAATCCCTCCTCTTCACCGTCTCGACGCCCGACGGAAGTCGGCTGCGGATGCTGGAGACGGTCCGCGAGTACGCGCTGGACCGGCTCCGGGCCGAAGGAAGGGCGGCCGAGGCGGAGGAACGCTTCATGGCCTGGGCCCTGCGTTTCGTGCACGAGAGCGCCGCCGCCGACGCGCCCGGCGGCCAGGGGGAGTTGATCAGGCGGCACACCGCCGAATCCGCCAACGTCAGGGCCGCCTCGGATCTCATGATGACCCGGTCGAGAACAGCTCAGGCCCTGGCGCTGGAAGCACGGCGGGGCTGTTACTGGATCATCAGCGGCCGCGAGGAAGAGGGGATCGACCGACTCCAGCGCAGCCTGCGGGCCTATGACACCGCAGCGGGGTACCGGGCCACAGAAGAGGACGAGCGGGCACTCTTCTACGCCCTCGCGTGGCTCGTCTGGCTCAACCACGTCGTCGGTCGGCACGCGGAGGGCAGCTACTTCATCGATCGGTTCAACGCGGCCTGGCGTGAGGCGAAGAACCCCGAACTCGCCGTCCTGGGGCCTTGTTACGAGCCGCTCCACGCCATGCTGGACGGACGGAACGAAGTGGAGGAACTCTTCGTACGGGCAGAACAAGGCGTCGCGGGCACCGAGTTCCACTGGGACCGAGCGATCCTCCTGACCAACTGGACGACGTACTGCCTCCAGGTCGGCGACATCGACGGTGCCCGCAGCCACGGCCAGGCCGCCGTCTCGGCGGCGAGCGCCTCCGGTGACGACTTCGCCAGGGCATGCTCCCTCACCCTCCGCGGCGACGCGGACGAGAGCGCCGGCCTCCGGGACCACGCCCGCGCGCACTGGACCGAGGCGGCACGCATCCTCCGTTCCATCGGCGCGCGTGGCCAGTACGCGTACGCCGCACTCAGGATCGTGTGCCTGGACATCGCCGAGGGAGAGGTCGAGACGGCCGAGAACCGGCTCTCCGAGGTGGTTCGGCTCGCGGACGAACTGAGCGCGGACGACCTCCGGGCCGCCGCGGCCATCCTGCGCGGAGCACTGGCGTTCTACGGAGACTGCTTCCCGGACGCACGGACGATCTTCGCCGGCGTCTGGGACAGCCCTACGGCACCGCTCGACCGCAGAGCGATGTCCGCCGTCGGCCTGGTGGCGGTCGCGACGTTCGGTCCACCCACCCCGACGGCGTCCAGTGATGCGCGAATGTGGATGGACCGCGCCGTCCAGGCGCTCGACCGGGTCCGTGAGCCGCTGGCCCGCCGCGCGGTGGGCGTCCTGCTGGACAAACTGGACGCCTACTTCCGGTCCGGTCCGAGCGGCGCGATCGGGGCGGACCGGGTGCGGGCATGGCTCGCCGCCAACCCGTCCGTACTGGCCGGCTTCAGCGGAGTGCTGAACGGCCCGGGCCGGCATCGGTGATCCGATCCGGCGGTGCGGAAAGGGCTCTGAACGACACCGGACGCCAACTGAACCTCAGCAGAAGGCGGCCAGCACGGACGGCGAGCCCGACAGGCGCTCGTGGAGGGGATGTCTCCGCGTCGGCTCAACCTGTCGCCACTCCGTGATGTCGGCCAGAAGGCGGCCGAGCGCGTTCCGGGTGAGAGGCTCCACGAGCAGATCGGCCAGACGCCCGGCCTCGCCGAGGATTCCGCGCAGGTCCGCGCCCTCGGGACTCTCCTGGCGCGAGGGCGGCACACAGGCGGCGAGTGCAAGTCCCGCCACCGCTCGGCGGTTTCGAGGAGAGGTCGGTGACGACCAGACCTCCCGGAAGACGGTCTCGGCCTCGGCGAAGCGCGACTGACCGGCCAGGACCACGCCCCGCAGATTGGCGACGGCGGCCCTGAGGTCGTACGAGATGAGCTCCGAGGCGATCTTCTCCACCTCGGTCAGCCTCCTGTCCGCCGAGTCGATGAGGCCCTCTCCCACATCGAGGAAAGCGAGCCGCAACGCCCGGTAGGCCCACCGCGGACGGGCGCCCATGGCCCGGGTGCACGCGTTCGTCGGTGTCCATTCCCACCTGGCCGAAGCCGTCGCGCAGCAGCCGCCCATACCCGTCAGCTACGCCTCCGTCGCCTACTGGGCCATCCACGCCTTCATCTGGGTCGACGCGGCAGGGGTCAGGCGGCCCGTGCGGTACCGCTGGGAACCGGTGGCCGGGCGCACCGACCTGACCGCCGCCGAGGCGGCCACCCGTACCGCCCAATACCTGACCGACGAACTGCACCAGCGCCTGGAGCACGCACCGGTGGCGTTCGACCTGCGGATCCAACTCGCGGAACCCGATGACCCCACTCACGACCCCAGCACCGTCTGGCCCGGCCACCGCAAGGAGATCACCGCCGGGCGCCTGGAGATCACCGCACCCGCCGACGACCAGGATCCCTGGAACACACAGGCCTTCAACCCCACCCGTGTCACCACCGGCATCCAGCTCTCCGACGACCCCGTACTCGCCTTCCGGGCCCACGCCTACGCCGAATCCCACCTCCGACGCAGCCACAACGAGTAGAGCTTCGCCCCATGTTGGCCCCGCTCGGGAGTGAACCACCTTGATTCGCGCGGCGTTTGACGTAATGACAGCACAACGCCCCCGCATCCGACACCTGTTGGCGTAGCGACTCCAGGAGCGATTCGACGAGTGCTTCGGGGGCCCGACGAATGGATGGACTTGAACAAGCAGACCAAGAGGTCTCCCGGTCGGCGCGGCCTGTTGCGAGGCGCCATGGTGGCGTGTTGCGCGATGGCCCTGTCCACCGCGGGGGCGACAGCGGCGAGCGCCTCGGCACCGACCGCGCGCACCGTGGACTATGTGGCACTGGGCGACTCGTACGCCTCCGGCCCCGGCATACCGACCCAGGTCGACACCGCGTGCGCGCGGTCAGACCAGAACTATCCGTCCCTTCTCGCGGCAGCGAGGAACTGGCAGCTGACCGACGTCAGTTGTTCGGGCGCCACGACGACGGCCCTGGCCGGACCTCAGGGCTCGCGACCGCCGCAACTGGACGCACTCGGCGCGGACACGGACGTGGTCACCCTGACCATGGGCGGCAACGACATCGGGTTCTCCAGCAATCTGGCCACCTGCGCCGGACTGACGTCCAAGGACCCGACGGGCAACCCGTGCCAGACGTTCTTCACGAGCGGCGGCACGGACCAGCTCGAACAGCGCGTCAACGACACCGCTCCCAAGATCGCCGCGGCGCTGGACGCCGTCCGGCAGCGGGCTCCGCACGCCAAGGTCCTGGTGGTCGGCTACCCCGACCTGTTCCCGGACGACGGGGTCGGCTGCACCAGCTCCGCCGTACCGCTCGCGGCCGGTGACTTCGCCTATCTGCGGGACACCGAGAAGAAGCTCAACGCGATGCTCGCGAGCCAGGCGGCGGCGAACGGTGCGGGCTACGTCGACACCTACACCCCGTCGGTGGGCCACGACATGTGCAAGCCGGCCGGAGAGCGCTGGATCGAACCCCTGGCCGCGGCGGCCCCGGCCGCGCCCGCCCACCCCAACGCCCGGGGTCAGCAGGCCATGGCCGCCACGGTGGAGCGTGCCCTCCACTGCCGCGCGTACCGCCGGTGACCTGAGGGGGGCGGGGCACCGGCTGTCCTGAGGAACGCCGGTGCCCCGCCCCCGAACAGTCCGAAGGACCTGTTGGTCATCCCACAAGGACCCGTTGGTCATCCCACGACCGAAGGAACGTGTACCTGATGACAGGAGAACGCATATGACAACTCTGACAAGCGATTACATCGTCGTCGGAGGCGGCACCGCGGGCTGCGTGCTGGCCGCGCGGTTGTCGAGCGAGCCCGGGACACGCGTGGTGCTCCTGGAGGCCGGCGAGGCGAGCGGCCCGGCGGAGATGGCGTACCCGGATCCCCTGGCGGCCTTCGGTCTGTGGGGCTCCTCCGTGGACTGGGCGTACTCCACGACGGCCCAGGCCGGCACCGAGGACGCCGTGCACGCGTGGCCGCGGGGCAGGGTGCTCGGTGGGTCGAGCGCCATCAACGGCATGGTGCACCACCGCGGGCACCCCGACAGCTACGACGCCTGGGAGAAGCAGGGCGCGACGGACTGGAACTACAACGCCCTGCTGCCGTTCTTCCGGCGGAGCGAGCGGGCCGAGGGGCGCGACCCCCAGGTGCGTGGCACCGACGGCCCCATGCGCATCGAGGCGAGCCCGGCCCCGAACCCGCTCGCCGAGGCCGCGTTCCGCGCCGCGGTGGAGGCCGGGCACACGCCACTGGACGACGGCAACGGTCGCGGGAGCGAGGGGGTGTCGTGGCGGGAGAGGAACGTCGCCGACGGCCGACGGCAGAGCGCCGCAGAAGCCTATCTGCGCCCTGTCCTGGCCAGGCCCAACCTCACGGTGATCACCGGCGCGTACGTACGTCGGCTCGTGCTGGAGAACGGGCGCTGCCGAGGGGTGGAGTATTCCGTCGCCGGTGAGGTGCGAACCGTCCTGTCCGATCGGGAGACCGTCCTGGCAGCCGGCACGATCGGGTCACCGCACCTGCTCATGCTCTCCGGTATCGGTCCCGTGGATCACCTCTGGGACGTCGGCGTCGAGGTCGTGGCCGATCTGCAGGGGGTCGGTGGCAATCTCCACGACCACGTGACCAGCTACGTCGTCCACGGCTCCGACCGGCAACCGCCGAGCGGCCCGTCCGCTGAGGCGCAGGTGCTCACCCGGAGTTCGGACGGCGTGGCCCCCGACCTGCTGCTGCTCTTCGCCGGAGCGGCGCTGCGGCCCCGGTGGACGGGCGCGGACCTGGGCGGCTACTCCATCCTGTTCTCCCTCATGGACCCGTACAGCCGGGGCACCCTGCGCCTGCAGAGTTCGGACCCCACCGCGGCTCCGCTGATCGATCCGGCCTACCTCAGCGACGACCGGGACCTCGACCGGCTTCTCGTCGGCCTGCGCCTCGCGCGTGAACTCGGCGGTACAGAGGCGCTCGCGCCGTGGCGGACGGTCGAGTCCTTCCCCGGCGTCGACGTTCAGGACGAGGAATCCTGTCGCGCGTACCTGCGGTCCACGGCGAGCACTTACTTCCATCCGGTGGGGACCTGCCGGATGGGCATGGACGAACTCGCCGTGGTGGACCCGCAGTTGCGGGTACGGTCCATCGAGGGACTGCGCGTCGCCGACGCCTCGGTCATGCCGTCCGGTTCGTCGGCCGAGTACAAGGGCGCTCTGTGGACGATCCCGAGCGCGTACATCGAGACGCTCCCCGTGCAGCGTCCCCGCCCGCCCGTGCTCCTCGGCGGTTTCACTCCGGCCACCCTGGAACGTATCGGCCGTCGCGCGGACGGCTGGGCGGGCGTGGGGCTGCCGGTGCCCCAACTGGCCTACGTCATCGGCCAGATACGGCAGATCGCGGAGGCCAACGGACGTGACCCCGACGCCCTGCGCACCGTCGTCCGGGTGAACCCCGTGGTGACGGCCGAGGCCGCGCCGAACGATGCCGTTCCGCACCGGGGAACGGTCGCACAGGTCTCGGACTACCTCCTCGCCGCCCATGCGGCCGGGGCGGACGAGGTTCTCATCGACCTGCAGCAGACCGCACGCAGCCCGCACGAAGTGACGGACCTGGCGCACCGTTTCCACGAGCTGCTGAGCAAGGGTTAGGCGCCTGTCCGGCCGCCGCTCGCACGCCCGTTGGGAGGCCCGCCCGTACGGGGCGTGAGCCGGATGACCGGACCCGTGGACCACGGGTCCGGTCATCCGGGTCGGCCAGGATCAGATGTCGCCGAAGTCCGGTGATGTCTCGACCAGGTACGACGAAGGTCACAGTTATATATCGGACACTTCGCCCTTCAATCTTCACACGAGGTGCACATGTTGGCTAAGTTGACGGACAGGACGCACGACTCCCTCCGGTGAACCTCGCCGGGTCGCGCGGCCTCCGCCGAATCCGGTGGCCCTCGCGGCGACCGGAACCGGGGACCCAACCGAACTTTGGGGTGAATCGGCCCAACCGCCCGACAGGGCAAGGGCCGTAGGGCATACCTTCCGGATTCCTCGCCCGAACCCGACAGCTAACTCGGTAGGCGGAGCACGGAAGGAGTACGGCTCCCATCGCGCCGGAACGAACCCCGCGCCCCGGAGGCAACAACCTCCCGGGTATACCCCGGCCCGCCCTCGCGACGGCGGCCGCCACCTCAGTGGATCTCTACTCCTCGGCCGGCGGATCCTCGGCCGGCGGATCCTCGCCCGCACGAGGGGACGACGGGCCCAGTCGCGAAGAGGTCCAGCAGCGGATCAGCAGCCTCTACGACCAGGCGGAGACCGTCAGCGGGAACTACAACGCGACGCGGGCGATGAACTCGGGGCGGCCGCGCGAGCGTATGACGCCCGGGCCCGACATCGGGCGTGGGCGTGCCGACACGGTCGCCGCCGCCGATCCCGTTCTGAGCGACCGCGCCAAGCAGTGGTTCGACGTGGGGCGTTCGCAGCTGGGGCCCCTCATCCCCGCCGTGCTGCCGCCCGACAGAATGCCGGACCGCGGCCAGACCGAGACGCGGCCCAAGACCCCCGGTGGGCGTCAGGGGGACCGGTCTTCCGAGGAGCGGTCGTCCGGCCGTGCGCTGGAAGGGGCAGGCAAACCCCTCCTTGAGCTGACCGCAGGACCCGGCGCCGCGACACCCGCCCGACCCGTGGCGGAGCTGACCGCAGGACCCGTCGCCGCGCTGCCGGCCGTGCCGCAGGCGCGCCAGGAGGCCACCGCGCTCCTGCCCGCGACCGCCGCCGACCCGCGGCAGTCGCTGAAGACCTCCAAGCAGCGGAACCAGAGCAAGCTCGCGAAGGCCCGTGAACTGCTCTCCGCACACACCGCCCGGCAGAGCGCGCCGGTGGCGGCCATCGAGCCCCCGCCGGCGGCGACCGCCTGGTCCACCACCGAGGGACAGGGCTACCGCCAGCCCGAGGCCGAATGGTGGCAGCCGCAGGCACAGGCGCAGCCGCTGTCGGCCGGTTTCGGCATGGAACCGGCTGTCGACGCACTGGGCGGCCCGGACCTGACGTTCGGCATGGGCCTGCCCGCTGCTCCGGCTCCGGCGATCGCTCCGCCGATCGCTCCGGCTCCGTCGGTCGGTATGGATCTGCCCATGGGCCCGGACCTGACGTTCGGTATGGCTCCCTCCATCGACGCCCGTACGCCGATCGGCACGGGAGTGCCCATCGGTTCGGACGGTGCTGCGAACCCGGGGTACGGCACTCCGACCCCGGGATACACCGCTGCGCCCCCGGCATACGGCGGATCGGCCCCCGGATACGGCGGGAAGGCCGCGACAGCCGTCGACTTCGCGCGTGAGCAGATCGGCAAGCCCTGTGTGTGGGGCGCGATGGGGCCGGGCTCGTACGACTGCTCCAGCCTCACTCAGGCGGCCTGGAAGGCGGCGGGGGTCGCACTCCCGCGTACCGTGAACGATCAGGCGGTCGCGGGCATGGCGGTGCCCCTCTCCGACATCCGTCTCGGCGACCTGGTCCTCTTCCACGGGCACGTCGGCCATGTCGGCATCTACAGCGGCAACGGCATGATGGTCCACGCGCCGAGCCCGGGGGCGGCCATCCGTGAGGAGTCGATCCACTGGGCCGGCGAGTCGGCGATCCACAGCGTGATCCGGCCCGCCTGACCCGACCCGGAGGCCGTATCGGTGCGCGCGCGAGGCGCCGCCCGATACGGCCCCTGATCGTCTCGTTCCGGAGACGGCAGGTCCGCGAAAGTGTCAGCTCATGTCGAGCGAGACGGCGACGTCGGTGATGGCTACGGGGAACTGGTCCACACTGGTCGTGGCTCCGGTGAGCACGTCGACGGTGTAGAACGTCGACGTCGAGGCACCGGCCGGGGTCAGGGTGGCGAAGGCCGTGTTCGAGATCGTCTTGCCGGCGCTCAGATCGCTGAAGATGTCGAAGCCCGCGTTGACACCGGCGTCGAAGCCCAGTGAGCCGGTCGGGACCAGCAGGCCGTTGGCGGGCGGCGACTGGATGACGACCTGGTCCGAGGTCGTGTTGATGTCGAACAGCGTCGTCGCGGTGGCCGAGTTCAGGTCGTTGTTGGTGTAGGCCGCTCCGGTGACACCGGGGGTCGTCGCCCCGTCCGTGGTCAGCGGGGTGTTCGTGGCGGTGCTGCTGTTGGCGAGGTTGTGCGCCAGGTTCTGACCGGTGTCACTGATGATCCGCAACCGGTCGGCCGCGGGGTTGAAGTCGACACCGAAGTTCGTGCCCTGCAGCGGAACACTGAGCTGCGAGACCTTGGTGACCAGCGGGTTCGGGACCGCGGGCGGGATCTGGACCGTGTAGATGCCGCCCTTGTTGCCGACCAGGTACAACAGTCCGTTCTGTACGCGGAAGTCGAGCCCGACGACGGCGGTGTCGCCGACGAGCCCGTCGATGCGCCTGAACCAGTTGAGCGTGCCGGGGTCGTCGGTGTTGAACGAGGCCATCAGCGTACCGTCGGCCGAGATACCGAACGCCAGCAGACGGGGCGGCGCCGCGTGGCTGGTGCCCGGCGTCGCCACGACGAGTGCCGCCATGGCGGACGCGGCCGCGACCGCCGCGGCCATTCTCTTCTTGAGCCCTGCTTTCATCGCTTCTTCCCTCTCGGTCGGCGTGAGCTTGAGCGTGGATGTGAGCGCGAGCGTGTGCTGGGGCAGAGGCATTGCCGCCTGGCCCGCCAGGCCGGATCGACAGTCGGCGACGGCAAGCTATGAGGCAGGACTGGACATCCACTGGACGGTGATTGAACGACCGGACGGCGGGGGCTCCGCCAGGTCACGGACCCGATGTGGTCGACGCCGCAGTAGCTGCCGCCCATGGCCCGAGGGCCCGGCGGGCGCGCTCGGCGCCCGCCTGCGCGCGTGCCAGCTGGTCGTGCTCACCGGTGACGGACGCGACCGTCGCGGCGGTGGAGTGGTGGTCGAGCGCCTCGTCGTGACGGCCGCTGCCGTGCAGCGCCTCGGCGAGGCCGTTGAGCGCCGACGCCTCCCCGTAGCCCTCCCCGTTCTCGCGGAACAGTTCGAGGGCTCGCCGCTGGCAGGTGACCGCGGCCTCGAACTCGCCCTGCTTCAGCCGGATGTCGCCCAGACCGGACAGCGCGTACGCCTCGCCGCCGTGGTGCCCCAACTGCCGGAAGAGCGCGAGGGCCTGCTCCTGGCATTCGGCCGCGGCCTCCGAACGGCCCAGCCGCAGAAGGGCGTTGCCGAGGTGGGAGAGCGTGCGGGCGCGGCCGATCCGGTCACCTGTCAGATCGTGCAGGGCGAGGGCCTGCCGTTGGTGGTCGGCCGCCTGCTCGTAATCGCCCAGCCGCAGACAGACATTGCCGAGGTTCGTGAGGGTGCGGGCCTGGCCCACCTGGTCGCCGGTCTCCCGGTAGAGGGCGAGGGCCTGTTGATGGTCGTGCGCCGCGTCGCGGAGGCTGCCCAGCCGCCAGTGCACGTTGCCGAGGTTGGACAGGGTCCTGGCCCGCCCCGCCAAGTCGCCCGTCCGGTGGTGCAGTTCGAGGGCCCGTACGAGATGGTCCTCGGCCGTTCCCGCGTCGGCCAGCCGCCAGTGAACGACTCCGAGGTTGGTCAGCGCGTGGGCCTGTCCACCCAGATCCCCGAGCGTCTCGGCGGCCCGCAGGGCGTGGCGGTGGATCTCCAGCGCTTCGGTGTGGTGACCGGAGTCGAGGTGGCGGAAGAGCAGAGCGGCCAGCCGGACGGCGTGGCGGGGACTGCCTCGGTCCGCGGCCACCGCGCAGACGGCGGCCAGCGTCGGCCGCTCGGTGTCCAGCCAGGCCCGTGCCGCGGCCGCGTCACCGACGACGGGCGGGACGCGGACGGACGGTTCGACGGCGGGCCTGTGGTGCCGCTCGGCCGGGTAGAGCGTGTCCATGGCCGCCGCGGCCGTGCCGAGATAGTGGTCGAAGAGACGGACCAGCGCGGCCTGCCGTTCGGCCTTGGAGTCATGCGTACGGGTCAGGCGGTACGCGTAGGCGCGCAGCAGGTCGTGCGTGCCGAACCGGCCCGGCCGGGCGGGCTGAAGGAGGTGGGCGCGGGCCAGCAACGCCAGGGTCCCGGCGGCGTGGGGCGGAGTCTCACCGGCGCCTGCGTGCTCGTCGCCCGGTACGGCAGCTGACGTGTGGTGCCCCGGCGTGTGGGCCGGTGTCCGGCCCGGCATGTGCTCGCGCGTGTGGGCCGGCGTCCGGCCCGGCACGTGTTCCGGCGTGTGGCGTGGCACGCTGCCCGGCGCCTGGCCCGACTTGGTGCCCGGCACGTGCCCGGGTCTCTCGTCCCGCGTGGTGCCCGGCATACGGATCGGTCCTTCGCTCGGCACAGGGCTCGGTGCTTCGCCCGGCATCGGGGTCGGCTCCTCGCCCGGCACAGGGGTCGTTGTTTCGCCCGGCGCTTCGCCGATCAGCGCCGCGACCGCATGTGCGTCCGCCTCCGGTCCGGGGTGCAGGCTCAGCAGGCGGAAGGTGCGGGCGGCCGGTGCGGGGAGTCGCTCGTAGGACCAGGAGAACACCGCCTCCACCGCCGCACGCCGGTCACCGCCCGCGTTCAGGAGATCGAGCCGTCGCTGCTGGTCGGCCAGCTCCGCCACCAGGTCCGCCAGTCGCGACGGCGGGTGGGCGACGGCGAGTTCGGCCGCGACCCGGAGCGCCAGCGGGAGACGGGCGCACTGTTCGGCCAGGGCGGCGGCCGGCCCCGGCTCGGTGTCGACGCGCCCACCGACCAGCGTGCGCAGCAGGGCGAGGGCGTCGGGCGGCGGGAGCGGGCCCAGACCGATCCGGCGGGCGCCGTGCAGGGCCACCAGCCCGGCGAGGCTGTCCCGGCTGGTGACCACGACCGTACAGGCCGGTGAGCCGGGAAGAAGCGGGCGGACCTGCTCCTCGGACAGGGCGTTGTCGAGGACCAACAGCATCCGCCGGTCGGCCAGTTCGGTCCGGAACCGGCTCGCGCGGTCGTCGACGTCGAGCGGGATCGCGTCACCGGGCACCCCGAGGACGCCGAGGAACCGGGTGAGGGCGTCGCCGGGCGGCATGGGGCGGTCCGGGTCGTAGCCGCGCAGGTTGACGTAGAGCTGGCCGTCGGGGAACCGGTGGCGCGTGCGGTGCGCCCAGTGGACGGTCAGCGCGGTCTTCCCCACTCCGGCCGTGCCTGAGACGACCGAGATGGCCCCTGCCGTCGGACTGTCCGCCGCCGCGGCCAGCAGCCGGTCCAGCGCGGACAGTTCCGGGTCACGGCCCGCGAAGTCGGGTACGTCCGCGGGGAGTTGCGCGGGTAATCGGTGCGCCTTGGGCGGATACGGGGGTACGTGGGCGGGCACCTGAGCGGGTGACTCGGCGGCGTCTGCCGTGCCATCGCCGTCGGCGGGAGCATGCCCGGCACCGGGAGTTGAAGGCCGGGTGCGGCGGCGCAGCAGGGCGGCATAGGCCTCGGCCAGTGCGGGGCCGGGGTCGACACCGAGTTCGTCGGCCAGCCGACGGCGGCTCCGCCGGTAGACGGCGACGGCCTGGTCGCGTCGGCCGACAGCCTCGTAGGCCCGGATGAGCCGGGCCTGGGCGTCCTCGTCCAGCGGCTGCGCGATCGCGGTCTCCTCCAGGACGGGCAGCGCGTCGGCGCTCCGGCCCGCCGCGATCATGGCCTCGCCGTACTGGGCGACCGCACCACGGCGTTCCTCCGCCAGCGCGACGACCACCGGGTGTGCGGAGAGGAAGGGCAGGTCCGCGAGGGGTGGTTGCTGCCACAGCCCGAGCGCCTCGGCCAGCAGCGCGGCAGCCCGCTCCTGGCCGCCGCGCCGGCCGTCCCGTCGTACGGTCACCGCCCCGGCGACCAGGTCCCTGAAGCGCAGCAGGTCGATGGCGTCGTACGGGACGCGCAGCGCGTAGCCGTCGCCGAGCCGGGGGAGCAGCGCACTGCGGGCGCGTGGTGGCCGGTCCGGCTCCAACAGGTGGCGCAGGTGCTTGATGTGGGTCTGGACGACGTTCGACGCGGTTGCCGGCGGGCGCTCGCCCCACAGCGCGTCCGCGAGCCCGAAGAACGGCAGTTGCTGTCCACGGGACACGGCGAGCAGGGCGAGTACCGCGCGGCGCTGGGGCGAACCGAGGTCGAGGCGGGTGCCGTCCCGCCAGACGCAGACCGGCCCGAGTACCTGAATGCGCATGCGCTCTCCGCCCCCCGTTTTACAACTCCCTCACTATTCCCTTTCTCTATCCCCGTTATCGGCATATCCGGAAGGCGTATTCAGGCCCACTGCCGCACAGTTGTCACACCGGCCCGTGGGTCGGTGCTGAGCACTCAGTGCTCGTCGACGGCGAGGTCCGGGTGATCGCCGAGGCGTCGTACGTACTCCTCGATGTGGCGGTACGGAGCGAGGGTGCCCGCCGCGTCGAAGTGGTCGAGGTGGGTGAGTGTCACCCAGAGGTCCCGATCCGCGGCGCCGAGTTCGTCGCCCGACACATAGGGATGGCCGGCGAGTTGCCGGTCGAGCCGATCCAGTGCCGACTCGCATGCCCCGTCGGCGAGCAGGCCGGCGAGGTCGCGGAGGATGTCGGGCGTGTGGTTGCTGACGACGCGTCCGCTCCAGCGGTCGCACAGCGCGGGCGCGGTGAGCGGGCCGTCGTAGTGGTGCCAGGTCGCCTCGTACGCGCCGCGCAGTGACGCGAAGGCATCGGGTGTCTCGGCGGGGAGCTTCAGGACCGTCGTGGTGAGCGCGCCCTTGAGGCCGAGCAGATCGAGGACGACCGCCACGCGTCCCGAGTAGGGACAGGCCTCGGACAGATACAGCTGGTAGCGGTGCGGGGCCGGGTAGAAGCCGCCCGCGAGACCGACGCCGATACGGCCGCGGAAGCGGTGCGGACGGGCGGCCGGACCGGGGACGGCCGGACCGGGGAGGGCAGTGCCGCCGGCGGCCGTGCCACGGCCGGACGAGTGGCAGGCGGTCGTGTGGGAGGCCGCCGTCGTGAAGGTGTCAGTGCTGCTGGAACCGCGGGAAACTGTCTCGGGCATGACTCTCCAGGGGGAACGCGGGGCCCTGGCCGCCTCGTGGGCGCCAGTGGCGGAACGGAGTGACTGCGCTGCCGTACAGGTCCGGATCGGTCGGACGCGTGGCGGATCAGTAAGCGCTGGAGACACGCGACAAATCGATGTGCAGGCGCCTCGTCAAGCCGTTCCTGGACAATTCCCACCGGTCCTGCCGTCGGGGCTCGCGAGACGCGAGACCACGCTTGCCCCGCCGCTCCGGCGGAACCCGGTCGTCACCCGGGGCACCCCGTCGCGGTGGAAGGGTTGCCTGCCAGCGGGCCGGGGCCGATGACCGCACGAACGGGGAGTCCCCGCACGACGGGCGCTGGCAATCGTGACCGTCCCCGCCAGTGTTGATGCGCTCCGCGGGACCGTCAAGACGGCGTCTCAGCAGCTGGGCACCCGGCCGCCGGACCACGGGACCGGCTGCGTATCTCGTGATGAGATGCCTCCCGACAGGAACTCCCGGAAGCCGTCGGAACAGGAACTCTCGCTGGCCGGAAGAAAGGGCGCAGCCGTACTGTTGTGCTCGTTGACGACGAGGCGGTGCCCGATCGAGGGTCCGCGCACGCGAGGTCGGCGGGCCCCCGGTCCGCCGAGCCGGAAGGGCGGAGGTGACGCACGTGCGAGCGCGAACCGTGTCCCGCCGCAGCGTCCCGAAGGCCGCCCCGCTCCATCGCGTACGCCTCTACTCCCGGCCGCACATCGACCTGCTGCGCGTCGCCGGCGCGCTCTGTTGCCCCTGACCTGAATCCACGCGGCCGCGCCCTCCGACGAGGGCCGGCTTTCTCGTACGGACGATCAGGAAGGCACACCTCTCGTGTCCTCAGCACCTTCTGCCCTGCCCTCCTCCGCGCATCCGCACCTCGCCGTGGCGCTCGACGGCGCCGGCTGGCACCCCGCCGCCTGGCGCGAACCGGTGGCCCGGCCCCGGGAGTTGTTCACCGCCGGGTACTGGGCCGGTCTCGTCGCCGAGGCCGAGCGCGGTCTCCTCGACTTCGTGACCTTCGAGGACGGCCTCGGACCGCAGTCCTCGCACTTCATCGAGCCGGACGGGCGGACCGACCAGGTCCGCGGCCGGCTCGACGCCGTTCTCGTCGCCGCCCGGGTCGCCCCACTGACTCGCCACATAGGTCTGGTGCCGACCGTGGTGGCCACGCACACGGAGCCGTTCCACATCTCCAAGGCCATTGCCACCCTCGACCATGTGAGTTCCGGCCGGGCAGGCCTGCGGGTGCAGTTGACGGCACGCCAGAACGAGGCCGCGCACTTCGGTCGCCGAACCCTGCCCCGTCTGGACGCCTACGACAGCCCGGCCACACAGGACGTCGTGACCGAACTCTTCGACGAGACGGCCGACTACGTCGAGGTCGTACGCAGACTCTGGGACAGCTGGGAGGACGACGCCGAGATTCGGGACGTGGCGACCGGCCGCTTCGTCGACCGCGACAAGCTCCACTACATCGACTTCGAGGGCCCGCACTTCAGCGTCAAGGGCCCCTCCATCACCCCGCGTCCGCCCCAGGGCCAGCCCGTCGTCAGCGCCCTCGCCCACCAGACCGTGCCGTACCGGCTGGTGGCCCGCGCCGCCGACATCGGCTACGTCACCCCGCACGACACCAACCAGGCCCGCGCGATAGTCGCCGAGATCCGCGCCGAACAGGCCCTCGCGGGCCGCGCCGGCCAACCCCTGCACGTCTTCGGCGACTTGGTGGTGTTCCTCGACGACGATCCGGCCGCCGCGGCCGCCCGCAAGGACCGCCTCGACATCCTCGCGGGACAGCCGTTCACCAGCGACGCCCGCGTCTTCACCGGCACGCCCGCCCAACTCGCCGACCTGCTTCAGGAGTTGTCGTCGGCCGGGCTGACCGGCTTCCGGCTGCGCCCAGCCGTCCTCGGCCACGACCTGCCGGCCATCACCCAGGGGCTTGTCCCCGAACTCCAGCGCCGGGGCGCCTTCCGCCGCGCCTACGAGGCCGACACCCTGCGCGGACTGCTCGGGCTCGCCCGCCCGGCGAACCGCTACGCCGCCAACGCCACCGGGACTGCTGTCGCCAACGCCCACGCCAACGCCTCTGCCAACGCCACCGCCTGAGCCGGACGGAGACCCCAGGACCATGAGCAAGCCGCTGAAGCAGATCCACCTGGCCGCCCACTTCCCCGGCGTCAACAACACCACCGTCTGGAGCGACCCGGAGGCCGGCAGCCACATCGAGTTCAGCTCCTTCACGCACTTCGCCCGCACTGCCGAACGCGCCAAGTTCGACTTCCTCTTCCTCGCCGAAGGGCTGCGACTGCGCGAACAGGGCGGAAAGATCTACGACTTGGACGTCGTCGGCCGCCCCGACACCTTCACCGTCCTCACCGCGCTGGCCGCCGTCACCCAGCACCTCGGCCTGACCGGCACCATCAACTCCACGTTCAACGAGCCCTACGAGGTGGCCCGCCAGTTCGCCAGCCTGGACCACCTCTCGGACGGGCGCGCCGCCTGGAACGTCGTCACCTCCTGGGACGCCTTCACCGGCGAGAACTTCCGCCGCGGCGGCTTCCTCCCGCAGGACGAGCGCTACTCCCGGGCCAGGGAGTTCCTGGCCACCGCGAACGAACTCTTCGACTCCTGGCACGGCGACGAGATCGTCGCCGACCGGGACACGGGCACCTTCCTGCGCGACGCGAAGGCCGGCGCCTTCGTCCACCAGGGCCAACACTTCGACATCGAGGGACAGTTCAACGTCCCGCGCTCCCCGCAGGGCCGCCCGGTGATCTTCCAGGCCGGCGACTCCGAGGAGGGCCGCGAGTTCGCCGCCGCCAGTGCCGACGCGATCTTCAGCCGGTACGCCACCCTCAAGGACGGCCAGGCGTTCTACACGGACGTCAAGGCACGCCTGGCCCGCTACGGCCGTACGCCCGACCAACTGCTGATCCTGCCCGCCGCGACGTTCGTCCTCGGCGACACGGACGCCGAGGCGGAGGAACTGGCCCGCGAGGTGCGCCGGCAGCAGGTCAGCGGGGCGACCGCCATCAAGCACCTGGAGTTCGTCTGGAACCGCGACCTGTCCGCGTACGACCCCGACGGCCCGCTGCCCGACATCGACCCCGACCTCGGCGAGCACACCGTCGCGCGCGGCCGGGCCCAGGTCCGGATGTACCGCGACCCGCTGGCCACCGCCCGCGAGTGGCGGGAGCGCGCGGCCGCCAACAACTGGTCCATCCGCGACCTGGTCATCGAGACCGGCAACCGCCAGGCCTTCGTCGGCTCCCCGGCCACGATCGCGGCCACCATCGACGACTTCGTCCAGGCCGACGCGAGCGACGGCTTCATCCTCGTCCCGCACATCACCCCCGGCGGCCTGGACGCCTTCGCCGACACGGTGGTCCCGCTGCTCCAGGAGCGCGGAGTGTTCCGCACGGAGTACGAGGGCACGACCCTGCGCGACCACCTGGGCCTGGCCCATCCCGATTCCCGTACGAATGCCGACGCCGACGCCGCCGCCGGCCTCGGTGAGCGGGGTGAGCGGCTGACTTCGTGAACGTACGGGCCGTCATCCCGATCGTGTGGGCACGGGCGTGTAGGCACGGGCCCGCGGAGTGGGGGTCGAAACCGGTCAGCTGGCTTGATACGGATGCCGAAGGGGACGATTCTTGTACACATGGTGACATTGCCGCGCGACGGAGGACCGGCGGCCACGGCCGGTGACGCCATGGCGGTGGTCGACGCGAGCGGCGATGTCACGGGCTGGAGCGAGGGCGCACGGCTGCTGACGGGGTACACGGCCGAGGACGTGACCGGGCGGCCGGCGTCGGAGCTGGTGGCGGGCGAGCCCGCGGCGGCCCGGCGGGCTCTGCTGACACACGGCGACGCGATCGTGGCCGTGCGCCACAAGGACGGGCGGCGGCTGGAGCTGGCGCTGCGGATGTGCCCGCTGCAGGGCGGGAAGGGGCGGCGGCCTGGGTTCGTCGTCACCACGACTCCGGACGCGGACGGGCGGGGCCTGGGCGAGCTGGCCTTCGAGCAGGCGTCGATGTCCATGTCGATCTTCGACACCGGGCAGCGCTATCTGCGGATGAACGACTTCGCGTGCCAGGTCATGGGGCAGCCCGAGGAGGCGTTCCAGTACCGGTACTTCCCCGACACCGTGGAGAACGCCGAGCACAGCCGCGGCTTCCTGCGCCATCTGGAGATCGTCGCGGAGACCGGGCAGCCGGTGCACTACGAGAGCTGGACCCGCTCGCCGTCCGGCCGTCGCATGCACGCCTGGAGCTTCGAGATGTGGCCGGTGCGGGACCGGACCGGAGAGCTGCTGGGCACCGCGCTGGCCGGGTTCGACAGCAGTGAGCAGTACTGGGCGCGACAGCGGCTGGCCCTGCTGAACGAGGCCGCCGGCTCCATCGGCACCAGGCTCGACGTGATCCAGACCGCTCGTGAACTGGCCGAACTGGCCGTGCCCCGGCTCGCCGACTTCGTCAGCGTCGACCTGCTGGACTCGGTGCTCCAGGGCGAGGAACCGGCGACGGGGCCGGTGGAGGGCGGTGTGGAGCTGCGCCGGGTCGCCCACCACTCCGACACCCCCGGTGTGCCGGAGGCGGCCATCGACCTGGGGGCCGCCGACGTCTACCCGGCCTTCTCCCCGCCCGCCCGCGCCCTGGCGACCGGCGAACCGGTGCTCACCCGGAGCGGCGACAGCGGCCTCGACACCTGGTTCGCCGGGCACGGCGCCCGCTCCGCCAAGCTGCGCGAGGGCGAGGACCACGAGCTGTCGCTGATGGCCGTACCGCTGGTGGCCCGCGGCACGACACTGGGCGTGGCCGTCCTCGTACGGATCCTCACCCCCGAGCACCCCGACGCCTTCGACCCGGACGATGTGTCGCTGGCCGAGGAACTGTCCAGCCGGGCGGCCGTCTGCGTCGACAACGCCCGCCGCTACACCCGCGAACGCACCACCGCGCTGGCCCTGCAGCGCAGCCTGCTGCCCCAGGTGATGGCGGTACAGGCGGCCGTCGAGTTCGCCTCCCGTTACCTTCCGGCGCTGTCGCAGGCGGGAGTGGGCGGCGACTGGTTCGATGTGATCCCGCTGTCCGGGACCAGGGTGGCGCTGGTCGTCGGGGACGTCGTCGGACACGGCCTGCACGCCTCCGTCACCATGGGCCGGCTCCGTACGGCGGTCTGGACCCTCGCCGATGTCGACCTGCCGCCGGACGAACTGCTCACACACCTGGACGACCTGGTCGGACACCTCGCGGCCGACGAGAGCGCGATGATCGGCGAGATCGGCGCCACCTGCCTGTACGCGGTGTACGACCCGGTGTCCCGCAGCTGCACCGTCGCCTCCGCCGGCCACCCGCCGCCCGTCGTCCTGTTCCCGGACGGAACGGTGAAGGTCGTCGAGGTCACCGCGGGACCGATGCTCGGCGTCGGCGGCCTACCGTTCGAGGCCATCGAGCTGGACGTGCCCGAAGGTGCCGTACTCGCCCTCTACACGGACGGTCTCGTCGAGGCCCGCGATGTCGACGTGGACGTGGGCACCGCCGCCCTCTGCACGGCCTTGGCCGCCCCGGCCCGGAATCTGGAGGACACCTGCGACAACGTCCTCAAGGCCCTGCTCCCGCAGCGCCCCGCCGACGACGTGGCGCTGCTCCTGGCCCGTACCCGTGCCCTGGACGCCGACCAGGTGGCCGTCTGGGACCTGGAGTCCGACCCGGCGCTGGTCGGCACGGCCCGGCAGTACGCCACCGAGCAGCTGACCCGCTGGGGGCTCGACGAGGCCGCCTTCGTCACCGAACTCGTCGTGAGCGAGCTGGTCACCAACGCCATCCGTTACGGCGGCTCCCCGATCCAGCTCAGGCTCATCCGCGACCGTACGCTCATCTGCGAGGTCTCCGACGCCAGCAGCACCTCGCCCCATCTGCGCAGGGCCCGCACCTTCGACGAGGGCGGCCGGGGCCTGCTGCTCGTCGCACAGCTCACCGACCGCTGGGGCACCCGGCCGAGCGGCACCGGGAAGACCATCTGGGCGGAGCAGGCACTGCCGGTCCAGTGAGCACCGGACCGGACTCAAGGAATCGGGCCGGACTCCAGGAATCGGGCCGGAGCCAAGGAGTCGGGCCGCAGCCAAGGAGTCGGGCAGAGTCAACGAGTCGGGCCGGCCTCAAGCACCGGGCCCGAGTCAAGAATCGGGCGGCTCGGCTCAGTCGAGCCCGACGTAGTCGCGCAGGGCCTGTGAGCGGGACGGGTGGCGCAGCTTCGACATCGTCTTGGACTCGATCTGGCGGATCCGCTCGCGAGTGACTCCGTAGACCTGGCCGATCTCCTCCAGGGTCTTCGCCTGCCCGTCGAGAAGCCCGTACCGCAGGGTGATGATGCCCGCCTCACGCGGGGTCATATGGGCGAGGATCTCCTGGATGGTGTCCTTGAGCAGGAGGAACGTCACCGCGTCGAAGGGGGAGACGCTCTCGCTGTCCTCGATCACGTCGCCGAGTTCGCTGCCGCCGTCCTCGCCCAGCGGCAGATGCAGCGACACCGGGTCCTTGGTGTACCCGTCGAGCTCGATGACCTTGGAGACGGGCAGTTCCATCCGCTCCGCCACCTGCCCAACCGTCGGCTCGACGCCCAGCTCCTGAAGCATCTCCCGGCGGAGCCTGGCCATTCTGTTGATGACCTCGACCGCGTGGACGGGAATGCGGATCGTGCGGCTCTGGTCGGCCAGGGCCCGTGTCAGTGCCTGCCTGATCCACCAGGTCGCGTAGGTCGAGAACTTGAAACCCTTGACGTAGTCGAACTTTTCAACGGCCCGAATCAGACCTGTGTTGCCCTCCTGGATCAGGTCCAGAAAATTGAGACCGCGTCTCGTATAACGCTTGGCGATGGAGACGACCAGGCGGAGGTTGGCCTCGATGAGGTGGGATTTCGCCCGGTGGCCGTCCTCGACGAGGATTTTCAGCTCGCGCCGGAGCGCCGGATCCAGATCGGGTTCCTCTTCGAGCCGGTGCTCGGCGAACAGGCCGGCCTCGATCCGCTTGGCGAGGTCGACCTCCTGTGCGGCGCTGAGGAGGCGGACCCGGCCGATCACCTTCAGGTAGTCCCGGACCGGATCCACCGAGGCGCCGTCGGAGCCGAGCCGGGGCTCGGGGGCGTCGGCGTCGTAGTCCGGAGACACCAGAAGAGTCTCCTGCCCTTGTTCTGGGGTATCCGTCTCCATTGCGGTCAACATCTCTTCCCGTGCCTCAGTTCTTGGTGCAAACTCAACAATGTCGAGCAAGACCCTCGGTCTTCAGGAATCCTGAATTCTCGTCGTCCACGGTGCTGATTGCTGGGCGTGGGAATCTTCATCAGGCTCGCCCCATTACGGTACACCCGCCGGAGCCCCGGTCGGCGGCCCCGCATTGCCTCGAAATGTGGGTGACATGAATCACGTCGTCGGCGCGGTTGATTTTCTCGAAGGGTTCTGAACGCCCAATATTCCGTGGCCCGCACGGGCTGGGTGAGCCCATATTTCGACACCGATGAGCACGCGGACTTCCGGGGAGATCACCGAAGAGTTCGCCGCCGGGGACTTCCTGGACCGCTGGCCACTGACGCCGGACGGCCCCACGGCACGCGGTACGGCCTCCGTCGTCGCTGACCGACGACGACGCCGCTCTGCGGATCCTCGCCGACCTGTTGGCGCGCCTGGTCGCGGTGCCCGCGCCGGACAGCCGCTGGGACGCGGTGAGGGCGACCGGCGACGAGGGCCGCGCGGTGCTCCGCCGCTTCGACGTGCTGACCGAGGCGGTCGGCCTGGACCGGCAGCGGGCGGGTGGCTGGACGCTGGGCCGGGAGGGGTGCGGGTTGACTTCGGGGCGTGTGGGTGCGTGCGGGCCGTACGTGGCTGGTCGCGCAGTTCCCCGCGCCCCTGACGGGGCCCCAGCGAAAGTTTCGAATAGTGGTGCTCTCGCGATGGGAGCGTTGACCCCGCGGCAACCGGTTCCTACATTGAGCGCGCCTCAGCGAGGCGTGGCGGACTCCGTGTGAAGGGACCTGCATGACCGTGGGCCACATCAGCAACCCCGTGCTGCCCGGATTCCACCCGGATCCGAGCATCTTGCGCGTCGGCGCGGAGTACTTCCTCGCCACCTCCACCTTCGAATGGTTCCCGGGCGTACCCGTGCACCGCTCGACCGATCTCGTCCACTGGGAGCGGGCCGGCCACATCCTGGACCGGCCCGAGCTGCTCGATCTCCGAGGAGTCGCCGACTCGGCGGGTGTGTGGGCGCCCTCGCTCTCGCACCACGAGGGCGGGTTCTGGCTCGTGTACAGCATCGTGCGGACCATCGGGCACCCGTACAAGGACGTCGACAACTACTTGATCACGGCCCCGTCGATCGACGGCCCCTGGTCAGAGCCGGTGTTCCTCAACTCCTCCGGCTTCGACCCGTCGTTCTTCCACGACGAGGACGGCCGCAGTTGGCTGCTCAACATCCAGTGGGATCCGCGCGAGGGCCACCCGTCCTTCGCCGGGATCCTGCTCCAGGAGTACGACGCCGACAAGCGTGCCCTGGTCGGACAGCCACGCACGATCCTCACCCACGAGGAGCTGATCGAGGGGCCCAACGTCTACCGGCGCGACGGCTGGTACTACCTGATGCTCGCCGAGGGCGGCACCGGCTGGAACCACGGCATCCTGATGGCCCGCTCGCGCGAGCTGACCGGACCCTACGAACTCGACCCGGACGGCTCGCTGTTGACGACGCGCGACGTCCCGGAGTGGCCGCTGCAGAAGGCCGGACACGGTGAGCTGGTCGAGACGCCGGAGGGGGAGTGGTACCTCGCCCACCTGGCCTCCAGACCCGTACGGACGCCGGACGGGCCGCGCTGCGTCCTCGGCCGGGAGACCTGTCTGCAACGCGTGACCTGGACGGACGACGGCTGGCTGCGACTGGCGGACGGAGGGCGGCGGCCGAGCCTGGAGGTCCCGGCGCCCACGGGGGTGGCGCCGGGACCGGTTGCCGCGCCTGTCACCCGGGACCACTTCGACTCGCCCTCCCTGGACGGGGGTTGGAGCACACTCCGAGTCCCCGCCACCCCCGACTGGCTGACCCTTCGCGAGCGTCCCGGACATCTGCGGCTGCGCGGCAGACAGAGCCCGCACTCGCGGTTCGACCAGAGCCTGGTCGCGCGGCGGCTCACCTCGGTGTGCTGCGAGGCGACGACGGTCGTCGACTTCCGCCCCTCGCACTTCAGTCAACTCGCGGGCCTCATCTGCTGGTACGACACCTCGACGCACTTCTATCTCCGCCTCACCCATGTCGAGGGCCGGGACCGCGTCCTGGGCGTGGTCCTCACCGACGACGGCGCGTACGGGGAACTCCCGGACAGCGAACTCGCCACGGACGACTGGCCGTTGGTGCATCTGCGGGCCCGGTTCGAGGGCGTGGAACTTCGCTTCTCCGCGTCGCCCGACGGCACGGACTGGCATGCCGTGGGCCCCGTCCTGGACGCGAGCAGGCTCTCCGACGACTACGGGGAACGGCTGCGGTTCACCGGCGCCTTCGTCGGCATCTGCGCGCAGGACCTCGGCGGGACCCGGACCCCGGCGGACTTCGACTGGTTCGAGATGCGGGAGCTCGACGGCCGGCAGTAGGAGATCTGCCGACCTGCCGACCGCCTGCTCACCGGTTCCTTTCGAGAGTCGGCGAGGACCCTTGACGCCGTTTCCGGACAGGAAGAAGCTCTGCGCACCCACTCATAGAAACCGGTTGTCGAGATCGTCGTCGCACACAACCCGAAGCAGGAGATGACCAGTTGATGCGCTCACCCGCCGTCGCTCCCCTCGGCCGAGGTCCCTTCCTCACCCCGTCGGCGGTCGGCACCGCAGGAGCGGAGGATGGAGCCGAGGACGGACCGGTGGCCGCCGACCGGCTGGTGGTGCATCCCGTGCCGACGGGGCTGCCGCTCAACACCGGCTTCTCCGTCAAGGCCCGCACACCCGGCGGCGGGTGGCGGACGGTGCCCGTTCTGCGTGCCCGGACGAGGACCGTCGACGAGACGACCGGCGCGGGCCTCGTCAGGAACTCCTCGGTCGCCAACCTGGACTTCACCGGCACGGTCGAGGTCGAGGTCACCTCCGCCAAGGGCGCCATCGGCTCCGTACGCATCCGCCCCTTGTCGTACGCCGTAGAGCACGAGGTGAGCGGCGACACCGTCCGCTTCAGCCTCACCGGGCCGCGCAACCTCTCCGTCGAGATCGACGGGGACCTCTACGGCAACCTCCATCTGCACGCCAACCCGATCGAGCGGCAGCGGCCCGACGCCCACGACCCCGACGTCCTCTACTTCGGCACCGGCATCCACACCGTCCCGGACGACGTGCTGCGGGTGCCCAGCGGGAAGACGGTCTACCTGGCCGGCGGCGCGGTGCTCAAGGCCCGGGTCGACTTCACCGACGTGGAGAACGCCCGGCTGATCGGCCGGGGCATCCTGTACGACACGGACGGCGGCACCACGGTGGCGTTCTCCAGGAACATCGAGATCGACGGCATCCTCGTCCTCGACCCGAGGACCGGCTACTCCTGCGCCATCGGCCAGTCCCGGCAGGTCACCGTCCGCAACCTGCACTCGTACAGCTGTGGCCAATGGGGCGACGGGATCGACGTGTTCAGCAGCGAGGACGTCCTGATCGAGGGCGTTTTCATGCGGAACAGCGACGACTGTGTCGCCGTCTACGCCCACCGCTGGGACTACTACGGGGACTGCCGCAACGTCACCGTCCGCGACTCCACCCTGTGGGCCGATGTCGCACACCCGGTGAACATCGGCACGCACGGGAACCCGGAGAAGCCCGAGGTCATCGAGAACATCGTCCTGAGCAACATCGACGTCCTCCAGCACCGCGAGCCGCAGGTGCTCTACCAGGGCTGCCTCGCCCTCAATCCCGGTGACTCCAACCTCATCCGGAACGTCCGCATCCAGGACGTCCGGGTCGAGGACTTCACCCGTGGCCAGCTGGTCAACCTGCGGGTCATGGCCAACCGGTACAACGCCTCACCCGGCCGGGGCATCGAGGACGTGTACGTGCGGAACCTGACGTACGACGGCACGCATGCGGACACGGCGGTCCTGGCCGGCTACGACGCCGACCGGCCCGTCAAGAACGTCACCTTCCAGAACCTGACGGTCAACGGCACGGTCGTGCACGACGGGATGGAGAAGCCGGGCTGGTTCCTGACCACCGACATGGTGCCGATGTTCGCCAACGAGCACGTGTGGAACCTTCGCTTCCTCGACGAGGCGACGGCTGCCTCCACGGTGGCCCCGGTGGTCACCAGCGCGGGCGAGGCGACGGCCATCAGGAACCGCGCCTTCAACCACCTCGTCACCGCGACCGCCCTGCCGACGTCGTTCGACGCGGAGGGGCTGCCGAAGGGCCTGGTCATCGACAAGGCCACGGGGCTGATCTCCGGGACCCCGAAGGAGCCCGGCACCGGCACGGTCACCGTCTCGGCCACGAACGCGGCGGGCACGGCGACCAAGTCCCTCAGGCTCACCGTCCGGAACGTGTGAGAGGGAGTCGGTCGTGTCGGGACCGGAAACGCCTTCCGTGCGAACCGAGCAGTACGCGCGGGCCGTACGTACTACTGCTCGGTCTCCGCCACCAACCCGCAGGAGGCAAGCGGCAGCAACTCGGGGTGGGTGGCGGCGACCGTCAGCCTCCCCACCGTGCCGCGACTGTGCCGTGACCGAAGCGCACCGGGACTGCCTTGGGCGCGGCTGTTTCCCCCGATGACGGCGTCGCCCGGACCCCCTCGCCGAGGGAGAGATCCCCGGCTTCGGCGACGCCCCCCACCTGAACGGTCCCCCGCAGTGCGGGTGTGCTCCCGTGCTGCCTCCGGGCCGCTGATCCTTCCCAGGATTGGAGATGCACACAATGAGCCGCACATCCCCCCACCAGCACCTCCCCAGCACGGAGTTGAGCCGCCGAGGTCTGCTGAGGACCGCGGGTGGTCTCACCGCGGCCCTAGCGGTCGGTGCCTCCGCCACGGCCCTCACCGGCAGTACCGCGGCGGCGGCCCCGGCGACCTTCACCCACCCGGGCACGCTGCACGCGTACGGCGAACTCAACCGGGCCAAGGTACGGGTCGCCGCGGGGAACGAGCCCTGGCTGTCCGGCTGGAACCGGCTGACCGCCAACTCCCACTCCGCGAGCACCTGGGCCCCCAGGCCGCAGGCCACGATCATCCGCGGCGGCACCGGCGAGAACTACAGCCTCCTGTACAACGACATCCACGCCGCCTACCAGAACGCCCTGCGCTGGAGGATCGCCGGGACCACGGCCCACGGCGACAAGGCCCGCGACATCCTCAACGCCTGGTCGGCCACGCTCACCACGGTCACCGGGAACGCCGACCGTTTCCTGGCCGCCGGGATCTACGGCTACCAGTTCGCGAACGCCGCCGAACTCATGCGCGGCTACAGCGGGTTCGACCTCGAACGGTTCAAGCGGATGATGCTCAACGTCTTCTACCCGCTCAACAACCAGTTCCTGAACGGTCACAACGACGCCTGCATCACCAACTACTGGGCCAACTGGGACCTGTGCAACATGAACTCGGTCCTGGCGATCGGCATTCTCTGCGACGACGCCGCCAAGTACGACCAGGCCGTGAACTACTTCAAGAACGGCGCGGGCAACGGCTCCATCAACCACGCCGTCCCGTTCGTGTACGACTCGGAGGGGCTCGCCCAGTGGCAGGAGAGCGGGCGCGACCAGGGCCACACCATGATGGGCATCGGCCAGATGGGCGCGTTCTGCGAGATGGCCTGGTCGCAGGGCGAGGACCTGTACGGCTACGGCGACAACCGGTTCATGAAGGCCGCCCAGTACGTCGCCAAGTACAACCTCGGACAGGACGTGCCCTTCACGAGGTACACGTGGGGTTCGGGCCAGAACTGCGCCCAGCAGGCGCACACCGTGATCTCGGCCTCGGGCCGGGGCCAGGTCAGGCCGGTGTGGGACATCCTCCACTACCACTACGCCCGCCGGCGCGGGCTGTCCGTCCCGTACATCACCGCCATGGCCGAGAGCGCGCGGCCCGAGGGCGGCGGGGGTGACTACGGCGCCAGCAGCGGAGGCTTCGACCAGCTCGGCTTCGGGACGCTGATGTACGCCAAGTAGGCGCTGCCGCCCGGCACTTGGCGGCGCGGTCCGCCGGTCACCGACGTGTGTCCGGCGGGGGCGCCACCGAAGCCCGTACGACCACGTGCGTGCCCAGGAGGAGGTGTTCGTCGGGGGCGTCCGGGGTGCGGGTCAGGGCTGTGCGGACCGCGAGCCGGCCCAGGTCCTCGTAGGGGACATGGACGGTGGTCAGCGGCGGATTGAGGTCCCGGGCGAAGGGGATGTCGTCGTAGCCGACCAGCGAGACGTCCTCCGGGACCGAGAGCCCCGCCTCGTGCAGGGCGGTCAGCGCTCCCGAGGCGACCATGTCGGTGGAGGCCATGACCGCTGTGAAGTCGAGGCCCTGGGCGAGGGCCTGGCGGACGAGGCGGTGGCCCGAGTCGCGGGTGAAGTCGCCGAAGAGGCGGAGGGCCGGGTCCGGGGTGACGCCGCGGGCCCGGTGGGCCGCGAGGTAGCCCTGCTCGCGGCCCTGGGCCGTGGTGTTGGACGGTTTGCCGCCCAGGAAGAGGACACGGCGGTGGCCCTGGGCGAGGAGATGGGCGCAGAGCGCGTACGCTCCGCTCTCGTTGTCGTACTCGATGACGGTCACCGGCGTCCCCGGGTCCAGGGGCGGACGGCCGCAGAGGACCAGCCGGGAGCCCGCGGACGCCAGGGAGTCCGCGATACGGGCCATGCGTTCGCGGTACTCGGCGGTGTCCGCGGTGCCGCCGACCAGGATCACCGCGGCGGCACGCTGGGCGCGCATCATCTCGATGAACTCCAGCTGGCGTTCGGCGTCGCCGTCCGTGCTGCACACGAGGGACAGATGGCCGAGACGGGTCGCCTCGCGTTCCACGCCGTGTGCCATGTGCGCGAAGGACGGGCCCGTGATGTCGTCCAGGACGAACGCGAGCGTGGGAGTGCCCGCCCCCGCGATGGCCTTGGCGCGGGCGTCCGCCACATAGTCCAGGTCGCGGACCGCCCGCATCACGCGGGTACGGGTCGAGGTGCTGACCGGGTAGTCGCCGCCGAGGACACGCGACACCGTGGACGCCGACACGCCGGCCCGTGCGGCCACGTCCCGGATGGTGCGTCGGCCCGCGACGTCGCCGGTGGTCTTCCTGGTCATGACCCGCCCCCTCTTCTCCGCCCCGGAAGCGACTCGTCCGCCGTCCGGGTACGCCCCACCCCTGGGAAGTGCGGCAACGCTCGTGGCAACCGGTTCCCGGGCCGGAGGCTAGCAGGGGGAACGGCGGACGGGGAGGGGGCGGAATTCAGCAGTCACAGGGAGCGGCATTCCGCTGTCACAGCGAATAGCCTCGCAGCTTTCGGTACAGCGTCGCGCGGGCGATGCCCAACGCCGCCGCGGCCCGTGCCTTGTTGCCGCCGTGGCGGCGCAGCGACTCCAGGATGGCGGTGCGTTCGGCGAGTTCCATCGGGCTCAACTGCCGTGTCGCGGGGCCCTCCCGGACGAGGTCCGGGAGTTCGGTGCGCCGCACCGGGCCTGCCACCTGGCGGTGCTCGGCCAACGCCCGGACGAGATGGGCGAGTTCCGTGATGTTCCCGGGCCACGGATGGCGTTCCATGGCCCGTAGCGCGTCCAGCGTCCAGGTGAGAGGCGGCCGTCCCGGTACGGGCTTCGGCGCCAGCTCGGGGAGCAACTCCCTGATGTCGTCCGGGCGTTCGCGCAGCGCCGGGAGGGTCGCCGATCGGACGGCCAGGGTGTCGAGCAACCGCTGGAGACAGGGACCCGGGGGAGTACCGGGTGTGTAGGTGAGGAGCAGGGGCGCGTCCGGGCGTTCGTCGAGCAGGGAGTTGAGGGCGGCGACGTCGGCCTGGGCGAGGCGCTCGGCATGGCGCAGGAGGAGCGCGCGGTCGCTAGCCAGTGCCGTTGTCCAGCTGCCGGTTTCATCGACCGGGCCCTCCGCCGCGTCCACGACCAGCGGATCCAGATCCCCGCGCGCCCTCAGCAACTCCCTTGCCAGGGCCGTCTTTCCGGTGCCGCGTTCCCCGGTCAGGAGCAGGGGCTCCCGGGAACGGGCCAGCTCCGCGGCCTTCGCCGTCGCGTGACGCCAGGGGACCGAGCGCCCGGCGAGCGCGACACGGGGCTGCTGCGTGTGCGGTCGCACGGCTTCGTCGGTGGGCGGCTCGACCACGGCGACCACACCGATGACGGCGCCCTCGTGGCGTACGGGGGTGACATGCGCCGTGCCCGTGCCGTCGGGGAGTTCGAGGTCGTAGGCGGCGGAACCGTTCCTGCTCCGTGCCGAGTCGTAGGGCTCGGGCGGGCGGGTCGGCTCGGAGCCGCCGTACGCCTCAGAAGGGCCGGCCGGCTCACAGGGGCCGTACGACTCGGAGAGGTCGGTGTCGTCCCGCCCCGGGCCGTTCGCCGCCGCGGTCCGCTCCAACACCGCCACCGCGCCCGGCGACAGCATTCCCGCCGCCGCGTCGCTCAGCAGCCGGTTCTTGCCGTCGAGCGCCACGACCGCCGCCCCCGGCCGCGCGGCGGCCCGCTGGAAGGCGTCGAGCAGCACTCGTTCCGTCGTGCGGGACCGCGCCAGCAGCTCCGCCTCGACGGCCGTCGCCGTGGCCTCGGCGAGGGCGGCGCCCGGATGCGGTGTGCATCCGGTGCACAGGCCGCACGCGACGGTCACCGTGCCCAGGACCTGGCCGTTCTCCGGGGCCAGCACCGGAACGCTGACGGCGGACACGTCCTGCCAGAGGTCGAGGAAGTGCTCGGGGCCGTGCACCTCCGCGCGACGCCGGGTGCGCAGGGCGAGGGCCGCGCTGTTGTGCCCGACCTCCTGCTCGGACATGTCGTGGCACTTCTCGTCGCCGGGCCCGCTCCCGGCCGACCAGAGCACGCGCAGCCGCTCGTCGGTGAGGACGAGGGACGACTGCCCCGAGGCGAGGGCGGGGGCGAGCCGTTCGAGCACGGGCCGCGCGGCGGTCAGCAGGGCCGACTGCACGGGAGGCAGGGGCTCGGCGGGTTCCGTCAGGTCGTGCCGTACGCCGAAGAAGCGGGCACGCCGCCAGGCGGCGACGATCTCGTCCGGTACTCCGTCGGGCAGCGGGCGTCCCGTCAGGAACCGCTCTCGCGCCTGGCGCAGCGGCGTGAGAGCGGGACGGGCGGGGGACTCTTCGGTGGTCGTCACGGCGCCTCCCACCGTACCGGGCATGGTTGAAGAGGTAACAAAGGGGCGCCCCCGCTCTGTTCCGCGCCCCGCGCCGGTGTCCCGTCGGACCCGCACCTGTGCCCTGCCGAACCCGCACCGGTTCCCGCAAACCCGCGTCGGTGTCTCGTAATGAGACACCCGCGTTCCCGCGTATCGCACCATGATCATGAATGGTTGGTGCTGTTCTCATCCCCTGGAGCGTGCCCGTGCACAACGTCGAGCCCGTAGTCGAGACCGACGTACTCATCGTGGGCAGCGGCCCCGCGGGCGCCTCGGCCGCCCTGGCCCTGAGCACCTACGGCGTGCCCAACATCGTGGTCACCCGCTACGCGAGCCTCGCCGACACACCCCGGGCCCACATCACCAACCAGCGCACGATGGAGGTCCTGCGCGACCTCGGTGTCGAGCAGGACGTCGTCGCGCAGGCCACGCCCCAGCACCTGATGGGCAACACCACCTTCTGCACCAGCCTGGCCGGCGAGGAGCTCGGCCGCGTCCGCTCCTGGGGCAACGACCCCCTCGTACAGGCCGCTCACGACCTCGCCAGTCCGACCCGCATGTGCGACATGCCCCAGCACCTCATGGAGCCGGTGCTCGTCGAGACCGCCGTGGCGCGCGGCACCCACCTCCGCTTCAGCACGGTCTACAAGTCGTTCGTCCAGGACGCCGACGGAGTCACGGTCACCGTCGAGGACCGGCTGCGCGGCGACGAGTACACCATCCGCGCCAAGTACCTGATCGGCGCCGACGGGGGCCGCTCCAAGGTCGCCGAGGACGCGGGTCTGCCGATGGGCGGCCAGATGGGCGTGGCCGGCAGCATCAACATCGTCTTCGACGCGGACCTGAGCAAGTACACCGCGCACCGGCCCTCGACGCTGTACTGGGTGCTCGCTCCCGGCGCCACCGTCGGCGGCATCGGCGCGGGCCTCGTCCGCAACGTCCGCCCCTGGAACGAGTGGATGATCGTCTGGGGCTACGACGTGACCGCGGGCGCGCCCGACCTCACCACCCAGTACGCGGAGTCCATCGTCCGCAGACTCGTCGGCGACGACGAGATCCCCGTGACCATCAAGTCCTCCTCGGCATGGACGGTCAACGAGATGTACGCCGAGACGTACTCGAACGGCCGCGTCTTCTGCGCGGGCGACGCCACACACCGCCATCCGCCGTCCAACGGCCTCGGCTCCAACACCTCCGTCCAGGACGCGTACAACCTGGCCTGGAAGCTCAAGCTCGTCCTCGACGGCACCGCCTCGCCCAAGCTCCTCGACACGTACACCGCCGAGCGCGCCCCGGTCGGCAGGCAGATCGTCACCCGCGCCAACAAGTCCATCGGCGAGACCGCGCCGATCTTCGAGGCGCTCGACGGCCTCTCCCCGCAGAGCCCCGAGCAGCTGTGGGCCAACATCGCCGCCCGCAAGGACGCCACCGAGGCCGCCGAGAAGCAGCGCGCCAGACTCCGCGAGGCGATCGCCTTCAAGGTGTACGAGTTCAACGCGCACGGCGTCGATCTAAATCAGCGGTACGTGTCGGACGCGGTCGTCCCCGACGGTACGGAGGATCCCGGGTTCGACCGCGATCCCGAGCTGTACCACCAGCCGTCCTCGCGGCCCGGCGCCAAGCTGCCCCACGCGTGGATCACGGCCGGGGACCGGACCCTGTCCACGCTCGACGCGGCCGGTCGGGGGCGCTTCACCCTGTTCACCGGTATCGGTGGTGAGGGGTGGGTGCGGGCCGCGGAGGCCGTCGGCCTCGATATCGCCACCGCTGTCATCGGACCCGGGCAGCAGTACGAGGATCCGTACGGGGACTGGGCGCGGCTGAGTGAAGTCTCCGACTCGGGGGTGCTGCTGGTGCGGCCCGACGGGTATGTGGCGTTTCGTTACGCGACGGCGGTCGGCGATGCCGAGGAGTTGCTCGGGGGTGCGGTGCGGCGGATTCTCGGTCACGGGTAGCTCTGCGGTTGTGCGGGTGGGCTTCGGGGTGGTGAGCGTCGTCGTGTGGCTGCGGGCTTGTGGGGGCTGGTCGCGCAGTTCCCCGCGCCCCTTGAGTGCGAAGGGCTTGCGTCGCTCACCGGGCGAGGCAGGTTGTGCGGGACAGTGATCGTGGGAATCGGGACACAGTGGATCAGGAGTCGTCATGACCATCGATGCCAGTGAGACCGCGGTCACCGAGGAGGCCGTCGGGAGTCTTGGGGAGGATACCGATCCGCGGTTGCGGGAGTTGCTCACCGGTCTGATCCGTCACCTTCACGACTTCGCGCGGGAGACGCGGCTCACCCAGGAGGAGTGGGAGCGGGCGATCGGGTTCCTGACGGCGACCGGGCAGACGTGCACGGACACCCGGCAGGAGTTCATCCTCCTGTCGGACGTGCTCGGCCTTTCGATGCTGGTGGAGACCCTGAACGCCGACCGCGGCCCCGGCGCCACCGAGTCGACCGTCCTCGGCCCCTTCCACATGACCGAGTCCCCGGTCCGTGAACTCGGCGCCGACATCGACCTGGTGGGCAGCGGCGAACCGTGTGTCGTGAGCGGCCGGGTGCTCTCCCAGGACGGCACCCCGCTGCCCGGCGCGGTCCTCGACGTCTGGCAGGCCGACACCGACGGCTTCTACGACGTGCAGCAGCCTGACCTCCAGCCACCGGGCAACGGCCGCGGGCTGTTCACGGCGGACGCGGCGGGCCGTTTCTGGTTCCGGACCTGCGTGCCGAGCCCGTACCCCATCCCCACCGACGGTCCGGTCGGCGACCTGCTCCGCGCCACCGGCCGGCACGCCTACCGCCCCGCCCACA
The DNA here is from genome assembly GCF_044456225.1 of Streptomyces sp. NPDC050988. Lineage (NCBI taxonomy): Bacteria > Bacillati > Actinomycetota > Actinomycetes > Kitasatosporales > Streptomycetaceae > Streptomyces > Streptomyces sp. NPDC050988. The sequence goes on along the minus strand of NZ_JBITFQ010000001.1, from coordinate 678,540 downwards.
TCCACTTCATCGCCACCGCCGAGGGCCACGCCCCCGTCACCACACACATCTTCGTGGCGGGCAGCGACTACCTCGACTCGGACGCGGTCTTCGCGGTGAAGCACAGCCTGGTCCAGGACTTCGCGGCGACCGACGACCCTTCCCTGGCACGGGAGTTCGGCGTCCCGAACCCCTTCCGGCATGCTCAATTCGACCTCGTACTGACTCCTGGGGCGAAAGCGTGAACTTCTCGTACGAGGCCCAGCCCATGCGGGTCGTCCTCCGGCCCGGCGCCTCGGTGAGTGCGACGGCGGGCGAGGTCCAACGGCTCGGTCTGCGGCGGGTGTTGGTGGTGTCCGGCGCGCGTGGCGCGGATACCGCGCGGGGGGTCGCCGACTCGCTGGGCGAGTTGTGCGCGGGCCTGCACGCCGAAGCCCGGATGCACGTCCCGGTGGAGGTCGCCGACCGTGCCGTCGAGGTGGCTCGCGAGGCGGGCGCCGACGGCTGCGTCGCCGTGGGCGGCGGTTCGTCGATCGGCCTCGGTAAGGCGATCGCGCTGCGCACGGGACTGCCCCTGATCGCCGTGCCCTCCACGTACTCCGGTTCTGAGATGACCTCCGTGTGGGGCCTCACCGAGCACGGCGCGAAGCGTACTGGCCGGGACCCGTCGGTCCTTCCGCGCAGCGTGGTGTACGACCCCGAGCTGACCCTCTCCATGCCCGTGCCCCTCTCCGTCACGAGCGGCGTCAACGCCGTCGCGCACGCCGTCGAGGCGCTGTACGCCCCTGACACCTCGCCCCTCGTCTCCCTGATGGCCGAGGAGGGCGTACGGGCGATGACCTCGGCACTTCCGGAGATCGCTGCCGAGCCCTCGTCCCTGGAGTCCCGAAGCCGCGCCCTCTACGGGGCCTGGCTCTGCGGTTCCTGCCTGGGTGCGACCACCATGGGCCTGCATCACAAGCTCTGCCATGTGCTGGGCGGCACGTTCGGCCTGCCGCACGCCGAGACGCACACGGTCGTCCTGCCGTACGCCCTCGCGTACAACGCGCCCGCCGCTCCCGAGGCGATCGGGGCCCTCGATCGCGCCCTGGACACCGACAACGCCCCGCTCGCTCTGTGGACCCTGTCCGGACAGCTCGGGGCACCTCGCTCCCTCGCTCAACTGGGTCTGGCCGAGGCCGACTTGGCAGTCGCGGCCGAGCAGGTCGCGGGGCAGGCGTACGCCAATCCGCGCGAGGTCACGCACGAGGGCGCGCTCGCCGTGCTGAGGGCGGCGTTCGCGGGGGACGCCCCTCTCGTCGAGTTCTCCATGTCTTGACATACACCTGAAACGATTCTTAGCTGGCTGCGGGCCATCTAGATTCATGAGGCAGGTTCATGGACGTGAATGGCGTGTGTGTGAAGCTCGTCGACCACGGCCTGGAGGCAGCCCGCGCATGACCACCCCCGACAGTCGGATCCGCGAACTGGTCGTCACGCCGATCGCCTTCCGTGACCCGCCGCTCCTCAACTCCAGCGGTGTGCACGAGCCCCTCGCCCTGCGGCTGATCCTCCAACTCGTCCTGGAGGACGGCACGGTGGGCCTCGGCGAGTCGACCGGCGGCGACATCCGTAGCGACCGGCTGCGGGCCGCGGCGCGGGCCGTCGTCGGCATGGACGTCTTCGACACCACCGCCGTCGCCGCCGCGATCGACACCGTCCTGCTGCCCACCGTGCCCAGTTCCCACGAGCGCGGCTGGACCACCTCCGCCGTGGAGGTCGCCTGCCTGGACGCCCAGGGCAAGCTTCTCGGGCGCTCGGTCAGCGACCTGCTGGGCGGCGCGGTCCGTGACGCCGTGCCCTTCGCCGCGTACCTCTTCTACAAGTGGGCCGAACACCCGGCGCTCGACGGCAACCCGGCCGTCGGCGACGAGTGGGGCGAGGCCCTCGACCCGGCGGGCATCGTCGAGCAGGCCCGGCTGATGCAACAGCGCTACGGATTCAGCTCGTTCAAGCTCAAGGGCGGTGTCTTCCCGCCCGACGAGGAGATCGCCGCGATGAAGGCGCTCGCCGAGGCCTTCCCGGGACAGCCACTGCGGCTCGACCCCAACACGGCCTGGACGGTGGAGACTTCGCGGTACGTGGCACGGGAGCTGGACGGCTGCCTGGAGTACCTGGAGGATCCCACCCCCACGATTCCCGGTATGGCGGAAGTAGCGAAGACCTCGCCCATGCCGCTGGCCACCAACATGTGCGTGGTCGCCTGGGAGCACCTGAAGCCGGCCGTCGAGCAGGACGCCATCCAGGTCCTCCTCACCGACCACCACTACTGGGGCGGTCTGCGCCGCACCCGTGAACTCGCCGCCGTCTGTGAGGCGTTCGGCCTCGGTCTGTCCATGCACTCCAACTCGCACCTCGGCATCAGCCTCGCCGCCATGACCCATGTGGCCGCCGCGATCCCGAACCTCGACACCTCCTGCGACACCCACTACCCGTGGAACCTCGCGGACGATGTCGTCGTCCCCGGCGTCCTGGAACTGCGGGACGGCGCGGTCAAGGTCCCCACGGGTCCCGGGCTCGGCGTCGAACTCGACCACGACGCACTGGAACGGCTCCACCGGGTCCATCTCGACTCGGGCACGAAGGGCCGCGACGACACCGGTTACATGCGGCGCGTCCACCCGGAGTACGAGCTCAAGCTCCCTCGGTGGTGACGCCGGCGCGCCCATGAGGCCGTGGGGACACGGGCTCCCATACGCCACAGCCGTGACACGGGCGCCCATAAAACTATCGAAAGAGAAAGCGCTGTCACGCGTCTCGACAACCGTTTGCCCCCGCCTCATTCTTCAACCAGGTTGTGGCATGAGCGCGACAGGAGACCTCCATGATGAAGCGCAGATCGCTGCTGGCGGCGGCGGGCGGCACGCTGCTGGGCAGTGCGCTGGCGACGGGCACCGCCCGCGCCGACGCGACCATCAGTGTCAACCCCGGCACCAGGTACGGGAGTTGGGAAGGCTGGGGCACCTCGCTCGCATGGTGGGCCAATGTGTTCGGCGCGCGGGACGACTTCGCCGACATCTTCTTCACCACCAAGTCCGTGGCGTACGGCGGCAGGACGCTGCCGGGCCTCGGAATGAACATCGCCCGCTACAACCTGGGCGCGTGCAGCCCGAACAGCGTGGGCGGCCAGTCCATGGTCGCCTCGCCCAACATCCCGGCCTTCAAGCAGATCGAGGGCTACTGGCAGGACTGGAACAACGAGGACCCCGCCTCCTCGGCCTGGGACTGGACGGCGGACGCCAACCAGCGCGCCGCCCTGGTGAAGGCCGTCCAACGCGGCGCGGTCACCGAGCTGTTCGCCAACTCGCCCATGTGGTGGATGTGTCTCAACCACAACCCGTCGGGCGCCTCGGGCGGCGGCAACAACCTCCAGTCCTGGAACTACCGGCAGCACGCCTCCCACCTGGCGGCCGTCGCCCTGCGCGCGAAGAACAACTGGGGCGTGAACTTCGCGACCGTCGACCCCTTCAACGAACCCTCGTCCTCCTGGTGGACCGCCACCGGCACCCAGGAGGGCTGCCACATGGACGCCGCCGTCCAGGCCGCCGTCCTCCCGTACATGCGCACCGAACTCGACACGCGAGGCCTGTCCGGCATCAGGATCTCCGCGTCCGACGAGACCAGCTACGACCTGGCCCGTACGACCTGGAACTCCTTCGGGGCATCGACGAAGGCCTTGGTCAGCCAGGTCAACGTGCACGGCTACCAGGGTTCGGGCGGCCGCCGCGACCTCCTCCACACGGATGTCGTGACGACCGCGGGCAAGAAGCTCTGGAACTCCGAGACCGGTGACAGTGACGGCTCCGGCCTCACCCTGGCGAGCAACCTGTGCCTGGACTTCCGCTGGCTGCACCCGACCGCCTGGGTCTACTGGCAGGTGATGGACCCCTCCACCGGCTGGGCGATGATCGCGTACGACGCGAGCACCCTGCAGCCCACCACCGTCCAGACCAAGTACTACGTGATGGCCCAGTTCAGCCGCCACATCCGCCCCGGGATGACCATCCTCGACACCGGCGTCGGCTACGCGGTCGCCGCCCACGACGCCACGCAGAAGCGCCTGGTCATCGTGGCCGTCAACTCCGGTGCCGCACAGACGCTCACCTTCGACCTGTCCCGCTTCACCACGGTCACGGGTGGCAGCGGCGGGCTCGTACGGCGCTGGAACACGCTCACCTCGGGCGGCGGCGACCTCTACACGGCACGCTCGGACACCTACCTCAACGGCAAGAGCCTGAGCGTGCCGTTCGCCGCCGCCTCGGTGCAGACCTTCGAGATCGACGGTGTCACCGTGTGAGGGCGGCCCCTCCTGTACCGGCCGCACCGGTGACCTTCAGGTCGCGCATCCGTCCGATGTTGTCGAACGAGCCGAAGCCCACCCGGCCGGAGGAGAGCGTGGTGTCGACGGCCGTCATCAGGGGCTGTTTCGAGCCGTCGAGATAGACCGCGATCTCACCGGTGCCGGGGCAGTGCACCACCCGCACCTTGTGCCAGGCCGAGTCGGTGACGGCCGGTGGTGCACCGGTGGTGCCGTTCCACTGGTCCTCCAGACGCAGCCGGTCGGCGTCGTTCACGACGAAGATCCCGTTGTGCGGATAGATGGTGTTGTCGGTCGACAGGTGCGCGTAATAGAACTTCGTGTCCGACTGGTGGCCGAACACGATGATCACGTCCCGGTTGGTGACCTCGACGGGCGTGTCGAGACGGACCTGCGCGTCGATCCGTACGGAGCCGAAGGCCGGGGGGCCTGCGGTGAGCAGGGCGTACTCGAAGGGACGTCGGGGACCGGGGCGGGCCACTCCCGCCTCGGCGAGGATCGCCTCGCGGCCCGGGAACCGCCACTTGGACGGCGTGACCGGGGCCCAGTTGTGTCCGGCCATGACGTTGGTGACTTTCGTGCCGTCGGTGTCGCAGGAGGCGAACTTCCGGGTACCGGTCACCTTCCAGATCCTGCCGTTGGCCTTGGAGAGCAGATAGAGCCCGCCGTCGGCGTCCTGCCCGAAGCGGAGGTCGACCCGGCTGTCCCCGGCCAGGTCCTGCAGCGTCACCCGGGTGCCGCTCTCGTCGTACAGCATCAGGTCGTACAGCTTGGCCAGGTCCGTGCCGCCCCGGCGCATGTCCTTGGTGTCGGCGTAGAGGAGCCGGCCGTCGACGAGGTCGCCGAAGACGTACTTGCCGTACAGCTCGGGCAGGTCGCGGTCGCGGAGGACGAAGCCGCCGACGACGGCCCGTCCGACGTCGGAGGTGCAGTTCCAGTCGGCGGGCGGGTCGTGGTCGTAGGCGGCGACGGGATACGTGTAGCCGTACTTCTCGTCGTCGGCGGGCAGCGGCTGGATCTTGGCGCAGGGATCGGTGGCGGCCTTGTCGAAGGCGAAGGCGCCCTCGCGTTCGCTCCAGCCGAGGTTGTCGCCCGCCCTCACCTCGTAGACGGCCTCGATGGCGTGTTCACCGATGTGGCCGAGGTACATCCGGTTGCGGCCGCCGGTGTCCCAGCTGAACCGGTGCGGGTCGCGCATGCCGTACGCGTAGATCTCACCGAGGGCGCCGGGGGTGCCGACGAAGGGGTTGCGGGACGGGATGCCGTACTTGCCGTTGGCGCTGTCGCTGCCCCGCGGGTCGATACGCAGGATCTTGCCGTGCGGCAGGGCCAGGTTCTGCGGCTCACTGTTCCTGGCGCCCTGGCCGCCGTCGCCGACGGCGAGGTAGAGCAGCCCGTAGTCCTTGTCGTGCGGCCGGGCGGTGGGGTTGAAGTCGATCTGCTGGATGCCGTGGACCCGGCCCGCGAAGCCGATGCGGAGGACCTCGCGACGCGTGCCCTCGAAGGTGTCGGCCGAGGGGTCGTCGGCCGTCCACTCGGTGACGATGCCGTGGTACACCGTGTTCGACGCCTGCCGCATGTCGGGCACGGCGGCGGTGGCGGAGGCCAGTTCGGTGTGGACGGTGTAGAAACGGCCGTTCTTCTTGAAGCGCGGGTCGAAGGTGACGAACCCGAAGCCCATGCCGAGACCCTGGCTGCCGAAGAACGCGGGGGAGAAGGTGCCGGCGACGTCGAGATAGACGCGCGGGGTGCCGTTCTCGACGAGATACAGCTTGCCGTTGAGGTCCGGCACGGCCATCCGGCCCGAGCCGTCGGGCAGTTCGCTCAGATAGTTGATACGGGCGTGCCGCACCAGCCGTGGATCGGTGACGGGACCGTCCGGCGGCACGCTCTTCGGGAAGGCGGCGAACTCCTCGACCGTGAGCCCGATGCCGGACGTGGTGGGCCGCTCGGGGACCGGGTCGGTGATCGGTTCGGCCGCGTGGGCCGTGGCACCGGGCAGGGCGACGAGGACGGACAGCAGCAGGGCGAGAACGAGTAACGGTGTCAGGAGGATGGGCCTGGTGGCTGGCATGGGGCTGGGCCCGAGTCTGGGTCTGGGTGTGGGTCTGGTGCCGGGGGATCCGGTCATGGCTGTCACTCCTCTGCGGCCTTGTGCGTGACCAGTCGGTACTGCGCTCGGACCAGCGCGGCGTCCACCGCGCGGTCGAGGAACATCAGGCTGTCCATCCGGCAGTTGCAGGGGTTGCCTTCCCGGGTGTTCTGCGGGAAGCTGCCGCCGATCTTGATGCCTCGCGGATCGGTGGCCGAGGTGCGGTGCGGGCCGGGGCCCGAGAGGTCCCAGGGGTCGCCGGGCACGGTGTAGAAGCCGTCCAGCGGCCTGCCGTTGCGGTAGAGCGCCATCTCGCCGCTGTCGAAGTCGAAGGTCGCGGCGAGGAACACCCACTTGCCGGGCGGCAGCAGGGTCCGCCAGTCCTGGGAGGCCGCGAAGGTCTGGGAGGCGGCCCCGTCGATCCGCCGGCCGAGGGCGACCAGCCGGAGTTCGCCGTTCACGTTGATGAGTTCCAGCAGGGCGCGCACACCATGTCCGTCGGAGTCGCCGGAGAGCACTCCGGCAAGACCGATCGCGCCGTAAAGGTCGTCGGGGGCGGCCGTGTTGGTGTTGGGGCTCGGGTTCTGCCCGGTCATCTTGAACCACCCCATGACGGTGGCTCCGTTGACCCCGTTGAAGGCGTTCAGCGTCGGCACGCCGTACGCGGAGTACACGCCCGCCTTCCAGTCGTCGTTGCCCGCCGCGTCCGGATCGACCTGCCGCACCTGGAGCGAACTCCGGCTGCCGTGGTGCGCGCCGTCCGGTGTCCGCATCCGCGCACCACCGCCCACGAGATCGATGTCGGTGCCGGAGAAGCCCCGGTCGCGTTCCCTGGCGGGATTGCCGCGTACCGGATGCTCGAAGTCGTAGTAGGCGGCGAGGTCGGGTCTGAGCCCCGGATGCACGGCAGTTGGCCGCCGACCGTCGTCGTGTGCCCCGGCCGGTGGCGCCGCCGCCAGGGCCGTGAGGGCTGTCAGGAGAGCGGCGAGGGCCACTCCCGCGTACCGTCTGCGTCTGACCATGTCGCTCGCTCCTTTGCGAGGCGTGTCATGACATCGATGTCCTTGCCTGTCATCGCTTTCCCATAGGGGGCACCGTTTTCCCCGGCTGGTCACCTCTTGGGCGTGGCCGGTGGCTGCGCCGGCCTGCCTCCGAGGTACAGCTCGCCCAGCTGTGGATCGGCCAGCAACTCCCGTGCCGGGCCCGAGACATGGACCCGCCCGAGGTCGAGTACGCAGCCGATGTCGGCGGTCTCCAGCGCGCGGCGGGCGTTCTGCTCGACCAGCAGTACGGCCGTGCCCGCCTCCCGCATCCGTACGATCTGCTCGAAGACCACGCCCGTCGTCTTCGGGTCGAGTCCCATGGACGGTTCGTCTAGGAGCACCACCCGGGGCCTGACCATCAGGGAGCGGGCGAACTCCACCTGCTTCTGCTGGCCGCCGGAGAGCAGTCCGGCCAGGCTCGTCCAGCGTTCGGCGACGAGCGGGAAGAGGTCGCGTACGAAGTCGGCGCGCTCGGCGACGACCGCCTTGTCCTTGATGGTGTAGCCGCCGAGCAGGACGTTCTCGGCGACTGTCATCTCCCGGAAGACGCTGTGCCCTTGAAGGACATGGGCGACCCCGGCGGCGAGCAGTTGCTGCGGTCCGCGGCCGGTGACGTCCTCGCCGTCGACCACGACCCGGCCGGAGCGCGGCGCGAGCAGTCCGCTGGCCACCTTCAGCACGGTGGACTTGCCCGCGCCGTTCGGGCCGACCAGGCACACCACGCCCCCGGCGGGCACCCGGACCGTCAGACCGCGCAGCACCAGGGCCGCCCGTCCGTATCCGGCGCGGATGTCGTCGAGTTCGAGCAAGAATCCGGACCCGGACTGGGAGGAGGGGCCGGAGGGGGACGGGGAGACGGTGGAGGAGCCGGAGTCAGACGCCAAGGTAGGCCTCCAGGACTCGTTCGTCGGACTGGATCACCGAGGGCGGGCCCTCCGCGATCGGCCGCCCGCGGTCGAAGACCACGACGTGGTCGCTGAGGGACATGACCAGGTCCATGTTGTGCTCGACGATCAGGAACGTCCTCCCCTCGGCGTTGAGTTCGCGCACCAGGTCACAGATGCGGTCGATCAGTGCCGGGTTGACCCCGCCCGCCGGTTCGTCGAGCAGGATCAGCTCGGGCTCGCTCATCAGGACGCCCGCGAGCTCCAGCAGCTTCTGCTGCCCCCAGGACAGATTCCGCGCCTCCGCCCTCTCCAGGTGGTCGATGCCCATGCGGGTCAGCCAGTACCGGGCCCGCTCCGTCTCCTCCCGCTTTCGGGCGCCGGCGAGTTGGGCCAGCAGTTTCGGCGGGCGTACGGCGACGAGCAGGTTGTCCAGGACCGTCATCCGGGGGAAGACACGGCAGAGCTGGAAGGAGCGGCCGATCCCCGCCCGGGCGATGCGGTGCGGCGGCCTGGCGGTGATGTCTCGGCCCCGGTACGTCGTGCGGCCCGCGTCGGGACGGATCATGCCGGTGACGCAGTTGAAGAACGTGGTCTTGCCCGAGCCGTTCGGCCCGATCAGGGCGTTGACCCTGCCGTGCCGGAACGACACGGTGGCGCCGTCCAGGGCGGCTACCCCGCCGAAGGTCTTGGTGAGTCCGACGGCCGCCAGGCTCTGCTCATCCTCCTCCGCGCTCACTGCCTCACCTCTCTCTTCCCGTCCGGTCTTTTCCCGTCCGGCCGGTGGTCCGGCCGGACGTCCGCCTCCTGCTCGTCGCGTTCGTCGCGCAGTTCGGCAGCGGTGACCTCGCGGATCGACGTCTCGCCGGTCCCGAGGACATGGGCGGCCAGTCCGGTGACCGCCGGGATGACACCGTCCGGCATGAACATCACGACGACCCCCAGCAGCAGGCCCGCGAAGACCAGGTGCAGTGGGGTGTCCCCGTACTCGAGCTTGGAGTACTCGAGGCCGTACCCGACGACGACCGCCCCGAGCAGCGGCCCGTACAGATGGCGTACGCCCCCGAGGAGCGCCATCAGGACCATGTAGGCCCCGCTCAGGATCGAGAACTGGAAGACGGGGTCGAGGTCGCCGAACCACAGCCCGTAGAGCCCTCCCGCCAGGGCGGTGAAGGCCGCCGAGACCACGAAGACGACGAGCTTGTACGTGTAGGTGGGGGTGCCCAGCGACTGGGCCTTGTCCTCGTCCTCCCGGATCGCCTTCAGGCCCATGCCGAACCGGGAGCGGTCGATGATCCACCAGGCCAGCAACGCCAGCGCCAGCAGCCCGAGGAACAGGAAGTAGAAGATCTCGTGGTGCTCGGAGCGCAGCTTGCCCGGGAACGGCCGCGGGACCACCAGACCGCGCGAGCCGCCGGTGAACGAGGCCCAGCTCTGGAAGACCAGCAGCATGATCAGGACCAGTGCGATCGAGACGATGACGAAGGACGCGCCGCGCACCCGCAGCGCGGCGTAGCCGACGGGTATCGCGAGCACGGCGACCAACGCGGCTGCCACGAACAGCGCGACGAACGACGGCAGTTCGCCCTTGGTGACGAGCAGCCCGGTCGCGTACGCGCCGAGCCCGGCGAACGCGCCGTGCCCCAGGGAGATGTAGCCGGTGAAACCGCCGACGAAGTTCCAGGAGGTGGAGAGCACCGCGAAGTTGAGGATGGCGATACCCACGGTCAGCTCGTACGGACTCGGGGCCATGGACGGGAAGGACAGCGCGACGGCGAGCCCGGCGAGCAGTGCTCCCAGCCGCAGCAACGTGGCTGTGTGGTGCGGGCGTTCAGAATCTCTGGGCAAGCCGACCCCCGAAGAATCCCTGCGGCCGGACGGCCAAGGTGGCGAAGAGCGCGACATAGAAGACCGTCTGCGCCCAGGTCGTGCTGAGTTCCAGCTGGAGCAGGCTCTGCGTCATGCCGAGGGCCATGGCGGCGATCGCCGCACCCGGCACGCTGCCGAGGCCGCCGACCACGATGATCGCCATCAGCGGACCGATCCAGTGCCAGTGCAGAGACGGGTAGATGGTCGTGTCGAGCGAGAGTGCCGTACCGCCGACCGCCGCCGTTGCGAGACCGAGCCCGAAGCCGTACCCGGCGATCCGGTCGGTGTCGATGCCGACCAGCGCGGCGGCCTCTCGGTGCTGGATCGTCGCCCGCAGCGCCTGGCCGAACCTGCTGTGCCGCATCAGGAGATACAGCCCGAGCAGGGCCGCGGCCGCCAGGCCGAACGCGATGAGCTTGACCACCGCGACGCGCGCGCCGAAGAACTCCAGGCTCGCGGACGAGTAGCCGAGCCGGATCCGGCGCTGGGTGCCGGAGAAGGCGTACCCGAGGAGCCCTTCGATGACGAGGGCGACGGAGAACGTCAGCAGCACCGACATCATGGTCAGCGTCGCCGGGCGCAGCCGGGTCAGGAGCAGCCGTTGCATGGCCACGCCCGCGACGAAGAACAGCGGCACGGTGACGAGCAGGGTGAGCAGCGGGTCGACACCGGTCTCCCGGTGCGCGTACCAGGCGAGGTAGGCGGCGAGGATAAGGAACGCCGAGTGGGCGATCATCACGACGCGCATGACGCCGAAGTAGAGGGTCAGGCCGGCCGCCAGGAGGGCGTAGAGCCCTCCCAGCAGCACGCCGAGGACGATGCTCTGGAAGACGAGGCTCGCGGAGGGCACGCAGGCATCACCACTTCGGCTTGGGGTGGACCAGGTCGGCTTCCTTCTGTTCCTCGGGCAGGACGATCTGGATCTCGCCGTCCACCCACTGCTGGATCATGTGCGCGCTCTGCGGGCGCCCCTTGTCGTCCCACTTGAGGGGCCCGACGACGGTCTCCACCTCGTTGCCGCGCAGCCACTTCACGAGCTTCTGCTGGCACTCCTCGTCCTGGGAGGCGCACTTGGCGGCCTCGACGGCCGCCGCGACGACCTGTCCCGTGGTGTAGGCGTTGGCCTCGTCCTCCTCCGGGGCCTTGCCGAACTGCTCGGTGTACTTCTCCACGAACTCCTTGTTGCTCGGGTAGTCCGCGTGCTGGGTGTAGCCGGTCGGCGCGAGGATGCCCTCGGTCTTGTCGCCGATGGCCTTGGCGAACTCCGGTTCGGTGGGGGCGGTGGAGAAGGCGGCCATCTTCGGCTGGTAGTTCAGCTGTTGGAGGGCGACGATCAGGTTCACCCCGTCCTGGTACTGCGAACCGCCCACCACCATGTCGGCCTTGGAGGAGGCGATCTGCGCGGCGATCGAGCCGAAGTCGGTGGTGTTGGGCGGGTAGACCTCGTCGACGACGGTCTTGATGCCGCCCTTCTCCAGCTTGTCCTTGAGCCCGTACGCCGTCCCCTGGGCGAAGGGGTCGTCCATCGCGGCGTACGCCACGGACTTGGGACGCTCCGCCTCGGGCAGCGCCAGGATGTAGTCGGCGAGGTGGTTGTAGTGGTCGTTGGCGACCGCCGGGGCCGCGTAGAAGAGGTTCTTGAAGCCCTGGTCGAAGACCTCCGGAGCCGCGCCGGCCGGCTCGACGAAGAGCAGACCGTACTCCTCCGCCACCCGGGCCGCCGGTACCACGAGCCGGGTGGAGAACGGGCCGAGGACCAGGTCGACCTGGTCCCTGCCGATCAGTTGCTCGTAGTCGGAGACCACCCGGTCGGCGTTCGACTGGTCGTCGAGGACCTTCAACTCGACCTTGCGGCCGAGCAGTCCGCCCTTGTCGTTGACGATCTTCGCCCATGCCTTGTAGCCGCGCTCCACGCCCTTGCCGGGTTCCGAGAAGTCCCCGGTGAGCGGGAGCGAGACTCCGATGGTGATGGGGTCGTCGGGTGAATCCTCCGAGCCGCCGCCCGAGCCGCAACCGGCGGCAGTGAGTGCCGTGGCGGACGCGAGGGCGGCAACTCTCCATGAAAGGCGCTGTGTTGTGCTCATCGCTGGACTCCCCTGTCCGCAGGCACTCTCTTCGCCGTTCGAAAGCGCTTTCGCGAGCGCTTGCGTACTATGTAATCCACGTCACATGAGTTGAGACAAGCGTCGTGCACGGACCGATTGACAAGGCCCTGTTCGGAGGCGGTGACGAATGCCAAGGCCCCGTTCACGACTGCGGCTCGCCGATGTGGCCGAGCGCGCGGGAGTTTCACTGACCACGGCGTCCCGGGCGCTCGCCGGACGGGACGGGGTGCGTGAGGAGGTGGCCGAGCGGGTCCGCCGCATCTCGCGGGAGCTCGGCTACGTCGCCAATCCCCACGCGCGCACGCTGGCGGGCGGTACCGCCTCGACGGTGGGGCTGATCGTCCATCAGATCGACGACCCGTACTTCTCGGAGATCGCGGGCGGGGTCGTACAGGTGGCGGGCGAACGCGATCTGATCGTCCAGATCTGCCACTCCGGCCGCAATCCGCAGAACGAACTGCGCCAGATCCGCCATCTGATCGCCCAGCGCGTCGGTGTCATCATCATCGCGGGCTCCGGGTACGTCGATCCCCGCATGGAGGCCGAGTCCAGGGCCGAGCTGTCCGCCTTCCAGGACGCCGGCGGGCGGCTGACGGTGATCGGCCGTCACTTCCTCAACGCGGACGCGGTGCGGCCCGACAACAAGGAGGGCGCCGAGACAGTTACTGGTCATCTGCTGTCCCTCGGACACCGCCGGATCGCTGTGGCGGCGGGGGAGATGCTGCTGTCCACGGTCGCCGACCGGTTCGCGGGGGTCGCGGCGGCGCTGTCGGGGGCCGGCCTGCCCTCCGACGAACTACCATTGGCGCAGGCCGAGTTCACCCGCGACGGCGGGCGCGACGCGGCCGAGCGGATCCTGCACGACCACCCGGACACCACCGCGATCGTCGCCCTCAACGACGCCATGGCCATCGGTGTCCTCTCCGCGCTCCGCGCCCACCGCGTACCGGTCCCGCACCGGATGTCGGTCGCCGGATTCGACGACGTGTCGTTCGCGGCGGACCTCGCCCCCGGCCTCACCACCGTGCGGCTGCCCCTCGCCGAAATGGGCCGCCAGGCCCTCTCGATGGCCCTGAAACCGCCCGCCTCCCGGCCCCGCCGGAAATCCACCGGCCATGAGCTGGTGGTACGCGACTCCACGGGGCCCGTGCCCTCGCGGTGAGGCCTGGGCGGGCTCGCGGTGACCGGACGTGGTGCCGTCCAGCCACTTCTCGTACGGCGAGTCACTTCTCGTACGGCGATCCACTGCCTCGTACGCCGACCCACTGTCTCGTATTGAGACACCCACGTCGGGGACGGCTGGATCACGATCATGAGTGGCTCACGTCCCGGTCCGCCGTGCCCGTGTCCGTGCGGCCCACGGGCCTGCCGGGCGTGTGGGAGGGCGTCGAGCCGTGGCACGCAACGGAATTGAGAAGACAGGTGAACATCATGGCCCTCGGACTGCTTCGGCGTCGGCGTTCCAGGGACGCCTCCGCCGCCGCCTCGGGCCTCACAATGCCCCTGCCGCCCGGCGCGGGCGCGGTCGGCTGCGAGGTCGCGGACCCCATGGGACAGCCCATGGGCGGCGCCGACGTCACGATCACCGCGCTCGACTCGCATCGCGTCGCGGCCCGCGGCACCACCGACCCGTACGGCTTCTTCATGGCCGTGCTGCCGCCGGGCGGTTACAGCATGATGGTCATGGCCGAGGGGCTCTCCCCGGTCCGCGAGACCGTCGAGATCGTCGCCGGCGTCACCCTCCCCACCCTGTACGCCCGCCTGGAACCGGCCCGTCAGCTCGACCTGCCGCCGACCGGCACCTGGCTCTTCGACCCGCCCCACACGGCGATCCGCTTCATCGCCAAGCACGTCGGAATGGCCCATGTGCACGGCCGCTTCGAGCGTTTCGACGGCGGCATCCAGATCGTTCAGGACATCACCGAGTCCCGGGTCCATGTCCGGATCGACGCGGCGAGCATCACGACGGGCAACACGACCCGCGACAACCACCTCCGGTCGGCGGACTTCCTGGACGTCAAGCGCTTCCCCTTCATCGACTTCCACAGCACGCGGTTCGCCTACCGCGGCGGCAGCAAGTGGACGCTGCAGGGCTCGCTGACGATGCACGGGGTGAGCCGCTCGGTGGCCCTGGACACGACGTACCTCGGTATGGTGAATGGCGGTTACGGCGAGGAACTGCGCTGTGCGGCCCTGGCCAAGGCCGAACTGCACCGCGAGGACTACACGCTCAACTGGCGGAACATGCTGGCCCGCGGTATCGCGGTGGTCGGCCCGACGATCCAGCTCGAACTGGACGTACAGGCGATGTACCGCACGCACGACACACCCACCCCGCCGGAGTAGCGGGCTCTCTCCGAACCCACTCCGAACCCACTCACCGCCCGATCGAGTCGAGGGCGTCGAGCAGTCGGGGACTCGCCGGGGAGCCCTCGTCGGGCGGCCCGGCCGTGCGATGGAGTTCGCCGTCGACGATCTCGTAGTGCCCGATGGCCTCGATCGGCGGCGAGTAGACGTGGACGGTCACGGCGCCGGCGTCGTGGTCCATCCGGTGGACGCCCGAACCCGGGAACGAGAACGACTCGCCGGCCCCGTACCGGCGGGCGCGCCGCGGGCCGCCCACAGGCAGCCCCTCCTGCCAGGCGGCCCCCTCGATCACGTGCACCCCGACGCAGGACCCCTGGTGGTCGTGGTAGCCGGTGTCGCGCGACTGCCACCAAGTGTTCAGCCACGCCTCGGAGTTGTCGTTCCGCCACAGCAGCAGATACGAGCCGGGACCGGAGCGGTCGAGCGCGTCGGTGTCGACGAACGCCGCCGCCCGGCGGGCCCGGTCCGCGCACTCCTCTGCCGTGAACGGCCGGTCGGACGCGCCGAGTTCGGCGAGCGCGGTCGCGTCGAACGGGGTCGGATTCATGGTCATCCCCCTTGTGCCGGTTGCGTGTTGGACGACGGTCACGGGTGGCCGTCGCATGAGGCCGTCGGGTGCGGTCAGTCCTCTCCGGTGAGCAGGCGGCGTGGATTGGTGATGCGGAAGGCGTAGGCGGTGGCCCCGCCCAGACCGAAGCCGGGCTGCTGCGGCGGTTCCGCGTAGGGCCGGTCCGAGCCCATCACGACGACGTCGGTTCCGAGAACGCGGACGACGGAGTCCACGGCACGCGGACCGTATGAGGACGTCTCGACGAACACATCGGGATCGACACCTGCCCGGCCCTCGTCCCCGCCACGGGCGGCGAAGCGCTCCCCGTGCAGCGGGGCGAGCCCGGCCAGCAGCGCGAAGCACACCCGAAGTCGCGGGTGCCGAGGCCGGCCGAACGCCCGGAAGGCGAACCACGCGGAGTGCATCTGCTGCACGTACGGAACCATCGCAGGCCACCAGCCGGGCCCCGGTGACGCGCCGGGCGCCGGGCCGGGGTGGACGAACAGCGGGAGGCCGCGCGCTTCGAGCAGATCGAGCAGCGGGGCGCAGCGCGCGTAACCGGCCTCGTCGGTCAGGGCGTTGGCCGGGAGCTGGAGCCCGGCGAACCCCCGGTCCAGGTCCGCGGCGGTCGAGTCGGCGTCGATGTCCCGGACGCAGGCGGCGGCCCAGGCCCCGAACGGTTCGGGCAGGCCCGCCGCGTCCTCGTGGTAGGCGTCGAGCAGCGGGCGTGCTTCGTCGGACGGCAGCCACTCGATGCCGAGCGGGGCGGACAGTGAGACGAGCGCCCTGCCGAGCCCGTCGGCGGCGGCCAGTTCGGCGCGCGCGGCGACATCGTGCTGGGCGGCCGGGACCTCGTAGGGCGGCTCACCGGCGGTGTGCAGGGTCCAGCCGTCCAGGAACGGCGGCTTGTCACGCGCGCGAAGGGCCGCGAGGAACGAGGCGGTCCACAGATGCTGGTGTACGTCGACGTTGGTCACGAAGGTCCTTCCACCAGAGCGCACAGAGCGTTCCGTACCTCGTCGGACCCCAGGACGTCCCGGCTCACCAGGTCCACGTCCACTCCACTGGGCCGGTCGTCGTCCAGGGGCGGGACCAGCTCGCGGATCGCGCGGTGCAGGAGACCGGGGCCGCGTCCCATGGTGGCAGGGGCCGCCAGGTCCACGGCCTGTGCCGCGGCCAGGGCCTCCACGGCGAGCAGTTGCCGCAGCCTGCCCAGCATCGTCGTCAGCCGGCGCGCCCCGAGCGCCGCGTTGGTCGAGTCGTCCTCGACCGCGTCCGCGCCGTGCCGGGGGTCGGTGCACACGGGCGCGGACAGGGCACGGATCTCCGCGACGAGCGCCTGCGCCGTCTTGGCCAGCGGCGCGAAGCCCGAACGCTCCGGACCGTACGGCGAGAGGTTCGCGGGCAGTCCGCTGACAGCGGGATTCAGCAGCCGCCGCATGCGCTCGGCCGAGATCGCCGCGGCCTGCGTCAGGGCCAGCGCGACGGTGTCGAAGCCGAGGGCCAGGGCCGGCGTGTGGAAGTTGCCGGACGAGAGGATCTCCCCGGTGTCGGCCAGGACCACCGGGTTGTCGCCGCAGCCGTTGAGCTCGGGTTCGAGTGCGGCGAGGGCGAAGTCCAGGGCGGCGTGCAGCGCCCCGTGCACCTGGGCGGCACAGCGCAGGCTCACGGGGTCCTGGACGCGCCTCGCGTGCCGGGGATCGGCCAGCTCGCCGCCGTCCAGCAGCGCGAGCAGTTCGCCCGCCGCCCGGGCCTGACCGGGGGCCGGACGCAGGCCCAGTACGCGGCTGTCGAGCGGGCTCGTGTTCGCCCGGAACCCCTCGAAGGTGAGCGCCGTGACCGCCTGGGCCAGGGTGAGTACGGCAGCCGCCTCGTGGAGGGCGAGGGCGCCGACTCCGGCGGCCAGCGGGCTCGCGCTGCACAGCACGTGCCCGTCCTTCGGCCCCAGCTCGGCGGGGGCCAGCCCGGCCCGTCGCAGTGCTTCCGCCCCGTCGAGCACCTCACCGGAGACCTCGGCACGGCCCTCGCCGATGACGACCAGGCCGACATGGGCCATCTGACACAGATCGGAGGCGCCGATCGACCCCACCTCGGGGATCACAGGGTGCACCCGGGAGTTGAGCATCGAGACCAGCAGCGGCACGATCTCCGGCCGCACTCCGCTGCCACCGCCCGCGATGCCGTTCACCCGGGCGAGCAGGGCGGCGCGTACGACGGGGACCGGCAGCGGATCGCCCACCGCGTTGGCCCGGCCCCGGACCGTGCGCACGCTGAACTCGCCGAGTTCGGCCCGTGGCAGCGCGTACGACGAGCGGCTGCCGAGCCCTGTCGTCAGACCGTACGTCGGCACCTCGCGGTCGACCACGTCGTCGACGACCGCGCGGTCGCGCGCGAGCCGGGGCAGGACATCCTCGGCCAGGGCGACCTGGGCGCCGCGGAGTGCGACCGCGGCGACGTCGTCGCAGGTGAGGGCGCGCCCGTCGAGGACCACGGCGTCAGCAGCGACTGCCGGGGTAGGAGCGGAAAACGTACCGGTCATGAGAACCGCAGGTTCTGCCCGAGGCCACGCTCTTCGGCCTTCTTGAGCATGGCCGCGCCCAGCGCGATGTCGGACAACGAGAGGCCGCGATGCCAGAACAGGATGGTCTCGTCGTCGCGCTCGCGGCCGGGCTTGTCGCCGACGACGATCTCGCACAGCTCACCGTGCAGGGTCTCCTCGCTGAGCCGCCCCGACTCGACATGCGCGCGCAGCGCACCGAACGGCCCGGACCGGCACTGGCCCCAGTCGTCGACGACGACCTTGTCCATGATGTCGGTGAGGGTGATTTCGACCGCGCTCATCGTTCCGTACGGTACGACAAGCGCTCCCGGCGCGATCCACTCCGTCCTCAGCAGCGGCTCGGGCCGCTCCAGCCGGGACGCCTCCACGACGATGTCCGCGCCCTCGACGCACGACTTCCAGTCGTCGGTGACGATGACGGGCTTGCCGAGGTCGTTCTCCAGCCGCTCGGCGAAGGCCTCACGGCTCTCCGGGCGGCGCGAGTGGACGCGTATCTCGTCGAAGTCGAAGATCCGGTCGAGCAGGCGGACGTTCCAGTACGAGGTGGCGCGGGCGCCGATGTGACCGAGCACCTTGGAGTCGCGGCGGGCCAGGTGCCGCGCCCCGAGCGCGGTGAGCGCGCCGGTGCGCATCTCGGTGATGGCGGTGGCGTCGACCACGGCCACCGGCATTCCCGTACGCGGGTCGAAGAGGTTGAGCAGCGCCATCTCGGAGGGCAGCCCGGCCTTGTAGTTGCCGACGTAGTCGCCCACAATCTTGACTCCGGCCAGCCCCAGTGGCGCGATGTAGCCGCGCAGGACGTTGAAGTGGCCGTTGAACGAGGGATCGGGCGTGAGGTGGACCCGTGGTTCGATGACCGTCTCCCCGCGGCCCTGAGCACGCAGCCCCTGCTCGACGGCGTCGAGCACCTCGGTGTCGTCAAGTTCGAGCTGTTCGATGTCCGAGCCGTTCAGAAACGTGAACCAAACCGGGTCAAACGCCTGCATTTCGGGCACCCTTTCACTTTCTTCGGGCGAACGTAACGTCCCGTTTACAAAAGGGGATTGACTGTAATTCAGCCACACACAACTCTGCATGACCATATGCAGTCGGGTAAGGGGCAGCTTTGATCAGATTCGATGCGGTGAGCAAAAACTATCCCAACGGCACGACAGCCGTGGACGAGCTGTCGCTGGAGTTGGCGGAGGGCGGCATCACGGTCCTGGTCGGCCCTTCCGGCTGCGGCAAGACCACGACCCTGCGCATGGTCAACCGCATGGTCGAGCCGACGGCCGGCACGGTGAGCCTGCGAGGCCAGGACATCCGGGAGATCGCCGCCCCGGAGCTGCGCCGGGGTATCGGATACGTGATCCAGCACGCGGGGCTGTTCCCGCACCGCACGGTGCTGGACAACATAGCGACCGTGCCGCTGCTGCTCGGCTGGGGCAAGAAGAAGGCGCGCTCGCGGGCGGCGGAGCTGCTGGAGCTCGTGGGGCTGCCCGCCTCCATGGCCAAGCGCTATCCGTACCAGCTCTCCGGCGGACAGCAGCAGCGCGTCGGGGTGGCCAGGGCACTGGGCGCGGACCCGCCGGTGCTGCTGATGGACGAACCGTTCAGCGCGGTCGACCCCATCGTCCGGGGGGAGCTGCAGGCGGAGTTCATCCGGCTGCAGAAGGAACTGAACAAGACGATCGTCTTCGTCACCCATGACATCGACGAGGCGATCAAGCTCGGCGACCACATCGCGGTGCTCCGCACCGGGGGCAGGCTCGCGCAGTTCGACGCCCCGGAGCGGCTGCTCGCGCATCCCGCCGACGACTTCGTGGCCGATTTCGTGGGCCAGGACCGTGGCATCCGCCGCCTGTCCTTCGTCAAGGCCGCCGATCTGCCGCTGCGGGAGGGGCTGGTCCTGCCGGCCGACTCCCCGGTGGCGCGGGCCCGGGCGGCGGACGAGCCCTGGGTGCTCGTCGTCGACGGGGACCGGCGGCCGCTCGGCTGGGCCGCGGTCGCCGACCTGCCGGCCGGCGGCACACTCGCGGACGCCGCGCTGACCCCGCTCGGCCACACGTTCAGCCTGGCCGGCGACTCGGCACGGGCCGCCCTCGACGCGGCCCTGCTGTCGCCGTCGCGGCTCGCGGTGGGGGTCGACTCCCAGGGCGCGGTCGTCGGGGTCGCGGACGCGTACGAGCTGTCCGCGGCGATGACCGAGGACGGGGCTGTCGGTGACGCGGCGGCCGAGGAGGCGACGGCCGCACCCGGGACGGCCCAGGAGGCGACGGCTGAAGCGGAGACTGCCGAGGCGGCGGTGACCGACGTGGGGACGGTCGGCGCGGAGACCTCCGGCGCCGAGTCGGCCGACACGGCGACCGCCGAGGACGCGGTGTCCAAGGTGCAGGTCGCCAAGGGGGACAAGGGAAGCGGCAGCGACTCCGCCGACGGCGCGGGCGCGGGCGGTGACGGGCGATGAGAGACGGCGAACCCCTCATACGCTGGGACTGGATCGGCGATCACATCGGCGAGCTGGCCGACTACACCAGTGTCCATCTGCGGCTCGGACTCCTGCCGGTGCTGTTCGGACTGCTCATCTCCGTGCCGCTCGGCATCCTCTGTCACCGCTGGCGGTGGATCTACCCGCCGACCCTGACCGCGGCCAACGTGTTGTACTCGATCCCGTCGCTGGCCCTGTTCATGATCTTCGTGCGCTACACGGGTCTGACCGAACGCACGGTGATGATCCCGCTGACGCTCTACACACTGTCGGTGCTCATACCCAACGTCGTGGACGGACTGGCCTCGGTCCCCGAACCGGTACGGCAGGCGGCCACCGCCATGGGATTCAGCACGGTCCGTCGTGTCGTCCAGGTCGAACTGCCGATCGCCGTGCCCGTCGTCGTGGCCGGCGTCCGGGTCGCCGCCGTCTCGTCCATCAGCCTCGTCGCCGTGGGGCAGCTGATCGGACAGGGCGGCCTCGGCTACTACATCACCCGCGGACTCCAGCTCGACTTCCCGACCCCGATCATCACCGCGACCGTACTGATCATGCTGCTGGCCCTCGTCACCGACGCACTGCTCGTGCTGGCACAGCGGCTGCTCACACCATGGGCGCGCGGCAAGGGGGCGAGGGCGTGAACGACTTCCTGAACCAGATCGAGCTCGTGGGCGACTGGCTGACGTCGTCCCAGCAGTGGAGCGGTGACGACGGCATCCCCCACCGGCTCGCGGAGCATCTGACCTACAGCGGCATATCGCTGGTGTTCGCCACCCTGATCGGGCTGACCTTCGGACTGCTGGTCGGGCACACCGGCCGGGGCGCGTTCGCCGTCGCGAGCGTGGCGAACCTCGCGCGGGCCATCCCCACCTTCGGCCTGGTCGTCCTCGTCGTCACGGTCGCCGGGCTGAGCACCACGCCGGTGCTGGTGGCCCTGGTCGCGCTGGCGGTCCCGCCGATCCTCATCAACACCTTCGAGGGCGTACGCGGAGTCGACCCCGACACCAGGGACGCGGCACGAGGGATGGGCATGACCGGCTGGGAGGTCCTGCTGAAGGTCGAGGTGCCGATGGCGCTGCCGCTGATCCTGCTCGGGCTGCGGGTCGCCGCGATCCAGGTCGTGGCCACGGCGACCGTCGCCGCGTACCCCGGTCTCGGCGGTCTGGGGCGCTTCATCGTCGACGGACTCGCCCGCAACAACTACGAACTGGTCATCGGCGGCTCCGCCGTCGTCGTCATGCTGGCGCTCGTCGTCCAGGCCGTCTTCACCGCGCTGCGGCGCGTCGTCGTCTCGCCGGGGCTGCAGCCTTCGCCGACCAAGTCCTGATGTCCCGAGTTCCCGAGTTCCCGAGTTCCTGATTTCCCACGCTCCCACGCTCCTGAAGGCTCCGAGAGCTCCTGAGGGCTCCTGAGGGCCCCAAGAAAGGAAACACCCATGAATGCCAAAGCCATCGCCCGCGCCACCGCGTTCGGCCTCGTCACCGCGTTCGCCCTGACCGCCTGCGGAGGAGGCGACGACAGCGACGACAACCCGCTGACCGGCAGCAGCGGGGACAGCGGAGGCGGCAAGTCCATCGTCGTCGGCTCGGCCAACTTCCCCGAGAACCAGCTCCTCGCCGAGATCTACGCCCAGGCCCTGGAGGACAAGGGCCTGAAAGTGACCCGCAAGTTCGACATCGGTGCCCGCGAGGTGTACTACGACCAGGTGGTCAAGGGCGGCATCGGTGTCTTCCCCGAGTACAACGGCGCGCTGCTGTCCGTCGCGGTCGACAAGAAGAGCACCGCCACCAGCACGGAGGAGATCAACGCGGAGCTGAAGGCGAAGCTCCCGAAGTCCGTGGAGATACTCGACTCCGCCGCGGCCGAGGACAAGGACTCGGTCACGGTCACCTCCGAGACCGCCGCCAAGTACAAGCTCAAGACCCTGGCCGACCTGAAGCCGGTCGCGAAGGACATGACGATCGGCGCAGGCTCGGAGTTCAAGACCCGTACGCAGGGCGGTGTCGGTCTGAAGACGGTCTACGGCGTCGAGTTCGGGAAGTTCCAGCCGCTGGACGCGGGCGCCCAGAGCACCCTGCTGAAGCTGCTGAAGGACGACAAGGTGCAGGCCGCCAACCTGTACACGACCGACCCCGCGATCGTCGAGGACAAGCTGGTCGTCCTGGAGGACCCGAAGAACCTCTTCTCCTCGCAGAACGTCACACCCCTCGTCTACAAGTCCGCGGTCGACGACAAGGCCAAGGCGGCCCTCAACGCCCTCTCGGCCAAGCTCACCACCGAGGACCTGCTGGAGATGATGAAGAAGCTCGTCAACGACAAGGAGGACGCCTCCGACGTCGCCAAGGAGTGGCTGACGAACGCCGGTCTCACCGGCTGACGCCGACCGTCGTCCGGACCTTCCGCACCGGTTGCGGAAGGTCCGGTACGCCTGGCGAAGAGCCGGTACGCCTGGCGAAGGTCCGGTACGCCCGGCACGGTCAGGCAGGGCCGCACGGAGTTGGGCAGGACCGCACTGACTCGGGCAGTACGGCACGGAGTCGGGCGGGATGGCAGGGGAGTTCGATAGTCCGGCACGGCGTCGGGCAGGACCACACGCAGTCAGGCAGGACGGCCGAGGAGTCCGGCGTGCCCGGCAAGAAGTCAGGCAGGCCCGGCAACGAGTCCGGTACGCGCGGCAGAGAGGGGGACCAAGGTGACCGACACGGACGGGACCGGCGTCAGTGCCGACGGGCCCCAGGGGGCCGTCGAGCCCGCACGGCTGCACCAGCTGTTCGAGGGGCGCCGGCTGACGCCCACGCAGCGCCGTATCGCCCACTGTCTGGTCCGGCAGACCGCGGCCGCACCCTTCCTGTCGAGCGTCGAACTGGCCCAACTGGCAGGCGTGAGCCAGCCGTCGGTGACCCGCTTCGCGGTCGCCCTCGGCTTCGACGGCTACCCGGCCCTGCGCAAGCACCTGCGGGACGTGGCACCCGCCGGGCCGGCGGTGGACGCGCGGCCGGCCAACCCGTACCAGCAGGCGGTACGGGCCGAGATCCACCATCTGCTCCAACTCGCGTCCCTGCTGGCCGATCCCGGGCCCGTGGAACGCGCGGGACGGCTGCTCGCCGCCTCCCGTCCGCTGCCGGTGCTCGGGCTGCGCGCCTCCGCGGCCCAGGCCCGCGGCTTCGCCTACTTCGCGGCCAAGGTCCACCCGGACGTACGTCTCCTCGACGAGGGAGGCTCACGGCTCGCCGACCGCATCGACATGGCCAGGAGCGCCGGCGCGAGCGCCCTCATGTGCTTCGCCCTGCCGCGCCACCCGGCCGAACTCCTCGACGCACTCGACCACGCCCGCGCGACGGGACTGACCGTGGTGACGATCGCCGACGGCACCTTCGCCCCGGTCGCCGCCCACAGCGATCTGCTTCTCCCGGCCGCCGTCGGCACCGACCTGGTCTTCGACACGGTCAGCGCCCCCATGCTCCTCGGCCAGGTCCTGCTGGAGGCGATGTGCGACGCCCTGCCCGACGCCCAGGCCCGCCTGGAGGAGTTCGACGCACGGGCGGCCGCGCGGGGCCTGTTCGTCGACTGACCGGCTCGCGCGAGCGCCGCGCGACGGATGCCGCCCCGACACCGGTGCCTGGTCACCGGTCACCGGCGCCGGACCGGCCTCGGTCACCAGGCGCGTACGGTAAGGTTCACCTGCGTGTTCACGCGGAACTCCGCGACGAAGCGCATCGGGACGTGGCGCAGCTTGGTAGCGCACTTGACTGGGGGTCAAGGGGTCGCAGGTTCAAATCCTGTCGTCCCGACCAGCTTTGATGCAGGTCGGAGGCCGTTCTCTCATCCATGGGAGGGCGGCTTTTCATGCGTCCGGGGGTGTGGTGGTCGCACTGTGGTTGCGCGCCCGAGCCGGGATTGGTTCGCCAGGGAGCCGGTCTGCAGGCAGGCCGCACCGTCCAGCCGGGCGCCGACGAGTTTGTAGTCGGTCCACTGCCAGCCGGCGGCGCTGTCGGGCATAGAACGTGTAGGTGGCCTGGCCGGTCTCGTCGAGGTCGGCGACGGCGACGGCGACGGCGAGGGTGCTGGGCTCGGGGGCGGTCACGCTGCCGGTCAGGTGGACGCCGGAGGCGCTGAGGCGGGCACGGAAGTGGGTGCCGAAGACATCTGCGGAGAAGCGCCCGAGGAAGCGGGTGGGGGTGCCGAGCCGGGCGAGGGCGACGGCGGTGTTGGCGGGGCCGCCACCGGGCAGGGCGCGCAGCGCGAGTTCGTCGGAGCTGGACCGGGCGGGGTCGGTGAAGGCGTCGGCCACGCACTCGCCGAGGACGGTGACACTGACGGGGGGCCTGGGGTCGGGCCATGGTGACTGTCTGCCTCTCTCAGGAAGAGCGCGGGCGGGGAAGGGCGCCGGGACGGTGGCCTGATACAGCCCATTGCGCAGGTATTGACATGCCACTCAAGACGGACGTAACTTCCCTGCCACAAGGAAGTAACGCGCGTTATTAAAGCGCGAAACCGGAGACGGTGTCTCGCCTCCGGCCGGCCGAGAGGGACTGGAAGTGGCCACGAACAAGTCGCATCGCGTGACCATGAGCGATGTGGCCCGCCACGCGGGTGTCTCACGGACCACGGTCTCCTTCGTCCTGAATGACAAGCCCGGCGCAGCCATCCCCGACGAGACCCGTCGGCGGATCCTGGAGGCGATCGACGAGCTCGGCTACCGGCCCAACGC
The DNA here is from genome assembly GCF_044456225.1 of Streptomyces sp. NPDC050988. Taxonomy (NCBI): domain Bacteria; kingdom Bacillati; phylum Actinomycetota; class Actinomycetes; order Kitasatosporales; family Streptomycetaceae; genus Streptomyces; species Streptomyces sp. NPDC050988. The sequence goes on along the minus strand of NZ_JBITFQ010000001.1, from coordinate 653,556 downwards.
CGGGGCGCGGGCGCTGGCCGCGAACCGCAGCGGGTGGTACGGGCTGATCACCGAGATCGTGACCGGCCCCTTCGCGGGGGAGGTGATCACGGGCGCGCAGAGCCGCGCCTGGGGTGACCGGAGGTTCCTGCTGATCGCCGCGAGCGAGGGCGACCCCGCCCAGGAGGCCGCCGCGCTCGACCAGATGCTGGAGCACCGGGTGGAAGGGCTCCTGTACGCCACGACCTGGCACCGCGCCGTCACGCTCCCCAAGGCCGTCCGGGAGGTGCCGACGGTGCTCGTCAACTGCTACGACGCGGAAGGTGAACTGCCGTGCATCCTGCCCGACGAGGTGTCGGGCGGATACAAGGCGACCCGCCGGCTCCTGGACGCCGGTCACACCCGCATCGGGTTCATCAACCTCGATCCGGCGATCCCGGCCGCCGTCGGCAGGCGCGAAGGGTACGAACGTGCCCTGCGCGAGGCCGGGATCACCCCCGACCCCTCCCTCGTCGTCCCCGGCTGGGCGACCGCCGACAGCGCCTACACCGCCGCCGGCGAACTGCTCGACCGCCCGGCCGGCGACCGGCCGACCGCGCTGTTCTGCGGAAACGACCGGATGGCGATGGGCGCGTACGACGCGATCAAGGAACGGGGGCTGCGCATCCCGCACGACGTGGCCGTCGTGGGGTTCGACAACCAGGAACTCATCGCCGCCTATCTGCGGCCGAAGCTGACGACGCTCGCCCTGCCCTTCGAGGCCATGGGCACCAAGGGCATCGACATGCTCGCCGCTCTCGCAGCGGGGCAGCCGCTCGACACCCGCAGGGTGACGATCGACTGCCCGCTGCTCGAACGCTCGTCGGTCTGACCGCTAATCAGTCCGCCGAGGAATCCCATCCCGTCTTCGCCCTGTGTGTTGAAGAGAGGAAAAGAGTCTCCATTATGGCACCCTCCGGCATACCCTCCCGCTTTCCTTCACGGCGGCCCCGAGCCGTCCTGAGAGCGGTCACCGCGATCGCCGCCGCAGCCCTGGTCCTGTCCGGTTGTACGGGTGGCTCGGGCACCTCCGGTGCCGGTGACACCTCCGGGAACCAGCTGCTCACCATCCCGCGCGAGGATCTGGCGACGTTCACGCGCAACTTCAACCCGCTCTCCCCGCAGGCCGCCCCCATGACCCTCCAGGCGATCTACGAGCCGCTGGTCGTCCACAGCATGGCGGACGCCAAGGACACGCCCTGGCTGGCCACCAAGTGGGAGCAGGCCAAGGACGCCAAGTCCCTCACCTTCACGCTGCGCGACGGCGTCAAGTGGTCGGACGGCCAGGCGCTCACCGCCGACGACGTCGTCTACACCTTCGAGCTCCAGAAGAAGGTGCTCGGCGGCTTCGACTACCTGGACAAGGTCACCGCGGTCGACGCCCACACGGTGAAGTTCTCCTTCAACAAGGCGTTCTCGACCGCCTTCTACGAGATCAGCAACCACTACATCCTGCCGAAGCACATCTGGTCCAAGGTGAAGGACCCGGCGAAGTTCACCAACCCGAACCCGGTCGCCACCGGCCCGTACACCAAGATCGAGAAGTTCCAGAGCCAGTCGTACGAGCTGCGCAAGAACCCCGACTACTGGCAGCCCGACAAGCAGCAGATCGCCGGCATCCAGATGCTCGCCTTCTCCGGCAACGACAGCGCCAACATCGCCTTCACCAGCGGCGAGGTGGACTGGACGCAGTCGTTCATCCCGGACATCGAGAAGTCCTTCGTCGCCAAGGACAAGAAGCACAACCACTACTGGTTCCCGGCCACCGGTGCCATGATCAACTGGCAGCTGAACACCACCAAGGCGCCCTTCGACGACCCGGCCGTGCGCAAGGCGCTCAGCATGGCCGTAGACCGCGACCAGATCACCAAGGTCGCGATGAACGGCTACGCCGAACCCGCCGACTGCACGGGTCTGGCCCGTACATACGACACGTGGCGCGACACCTCGCTCGCCGCGTCCTGCAGCTGGACGAAGTACGACAGCATCGCGGCGGCCAAGGCCCTCGACGCGGCCGGCTACGAGGAGAGCGGCGGCAAGCGGAAGCTGAAGAACGGCAAGGACTTCACGCTCGACATCTCCGTCGGCTCCGCCTCCTCCGACTGGATCTCGGTCGCCAACATCATCAAGCAGGACCTCGCGAAGGTCGGCATCACCGCCATTGTGAAGACGCCCGACTGGGCGGCCGTGCAGTCGTCGTACAACACAGGCACCTTCGACACCGGCATTGTGTGGAGCAACAACGGCGCCACCCCGTACGAGTACTTCCGCGGTGTGATGTCGACCAAGATGCTCCAGCCGGTCGGCAAGCAGGCCACGGAGAATTACCACCGCTTCGGCGACGAGAAGGCCGACAAGCTCATCGACGCCTTCGCCGCCGCCACGGACGAGAAGACGCAAGCCGAGCAGATGAACGGTCTGCAGGCGCTGTACAACGAGGACGCGCCCGTCGTCCCGCTGTTCACCGGCCCCGAGTGGGGCGCGTACACGGACGCCCGCTTCACCGGCTGGCCCACCGAGAAGAATCCGTACGCCACCCTCGGCAACCGCAACGGCAGCACGATCCTCGTGCTCACGTCGCTGAAGCCCGTCAAGGGCTGACGCCGCCCGCGGACCGGCGGCCGCCCTCCTCCCCGGACGGCCGCCCCCGCGCACCGAGCCACACGTTCACACCCCCACCGACAGGGAGCACGACCCGTGCGTCTGATCCTGCGCAACCTGGGGTTCTATCTGCTCGCCTTCTGGGCCTCCATCACCCTGAACTTCGTTCTCCCGCGCTTCATGCCGGGCGACCCGGTCTCCCGGATGTTCGCGCAGGCCCAGGGCACTATGCAGCCCGACCAGATAGCCCAGCTGCGGAAACTCTTCGGCCTCGACAACCGGCCCCTCTGGGAGCAGTACGTCTCCTACGTCCAGAGCGTCTTCACCGGCGACCTCGGCATCTCCATCTCCCGCTTCCCGACCCCGGTCTCCGACGTGATCGGCTCGCAGATCGGCTGGACCCTGCTCCTCGGCGGCGTCGCGCTCGTCATCGCGGCCGTGCTCGGCAACCTGCTCGGCATCGTCGCCGCCTGGCGGCGCGGCGGCGTCCTCGACTCCGCCTTCCCGCCCCTGCTGATCTTCGTCGGCTCGTTCCCGTACTTCTGGCTGGCCATGGGCGCGCTGTACCTGTTCGGGGTGAGCCTCGGCTGGTTCCCCATGCGGCACGCCTACGACGTCGGTCTGACTCCCGGCTTCCACGGCGAGTTCCTCTCCAACGTCGCCACCCACCTGGTGCTGCCCGCGCTGACCATCGTGCTGGTCTCCATCGGCGGCTGGATGCTCGGCATGCGCAACACCATGATCGCCACAGCGGCCGAGGACTACATCACCATGGCCGAGGCCAAGGGGCTCAGCCCCTCGCGGATCATGTTCCGCTACGCCGCCCGCAACGCGCTGCTGCCCTCCGTCACCAACTTCGGCATGGCACTCGGCTTCGTCGTCGGCGGTGCCCTGCTCACCGAGGTCGTGTTCGCCTACCCCGGCATCGGCTACCAGCTGCTGATGGCCGTCCAGGGCCTGGACTACCCGCTGATGCAGGGCATCTTCCTGACGATCACGGCGGCGGTACTGATCGCGAACTTCCTCGTCGACCTCGTCTATGTCCGCCTCGACCCGCGCGTCCGCGTCCGCTGAGGAGGCTGCCGACATGACCGCCATCGACACCATCGACATCGCGACGGCCACCACGCCGACCGCCCCCGCGAGCCCTTCCCGCCGGCGCGGACTGCTGCGCCAGCTCATCGACAGCAAGAAGGCGTTGACCGGGCTGGTCCTGCTCGCTCTCTTCGCGCTGCTGGCCCTGCTCGCACCCGCCCTCGCCCCGGGCGACCCGTCGCTCATCAACTCCACGGGCAGCCGGGCTCCTTCGGGCGCGGACTGGTTCGGTACGACCGCCAAGGGACAGGACGTGCTCGCCCTCACCCTGTGGGGTGCGCGCAGTTCCCTCTTCGTCGGCTTCACCGTGGGCCTTGTGGCGACCGGCGTCGCCATCCTCGTCGGCCTGGCGTCCGCATACTTCGGCCGCGTCGTCGATGACGCGCTGACCCTGGTCACCAACATCTTCCTGCTGCTGCCCGGCCTGCCGCTGCTCATCATCCTGGCCGCGTTCCTGCCGCCCGGGACCTCCACCGTGATCCTGGTCCTCGTCGTCACCGGCTGGGCGGGCTCGGCCCGGGTCCTGCGCGCGCAGGCCAAGTCGATCCGCGGCAAGGACTTCGTGGCCGCCGCCGTCGTCACCGGAGAACGCCCGCTACGGATCATGTTCCGCGAGATCCTGCCCAACATGGCGTCCGTGGTGATGACCACGCTGCTCGGCTGCGTGATCTTCGGCATCGGCGCCCAGGCCGGCCTGGAGTTCCTCGGCCTCGGCGACAGCAGTGTCGTCAGCTGGGGCACCAACCTGTACTGGGCCAGCAACGACGGCGCGCTGATGACCGGCACGTGGTGGGCCTTCGTCCCCTCCGGCCTGTGCATCGCGCTCGTCGCCTTCGCGCTCGCGCTGGTCAACTACGCGGTCGATGAGATCACCAACCCGAGGCTGCGCAACCGCCGTGTCCGCCGTGCCCGCCGTGAGAGGAGGGGCTGAGCCATGGAACCCGTACTTGAGGTGAACGGCCTCCGCGTCGAATACCGCAGCGACGGACGCACCGTCGTAGGCGCCGACGACGTCTCCTTCTCCATCGGCGCCGGAGAGGTCTTCGGCCTCGCCGGGGAGTCCGGCTGCGGCAAGTCGACCATCGCCAACGCGGTGATGCGACTGCTGAAGCCCCCGGCGGAGATCACCGCGGGCAGCATCCGCTTCCAGGGCCGGGACGTCCTCGCCCTGGACGCACGGGAGCTGCGCGCCTTCCGGTGGCGGGAGATCGCCATGGTCTTCCAGTCGGCGATGAACTCGCTCAACCCCGTCCTGACCATCGGCGAGCAGATCGTCGACATCTTCACCACCCACGAGCGGATGAAGAAGCGGGTCGCGCGGGAGCGGGCGGGTGAGCTGCTGGAGCTGGTCGGCATCGACCCGGGGCGGCTGAAGGCGTACCCGCACCAGCTCTCCGGCGGTATGCGCCAGCGCGTGGTCATCGCCATGGCCGTCGCGCTCCGTCCCCGGCTGCTGATCATGGACGAGCCGACCACCGCGCTCGACGTGGTCGTGCAGCAGGAGATCATGGCGCAGATCCGCGAACTCCAGCGGGAGCTGGGCTTCTCCATCCTCTTCATCACCCACGACATGTCCCTGATGATCGAGCTGTCGGACCGCATGGGCGTGATGTACGGCGGACGGATCGTCGAACTGGCCGACGCCAAGGACCTGTTCGCCCATCCGCTCCACCCCTACACCGAGGCGCTGATGAACGCCTTCCCGCCGCTGACCGGCCCGCGCCAAGAGCTCACCGGCCTCTTCGACGCCCCGCGCACCGCCGACAGCTGCGGCTTCCACGTCCGCTGTCCGGAGGACCGCTCGGACTGCTCCATGAACATCCCCGACCTGCGCGAGATCGCGCCGGGCCGCTGGGTGGCCCGCAGCGCGGCCCGCAATCCGGAAGGAGCCTCCCGATGACCGAACCCCTGCTGTCCGTACGCGGTTTGAGCAAGGACTTCCAGGTCGGCACCGTCTTCTCCCGGCGCCGTGTCCGAGCCGTCAACGACGTCTCCTTCGATCTCCCCGCCGGTCGGATCACCGCCCTGGTCGGCGAGTCCGGCAGCGGCAAGTCCACCATCGCCCGCTGTCTCGCCCGCCTCGAACAGCCCACGTCAGGTGAGGTGTTGCTGGACGGCGAGAACATCCTGCGCACCGAGCGGCGCCGGGTGTCACGGGCGTACCGCCGCAAGGTCCAGATGGTCTTCCAGGACCCCTTCGGCTCACTCAACCCCGTACACCGGATCGAGCACTTCCTCACCCGGGCGCTCGTCCTGCACGGCCACCCCGCCACACCGGAGGCGCTGCGCGAGCTGATGAAAACGGTCGGCCTGACCGAGGACATGCTCCAGTCCTACCCGCACGAACTCTCCGGCGGCCAGCGTCAACGCGTCTCCATCGCCCGCGCGCTGGCGGTGGAACCGCGCCTCATCCTGGCCGACGAACCGACGTCCATGCTGGACGTCTCCGTGCGCGTCGGCGTACTCAACCTGATGCGGCGCCTGCGCGACGAGCGGAACATCGCCATGCTCTACATCACGCACGACCTGGGCTCCGCCCGCTACCTCGCCGACACCACGATGGTCATGTTCGCCGGCGAACTCGTCGAGGGCGGCGACGCGTTGGCGGTGATGGACGCCCCCGCCCACCCCTACACCCGCCTGCTGCTGTCCGCCGTACCCGACCCTGAACGAGTCGGCAGCTACGACCCCGTCGAGCGCGCCCGCCTGCGCGAGGCGATCCTCAACCCCACGTCCTGCCCCTACGGCGACGACGGCACGTGCAGCCGCACCGAGCCTGTCCGCCACATCGTCGGCGAAGACGACGGACAGCCCCACTGGGTGCGCTGCCATCTGCGCGCACCCGCCTCCGACATCGCCCGCCGCGTCCTGAAGGCCACGGACCGGCCGGACGGCGAGGCCACCGACGTCACCTACGCCACTGACGCCACTGAGAAAGCGGAGACCACCGCCGCATGACCCACGACCTCACCCTCCCCTCCGGCAGCCATACCGCCGAGGGGCTGGCCGAACGCGCCCTGCGCGACCCCCACCGCCCCCGCTTCCACTTCACCTCGCCCGGCGGCTGGCTCAACGACCCCAACGGGCTGAGTCACTGGAACGGCGTCTTCCACCTCTTCTACCAGTACAACCCGCTCGCCGCCGCCCACCACCGCATCCACTGGGGCCACGCCACCAGCACCGACCTCATCCACTGGGCCGATGAGCCGGTCGCCCTGGTGCCGGGCTCGGACGGCCCGGACCGCGACGGCTGCTGGTCGGGTGTCCTGGTCGACGACGGCGGTGTGCCCACGCTCGTCTACTCGGGCAGGCACGGCGAGCACGAACTCCCCTGCGTGGCCAGGGGATCGGCGGATCTGAGGTACTGGACGAAAGACCCGGCCAACCCGGTCATCGCCGCCCCGCCGGAGGGCATCGACATCACGGCCTTCCGCGACCACTGCGTCTGGCGGGAGGGCTCCGGCGAGAACACGGTGTGGCGGCAGCTGGTCGGCTCGGGCGTGCGGGGCGTGGGTGGGACGGCTTTCCTCTACGAGTCCGAGGACCTACGAACCTGGCGCTACGTCGGCCCCCTGCTGACCGGCGACGCCTCGCAGAACCAGGGCGCCCTCGACTGGACGGGCACGATGTGGGAGTGCGTCGACCTCTTCCGGCTCGGCGAGGACGAGGAGGGCGGCGGCACCGACGTGCTGGCTTTCTCCGCCTGGGACGAGGGCACCACCCACCACCCCCTGTACTGGACCGGCCGCTACGAGGGTGACACCTTCACCCCGACCGTCCTCCACCGCCTCGACTACGGCGGCCGCTACTTCTACGCCCCCCAGTCCACCCGCGACGAGCACGGCCGACGCATCATGTTCGGCTGGCTCCAGGAGGGCCGGACGGACGACGCGAACGCGCGGGCCGGCTGGTGCGGTGTGATGTCCCTGCCCAGGGCCGTCACGCTCGCCACCGACGGCCGCCTGCACCAGGCCCCGGTGCCGGAGCTGACCGAGCTGCGGCGGGAGCGCGTAGAAGTCTCTCCGGGCCGGCTGGCCGACCCGTACACCCGGCTGCCCGCCGTGCGCGGGGACCAGCTGGACATCGAGACGACCCTGAGTCTCGCTCCCGGAGCGACCGCCCGGCTCGTGCTCCGCGAGACACCGGACGGCGCGGAACGCACGGTCGTGGAGGTGAGCAGGGCGTCCGACGGAGCGAGCGGTACCCTCCGCCTGCACCGCGAGACCAGCAGCCTCGACCCGACGGTCGACACCGAACCCCGGTACGGGGAGCTGCCGTTGGGCTCCGACGGACGGGTCGACCTGCGCGTCCTCGTCGACCACTCCGCACTGGAGATCTTCGCCAACGGGCGGCCCCTGACCGCCCGCATCTACCCCACCCGCGCGGACGCGGCCGTCGGCGTCGGTATCGGTGCTGACGGCGACGTGGCCCTGGAGCGGTTCGACGCCTGGCAGATGGCGTCGGCCTTCACCGACAAACCCCGGCCGCTGTGGCCGTGACTGTCTTACACACGACCACGGCCCGCGGGGTGGACGTCCCCGGGCCGTGGCCCACCCTCCCCTGTTCTCATCAGGAACTGCCATGAGCGTGTCCCGCCGGGTCGTTGAAGGCCAGGGCCTGTCCGGCGGATCATGCCGACGTCGTGAGCCTGTGAGGGCCCTTTTCGCGTGCGGGTGTTGTGCCGATGCTCAGCATCGACGGGGGAGAGACGCGTGCCTCTGGCTGGAACCGATCATCATCAACGTCCGATATTTCGTTCGCGGTTCGAGGTTTCGGTGCCGAAAATAGAGCCGTGCCCGAAGCGCGTCAAGACCCTTGCTGTGAACCCGCCTTGTGGGCCGCCGGCCCGACACCGCATGCTTCCGCCGCGTTACTCAAACGTGACGTCCTCCTGCTGTTGCACCCCTTGACCGGCATGAATTGTTAGCGCTCACAATGACCTCCGCAATCACCGGCCGACTTCCAGGGAGGGACGACGACCATGGCGTTCGCGACGCCCCAACTCGCCTCCGTGGCAACTGTCGTGGTCGTGGGGCTCTCGCCCGGAGAGTTACCCGGCCGTCCGGCGGACCTGTTGCCGTCGATGCGGGCCGGGCCCCGCCGCGCGGCGGCGTCTACGGCGTCCACGGGTGTCACAGGATTCTTCCGGTATACGACCGCCAAGGAGGTGCGGCCATGGCACAATCGCAGCTTCGGCCGCCCACCATGGCCGATGTCGCGCGACTGGCGGGCGTGTCCCACCAGACCGTTTCCCGTGTGCTGGGGGATCACCCCAACGTGCGGGACGAGACACGGGCCAGGGTGCTGCACGCGATCGAGGAAATGGGCTACCGCCGCAACTCCTCCGCACGAGCCCTGGTCACCCGACGCACTCGGACCCTGGGTGTTGTCGCCTCCGACACGACGCTCTACGGTCCGGCCAGCACCCTCTTCGCACTCGAAGAGGCCGCGCGTGCCGAGGGGTACCTCGTGTCCACGGTCAGCCTGCGCAAGCTGACCGTCGAGACGGTGTCCGAAGCCCTTGACCACCTCAGTGAGGGCGGGGTGGAGGGAGTGGTCGCCATCGCCCCGCAGCGGTCGGCGGTCGAGGCCCTCGCCGAACTCCGGCACCCCTTCCCGGTGGTGACCGTGGGCAGCGGACCGGGTGTGGGCATCCCCTGCGTCAACGTGGACCAGCACATGGGCGCACGGCTGGCCACCGGTCATCTGCTGGCCGCCGGCCACCGTACGGTCTGGCACCTCGCCGGACCCGAGGACTGGCAGGAGGCGGCCGACCGGGCCGCCGGCTGGCGGGCGACCCTCGAAGAGGCCGGTGTCGAGCCGCCGATGTTCCTGCGCGGGGACTGGAGTCCGCTGTCGGGCTACCGGGCGGGCCAGGAACTGGCAGGCTGGGTGGGCCGGGGGCTGACGGCGGTGTTCGTCGCCAACGACCAGATGGCGCTGGGGGTGTTGCGGGCCCTTCGGGAAGCGGGCGTGCGAACTCCCCAGGATGTCGCGGTGGTCGGCTTCGATGACATACCGGAGTCGGAGTTCTTCGCCCCACCGCTCACCACCGTCCGGCAGGACTTCTCGGCGGTGGGCAAACGGAGCATCGCCCTGCTCCTGGACCTGATCGAGGGCCGTGACCCGGCCGGGACACCCCGGTTCGCCATCGAGCCCCAACTCGTGGTCCGCGCAAGCACTTTCCCGTACACCGCGGACCCGGGCGCAGCACCCACCTGACACCGCGTACAGCGCATGACGGCCGATTTTCACCGCATCCGTATGGCCGATATGTCGAACAATGATCGACAGGCTGGACGAGGGCAGCCTGTCCCGGCGAGTAGCAAGGCGTACCAGCGGGTCCCCCAGGGACCGGCTCTTCAAAGGAGAAGACACATGCTCAACAGAAGGAACTTCCTCACCGCGGCGGTCGGCGTGGCGGCGGCGGGCGGCCTGGCGGCCTGTGCCAAGGAGGACGAGGGCGGCTCGAGTTCCTCCGCCGGCGGCAGCGGTGGCAAGAAGATCACCCTCGGCTTTGCACAGGTCGGCTCGGAGAGCGGCTGGCGCACCGCCAACACCAAGTCGGTCAAGGCGGCGGCCAAGGACGCCGGTTACACCCTCAAGTTCTCCGACGCCCAGCAGAAGCAGGAGAACCAGATCTCGGCGATCCGCAGCTACATCGCGCAGAAGGTGAACGTCATCGCCTTCTCGCCGGTGGTCGTCACCGGCTGGGACGCGGTGCTCAAGGAGGCCAAGACCGCGAAGATCCCGGTCATCCTCACCGACCGCTCGATCGAGACGTCCGACGACTCCCTGTACGTCTCCTTCATAGGCTCCGACTTCACCGACGAGGGCCGACGCGCGGGCAAGATGCTGGAGACGGTTCTTGAGAAGGCCGGCCACAAGGGTGCGGTGAAGATCGCCCAGCTGGAGGGCACCACCGGCGCCGCCCCCGCGCTCGAACGCGCCAAGGGCTTCAAGGAAATCATGGACGCCGACCACAAGGACGACTGGAAGATCGTCGTCAGCCAGACCGGTGACTTCACCAGGGCCGGCGGCAAGCAGGTCATGGCGGCCTTCCTGCAGTCCAACCCGGACATCAACGTGCTCTACGCGCACAACGACGACATGGCCCTGGGCGCCATCCAGTCCATCGAGGCGGCCGGCAAGAAGGCCGGCAAGGACATCCTGATCATCTCGGTCGACGGTGTGAAGGACGGCTTCGTCGCGATGTCCGAGGGCAAGATCAACGGCATCGTCGAGTGCAACCCGCTGCTCGGCCCCCAGCTGATGGAGCTCGTGAAGAAGGTCAACGACGGCGAGACGGTCGAGCGCCGTATCAAGACCAAGGAGGGCGACTTCCTGCAGGAGCAGGCCAAGGACGCGCTCCCGACCCGCAAGTACTGACCTACGGGTGGCGGCCCGCAGGTACTGACCTGCGGGTGACCGACCCGCAGGTACTGACCCTCGGGTGCCGGTCCGCACGTACCGATCCGCGGGTGTCGGCCCGCACGTACTCACCGACCGCACCCACCGCCAGCCAGGGAGCCTCCCTCCGGCCGAAGACCTCGGCCCAGGGGGCTCCCTGCGGGACTGAACGAAATCCATGAGGAGCGCTGCCATGGCAGAGCCGCTGCCCGTCCTGGAGATGACGGGCATAGTCAAAGAGTTTCCGGGGGTACGGGCTCTGTCGGGTGTCGACTTCCGGCTCTTCCCCGGCGAGATCCACGCACTGCTCGGCGAGAACGGCGCCGGCAAGTCCACCCTCATCAAGGTGCTGACCGGGGTCCACTCCCTGGACGGCGGCACCATCACCCTCAACGGCACGAACGTACGGTTCGCCAGCCCGTCGCAGGCGCAGCAGGCAGGCGTCAGCACGGTCTACCAGGAGGTCAACCTCTGCCCCAACCTGTCGGTGGCGGAGAACATCTTCATCGGACGCGAACCCACCCGCTTCGGCCGCATCCAGTGGAAGCGGCTGCGCCGTGAGGCCGCCGAACTGGTCGACCGGCTCGGCCTCGACATCGACGTCACCGCGCCCCTGTCCTCGTACCCGCTGGCAGTGCAGCAACTGGTCGCGATCGTAAGGTCGGTGGGCACCGGAGACGCCGACGGCCAGGGGGCGGGCACCAAGGTGCTCATCCTCGACGAGCCGACCTCCAGCCTCGACCGCGACGAGGTCCTCGAACTCTTCGCCCTGATGCGGCGGTTGAAGGACGAGGGCGTCGCGATCCTCTTCGTGTCGCACTTCCTCGACCAGATCTACGAGGTCTGCGACCGGATGACCGTTCTGCGCAACGGCACCCTGGTCGGCGAGTACATGGTCCGTGACCTCGACCAGGTCGGCCTCGTCCAGCTGATGATCGGCAAGGCCCTGGACCAGCTGGAGGAGCTGCACGACCAGCAACTCCACTCAGACGTGGGGGAGTTGCTGCTCCAGGCGGACGGCCTGGGCCGCGTCGGTGGCATCGCCCCCTTCGACCTGGAGATCAAGAAGGGCGAGGTCATCGGACTCGCCGGACTCCTCGGATCGGGCCGCACCGAACTCGCACGGCTGCTCTTCGGCGCCGACCACCCCGACAGCGGCAGGCTGACCATCGGTGGCAAGCAGGTCTCGATGAGCGCCCCGAACGACGCGATCGCCGCGGGCGTCGCGTTCTGCTCGGAGAACCGCAAGACCGAGGGCCTCGTACCGGACCTGACGGTGCGTGAGAACATCATCCTCGCCCTCCAGGCCTCGCGCGGCTGGACCCGGCCCATCCCGGTCGCGCAGCGCGACGAACTCGTCGCCAAGTACATCAAGGCCCTGGACATCCGGCCCGCCAACCCCGAGGCCAGGGTCGGCCAGCTCAGCGGCGGCAACCAGCAGAAGGTGCTGCTCGCCCGCTGGCTGATCACCCAGCCCAAACTGCTGATCCTGGACGAGCCGACGCGCGGCATCGACATCGGCGCGAAGGCCGAGATCCAGAAACTCGTGGTCTCGCTCTCCGAGGAGGGCATGGCCGTGCTGTACATCGCGGCCGAGCTGGAGGAGGTCCTGCGGCTCAGCCACACCATCGGAGTGCTGCGCGACCGCAAGCTGGTGGCGCAGCTCGCCAACGGGCCCGAGATCACCACCACCAGGATCCTGGAGACCATCGCGAGCGGAGAGCACCAGTGACCACCACTCCCCGATGGCGAGCGCTGACGCACCATCACCTGTTCTGGCCGGTCGCCGTGCTGGTCATCCTGCTGCTCGTCAACGTTCCCTTCACACCAGACTTCTTCGCCATCAAGATGACGGACGGCCACCTCTACGGCAGCCTCGTCTCGATCGTGCTGTTCGGCTCGCCCCTCATCCTGGTCGCGGTCGGCATGACCCTGGTCATCGCCACCGGCGGCATCGACCTCTCCGTCGGCGCCGTGGTCGCCATCACCGGCGCCCTCACCTGTTCGTACATCAGCGACCAGGCCGACCAGAGCGCCCTGTCCGGGGTGTTCCTGGCCCTGGGCATCGGACTGGGGGCCGCCATCGTCTGCGGCCTCTGGAACGGCTTCCTGGTCGCCAGGATGGGCATCCAGCCGATCATCGCCACGCTGATCATCATGGTCGCCGGCCGCGGTGTCGCCCAGCTCATCACCGACGGGCAGATCATCACCGTCAACAGCGAGCCGTACAAGCTGATCGGCGGCGGCTACTGGCTGACGCTGCCCTTCTCCATCTTCATCGTGGCCGCCGTCGTGGCCGTCACCGTCGTACTCACCCGCCGCACGGCCCTGGGCCTGCTCGTCGAGTCCGTCGGCGGCAACGCCGAGGCCAGCCGCCTGGTCGGCATCAGGTCCATGCGCATCAAGATCATGGTGTACGTGTTCTGCGCGCTGTGCGCCGGAATCGCGGGCCTGATGATCAGCTCCAACACCTCTGCGGCGGACGGCAACAACGCCGGCCTGTGGATCGAGCTGGACGCGATCCTGGCGGTCGTCATCGGCGGCACGTCACTCCTCGGCGGCCGGTTCTCGATTGGCGGCACGGTCGTCGGCGCCCTCGTCATCCAGACCCTGACCACCACGATCTACACCATCGGCGTGCCGACCCAGACCAACCTGGTCTTCAAGGCCGCCGTCGTCATCATCGTCTGCCTGATGCAGTCGCCGAAGTTCCGCGCCAAGGTGTTCGGCGCGAAGCTCGGCGGCAAGCAGACCGCGGCACCGGCACCGGCGGAGACCGCCCCGGCGGCCGAGGCCTCTCCCAAGATGGAGGTGTCGTGATGAGCACGACCACCCAGCGGCCGACGGCGGCGGACAGCCGTACGACCGGCAAGGCCGCGCGCGTACTCGGCGACCGGCGGCTGCCCGTCCTGGTGACGGCCGGTCTCTTCCTCGTGATGTACGGCGTCGGACTGAGCCGGTACCAGAACTACGGGTTCGCCGAAACGCAGGTCTTCCTGAACCTGTTCATCGACAACAGCTATCTGCTGGTGGCCGCCGTCGGCGCGACGTTCGTCATCCTCTCCGGCGGCATCGACCTGTCGGTCGGGTCGGTGATCGGCTTCACGACCATGTTCACGGCATGGCTGGTGGAACGTCAGGGACTGCCGATCGTGGTCGTCATCCCCATGGCGCTCGCCGTGGGAGCCTTCGGCGGCTTCCTGATGGGCTACGTGATCCAGAACTTCGAGATCCAGCCCTTCATCGTGACCCTCGCCGGCCTCTTCCTCTTCCGGGGCCTGTGCCTGGTCATCAGCAAGGAGTCCATCTCCATCGGCGACTCCTCCGTGAGCAGCATGGCCCAGACACAGGTGTCACTGGGCGGGGCCTTCCTCTCCATCGGGGCCATCGTGGCGCTGGTGGTACTGGCCGCGGCGTTCTACGTCCTGCACTACACGCGCTTCGGACGCCGGGTGTACGCCATCGGCGGCAACGAGCAGTCGGCCCTGCTGATGGGGCTTCCGCAGGGCGGCACCAAGATCGCCGTGTACACGATGAGCGGTTTCTGCTCGGCGCTCGCGGGTCTCCTCTTCACCCTCTACATCCAGTCCGGCGACCCCCTGCACGCCACCGGCATGGAGCTCGACGCGATCGCCGCGGTCGTCATCGGCGGCACGCTCCTCACGGGCGGCTCCGGCTACGTGATCGGCACGCTGTTCGGCGTCCTCGTCCTCGGCCTCATCAAGAGCCTCATCCAGTTCGAGGGCACGCTGAGCTCGTGGTGGACGAAGATCGCGACGGGTGTGCTTCTGTGCGCGTTCATCCTGATCCAGCGGGCGATGACGTCTCGCCGCAAGACCTGACTCGCCGCGCGATCCCGGCCGTTGGCCCGCCCTGAACTCGGGGGCGGGCCTTCGGCATGAGTCCTCCGCCTCCGCGGCCCAGCGATAATCGGTCCAATGACTTCTCCACCGCAGAGCTGGGCGCGTGCCGAGCGTCTCGATGCCGCCCGGACGGTCGACGCCCTTCACACCCGGACGGGCGTCCGCCTGACGCTGGACGGCCCCTGCCCGGGCGGGCAGGTCGGGGCAGCCTTTGTGTGCTGGCCCGACGGTCACCGCTCCGTCCTCAAGTGGCGGCCGCACAGCCGGGCGGCGGACATGCGGGCCGGACCACTCGCCGTCACCGAAGCGCTGCGGTCGGCAGGCTATCCGGCACCGGCCACCGAACTGGTCGCCCAGGTCGACGATGCGGTGGTCACGGTCCAAGAGCTCCTGCCGGGCACGACGATCGACCACCTCGACCAGCGAGTCCTGGAGCAGGCTCTGGAACTCAACCAGTTGCAGGCGGACCGGCTTGCCGACCGCCCCGATGTCCCAGCGGTGGAACTTCACCTGTTGGAGGACGGTCCTGGCTACTGCCTGCACCAGCCCTTGCGTGAGCACGACCGCCGAAGCGCCGCGCTGGAACACTGGATCACCGCTGTAGGCGCGGACTCCTCGGCTCAACTGGCCGGGCATGACGCCGTGCACATGGATTTCCACCCGGGCAACCTGCTGGCGATGGATGGCGCCATCACGGGGGTCATCGACTGGGACGGTGCCGCCCGCGGTGACCGGCGATTCGACCTGGTCACCCTGCGTTTCGGTATCCACACCAAGGAAGCCGACCCGGGGGTGACACAGCGTCTCGACGCCGTCCTCGACTCGTTCCCCGAGGAGATCCTGCGGCCCGCGTGGGCCCACATGAGCCTTCGCATGGTCGACTGGGCCATCAGACACTTCACCCCGGCCGATGTGGAGCACTGGCTCGACCTGGCCGAACAACGCGCGAGCTGACCCCGCGACGGAGCGGCGCCCGGGACCGTGGCCCCGGGCGCCGCGCTGCCAGTGGTGTGTCAGCCGTGAGTCCTCAGCGGTAGTGCTCAGCCGAACACGATGCCGTACGCCTTCGAGCCCGTGCGGTTGTCGTAGACCACGTCGCCGGTGGACTTCTTCCAGATCCTGATGCGGTAGGTGTCAGGGGAGTCGGTGATGGTGATGCGGAACGCGTAGCCGGCGGTGCCGTTGACCGTGCCCGAGCCCTGGTACTGGGCTTCGGAGCGGGTGACGACCAGCCAGTCCGAGGCGGTGGAGCGGAACTTGACCTTGGCGGCCGCGAAGTCGAAGGTCGCGTTGCCGCTCGGCACGGTGTCCTTCGCCTTCTTGTACGCGGCGCCGAAGGAGAAGCCCGCAAGACCGGTCAGCGAGGGCTTCGCCGGGTAGGCGCCCGCCGGGGAGGAGATGACTCCGACGCCGGCGATCGGACCGGCGCCGCGGTCGTAGACGACCAGTTCGGGCAGTTGGGTGCTGTCCTTGCCGCCGTCGTCGTCGGTGACGGTGATCACCGGACGGTGGATGCCCGCCTTCTTGTACGTGTGCGTGGCCTCGCAGCCGGTGGAGGTGACCTTGCCCGTGGTCGGCTCGGAGCCGTCCTTCCAGTCGACCTCGCACGTCTGGGTGTCGTCGGACCCGAGGTCGGTGAACGCGGCCTTCACGGATGCGCTCCTGCCGACCGACACCGGAGTGCTCGGACCCGTGGCCGACGTGATCACCGGCGCCGCGTTGTCCACGGTCACGGTGAGCGTGTCACTGCTGCGGCCCCCCGTCAGCGTCACCTCGTACGTACCGTCGTCGGCGCAGGTGATCGACGTGAGGATGGCCTCGGGGTCGGCGAACGTGCAGGGCGCTCCGCCCGAGCCCGAGACCGTCCACCTGGGCTTGCCCGCCCCGGAGATCGTGCCCGTGACGGGGATCGCGCCGCCCTCCGTGCCCATCGCGTCCGGACCGGCCCGGACGATGGTGACCGGGTCGATGCTCGACAGTGTCGGGACGACTTTCCTGATCAGGCCGTCGGCGTCGAACTCCAGCTTGTCGATGGTCGTTTCGCGGTTCGTGCCGTCACCGCCCGGGATGGCGAAGCGGTGGTAGGCGATGTACCAGTCGTCGGTGTTCGGCACCTTGACCACCGAGTGGTGGCCGGGACCCTTGATGCCCAGGGACAGGTCCTTCTCCAGGATCACGCCCCGCTTGGTCCAGGGGCCCGTGGGCGAGGAGCCGGTCGCGTAGGCGACGCGGTAGTTCTCGTCCCGGGTGTCGTTCTCCGACCACATGAAGTAGTAGGTGCCCTTGCGCTTGATGACGAAGGTGCCCTCGTTGTAGCCGCTGGGAGTCATGTCGGTGACCTTCGACGCGTCGAAGGAGACCATGTCGTCGTTCAACGGGACGGCGTACGCCCTGCCGTTGCCCCAGTAGAGGTACGGCGTGCCGTCGTCGTCGGTGAAGACCGCCGGGTCGATCATCTGGCCCGGGTACAGGCCCGCCTTCAGCAGTGGCTTGCCCAGCGCGTCCTTGAACGGGCCGGTGGGTGAGTCGGACACCGCGACACCGATGTTCGCGTCGGCGCAGAAGTAGAAGTAGTACTTGCCGTTCCGCTCCTCGATCGCCGGCGCCCAGGCCCTGCTGTCGGCCCAGCTGACGTCCGGACCGAGGTCGAGGATGACGCCGTGGTCCTTCCAGTGGACCAGGTCCTTGGAGGAGTACGCCTTGAACTGGGTGCCGCTCCAGCCGGGGAAGCCGTCGGTGGTCGGGTAGATGTAGAAGGTGTCGCCGAACCTCGTGATGTTCGGGTCGGCGTTGAGGCCCGGCAGCACCGGGCTCTTCATCTCCACGGCCCGGACCGTCCAGGTGCGCTTCCTGCCGTCCGAGCCGGTCACCTCGTACGTCACCGGCTCGGTGAAGTCGTGCAGCGAGCCGGACGCGGGGCTGATGGACGCTCCATGGGCGAGTTCGAACTCCGGTGCCAGGGCCGTGACATCACTGCCCTCCGCGAGCGGGAGCGTGATCCTGCTGTCCGCGTCGTCGATGATCGCGTCGACCTTGAGCGCGGGGTGGGTCGCCGTGGCGATTCCCGTCGTGTTCCCGCTCAGTTCCAGGACCTCGGCGGGCGACAGCGCCCGGTTGTAGATCCGGAAGTCGTCGACCTCGCCGCCGAAGTACGGGTCGGGGGAGTAGAGCGACCTGCCGATGTAGCCGGAGTAGCCTTTCGACGCGTCGTACAACTCGGACGGCCTGATGGTGACGCCCGTCGCCCGGGCCGCCTCGACGCCGTCCACGTAGAGGACCGCCGTCTCGGTCGCGCCGTTCACGGTCACGGTGACGTGCTGCCACTTCCCGGGGGTGAGCTGCGAGCCGCCGGTCATCTGCTTCTCGCCCGACCAAGTGGCCTTGGTGATCGCGGAGAAGAGCTTGCCGCCGCCGTTGGACGGAGTGGCGAAGAGGTACTTGTCGCTGTCCGGGCCAAGACCGAAGAGCCACTGGAAGTTGTCCCCGCCCTTCCACTTGGCGTACGTGGAGACGGTCACGCTGTCGGCGCCCTTCAGCACGCCGTTGGGGATCCTGACGTACGGGGAGGTGGTCGAGGTACTCGAACCGCCGGACATCTTGAACGAGCCGCCGTCCACGCCGGTCCCGAAGTCGGGAGTGCGGACGTACGTGCCGTGGTAGCCGTGGCCGCTGGAGTCACGGGCGATGCTGCCGCCCGTCTCGTCGAAGCCGTAGTGCAGGAGTAGGTCCGCGGGCACGTCGGGGCCCTCCGCCGTGACGGTGACCTCGGCCTCGGCCTGGAGCGCGGCGCCGTCGGGCAGGCTGCCCTTCACGGTGAAGGTGCCGGCCTGCGCGTACTCCGAGGCGGGGACGTCGTCCCAGGTGACGGAGACGGGCCGCTTGACGCCGTCCGCGTACTCGGCGATGACCGTGCCCGGCAGGACGGGGGCCTCACCGATGCCCGTCGTCACCTTGACGTCCTCGATCGACTCGACGATCTGGTCCGGCTGGTAGGCCTTCAGCAGCCGGTCGTACTCGGCCTGTGTGACCGGAAGTACCGTGCCGTGGCGGGGCCTTGACGGAAGGTCATATCCCGTGGACGGCGTCCAGTTGCCGGAGGCGAGGTTCGTCGTCTCGAAGGGGATGTAGCCGCGCCCGCCGAACTCGTCGAGGAACGCGTACCACTTCTCCTCGGTGTTGGACTTGAACACCAGTGGTCCCTCGGCGGCGCTCATCGCGCCCTTGCCGATGCCCTCGGCCACGAAGTCCCAGGACTCGTCGAGGATCGAGTCGCTCTTCTCCTGGAAGATGAACTTGCTGTTGGGGGTCGACGACGAGTTGTTCCGCTCGTCCTTCGAAAGCCTGTGGTAGGTGTCGCCCTGCTTGATCATCGTGGAGTCGATGACCGAGTAGCCGCGGTCGATCCACACCTTGGGCTCACTGAAGGTGCGGAAGTCACGGGTGGTCGCGTACATCATGCGGTTGTACGTGTCGCCCGAGTGCTCGGGGTTGTCGTACAGCTTCGACGCCCAGAAGACGACGTACGAGCCGAGCTTCTCGTCGTAGAACGCCTCCGGCGCCCAGGTGTTGCCGGCCGAGTCGGGCGAGACCCTGACCAGTCGCTGGTCGGTCCAGTGGACCAGGTCGGTGGACTCCCAGACCATGATGGACCTGCTGCCGGTGCGCTGGGACGCGTCCCAGTTGCCGTTGCCGTAGATCCGCAGGTCGGTGGCTATCTGGTAGAACTTGTCGCCCTCGGGGGAGCGGATGATGAACGGGTCGCGCAGGCCCTTCTCGCCGAGCGTGGAGGTCAGGACGGGCTTGCCGTCGTTCAACTCCCGCCATTTCAAAGGGTCGTTGCCCTTGCTGAGGGCCGCGTAGAGCTGCTCGCCGTCCGAGGTGCCCTCGCCGGTGAAGTAGCTGAACATATAGCCCTTGAGGGGCGCCTCGGCGGGGAGTTCGGGCACCTGCGCGGTCAGGACACGGGTCGCCCGCGCGTCGCCCTTGGTGACGGTCGCGGTCAGCTCGACGGTGGTGCCGCCGTCGCCGTGCGCCGGGCGGTGGACGATGCCGTCGGCGGAGACGACGTCCGGCTTCGCGGAGGCCCAGCCGACCTTCGTGCCGTACGAACCGGTCGACGGCAGAGTGATGTTGCCGCGCACGTCGTCGAGGTTGTCGACCTTCAGTGCCTCGGCGGCCTGCTCGGTGGCCGTGGCGTCGTCGAACGCGGGCGGGACCGTGATGTCGAAGGTCCTGGTGTCCGTCACCGAGCCCTTCTTCAGGGTCGCAGTGAGCGTGGCGTGGCCGTCCGGCTCACCTGCGGCGGGGCGGGTGACGGCACCGGAGTCCGACACCACCGAGGGGGTGTCGCTCTTCCAGCTGATCGAGGAGCCGCCCGCCGTGCCGGTGGTGGGCAGCGTCAGGTCCGCGACGACGGCGCTCGTGTCGCCGAGGGTGAGGGCGGCCTTGTCGTCGGCGACGCCCCGGGTGGCGACGGGGAGGGAGAGCTGCTCGACCTCCGAGCCCGCCAACGCCCGGTCGTAGACCCGGAAGTCGCGGATGCTGCCCTTGAAGAGCTTGTCACCCGGGTACACCGACTTGCCGATGTGGTTGGCGGTCGTGGTGCCGGAGCCGATGGAGCCGGGGGTGATGGTGACCCCCGTGTTGCGAGCCACCTCGACGCCGTCCTCGTACAGGACACCGGTGTTGCCGGTCTGGGTGTACGTGACCTGCTTCCACACGGCACGGGTCATGGCGCGGGCGGGGGAGGGCTGGGTGGTCTGTTCCGTCGACCAGTTTCCGGAGGCGATGGAGGTCCGGAAGGTGCTGCCGGTGGTGAAGAGGTAGCCGTTGCCCGCGGAGCCGCTCGTGTTGCCGAAGCCGTAGATGAAGTACGGGGTGTTCTGCGCGGAGTCGACCTTCACGTCCATCGAGACGGAGATCGAGTTCATGCCGCTCATGATGTTGTCCGGCACCTTGACGTAGGTGTCGGAGCCGTTGAACGAGAGCCCCTCGCCGGTGCCGGACCAGGTGGCCGCGCCGTTCACCGTGCCGGTCCGGCCGTTGCCGGAGGCGTCGGCCACCGTGGTGCCGGAGGCGTCGTCGAGCTTGTACCAGAGGGCCAGGCCCTCGGTGATGTCCGCGCTCTCGGCCGCGTTGGCGGGGGCGACGGGCCCGGCGAGTCCGAGGAGCAGTGAGGCCGCGGTCAGTCCGGCGAGCCCTCCTGCCCAACGTCTTGTACGGCCAAGGGGTCTCGAGAGTCGCATCGTTTCAACTTCCTCTGCTGAGACATGCCGGAAGGAAAGGACCGCGAGGTCTCAGCAGCGGGGCTCGTGCCGTTTCGCGTGTGTGACGTCGCGTTGCGAGAGTGTGAAGCGGTGCGAACGGGGGCGTCAAGAGGTTCCGAACAATGTCCGACGGGTCGAACAGTTGGAGATTGCGCGCAACACCCGTAGGCCCGCGTGGCGTTCGTGGTTTTACGTCACGGAAAGCCGACCGGAACCAAACGTGTCAGAAGCGTTGACGCGTACCCCCTGTGTACCTATCTTCTGGTCGAAGTTACGCACGCCGTACGGGATTTCGAACATTGCGAGTGTCGCTGTTCATCGTGCTCATCGGAAGGGGATCCGCCGTGTTCCGTGCCCGTCACTGGTGCACCCTCGTGGCAGCGCTGCTCGTGATGCTCGCCTCCGTCGCCACGCAGCCCGTCACGGCCGCGGAGGGGCGGCCGTACACGAACCCGGTCAAGGCGCAGAAGGGCGCCGACCCCTGGCTTGAGTACTACAACGGCAACTACTACCTGGTCACCACGTCCTTCACCGGTGTGCTGACCATGCGGAAGTCGCCGACCCTGGCCGGTCTGTCCGTGGCGCCCAGTGTCCAGGTGTGGAGCGACACCACGTCCACCCGGAACACCAACTTCTGGGCTCCCGAACTGCACTTCTTCGACGGGCACTGGTACCTGTACTACTCCGCGGGACAGGGCGGAGTCGCCTGCTGCGACTCCCAGCGCACGTACGTCCTGGAGAGCGCGGGCACCGATCCGATGGGCCCGTACACCTTCAAGAACCAGCTCACGGGCTCCAACCTGACCCCCGGCGGCTGGCTCATCGACGCCAGTGTGCTGAAGCAGGGCAACAACCTGTACCTGGTCGGCAGCGGCTTCATCAACGGCAGTACGCAGAGCCTGGTCATCGCGCCGATGAGTAACCCGTACACGCTGAGCAGTTCGACCTTCAGCGTCATCTCAAGCCCCACACTGAGCTGGGAGACCCAGGGCCTCCCGGTGAACGAGGGGCCCGAGCCGCTCTACCGCAACGGCAGGACGTTCCTCGTCTACTCCGCCAGCTACTGCCAGACCGCGGACTACAAACTCGGCCAGCTCGAACTGACCGGCACCAACCCGCTGTCGGCGTCCTCCTGGACCAAGAAGCAGACCCCCGTCTTCCAGCGCAACGACGCGGCGGGTGTCTACGGCCCCGGCCACAACGGCTTCTTCACCTCGCCGGACGGCACCGAGAACTGGATCGTCTACCACGGCAACAACACCGCGAACGGCGGCTGCGGCAACGGCCGGACGACCCGCGCCCAGAAGTTCACCTGGAACGCGGACGGCACGCCGAACTTCGGCACCCCGGTCGCCCTCGGCACCACACTCCCCGGCCCGGCAGGCGAGACCGCGGCGACCCCGACGGCGTACACGCTCGTGAACCGCAACAGCGGCAAGTGCCTGGACGTCGCCGGCGGCAGCACCGCGGACGGCGCCAACATCTTCCAGTGGACGTGCACCGGCGGTGCCAACCAGAAGTGGCGTATCGAGGACCAGGGCAACGACACCAGCCGGCTGGTGAACGTGGCCACCGGCAAGGTCATGGACACCGCCGGCTGCGCCGCCGCCGACGGAACCGACATCGCCCAGTGGTCCTGGCTGAACAACAACTGCCAGAAGTACCGCCTCGTGTACACGGCCACCGGCGACTACGTGCGGATCGTCAACGAGAGCACCGGCAAGGTCGCCGATGTCGCCAACTGCGGTACGGGCGACGGCGTCGACGTACGCCAGTGGACCTGGCTCAACAACACCTGCCAGCAGTGGCAGTTCAAGCCGACGACGTGACCGAGGCGCGTCCGATGTGACCGAGCCGCGTCCGGCTCGACCGACGCGTTCGACGTGATCGAGAGGAACTCAGTGAGACGCACGATCGCAAGGGTGGTCACGGCGCTGCTCGTCACCCTGGCCGCCCTGACCTCCGGCATCGCCGAGGCCGCCGCCCCCGCCTCGCCCGCCGTCACCTTCACCAACCCGATCGCCGAACAGCGCGCCGACCCGCACATCTTCAAACACACCGACGGCTACTACTACTTCACCGCCACCGTGCCCGCGTACGACAGGATCGTCATGCGGCGGGCCACCACCCTCCAGGGCCTGTCCACCGCCGCCGAGACGACGATCTGGACGAAGCACGCCAGCGGTGAGATGGGCGCGCACATCTGGGCGCCGGAGATCCACTTCATCGGCGGCAAGTGGTACGTCTACTTCGCCGCCGGTTCCTCCAACGACATCTGGAAGATCAGGCCGTACGTCCTGGAGACCAGCGCCGCCAACCCGCTGACCGGGACCTGGACCGAGAAGGGCCGTATCGCCCTGCCGCTGGACACCTTCTCGCTCGACGCGACGACCTTCACCGTCGGCGGCACCCGCTATCTGAGCTGGGCGCAGAACGACCCGGCGGTCGGCACAGGAACCAGCGTCTACCTCGCCCCGATGTCCAACCCCTGGACCATCAGCGGCACTCCGGCGCGAATCTCCACTCCGACGCTCTCCTGGGAGACCGTCGGCCACCGCGTCAACGAAGGACCGGCCGTCATCCAGCGGAACGGCAAGGTCTTCATGACCTTCTCGGCCAGCGCCACCGACGCCAACTACTGCCTCGGCCTGCTGACCGCCAACGCCACCGCCGACCTGATGAACCCGGCCTCCTGGACGAAGACCCAGACCCCGGTCTTCAAGAGCAACGACGCGACCGGCCAGTACGGCCCGGGCCACAACACCTTCACCACGTCCGAGGACGGAAAGTCCGACATCCTCGTCTACCACGACCGCAACTACAAGGACATCAGCGGCGACCCGCTCAACGACCCCAACCGCCGTACGCGCTACCAGAAGCTGTACTGGAACGCCGACGGCACGCCCAACCTCGGCATCCCGGTGGCCGACGGTGTCACCCCGGTCCGCTTCTCCTCGTACAACTTCCCCGACCGGTTCATCCGGCACTGGGAGTACCGGGCGAAGATCGAGCCGAACGTCACCAACCTCGCGGACTCCCAGTTCCGTGTCGTGACCGGGCTCGCCGGCACGGGAACCGTCTCCCTGGAGTCGGCGAACTTCCCGGGGTACTACCTCCGTCACCGGAGCAACGGTGAGGTGTGGGTGGACAAGAGCGACGGGAGTACGGCCTTCAAGGGTGACGCGAGCTTCTATCGGCGGGCGGGGCTGGCCGACGCGGCCGCGGGGGTTTCGTTCGAGTCGTACAACGTGGCTGGCGGCTATGTCCGGCACTACAACTATCTGCTGGTGACGCAGCCGGCCGATACGGCGACGGCCAAGGCCGACGCCACGTTCTACGCCGAGTAGTGGGCGGGGGTTCTGTCTGTCGGTTGCCGGGTGCGGGTCGTTCGTGGCTGGTCGCGCAGTTCCCCGCGCCCCTGACGGGGCCGCCCCTTACGAAGTCAGCGGGAGCCTCATCGTGAATGTTGTCGCGCCCGGGCCGCTCGTCAGGGTGATCGTGCCGCCGTGGGCCTGGACCAGGGAGCGGGCGACCGCGAGGCCCAGGCCGCTGCCTCCGCGGTCGCGGCTGCGGGCCTTGTCGATGCGGAAGAAGCGGTCGAAGACGCGCTCCTGGTCGGCGGCCGGGATGCCGGGACCGGAGTCGGTGACGCGGACGACCGCCGCGTCGGCCACGACCGACACCTCGACGGACACCTTCGTACCGGCCGGGGTGTGCACGGCGGCGTTGGTGAGGAGGTTGTCCAGGACCTGCCGGATGCGCAGGGCGTCGAGGCGCAGCCGCACCGGACCGTGACCGGTCGTCACGGCCAGCGGATGGTCCGGGCGGGCCGCGCGGAAGGCCTCCGCGGCCTGGCGCACCAGCTCCGCCAGATTCCCGTCCTCCAGCCGCACCGGTGCCTCCACCTCGGCGGCGTCCAGGCGGGCGAGCAGCAGCAGGTCGTCCAGGAGCACGCCCATCCTGGCCGCCTCGGCACGCAGCCGGGCCAGGTGCTTCTCCCGCTCCTCGGGCTCGTTGGCCGCCGCGTACTGGAAGAGGTCCGCGTAGCCGCGTACCGACATCAGAGGCGTACGCAGTTCGTGCGAGGCGTCCGCGACGAAGCGGCGCAGCCGCTGTTCCGCCTCCGTGCGGACGGCCAGCGAGTCGTCGATGTGCTCCAGCATGGTGTTGAAGGCGGTCCGCAGCTCCTCGACCTCCGGGCCGCCGTTCCCGCGGTCGGCGCGCACCGGAAGCCGCGCCGAGTCGGTGAAGTCGTGCGAGGTGATGCCGCGGGCCGTGTGCGCCATGTCGCTGAGCGGCTTCAGACCCCGCCGCAGCACCGCACGGCCGAAGACCACGAGCCCCACCAGCGCCAGCACGAACGCGACGACCTGGACCGTGGCCAGCTGGTCCATGGTGTCCTCGATGTCGTCCATGGGCGCCGCGGTGACCAGGACCACTCCGGGTTCGGGCTCGCAGGCGCGCAGCCGGTACGTGCCCTCTCCCTTGATGTGCGCGGTGCGGAAGACGGGGTCGTCGCCCGAGTCCCGTACCGCCTGGGCGACGACGGCCAGCTCGTCGGCGTCCGCCGGCACGTCGGCGGGCTCGCGGAGTACGGCCGAGTTGGCGGAGACCTCGTACGAGGCGGTGTACCAGCCGTAGTACGGCTTGCCCTGCACGGTGCCGTACGCCTCGACGTCCTTGGACTGGGTGAGCTGGACGAGCTTCATCTGGTCGTTGAGCTGGCGCTCCAGATAGTCCCGCATGTACATCGACAGCGACGCCCCGACGACGGCGAACACGACCAGCGAGAGCACGCCCATGCCGAGGGCCAGCCGGGTGCCAAGCCGCAGCCTGCCGTAGGTCTCCTTGAAGCGGCGGATCACCCGGCGACCTGCCGCACCACGTATCCGACGCCCCGCACGGTGTGGATGAGCGGCGCCTCGTCCTCGTCGTTGCCGTTGCCGTTGCCGTCGAGCTTGCGGCGCAGCCGGCTGATGACCAGCTCCACCACGTTGGACCGGCCGCCGAAGCCGTACTCCCAGACGTGGTCGAGGATCTGCGCCTTGGTGAGCACGGTCGGCGACTTCCGCATCAGATAGCGGAGCACCTCGTACTCGGTCGGCGTGAGCGTCAGCAGCCGGTCGCCGCGGCGCACCTCGCGGGTGTCCTCGTCCATGGTCAGGTCCGCGACGCTCAGCACCGACCGCTGGAAGGCCGGTCCCGCGCTGCGGCGCAGCACGGTCCGCAGCCGGGCCATGAGCTCCTCCACCGCGAACGGCTTCACCAGGTAGTCGTCGCCGCCCCTGGTCAGGCCCGCGACCCGGTCCGCCACGCCGTCCCGAGCGGTCAGGAACACCACGGGCACCATCGTCCCGGACAGCCGCAGCCGGTCGAGCACGGCGAAGCCGTCGAGCCCGGGCAGCATGAGGTCGAGCACCACGATGTCCGGATGGAAGTCCGCGGCCCGGTGCAGCGCCTCCTCGCCGGAGTTCGCGGTCACCGCCTCCCAGCCCTCGTAGCGGGCGACCGTCGCGACCAGGTCGGCGATGGGCGGGTCGTCGTCCACGACGAGAAGTCGTACTTTTTCCACGTGCCCATAGTGCTTCACGCGCCTCCTGACGCCATAGCCGCGGGCCTGTCTACTTCATATCGATAAAAACTTGAAAGTTGACCGACAGGAAAACGACAGCACCAGGCAGGCAGGCTCGGAGTCCCAGGACCCGATCAAGGAGTTGCCGACCCCGTGACTACTGTCCAGACGACCGTTCCCCCACCTCCCGCGGCGGTGCGTCCCAAGGTGGTGGCCCGCGCCGGCCTGTACGGAGTGCTGGCCGTGAACGTAGCCGTGGTGACCGTGTTCTTCGTCCAGGCCGGGTTCGCCTCGAACGCCCTCATCGTCATCGGCCGGCTCCTCGGCCTGTACGGCGCGCTCCTGATGGCCTTCCAGCTGTTGCTGGTCGCCCGGCTGCCGTGGCTCGACCGCCGCATCGGCATGGACCGGCTGACCTCCTGGCATCGCTGGGTCGGTTTCGGCCTGCTGTGGACGCTGCTGGGCCACGCCGTGTTCATCACCTTCGGCTACGCCGACTCCTCCGGCATGGACCCGGTGAGCCAGCTGGTGGACCTCGCCGAGACCGTCGAGGGCGTGCTGCGCGCCGTCGTCGCGCTGGTGCTGATCCTCGTGATCGGCGGCGTCTCGGCCCGGTACGCCCGCCGAAGGCTGGCCTACGAGACCTGGCACTTCATCCACCTCTACACGTACCTCGCGGTCGTGCTGGCCTTCACGCACCAGGTCGCGGTGGGTACGACCTTCACCGCGTCGTCCTTCGCCACGGCGTACTGGTACGGCGTGTGGGGCGTGGCGCTCGGCGCGGTCGTCCTGGGCCGGCTCGTGCTGCCGCTGTGGCGGAACATGCGCCACCAGCTGCGGGTCTCGGCCGTGGTCCCCGAGTCCGACAGTGTCGTGTCGATCTACATGACGGGGCGCGACCTGGACCGGCTGCCTGCGCGCGCGGGACAGTTCTTCCTCTGGCGGTTCCTGACCAAGGACCGGTGGTGGCAGGCCAACCCGTTCTCGCTGTCGGCGGCGCCCGACGGCCGGACACTGCGGCTCACCGCCAAGACGGCGGGCGACGGCACCGCGGCCCTGCGGCACCTGAAGGTCGGCACGCGGGTCTTCGCCGAGGGCCCGTACGGCGCCTTCACCGCGATGCACCGCACCCGGCCGGAGTCCGTGCTCATCGCCGGCGGTGTGGGCGTCACCCCCATCCGGGCCCTGCTGGAGGAGGTGCAGGGGCACGCGGTGGTCATCTACCGGGTGTCCACGGACCGGGACGCGGTCCTCTACGACGAGCTGCGGGAACTCGCCCAGGCCAAGGGCGCCGAGCTGCACCTGGTGTCCGGGCCGGTCAGCCCCGACAAGCTGGCGCCGCACGAGCTCGTACGGCTCGTGCCGGACATCGGCGACCGGGACGTCTTCCTGTGCGGACCGCCTCCGATGATGAACGCGGTGCTGGGCAGCCTGCGCGAGCTGAACGTGCCCAAGCAGCAGATCCACTTCGAGCGCTTCAGCCTGGCGGGATGAGAGAGACACCGTGAAACGAGCCATTCCTGTCCTGGTCCTGACCGTCGCGGGTCTCATCCCGGTCTGGCGCTACGCGCCCTCGACCGACACGTCGTCCACCACGGAGGTCGCCGAACCCGCCTCGACACCTTCCACCTCCTCCTCGGACGGTACCTCGAACCAGGTCGTCGCCGGTTCGACCATCGAGACCGAGAAGGGCCCTGTCCAGGTCGAGGTGACCTTCGACGGCGACAAGATCAGCTCCGTACGGATGCTGCAGCAGCCGAACCACCCGCAGACCAAGGCCGCGGTCCCGAAGCTGATCGCGGAGACGCTCACGGCGCAGAGTGCGGACATCGACGCGGTGTCCGGCGCCACGATCACCAGTGAGGGGTACGTCGAGTCCCTCCAGGCCGCCATCGACGCGAAGCCGGCGTCTTCCTCGTCGTCCACTTCTTCGTCCTCCTCCTCGCCGTCCGCCTCGGCCGCCGCCTCCCAGGTCGTCGCGGGTTCGGCCGTCGGCACGGAGAAGGGCACCGTGCAGGTGGAGGTGACCTTCGAGGGCGACAAGATCGACGCGGTGCGGATGCTGCAGCAGCCGAACCACCCGCAGACGAAGGCCGCCGTGCCGAAGCTGATCGCGGAGACGCTGGAGGCCCAGAGTTCCGACATCGACGCCGTCTCGGGCGCCACGATCACGAGCGAGGGGTACGTCGAGTCCCTCCAGGCCGCCATCGACGCGAAGGGCTGATCGCGATGTCTACGGCCGAGGAAGTGCGCCGCGTCGAGCACATCATGGGGCTGCCGATCTCCTTGCGGATCGACACCGCCGACCCCGACGGGGGTGCTTCCGTGGCCGCTTCAATGGCCGCGGACCGGGTGTTCGCGTGGCTGCGCGAGGTCGACGCGCGGTTCAGCCCGTTCATCGCCGACAGCGAGGTGTCCCGGCTGGGCCGGGGAGAGCTCGAATCCCACGAGCTGAGCCCGGACCTCGTCGAGGTGCTCGACCTGTGCGAGGAGTACCGGGTCGCGAGCGGGGGCGCGTTCCAGGTGCGGCTGCCCGGCCGCGGCCTCGACCCCTGCGCCATGGTCAAGGGCTGGGCGGTGCAACGGGCCGCCGAGCTGCTGCTCGCCGAGGGCGTGACGACGTTCTGTCTGAACGCCGGCGGCGATGTGGTCTCGGCCGGCCGGCCGTGGCGGGTGGGTGTGCGCCACCCGGAACAGGCCGACCGGCTGTGCGCGGTCCTGGAGATCACCGACGGCGCGGTGGCGACCTCCGGGCGGTACGAGCGGGGTGACCACATCCTCGACGGCCGCACCGGCCGTCCGGCGACCGGACTGCTCAGTCTGACCGTCGTGGCCTCTTCCCTGACCGAGGCGGACGCGACGGCGACCGCGGCGTTCGCGATGGGCGCGGACGGGATCGACTGGGCCGCCGCGCGCGAAGGCTGCGAGGTGTTCGCCGTGGACGCCGAGCGCCGTGTGTTCCGCACGTCGGGGTTCCCCGTCGCCGCCTGATCGCGGGAACCGCTCGTACGAACTCCTGAGGGCCCTGATATCCGCAACTGCGGATATCAGGGCCCTCGTTGGTATGTGGCCGTACCACATAGAGAACAAAATTGTTGACAATCTTGTTCGTCTAGATTTAGGTTCGACAGGCACTCACCCAGGGAGAGCACACATGCCGAAACAAGCCCGTCCGAGCACTGGGGAGCAGGCCAGGCGGCACGCGCTCGCGCAGCTGCGGCAGGCGATCCTGCGTGGCGAGATGGCACCGGCCCAGCGGCTGGTGGAGAACGAACTCGCCGAGCAGTTCGGTGTGACACGGGCCAGTGTGCGGGCGGCGCTGATCGAGTTGGAGTCGGAGGGTCTGGTCGAGCGGATCCGCAACCGCGGTTCGCGGGTGCGGGTGGTGACCGTGGAGGAAGCGGTCGCCATCACCGAGTGCCGCATGGCCCTCGAAGGGCTGTGCGCGGCCAAGGCGGCCATCGCGGTCACCGACGAGCAGCTGACCCGGCTGGTCGACGTGGGCGCGGCGATGTCCAAGGCCGTCGCCGACGGCGAGCCGGTGACCTACTCCGACCTCAACCACGAACTGCACGCCCTCATCAGGCAGTTCTCCGGCCAGCAGACGGCCGTGGAACTGCTGGAGCGGCTCAACGGGCAGCTGGTGCGCCACCGTTTCCAGCTCGCGCTGCGGCCGGGGCGGCCCCAGAAGTCCCTGGGTGAGCATCTGGCCATGATCGAGGCGATCAGGGCCCGGGACCCGCAGGCGGCCGAAGCGGCCGTCCGCGCCCACCTTTCGGGTGTGATCGACGCGTTGCGCGAGTGACACCGCGGGGGTGGGCCAACCGGCTTGTCCACCAAGGAGATTGCAACAATGACGCATGGCAATGCGGCCGGTACCTCACCACCGTCGACGCCCGCCACCCCACGATCCACGCTCGTCATCACCGCGCACGCCGGGGACTTCGTGTGGCGGGCGGGTGGGGCCATCGCCCTCGCCGCCTCGCGCGGTGGGAAGGTCACCATCGCGTGCCTGACCTACGGCGAGCGCGGCGAGTCCGCGAAGGCATGGCGTGAGGGCAGGTCGCTGGAGGAGATCAAGGAGATGCGCCGCGCGGAGGCCGAGGCGGCCGCCGCCACTCTCGGCGCCGAGGTCGTCTTCTTCGACGCCGGCGACTACCCCCTGACCATTACCCCCGAGCTGACGGACCGGCTGGTGGCCGTCTACCGCGCGGCGCAGCCGGACGTCGTCCTCACCCACCCGCTGGACGATCCGTACAACGGTGACCACCCGGCGGCGGCCCGGATGGCCTTGGACGCTCGCGTGCTCGCCCAGGCCATCGGCTACCCGGCCGAGGGGGAGATCATCGGTGCTCCGCCGGTGTTCTTCTTCGAGCCGCACCAGCCGGAGATGTGCGGCTTCAGGCCGGAGGTGCTCCTCGACATCTCCGAGGTGTGGGAGACCAAGCGCAAGGCCATGGAGTGCCTGGCCGCCCAGCGGCATCTCTGGGACTACTACACCGATCTCGCCGTCCGCCGAGGTGTGCAGCTCAAGCGCAACGCGGGCCCCAACCTCGGTCTGCCGCACACCACTTACGCCGAGGCGTACATGCGCCCGTACCCGCAGGTGACAGGAGACCTGGCATGAGCGGCCTGATCGTCACCAACCCCCCGAAGGCGCCCGAGAAGGACGTCGAGGCGCTGGCCGGTTACGGCGTGGCGACCGTCCACGAGGCGCTCGGCCGCACCGGCCTTCTCGGCAGCGGCCTACGACCTATCCAACAGGGCGTACGGGTCGCGGGCACCGCCGTCACCGTGCTGAGCTGGCCCGGCGACAACCTCATGATCCACGCGGCGGTCGAGCAGTGCGGCGAGGGCGACATCCTCGTCGTCACCACCACCTCGCCCTCCACGGACGGCATGTTCGGCGAACTCTTCGCCACCGCCCTGCAACGCCGGGGCGTACGCGGTCTGGTGACCGGCGCCGGAGTGCGCGACACCGAGGAACTGCGCGCGATGGGCTTCCCCGTCTGGGCGGCGGCCGTCTCCGCTCAGGGCACCGTGAAGGCCACCGGAGGATCGGTCAACGTACCCGTGGTCCTCGGCGGGCAGAGTGTCCGGCCGGGCGATGTGATCCTCGCCGACGACGACGGTGTGATGGTCGTCCCGCGCGAGCGGTCCGCCGAGGCCGTTCACGCGTCCGCCGCGCGCACAGCGAAGGAGGAGGCGACACGCGCCGCCTTCGCCGAGGGCCAACTCGGCCTGGACCGCTACGGGTTGCGCGAGACCCTCGTACGCCTCGGAGTGCGCTGCCAGTCGTACGAGGAGTACCAGCGGGAGCGGCAGGACCCGGGTGACGGTGTCGGAGCGGGCTCGTGACCGGGCCGGAGGAGGTGCGCTGCATGCTCATGCGCGGCGGCACCTCCAAGGGTGCCTACTTCCTCGCCGGGGACCTGCCCGCCGAACCCGCCCCGCGCGACGACCTGTTGCTGCGCGTCATGGGCAGCCCCGACCCGCGCCAGATCGACGGCCTGGGCGGCGCGCACCCCCTGACAAGCAAAGTGGCGGTGGTCTCCGCGTCGACCGACCCCGAGGCCGGTGTCGACTACCTGTTCCTCCAAGTCGGGGTCGACACACCAGAAGTGAGCGACCGTCAGAACTGCGGGAACCTCCTCGCCGGGGTCGGCCCGTTCGCCGTCGAACGCGGACTGGTCGCCGCCGGAGAGGACCGTACGTCGGTGCGGATCCGCATGCTCAACAGCGGGGACATCGCTGTCGCGTCCTTCCCCACCCCGGAGGGGCGCGTCGACTACACCGGCTCCGCCGAGATCTCCGGGGTGCCGGGGTCCGCGGCGCC
This sequence comes from Streptomyces sp. NPDC050988, assembly GCF_044456225.1. Classification (NCBI taxonomy): domain Bacteria; kingdom Bacillati; phylum Actinomycetota; class Actinomycetes; order Kitasatosporales; family Streptomycetaceae; genus Streptomyces; species Streptomyces sp. NPDC050988. The sequence goes on along the minus strand of NZ_JBITFQ010000001.1, from coordinate 620,895 downwards.
GGTGGTCATCGAGTTCCCGCAGGGCGGCAGCCCGTTGCTGCCGACCGGCCGGGCACGTGACCTCGTCGCCGACGTGCCGGTCACCTGCGTGGACAACGGCATGCCGACCGTGCTGATCGCCGCGTCCTCGCTCGGCGTGACCGGGTACGAGACCCCCACCGACCTGGAGGCGGACCAGACCCTCACCGAACGGCTCCGGGAGATCCGGCTGGAGGCCGGAAAGCTGATGGGGCTCGGCGATGTCGAAGGCACCACCGTGCCCAAACTCAGCCTGCTGGCACCGCCGTTGGACGGTGGCGCGGTCATGACCCGCACCTTCATCCCGGTGCGCTGCCACACTTCGATCGGGGTCCTGGGCGCCGCGAGCGTCGCCGCCGGGCTGCGCATCGAGGGCGGTGTCGGCCGGGCGGTCGCACGTCTGCCGGCTCACGGGGACCGCGTACGCATCGAGCACCCCACCGGATTCCTCGACATAGAAACGACCCTCGCGTACGACGCTCCGGGCGCCGAACCGGGCGCCGCAACGAGTGTCGCTTCGGGTGCTGCCCCGAGCCCCGTCCCGGTGGCCCGGCGCACCGCCGTCGTCCGCACCGCACGCAAGATCTTCGACGGCACGGTCTTCCCCCGGCCGGCCGGAGCCGCACCACACCCCTGAGGAGGCCCCATGGCCCCGCCGCTCGGCGACATCGCCCACCTCGGGCACGTCGAACTGCTCACCCCCGACCTGGACGCCAGTGTCCGGTTCTTCACCGACTACCTCGGCCTGACCGAGAACGGCCGCTCCGGAGACTCCGTATACCTGCGGACCTGGGACGACTACGAGCACCACAGCGTGACCCTGACCGCCCACGCCACGTCCGGGATCCGCCGCACCGCCCTGCGCGCCTCCAGCGAGGAGGCCCTCCAGCGCCGGGTCAAGGAGACCGAGAACGCGGGCCGCACCGGCCGCTGGGTCGAGGACGAGCCGGGCATCGGCCCGCTGTACGTCACCACCGACCCCGACGGCCATGAACTCGCCCTCTACTGGGAGAGCGAGTGGTATCAGGCGCCGGACGAGCTGAAGCCAGGCCTCAAGAACCAGCCACAGGCCAAGCCCGGCCACGGCGTGGGCGTACGCCGCCTGGACCACGTCAACTTCCTCGCCGCCGACGTCGCGTCCAACGGAGACTTCGTACACGAGGTGCTCGGCGCCCGCCCCACCGAGCAGATCCGGCTCGACAGCGGGAGGATCGCCGCCCAGTGGCTGACCTTCAGCAGCAAGTCGTACGACCTCGTCTACACCGAGGACTGGACCGGCTCCAACGGACGCCTGCACCACATCGCGTTCGCCACGGACACCCGTGAGGACATCCTGCGGGCGGCCGATCTCGCCCTGGACACCGGTGTGTTCATCGAGACCGGCCCGCACAAGCACGCCATCCAGCAGACGTTCTTCCTGTACGTCTACGAGCCCGGCGGCAACCGCGTCGAGCTGTGCAACCCGCTCACCCGTCTCGTCCTGGCGCCCGACTGGCCGCTGATCACCTGGACCGAGGACGAGCGGAAGAAGGGCCAGGCCTGGGGTCTGAAGACCATCGAGTCCTTCCACACCCACGGCACGCCGCCGGTCGGCTGACACCGGTACCCCCGTTTCGCCTCGCGGGCGGCACACCTCTGCGGTGTGCCGCCCGGGGCCCTGCCCGGTTCCTGTGATTGTTGACAAAAACGTTGACAATTATCGGGGCGGATTTCTAGCGTCATGCGCATCAGGGGCCGGCCGCCGCACGAACCGCTCGGGCCGCCGCACCCCGCCTCCCCGATCCCCTCCAGGCACGCGACTCCTGGACGAGAGGAAACAACGATGTCCTCCTCCTTCGCCCTGTCCGCCCGTGGCGGCAGGCTGGCGGCACTGGTCGTCGGTCTGTGCTGGCTGGCCGTGCTCTTCGACGGCCTCGACATGTTCATCTACGGCTCGGTGCTGCCGCACATGCTGGCGGAGAAGTCCCTCGGCATCACCCCGGACCAGGCCGGTGACCTGGGCAGTTACGCCACCTTCGGCATGCTGGTCGGCGCACTGGCCGCGGGGACGGTCGCCGACCGCATCGGCCGCAAGAAGCTGATGGTCGCCTGCGTCACGCTCTTCTCGCTGGCCTCCGGCCTGTGCGCGATGTCGGGCAGCGTCGCGGTCTTCGGCCTCGGCCGCACGCTCGCCGGAGTCGGCCTCGGCGGACTGCTGCCCACCGCGATCAGCATGGTCTCCGACTACGCCCCGCGCGGCCGCACCGCCCTCACCATCGGCATGCTGATGACCGCCCACCACGCCGGCGGCATCCTCTCCGCCTACGTGGCCCTGTGGATCGTGGAGCCCCTCGGCTGGCGCGCCGCCTTCTGGGTCTGTGTGACCCCGCTGCTCTTCGTCCCGGTGCTCGCCAGGTTCATGCCCGAGTCACTCAGCTTCCTGGTCGCCAAGGGCCGTACCGAGGAGGCCCGCGAGCTGGCCGGCCGCTTCGAGGTCCAACTGCCCGCCGCGGCCCGGAAGAAGGCCCCCGCCGACCGCTGGAACGCCCTCGTCCACCTGTTCCGCGGCGGCGAGTGGACCCAGACCCTGCTGTACTGGCTGGCCTCCTTCGGCGGACTGCTGCTCGTCTACGGCGTCGCCACCTGGCTGCCCACCCTGATGCGCAGCGAGGGCTACGAGCTGGGCTCCGCGCTCACCTTCGTCGTCCTCTTCAACCTCGGCGGCATCGTGGGCATGCTGGTCGCGGGCCGGGCCGCCGACCGGTTCGGGGCGCCGCGCATCTCGTCGATCTGGTTCGCGCTGACCGCCGCCGGGGTCTTCCTGCTCAGCGTCCACATGCCGCTCGCGGTGACCTTCACGGTCGTCTTCCTCACCGGCGTGTTCCTCAACAGCGCCCAGACCATGGTCTACGCGACGGTCTCGATCCGCTCCACCCCCGACAACCGCGCCACCGCCGTCGGCTGGACCTCCGGCATGGGCCGCTTCGGCGCCGTGTTCGGCCCGTGGCTCGGCGGCCAGCTGCTCGCCGCAGGCAACGGGGACTGGGGCTTCACCGCCTTCGCGATCGCGGGCCTGTCGTCGATGGTCTTCATCGGCATCGCGGCACTGCGCGGCCCGCGACGGACGCCGCAGAGCAGCACGCGGCAGGAGCTGATCACCAGCGGCTGACCCACCACGGAACATGTGCCCGGGCCGGGTTCGAGGGTGACCGCGGCCCGGGAGCGTATCGATACTCATCCGGACGGAACCGGGCCACCTCACCCGCCCCAAGAATCGTCAACAATCGTGTTCCGCATCTTGCCGACGCATTGGTGACACGGTTACGTTCACCGCCACGGAGCCGGCCCCTCGCCGCCCACCGAGACCGCCCTCAACAAGCCCACCCCTCCTGGTTGTTCATGCCCGGCACGCCAACAGGAAGCAGGGATCGATGCGACGCATGAGACCACTCGGCTCAGCTGTGACCGCCCTGGTGAGCGCGAGCCTGATCGGCCTCGGGCTCCTGTCCCCGGGGGTGGCGCAGACACGGTCCGCGGAGGACTCGGCCCGGCCCACGTCCACGCTGGTGGAGACCACGAACGGCAAGGTGCGCGGCCGTAGCCAGACCGGGTACGACCAGTGGCTCGGCATCCCGTACGCGGCCGACCCGGCCGGGAAGCTGCGGTGGACCGCCCCCAGGCCCGCCGCGCGATGGGCCGGGGTGCGCGACGCCACGCGGTTCAGCGACCGCTGTGCCCAGGCGAGTGGCTGGGACCCCGGCTACGAGGACCCGACGCTCACCGAGGACTGCCTGTCGCTCAACGTCTACACGCCGGACGGAGCGCGGGGGCGGCTGCCGGTACTCGTGTGGATCCACGGCGGTGGCTTCACCGGCGGCGCGGGGCAGGACACCAACCCCCGCAGGTTCGCACAGCAGGCGAACGCGGTCGTCGTCACCGTCAACTACCGCCTGGGCGCTCTCGGATACCTCAACCTGCCTCAGCTGCGGAAGGAGAACGCCGACGGCCCCGGCACCTTCGGGCTGCTCGACCAGCAGGCGGCCCTGCGCTGGGTACGGGCCAACATCGGCCACTTCGGCGGTGACGCACGGAACGTCACCATCGCCGGTCAGTCCGCAGGCGGGTCCTCGGTCTGCGCACAGCTGGCCTCACCGACCGCCAAGGGACTTTTCTCCCGGGCCGTCATCATGAGCGGCGGCTGCAGTGTGCAGTCCACCGGCGCGGGGGAGACGTCAAGTCTCGCGTTCGTCAAGGAGGTCGGCTGCTCGACGGCCTCGGACGTCCTCGACTGTCTGCGCGGAAAGCCCGCCGCCGAGATCGTCACCGCCCAGCAGAAGGCGGGCGTCAGGCCCTCGCTCGGGGGCGCCGCCTTCCCTGCCGATCCCGCGGTCGCCGTCCCCGCCGGGAAGTTCAACCGCGTTCCGGTCATGCTGGGACAGGTCAACAACGAACGGGCGCTGTCCACCTTCCAGAACTACGACTACCTGGGCAAACCACTGACCGCACCGCAGTACGAGGCACTGGTGAGGTCGACGTACGGCACCGACGCGGACCGGGTCCTCGCCGAATATCCCGTCACCGGGTTCGACTCCCCAGGGGTGGCGTGGACCACCGTGCAGAACGACTCGACCTCGTACACCCGTCAGCGGGTCATGGGACAGCTCGCGCGGTATGTGCCCACGTACGCCTACGAGTTCACCGAGAGCGACACACCGCAGTTCACGTCCATCCACCTGATCCAGCAGAAGAGCGAGGTCGCCCGGAACTTCCCGTTCGGCGCCACTCACGTCGACGATCTCGGCTACATCTGGGACTACCTCGGGCAGACCCTGCCGTACAGCGACGACCAGATGGAACTGTCCGACCAGATGATCCGGTACTGGGGCGTGTTCACGGCGAAGGGCGACCCGAACGGCGAACACACCCCGAGGTGGCCGAAGTACGACCCCAGGGCCGAGGAGATGATGTCGCTGTCGGCCTGCGACACCTCACCGTCCACCGACCGGCCCCCGGCCGCGTGCTCCAGGGTCACCGACCGGTTCGGCACCGAGCACAACACGGCGTTCTGGAGGAGCCTCGCCCCTTGAACCCGGGACATGCCGTCTCACGCCATCTGATCCTGCGCCGACAGGTGCTCCACCGTCACCCCGGTCTCGGTGAACGTGCGGGTCACCGTCCCCGACGTGTAGACCCACAGAATGCGCAGCGGTGTGTCGCCGATGTTCCGGAAGAGATGCGGGAGGGGCGAGGGGACATACGTCGTGTCGAACCGCTCCAGCTTCGTCACCTCACCGTCCACCACCACCTCCGCCTCCCCGTCGAGGATGGTCACGTGCTCGTCGCAGTTGTGCGAGTGCATCGGCGCCCCGGAGCCGACCGGATACACGCTCATCCCGCTGGTGATCCGGTTCTCCCCGCCCGCCGACGTCGTCGTGATGAGCGGTGTGCTCACGACGGCACCGCCCCGGCTGAGCGGGGGCACGGACGCGACTTTGACGATGGTGGTCATCCGGGGTTCCTCACCGTTCTCTGGGGTCTCTCGGGTTACTCGGAGCTGCGTCGAACGACGTTAGGTCGCGTGCCCGTGAATGGGTGCCCTCCGGCGTGCAGTTTTACGTTGCGCTCCGGGAGGGGTGAGCTTCTCGAACCCGGTTGTACCGTCGGCTGCCATCGCACGGCTTCTCGATCCGTGCCGGAAACGCGCCGGAAAGAAAAGGCAGGTATCGGCCACATGAGGCTCCCCGTTCTCAGTGAAGAGGAAATGACTCCGCGGCAGCAGGAGCTGGCCGCCCGTATCGCCGGCCGCCGCGGTGCCGTCCGCGGTCCGTTCCGCGTCTGGCTGCACAGTCCGGAGATGTGCGAACGCGCCGAGTCCCTCGGAGCGTTCGCCCGCTTCGACTGCGGCCTGCCCGAGCACCTGCGCGAACTCGCCCTGCTGATGGCCGCCCGCAACTGGGACGCGCAGTACTCCTGGAACGCGCATGTGCGCCAGGCGATCGAGGCAGGCATCCCGGAGGCCGCGGTCAAGGCCGTCGCCGAGAGGCGCGAGGCGGTCTTCGACACCGAATCGGACCAGGCCTTCTACCAGTTCTGCCGGGAGATCCTCGACGAGCACTTCGTCTCCGACGAGACCTTCGCCCGCGCACTGGACCACTTCGGAGCCAAGGGGCTGGTCGACACCATCGGCGCGCTCGGCAACTTCACGATGCTCGGCATGTGCCTCAACACCTTCCAGGTGGATCTGCAGGCCGACCGCGAGCCCCCCTTCCCGGACATCCGCGGCTACCAGCGGGTCGTACCCGGCGCCGACCGGCCGCGGCCGTGAATCCCCTCCTTCGCGTACGGGGCGTCACCAAGAGCTTCGGCGGCGCGGCCGCGCTGAAGGGCGTGGACCTGGACCTGTACCCCGGCGAGATCCACGCGCTGATGGGCATGAACGGCGCGGGCAAGTCGACGCTGGTGCAGATCCTCTCCGGGGTCCACCAGGCCGACGCGGGCACCATCGAGGTCGACGGCCGGCCGCACACCGCACTCACCGTGCGCAGGGCCCGCCGGCTCGGCATCGCCTCGGTGCCGCAGCGCCGCGAACTCGCCACGGGCCTGACCGTGGCCGAGAACGTCATGCTCGGCGATCTGCCCACCCGGCGCGGCACCGTGCACTGGAAGGCGGTCAGGGACGAGGCGGGGAAGGCGCTGTCCGCACTCGGCATCGACATCGACGGCCGGCGCGTCGCGGGATCCCTCACCGTCGCCGAACAGACCATGGTCGAGGTGGCCCGGGAGGTCCGCCGCGGCGGACGGATCCTGATCCTCGACGAGCCGACCGCCTGTCTGAGCGCCAAGGACGCCGACCGCATACGGGAGTTGGTGCGGACCCTGCGCGACGAGGGCGTCGCCGTCGTCTACATCTCGCACTACATCGACGAGGTCATGGCCGTGGCGGACCGACTCACCGTCCTGCGTGACGGGGGAGTGGTGGCCACCGCACCGGCCGTCGAGATGGACCGCGCCGGACTCGTCCGCAGCATGGTCGGCCGGGACGTGGTCTCCCGGCGCCCCGAGCGTCCCGCGCCGAAGGACGAGAGCGGACTCGCCGTACACGGACTGAGCCACGGGCGGGCCGTGCGGGACTTCACCGTCGAGGTGCGCAAGGGCGAGATCGTCGCCGTGCTCGGCCCCGCGGGCGACGCGCAGTCCCGGCTGTTCGACCTGCTGTCCGGACGCCGGCGCCCGGACACCGGCGAACTGCGCATCGACGGCAGGTCCGTCCCCTTCGGCCGGGTCGCGGCCCCGCTCGCCGCCGGACTGCGCTGCGTCACGGGCGACCGCCGGAGTCTGGGCCTGGTCCAGGGGCTGTCCCTGGACGAGAACCTGATGCTCGCGGGCGACCGCCTGGCAGGACGCCGACTCCACCGCCGTACCGAACTCGCCCGCCGGGCAGCCCCTTTGCGCAGCAGCTACGGAGTGGTCGCCCTCGCCGGGAATCCACCGGTGGGCGCGCTGTCCGGCGGCAACCAGCAGAAGGTCCTGCTGGGCAAGTGGCTGGAGACCGATCCGGTCGCCTGCTTCCTGGAGGACCCGACCAACGGGGTGGACGTGGCGGCCATGGCCGACATCCACGCCCTCGTGGACGACCTCGCATCGAGTGGTGTCGCCGTGCTGCTCGCCTCCTCCTCCGCCGAGGAGGTGATGCGCCTCGCCGACCGTGTCGTCGTCGTCAGCGCCGGCCGCACGGTCGCCGAGCACGACATCACCGCCATCACCCGCGACGAGCTCGTCGCCACCGCTCTCGGAGGTCAACCCCAGTGAGCCTCAAGACCCCCGCCACCTCCTCCGCCTCCCCGGACGTCGTGGACAGCCCGCCGCCCGAGCACACAGCCTCCCGCCCGACACCCCGGGCGCTGCTCAGGATCCCGCACGCCGGACTGATCGCCGTGCTCGTCCTGGTGGCACTGTTCACCGCACTGCAGGCGGACTCCTTCACCAGCTCGCAGAACCTGCTCAACGTACTGCGACAGATCAGCGTGACCGCCGTCATCGCGGCCGGGCTGACCCTGCTGATGACCGCGGGCGGCATGGACTTCTCCATGGGCAGCAACGCGGCCGTCACCGTGGCCGTGGCGGCCCAACTGCTGCACGACGGCTGGTCCACGCCCCTGACCGTGGTGATCAGCCTGCTCCTCGCCACGGTGGTGGGCCTGGTCAACGGACTGGTCGTGACCTTCACCCGGGTCGCCCCGTTCGTCGCCACCCTCGCCTCCGCGATGCTGCTCGACGGTGTGGCGCTGCTGGTACTCAACGGTATGAGCGTCACCATCGGCGACAGGATGTCCGCGCTGGGCAACTCCGAACTCCTCGGCATCCCCTACCTGTTGGTCGTGGCGCTCCTCGTGCTCACGGCGGTCGGTCTGGCCATGCGGTTCACCACCTTCGGCCGCGACGCCTTCGCGATGGGCGGCAACGAACACGTGGCCCGGCTGAGCGGCATCAACGTGTCCGGACGCAAACTCGCCCTCTACGCCCTCGCCGGCGCCCTCGCGGGCCTGGCCGGACTGATGCTGCTCTCGCGGCTCGGTGCCGCCGCCCCCAACACCGGTGGCCTGCAACTGCAGTTGACCGCCGTCGCCGCGGTGGTCATCGGCGGCACCTCACTCGCGGGCGGCCACGGCACCGTCGTGGGCACGGTCCTCGGCGTGATGCTGCTCGGCGTCGTCGCCAACGCGCTCAACCTGCTCCAGGTCAACAGCTACTACCAATTCGTCGTCACCGGCGGGGTGTTGCTCGTCGCGGCGATCATCAACGAGTTCCAGCGCAAGTCCCCGCCGGGCCACTGACCCCGAGCCGTTCAGCTCAGGAACACACGTCTCGGTCGCGCGGCCCCACGCCGGATGTCGTCCGACTCCGGATCCCGGATCGGACGTCGTCCGAACAGGCCGCACGACCTCCGCGCGCCCTCCGCCGTCCGCGCGCTGTCTCCCGCACTCCACCACGTACCTCTCTTCGATTCTTCGATGACGCAGGAAAGGCCAACCCCATGAAGCCCAAGGTCCACTCCGGCCGCGCCGCCGCGGTCTCGTTCGTCGGCGCCGCCGCGCTCGTCCTCTCCGGATGCGGCTCGGAGAACGACGCCGGGGGCGCTGCCGACGGCTCGGTCTCCCTAGGGTTCGTCAACGGCGCCAACACCCACTTCCACACCTGTCTCCTCAAGTCGGTGGAAGAGACCGCGAAGGCGGACGGGGCCAAGGTCTACTCGGCCAACTCCAAGCAGGACGCGGGGACCGAGCTGTCCAACATCGAGGACATGATCTCCCGCAGCGTGGACGCGCTGATCGTCCAGACGGTCAACGTCGACGCCCTGGAAGGCGACATAGCCAAGGCGAAGAGCGCCGGTATCCCGATCTATCTGACCTCCGTCGCCACCTCCGACATGTCCGACGTCCTGGGCGCCGCCGTGGTCGACCTCAAGAAGGTCGGCGAGCTGGACGCGGGCTGGATCGAGAAGGACGCGGCAGGCAAGGACGTGAACGTCGGGATCGTCGCGGGTGCCCCCGGCGCCGCCTCCGAGCTGCTCGTGGGCGGATTCAAGGACGCCCTGCCGTCGAACGCCGAGGTCGTGGCGAACCAGCCCGGCATGTTCAACCCGGCCAAGGCGCAGGACGTCGCCGAGAACATGATCCAGGCCCACCCCGACCTCGACTACGCCTTCGTGGCCAACGAGGAGATGGCCTTCGCCGTGCGCAAGGCGTTCGACGCGGCCGGCGCCGACGACGTGAAGATCGTCAGCGTGAACGGCACGGAGGAGGGCCTGGCGGCCGTCCAGAGCGGGGATCTCGCCGCCACCGTGGCCAACTCGGCCATGGAGATCGGCCGGACGGCGGTCAAGAACACGATCGGGCTGCTCGACGACGAACAAGGTGTTGACAAGATTGCCAACATTCCTCTTGTCTTGGTGACCAAGGACAACGTGGGCGAGGCACCTCAGTACTGCCCCAAGTGAGCGAGCCCCGACGGGACGCGATGTCCGTCCCACGCGTCCCCCGGAGGAATCATGGATCGCCTGCTGCTCATGCACAGCTTCGTCACCGTCGCGCAGGCCGGCAGCTTCAGCGGAGCCGCCAAGAAGCTGGGCTCCTCGGGCTCCCTGGTGTCACGGCACGTCGCCGAACTGGAACGACAGGTGGGTGTCCGCCTGGTCAACCGCACGGCCCGCTCGGTGAGCCTCACCGAACCCGGCCGGCGGTACGCCGAGTTCGCCGCGCGCATCCTCGACGAGATTGACGCCGAGGACGCCAGCCTCTCCCACCTCCACGACCGCGCCGAGGGTTCGCTCAGCATCATCTGCCCGAAGTGGATAGGAAGCCTGGACCTCGGAGACGCGATAGCCGCCTTTTCCGCCGCCCATCCGAAAATCAGCATCCGCTTCGAGCTCGGCGGTATGTCCGACCGCACCTACGACTTCCTGGACAGCGGATTCGACATCGCCTTCCACACCCGGGACCTGCGCGATTCGAGCGTCCGTCTGAAGAAGATCGCCTCGCTGCCCTTCGTGCTCTGCGCAGCCAAGGATTATCTGGACCGTGAGGGCCCGCTCACCGAACCGAACGCCCTCGCCCACCACGACTGCCTCGTGCACGTCAACGACCCCGTCTGGCGCATCGGGCACGGACACGCGAGCACCCTCCACAAGATCCGCAACATCGCCTTCTCGTCCAACTCGTACATCGCCCTGCAGAAAGCGGCCGTTCACGGTCGTGGCATCGCCCTGCTGCCGCAGCGGCCGGCGTACGACGACCTCGTGTCCGGCGCGCTCCAGGTCCTGCTGCCCGAACTGGCCGTGCCCGACCGCCCCTTGTACGCGATCTACGGCCCCGGACAGGCGACGCCCCGCAAGGTCAGCGTGTTCCTGGCCTTCCTCGCCGAATGGTTCTCACAGAATCCGATTCCGGCGATCCGGTCATAGCCGCGATCCGGTCGTAGTCGCAAGCCGCAAGAAACGATTGCGAATTCAGCAGAGCCCAGGTCATTGAGGGCCCCACGATCCGAAATCTACGCTCGCCGGGCGACCAGCGAAACGAGGCATCCATGGGAATCCAGCGAATCGAATCGGTCACCTACGGTATCGACGATGTCGACGAATGCGTCCGATTCTTCGACGACTTCGGGCTGTTCCCGGTCGAGCGGACCGACGAACACGCGGTCTTCGAGACGCTCACCGGCCAGACCCTCCACCTGGACTCCCGCCCCGGCCCGCGACTGCCGCCACCGGTGGAGGCCGGCCCCACCCTGCGCGAGGTGGTGTGGGGCGTCGACACCCCACGGGAACTGCAGCGGCTGGTCGCCGCGGCAAGCCGTGACCGCAAGGCCCACGAGAGCGCCGACGGCGTCCACCACACCGTGGACGAGACCGGCTTCGGAGTGGGACTGGCCCTCGCCCGACCGAAGGCCGTGCCCGTCACACCCCGGCCCGCCAACGCAACGGGCAGCGTCAACCGCTGGAACACCGCCCTGGAACCGATCACCCGCGTACGCCCGCTGCGCATGTGCCACGTCGCCCTGAACATCGCCAAGCAGGGCCGGGAGGAAGCCGTCGCCTTCTACGTGGAGCGCCTCGGCTTCCGGCCCACCGACGTCGTCGAACCCATGGGCGTCTTCCTCCAGGCACCGGGCGACGACGACCAGCACACCATGCTGCTCTGCCACCGCCCCGACCGGCCCGGCGTCAACCACATCGCGTACGAGGTCCCGGGCTTCGACGACGTCGTCGAGGGCGGCAATCACATGATCGACCAGGGCTGGCGGGAGGCCCGCAAGCTCGGCCGCCACACCATCGGGTCCAACGTCTTCCGCTTCCTGCACGCGCCGTGCGGCGGCCGGGTCGAGTACGCCGCCGACATGGACCGGGTCGACGACACCTATGAGACCCGTGTCCACGAGACCACACCGCCCCACCACATCTGGGCGCTGCGCACCAACCGTGACCAGGAAGCCCCGGCCCAGACCTGACCCTGAGAGGGCACCCACTGATGACCACCGACCACGGCTACCCCGCCGTCCGTATGTACATCGCGGGCGAGTGGTGCCAGGGCGGCACCGGACGGACCGCCCCGATCGTCAACCCGGCCACCGAGGAGGTGATCGGAGACGTACCGCTCGCCACCACCGCGGATCTCGACCACGCCCTTCACGCGGCGGCCGTGGGCTTCGGGACCTGGCGGGACACGCCCGTCGACAGGCGTACCGAGATCCTTCACGCGGCCGCAGACCTGCTCACCGAGCGGGCCGTCGCCGTCGGCCGGATCATGACCCTGGAACAGGGCAAGCCCCTCGCGGAGGCGACCGGCGAGGCCCGCCGCGTCGCGGACACCCTGCGCTGGCACGCCGACGACGCCCGCCGCGCGTACGGCCGCATCATCCCGTCCGCCCCCGGCACCATGCTCTCCGTACGGCGCGAACCGATAGGCCCCGTGGCCGCGTTCGTCCCGTGGAACTTCCCGGCCGGCGGCCCGATGCGGAAGATCTCCTCCGCGCTCTCCGCCGGCTGCTCGATCGTCATCAAGGCCTCGGAGGAGACGCCGGCCACCGCCGCGGCCCTGGTGGGCTGCTTCGAGGACGCGGGTCTGCCGGCCGGGGTGCTGAACCTCGTCTTCGGCGAACCGGCCGAGGTGTCCGCCCACTTGATCGCCTCCCCGGTCACCCGCCTTGTCGCCTTCACCGGCTCGGTCCCCGTGGGCAAGCTGCTGGCCGCCGCGGCCGGGCAGGTCATGAAGCCCTCCCTGATGGAGCTGGGCGGGCACGCCCCGGTGATCGTGTGCTCCGACGCCGACCCGGCCGTGGCCGCCCGCCGCGCGGCCCGGGCGAAGTTCGCCAACGCGGGCCAGGTGTGCACCTCGCCGAGCCGGTTCCTCGTCCACGAGAGCCTCGTCGAGGACTTCACCGCCGAGTTCGTGAAGGCCGCCGAAGCCGTCGTCGTCGGCGACGGCCTGGCTGAGGGCACGACGATGGGGCCGCTCGCCAACGAGCGCCGGCTGCGCGCGATGCGGCGCCTTACCGCGGACGCCGTCAACCGTGGCGCCACCGTGCGCACGGGCGGCGAACGGCTCGACCGCGCCGGGTACTTCTACGCGCCGACCGTCCTCACCGACGTACCGGCGGACGCGGACCTGATGCGCGAGGAGCCGTTCGGGCCGATCGCACCCGTCGTGCCGTTCTCCGACCTCGACGAGGCGCTCGCCACCGCGAACGAACTGCCGTACGGACTGGCGGCGTACGGATTCACGGAGTCCGCCGCCACCGCCGAGCGGCTCGTGCGCGAACTGGAGGCCGGGATCCTGTCTCTCAACCACTGCGGCGGCTCCGTCAGCGAGGCGCCCTCCGGGGGAGTCAAGGAGAGCGGCTACGGCAGGGAGGGCGGGCCGGAGGCACTGGACGCCTACCTGGTCACCAAGCGTGTCTCCCATCTGCTGGCGGGCTGAGGTGCCATGAGGTACACCCGGGTCTCGGTCGACGGCCGGGCGGTGTGGGGACGCGTGGGGGAGGAGGACATCGAGCTGCTGTCCGAGTCTCCGCTCGAGGGCACCCCCGTCGTGATCGGCGCTGTGCCGCGCGCCGCCGCGACCTGGCTGCCGGCGGTCGTCCCGCCCGTGTTCTACGCGGTCGGCCTGAACTACCGGCGGCACATCGAGCACGCGCGCGCCGAGATACCGGCCCGCCCCGAGGTGGGCTACCGAGCCAACAACGCGCTCACCGGCCATGGGCAGCCCATCGTCAAACCCGCCGGTGTCGAGGGCAGGTTCGAGGCCGAGCCGGAACTCGTCGCGGTCATCGGCCGCACCCTGCGGCACGCCACACACGAGGAAGCACGTACGTCGGTCTTCGGCTGGACGATCGGCAACGACGTCAGCGCCCGGACCTGGCAGCACCAGGACCGCACGTTCTGGCGCAGCAAGAACAGCGACACGTTCAAGCCGATGGGGCCCTGGATCGAGACCGACGTCGACGCCCTCGCACAGACCACCACGCTCCGTGTGAACGGGGAGGTCCGCGCCTCGTTCGCCACCGGCGACATGGTCTTCGACCCCTTCGATCACATCGTCGAGATCACCAGACACATCACTATGCACCCGGGCGACGTGCTGTGGATGGGCGCCGAGTCCACCTGCCAACTCGAACCCGGGGACACCGTGGACATCGAGATCAGCGGCATCGGCGTCCTGTCCAACCCCGTACACAGCGAAGGGATTCCGTCATGAGCAACGCACCCCGCTACATCCACCACGTCAACTTCCCCACCACCGACGCCGACCGGACCGCCGACTGGTACACCAAGGTCTTCGGAATGAAGCGGATCATGCCCAAGTCCAACACCCGTGTGGTGCTGATGACCCGGGGCAACTTCGATCTGCACTTCACGCCGGTCGAGGAGATGGAGCGCATGGCGCCCTATCACTTCGCCGTCGAGGTCGACGACTGGGACGAATTCCTCGACCACCTCAAGGACCTGGGGATCCGGCACACCCGCCCGATCCAACGCCCGGAGAACCAGTCCAAGTTCTGCTACATCCACGACCCCGACCACACCATGATCGAGCTGGTCTGGCACAGCAAGCGCCCCAACTGACAGCGCGAGACCGGGAGTTCACCCACATGCCTCTCGCCGACTCCGACGGCACCTCCATCTACTACGAACGCCACGGCAGCGGCCCGGCGATCCTGTTCGTACACGGCAGCGGCGGTCACCATGCCGCCTGGTGGCAGCAAGTCACCGCACTGCGCGAGGAGTTCACGGTCGTCACCGTGGACCTGCGCGGCTTCGGCAAGTCCGACTCCTCCATGTCCGAGTTCGACGGCCAGGACTTCCCCGGCGACGTGGTCGCCGTACTGGACGCCGAGGACCTCACCGACGTCATGCTCGTCGGCCAGTCCATCGGCTCCGTCGCCGCCCTGCGTGCCGCCCTCCTGCGCCCGGAACGCGTCTCCTCCGTCGCCCTCGGGCACTCCCTCGGCGGCATCAGCCACCCCGAACTCAGGGAACTGGCCGCCGCCGACCGCGCCGAGGCCGTCAAACTCCCCGTCATCGACCGCCTGTTGACCAAGCGGTTCCAGGAGGAGCGCCCCGACCTCACCTTCCTCTTCCAGCAGATGGGCACCTTCAACGTCGCGAAGATGGCCGACCTGCGCAACCTCGACACCGACGGACCGTCTCTTGGCGACATCCGGGCCTCGGGAGTCGCGGTCGCCTTCCTGGCCGGCGAGCGGGACGCGGTGCTCGGCGTGAAGACCGTGACCCGGGCCCACGAACTGCTGCCCGGCTCCCACCTGGAGATCGTCCCGGACGCCCCGCACTCCATGTACTGGGAGACGCCCGACAAGTACAACGCGGCCGTCGCCCGTCTGCGCCGCACCCTCACCGCACCGAAGGAAACCGCATGAGCACCACCTCCAAGGAAGCCGTATGACCCCCGTATCGAAGGAAGCAGCATGAGCAGCCTCACGCTCGACGCCGCCGACGAGATGGTCGACGCCGCACTGAAGCGCGCCCAGTCCCTGGGAAAGGCGGTGAGCGTCGCGGTGGTGGACGCGGGCGGCTTCGTCATCAGCGTCCGCCGCTCGGACGGCGCCCGCCCGCTGACCCCGGACATCGCCCGCGCCAAGGCGTACACCGCGGCCGTCATGCAGCGCCCCGGAAAGATGCTGAAGAAGTGGCAGGAGAGCCAGCCGGTCTTCTTCGCCCAGCTCTCCCAACTCCCGGGCGCGGCCCTGCCGATCATGGCCACCGAGGGCAGCGTCACCATCAAGAAGGACGGCGAGATCATCGGCGGCCTCGGCATCGCGGGCGGCACCGCCGAAGAGGACCAGCAGGTCGCCGACGACGTACTCCAATCCCTCGGCTACGAGCTGGAGTTCGCGGCCTGGGGTGTCGCGGGCACGCAGGCCGGGTCCACGGGAAACGGGACCGCCGGGCCTACGGATAACGGGACCGCCGCGCCCTCGGAAAACGGGACCTCGGAAAACCGGACCACGGAAAGGGGGGCCTGAGCCATGGCGGACACCTTCAACTACCGCATCGACCACCACGGCAGCCTGGTCCGCCCCGCCGAACTCCTCGCGGCCAGGGCGGCCGCCGACCCCGAGGCCCTGCACAAGGCCGAACTCACCGCGGTAGAGGAGGCGGTGGCCTACCAGCGCAGGCTGCGCTCCACGGTCGTCACCGACGGCGACTTCCCACGCGAGGACTTCCGCGGGGCAGTCCTCGACGCGGTCTCCGGCTTCCGGCGTACGGAGGAGCGGACCGCCGACGGGCTGACCCGCTGGGTGGCGGAGGCCCTGCCCAAGGCCAGTGGCCCGCTGCTCGCCGACTGGGCCGGGCGGATCGCGGACCTGACGGTGATCGCGCCCAAGGTCACCCTGCCGTCACCGGCCTACCTGGCCGCGACCACCTTCGCCCCGGAGCTGGCCGGCTCCGGAGGCCCGGCCTCGGCCCGCGAACTCGGCGAGGCCCTCGCGGAGATCATCCACGCGGAGATCGAGCTGCTGGTCTCCCGGGGCGTCCGGCTGATCCAGCTCAACAACCCGCTCCTCCTCGGCCAGGTCGCCGCCGACCCGGCCGAGCCCGGCCCGCTCTCCTTCGTGGACGCGCTGGCCGTGGAGGCACAGGCCGTACGCCTCGACGTGCGACCGGCAGGCGTGCGCATCGGCGTCTGCCCGGGCTGGGCGGCGCCCGCGGTGGTGGACCGGGCCGGGGCCGAGAGCCTCTACGGCGAGGTCCCGGCCGACCGCTGGATCCTGCCGTACGACAAAGGCACCGCCGCCGAGCTGGACCTGCTCAGGGCGTTGCCCGAGGACCGGGACGCCTGCCTGGGCGTCGTGGACCCGGCCGTGCCCGAACTGGAGGACATCGACACGGTGTTGGCCCGCATCGACGCCGGCGCCGAGGTCAAGGACATCGAGGACATGGCCGTCGCACCGTCGCGCGGCTTCGCCGACTCGGCCGCCCGACCGCTGCTGAGCGCCGAGGATCAGCGCCGCAAACTGGTCCTGGTGGAGACCGTCGCCCGCTACTGCTGGGGCAACGAGTTCTGAGCCGATGACCCCGATGCGGCCCCTATGCAGCCCCTATGCGGTCCGGAAACGGCCGGGAAGCGCGCCCGCGCTTCCCGGCGGGGGCAGGGCCTTACAGGACCTCGGCGAAGGTCACCGTCCGCTCCGTCAGCAGCGGCCACACCGTCCCCACGATCAGTTCGTCGAAGTGCCCGGCGGCCTTGTGAGCGTCGAAACCCGCCCGGTCGGTGTACTGCTCGTACAGGACGAAGCTCCCCGGACGGTCCGCCTCGGCGTGCACCTCGTACGCCAGGTTCGCCGGCTCGGCACGGGTGTGTTCGCGCGCCTTCAGGAGCGCGGCACGCACCGAGGCCTCGTCGGCGGGCTCGCAGTGGTAGCGGGCGATGACTGCGTAGGCCATGTCTGTCTCTCCTCAGCGGAATCTCGGCTCCCGGCGGCCCGCAACAGGCCTCCGGCCAGCAGATTCCAGCACGGATCAACCGCACGCCGACCTGCGCGCGGCGCAACCAATGACTGCCGCCGCGGGACTGGTGGCCCGCTCCCACATGGTGTGTTGTCGCATCCGGCCCGTACGGGTGCTCCCTGTGCAGACCGCGGACCCGCTCCGCGGCGGACGAAGGAAGTGATCTTCATGCGAACCCTGGAAACCCTCTCCGGTGGGGAGTGGGCGGCGACCGGCGAGTGGATCGACGTCCACGACCCCGCCGACGTCCGCACCCCGTTCGCACGCGTCCCCGCCCTCGCCGCCAAGGACGTCACCCGTGCCTACGACCACGCCGAGCGCGGGTTCGCCGCCTGGAAACGCACCAGCCCCTTCGAACGCGCCCGGATCCTCACCGACGCGGCGCGGCTGATCCGGGAGCGGGCCGACGCGATCGCGGCCGACGTCACCGCCGAGAACGGCAAGACCCGCGCCGAGGCACACGGCGAGACCCTGAAGGCAGCCGACTTCCTTGACTACTACGCGGGCCTGGCCCGCCAGGGCTACGGCACACTGCTGCACGACGCCCGCCCCGACACCCGTACGCACACCCAACGGGAACCGATCGGCGTGATCCTCGTGATCAGCCCCTGGAACGACCCGCTGATCACCCCGGCCCGCAAGCTCGCCCCGCTCCTCGCGACCGGCAACGCGGCCGTCTTCAAACCGGCCACCGGGACACCGCTCTCCGGTCTGCACTTCGCCCGAGCCCTGCACGACGCGGGCCTGCCGGCCGGTGTCCTGAACGTGGTGACGGGCCGTACGCCCGAGATCGAGGAGGCACTGCTCGACGACCCGCGGATCGCGGGCATCACCTTCACCGGCTCCAACGCGGTGGGCAACCGGATCCGCCGCCGCCTCGCCGACCGCAACGTCCGCTTCCAGGGCGAACTCGGCGGCAAGAACGCCTCCGTCGTCCTGCGGGACGCCGATCTGCCGGCCGCCGCGAGGGCCGTCGTCGCGGCCTCCTTCGGCCAGGCCGGACAGCGCTGCACCGCCACCAGCCGGGTCGTCGTCGAGCGGCCGGTGTACGAGGAGTTCGCCAGGCTCCTCGTCACGGAGGTCGAGGCGCTGACGACGGGTCCGGGCAGCGACCCGGCCACCACCCTGTGCCCGCTGTCCAGCCCACAGCAGCGGGACGGAGTCCTCGCCGACCTGAACAAGGCGATCGACCAGGGCGCCACCGTCCTCACCGGCGGCGGCGCGGACATCGAGGGCGACCGCGCCCACGGCTGCTACGTACAGCCGACGGTCCTCGCCGACATCACCCCCGAGACGGCGATCTGGCGCGAGGAGGTCTTCGGCCCGGTCCTCGCCGTCCGGGTGGTCGAGGACTTCGACCGGGCCGTCGACGCGGTCAACGACTCCGGCTTCGGGCTCGCCGCCGCCGTCTTCACCCGGGACCTCACGGCCGCGTACCGCTTCGTCGACGAGGCCGAGTGCGGGCAGGTCGCGGTGAACACCACGACGACCGGCTGGGACGTCCACCTGCCCTTCGGCGGGTTCCGGGACTCCGGCACGGCCTACAAGGAGCAGGGCGACGAGGTCCTGCGCTTCTCCACCCGCGTCAAGACCGTCGCCGTCCACTTCGGCGCGTGACGGGCGTGACGGGCGTGACGGTGGCGAGCGGCAGAAGGGGAAAAGGCAGAGAGGAGGACGCCGATGGCTGACGAGACGATCGGCATCGTCGGCGCAGGCATCATCGGCCTCGCCACCGGCCGCGAGATCGCCCTGCGCCGCCCCGGCACCCGGGTCGTGGTGCTGGAGAAGGAACAGCGGATCGCCGTCCACCAGACCGGCCACAACTCGGGCGTCGTGCACGCCGGGATCTACTACGCCCCCGGCAGCCTCAAGGCGGACCTGTGCGTCCGGGGCGTGTCCATGCTCCGCGAGTACTGCCAGGAACGGTCCCTGCCGTACAAGGAGACCGGCAAGCTCGTCATGGCGGTGCGCGAGGACGAGCTGGACCGGATGGAGAACCTCTACCGACGGGCCGCAGGCAACCACGTGCCCGACCTCCGGCGGATCTCCAGGGAGGAGATCAAGGAGATCGAGCCCCACGCCGGGGGCATCGCGGCCCTGTACTCCCCGCGTACCGCGATCACCGACTACCCGGCGATCGCCGGGGAGTTCGCCAAGGACGTCGAGGCCTCGGGCGGCGAGGTGCGGCTCGGCTTCCCGGTCGCCGCGATCACCGACGTCCCGGGCGGCATCGAGGTGACCTCCGGGCAGCGGCAGGGCTCCCGGGACGAAGACCGGCGGAGGGTCCGCGTCGACCGGCTGATCCTCTGCTCGGGGCTCCACTCGGACTCCGTCGCCAAGCTGGCCCAGGACAGCCGGGAGCCGCGGATCGTGCCCTTCCGGGGCGAGTACCTGCTGCTCAGACCGGAGTCGAGGAACCTGGTCCGCGGGCTCGTCTACCCGGTGCCCGACCCGCGCTACCCCTTCCTCGGCGTGCACTTCACCCCGCGGGTCGACGGCTCCGTCGAGGTCGGTCCGAACGCCGTCCTGGCCCTGGCCAGGGAGGGCTACCGGCTGGGCAGCGTCTCGCCCAGGGACCTCGCCGGACTCGCCGGTTACCCCGGCACCTGGAGGATGGCCGCCCGGCACTGGCGGACGGGCATCAAGGAGTACCGGGGCTCACTGTCCAGGGCGGCCTTCATGAAGGACGCCCAGTTGTACGTGCCCGGCGTCGGCGTCCAGGACGTGGTGCGCGGCGGGGCCGGCGTACGCGCCCAGGCCCTGGACCGGGACGGCACGCTCGTGGACGACTTCCGCATCCACCGTCTTGGCCGGATCACCGCTGTCCGCAACGCGCCCTCGCCGGCCGCCACCGCCTCCATGGCGATCGCCGAGCACATCGTCGACGCCGTCCTCGACGACGCCTCCGCACCCTGAAAATGCCCTGCTCACACCGCACTTCCGCGCAACAACAGCTTGCGCTCCCAGCGCTCTGCAAGACCTCACGTCCCGCCTAGCGTTCCTTCCGCACCACCCCAATACGCCGTCCCAGAGGAAGAGTTGAAGACATGTTCGTCGTCGACACGCAGATCCACATCTGGAAGGAAGAGACCCCGGACCGCCCCTGGGTCCCGGGGGCGCGGGAGCGCATCCGCCTCAACGGCCACCGCGAGGACCCCTTCTCGTACGAGGAGGCCCTGGAGCTGATGGACGAGGCGGGCGTCAACCGGGCGCTGATCCTGCCCCCTTCATGGGAGGGCAACCGCATCGACTACGCCCTGGAGGCCTGCGAGGCGTACCCGGACCGCTTCGGCATCATGGCCCGCGTCCCCCAGGACGACCCGGTCGAGGGCACCGCCCTGCTGAAGGACTTCGCCGGGAACCCGTACATCAAGGGCACCCGGCTCACCTTCCACCGCCCGCAGGACCGCAACTGGATGATCGACGGAACCAACGACTGGTACTGGCCGATAGCCGAGGAACTCGGTATCCCGACCATGGTCCACGCCCCGATCTGGAAGCGCGAGCTCGGCCAGATCGCCGCCAAGCATCCCGGGCTGAAGATCATCATCGATCACATGGGCATCATGGCCCGCTGCGTGGACGACGCGATCGGCTACTGGGTCCAGGAGACCGCAGACCTCGCCGAGCACCCCAACATCTACGTCAAGGTCTCGGCCCTGCCCGGCTACTCGACGCAGCCCTTCCCGAACAAGAACATCGAGAAGTACGTGCGCGAGATGGTCGACAGGATGGGCCCCCGGCGCTGCTTCTACGGCACCGACATCACCCGGCTGCTCGGCCACGGCATCACCTACACCGACACGATCGAGCAGTTCACCAAGCACTGGGACTTCACGCCCGAGGAGCTTGAGTGGATCATGGGCCGCGGAATCTCCGAGGTCCTCGACTGGCCGATCGAGGGCTGAGGAAGCGCCGGAGATGACGGACACCCAGAAAAACTCGGGTACCCACGGCGGTGACGCCTTCGTATCGGCCTTCCAGGCCGCCGGCGCCGACTACCTCTTCTGTTCTTCCGGTTCCGAGTGGGCCCCGGTGTGGGAGTCCCTCGCCCGGCGCCACCGTGACGGGCTGCCCTGCCCGGCGTACCTCGACCTGACGCACGAGACCGTCGCCGTCGGCATGGCCACCGGCTACGGACTCGTCAGACGCCGCCCGCAGGGTGTGCTGCTGCACGCGGCACCGGGCCTGCTGCAGGGCTCCATGGCCGTGCACGGGGCGCTGCTCGCCGGTGTGCCGATGGTTGTGGCTTCATCGGAGTCGACCACGTACGGCGACGGGCCCGGCCAGGACCCGGGCGGCCAGTGGTACCGCAACCTGTCGATCGTGGGCGGCCCGCACGGCATCGCGCAGCCGTTCACCAAGTGGTCCAACGAGGCCGCCGGCGTCCACACCCTGCCCACGATGATCACGAGGGCGGCGGAACTGTCCTGGCGCGCCCCGGCCGGACCGGCGTACCTCAACATCCCGCTGGAGATCCTCCTGGAGGAGTGGGACGGCCGCGAGGCCAAGCCCGTCGTGCCGCCGGGCTCCACACACAGCTCGCCCGAAGAGGCCGACTCCGTGGCGCAGTCGATCCGGGAGGCCCGCAATCCCGTGATCGTGACCGAGACGTCCGGCCGCGAGGCGGGCGGCTTCGAGGCCCTGGTCGCCTTCGCCGAGGCCTGGCACATCCCGGTCGTCGAGCCGGACTCGGCGGTGTGCGGCAACTTCCCGCGCACCCACCCGCTGCACGCGGGCTCGGACATCGGGCCCTGGATGGACGAGGCGGACCTGATCCTCCTCGTCAACTGCCGTGCGCCCTTCTACCCGCCTTCGCGCCGGCCGTCCAAGGCGCGGATCGTCGTCATCGACGAGGTGCCACAACGCCCGCACGTCGTCTACCAAGTCCTGTTCGCCGACGCCTACTTGGAAGGCAACGTCGCCAACACCCTGCGCCAGCTCACCAAACGGGCGAAGGGCCTCGACGGGACGGCGGTCGCGGAGCGCCGCGCGGCACAGGAGGCGCGGTCCACCGCCGAGCGAACTGCCGTGGCCACCGCGGAGGCGAGGGCGGAGCAACAGGCCGAGGGCATCGACCCGGTCCTCCTCGCAGCCACCCTGCGCAAGCTGCTCGACGGCCGGGACGGGATCGTCGTCGACGAGACCATCACCCACAGCCGGATCGTCAGGCGCCACCTGCGGACCGACGCACCCGACTCGTACTTCTACGTGCAGGGCGGCCTCGGCCAGGGCATCGCCGTCGCGCTCGGTGTCAAACTCGCCGCCCAGGAGCGCCCGGTGGTGCTCACGATCGGCGACGGCGCCTTCGCCTACAACCCGGTCATCCCGTCGTACGACGCGTCCAAGTCGTACGAACTCCCGCTGCTGATCGTGGTGTTCAACAACCGCGTCTACAAGTCGATGAACCTCAACCATCGCAGGTTCTACCCCGAGGGCGCCGCCGCCGAGACGGGGGAGTGGCTCGGCACCGATCTGCGGCGGCTGCCCCGACTCGCCGCGTTCGCCGAGCCGTTCGGCATGCACACCGAGACCGTCGACACGCCGGACGCGCTCGCTTCCGCGCTGGAGCGTGCCCTCAAGGCCGTGTCCCAGGGCACCACCGCCGTCGTCGACGTCCTCGTCACCCGCTGACCCAGGAGGCTCCCGCCACCATGACCGACACCCCGACCGCCAAGCCGGGCAAGGTCCGCGTCCGAGCCGAGGACCTGCGCACCTTCTCCGCCGCCCTCCTGGAGAAGGGAGGGCTCAGCGCCGAGCACGCCGCCACCACCGCCGACGTGTTCGTCTGGGCCGCCCTGCGCGGCGTCGACTCGCACGGCATCGCCCGCGTCCCCGCCTACCTGGAACTGCTCGCCAAGGGCGTGGCCAACGCCCGGGCCGAGATCACGGTGGCGTCGACCACGCCGTCCGCCGCCGTCCTGGACGCCGACCGCGCCCCCGGCCCGGTGGCCCTCACCACCGCCGCCGAGGAGGCCGTGAGCCGGGCGAGGACCACCGGCATCGCCTCCGTCGGCGTACGCGGCACCGTCCACACCGGCGCCATCGGCTACTACGTCGCGAAGATCGCCGAACAGGGCCTGGTCGGCCTCGGGTTCGTCGCCGGCATGCCGAACATGGGCTATACGGGGGTGCAGGGCGCCGCCGTGGCGACCAGCCCGCTCGCCATCGCCGTACCCACGGCCGCGTCGTCGGGGCACGCACCGCTGCTGCTCGACATGGCCACCGCCACCATCGCCCTCGGCAGGATCCGTCAGGCCAGGGCGAGCGGCACTCCGCTGCCCGCGGGTGCCGCCGCCACCGAGGACGGCACCCCGACCACCGATCCGGAGAAGGCCGTCATGCCGCTGCCGCTGGGGGGCGCCAAGGGGTCCGGCATGTCACTCGCGTTCGAGCTGCTCACGAGTGTCCTCGTCGGTGCGCCGATCTTCTCCGCCTTCCACTCGGACGCCCCGAAGGCTCGCAAGCACCGGCAGAACGCCCTGCTCATCGCCCTGGACCCGGCGGCCTTCGGCGACCCGGACCGCTTCACCGCGGACGTCGACACCACCCTGAGCACCCTGAAGGGACTGCCGTCGGCGGACGGCGCGGCAGGTGTGTTCTACCCGGGTGAGCGCAGCGCCGCCGTGGCCGCGGAGCGGGCCGAGAAGGGAGTGCCGGTGGCACCGAAGGTGTGGCGCGAACTGACGGAGAGCGCGGAGCGGTTCGGGATCACTCCGCCGACGCCGATCGTCTGACCTGATGGGACGAGGTGGGACTGGACTGGACTGCCGTTCGGCACGGGGCAACTGAGCCACCGGTGGTTTTGTGGGTGGGGCCGGGGCAGGCAGCCTCGGTCTAGCCCCGTTGCCGTGCGGCCAGTTCATGGGCGATGTCACGCGTCGCCGGGTAGAGCCGGAGGTACAGCTCGTACAACTCGTCGTAGCCGGACCGTAGTTGAGGGTCCGGGACGACGCGTTCGCGTACCGGGTTCCACTCGTCGATGAGCGGGCGGCCGACCGCGCTCGTCGCGAGGAACGCCGCGCCGTAGCTCGCCCCGAGGGTGACGGTCCTGATCTCCTGCTCCATGCCCGTCACGGCCGAGACGATCCGGGTCCACAGGCCGCCCCGGGTGCCGCCGCCCACGGCGACGACACGGCGGATGTCCGCGCCGGCGGCGCGCATCGCCTCGACGTTGTGCCGTACGCCGAAGGCCGTCGCCTCCAGGGCGGCACGGTAGAGGTCGCCGCGGGTGTGCTCCACCGTCAGCCCGGCGATCACCCCGCGGGCGTGCGGATCGGCCACCGGTGTCCGCTCGCCCGCGAAGTACGGCAGCATCAGCAGCCCGCGCGCACCGGGCCCGGACGCCTCCGCCCCGGCGAGCAGCTCGGTGTGCTCGGGCGTGCCGAACAGCTCCCGCAGCCAGTCGGTGATCATGCCGGAGGTGGCCATGCCGCCCGCGAGACTGCGTGTTCCGGGCAACGCGCCGACGGTGCTCCACAGTTGGGGCACCAGCAGACGCTCGGACAGGGTGTTGATCAGGAACATGGTGCTGCCGTACATGAGCATCAGGTCACCGGTGTGCTGCGCCCCCACGCTCAGCGCCTCCGACCAGGCGTCGATCGTGCCGGCGATCACCGGGATCCCGGCGGGCAGACCGGTGGCATCGGCGGCCTCGGCCGTGACCTGGCCGGCGATGTCTCCGGGCCAGAGCAGGCGGGGCAGTTCGAGCCAGGGCGCGATGTGGCGCGTCCATGGCTCGTACCACTCCTGGGTCACGGAGTCGTACAGCGGGACGGCCTGGCTCGCCGAGTGGTGGTCGAGTACGCAGGTCCCGGTGAGCCGGACCACCAGGTACGAGCTGGGCATGTGGAGCCGCCGGGCCCGGGCGGTCACATCGGGCTCGTGCTCCGCCAGCCAGGCGATCTTGGGGCCGACGGCCTGGGTGGAGAGCAGCGATCCGCAGCGCCGCAGCACGGCGTCACGGCCCAACTCGTCGTCCAGGCGGGTGATCTGCTCGGTGGCCCGGGTGTCGACGCCGTACAGGATCGCCGGGCGCAGCGGTGTGTCCGTCCCGTCGGTGAGGGCGACACACGGGCCCATACCACTGACGCCGACCGCCGTGACGGAGGTGCCGTCCGGCGCGGACTTCAGCAACTCCCGGGTGATGGAGGCGAACTCGTCCCACCACACCCGTGCGTCCATCTCGACGTGCCCGGGGTGCGGACGGTCGACCGTGTGCGGGCGGACAGCCGTCGCGAGGACGGTTCCGTCCTCGCCCACCAGCACGCCCTTGCTGCTGGACGTACCGATGTCGACCCCGATCACCGTCATACGCTCAAGTCTCCCCGCTCACTAGCCAACCGGCCCGGCTCAGGACGCCCGACCCGGCCCGGTATGGGGCGGCCTTCACGGACCGCCCCACCCCGATGTTCTACGGGATCGACAGGGATCCGTCGCGCTGGGGCGGAATCGCCACGCCGTTCTGCTGGAGGGCGACGGTGCGCGCGGGAGAGGGGATGCGGATGCCCTCCACGTGGTACCGCTTGTGCAGCCGCTTCACGAACTCGTGCTTGATCCGGTACTGGTCGCTGAACTCCCCGACACCCAGGATGACGGTGAAGCTGATCCGCGAGTCCCCGAACGTGTGGAAGCGGATGGCGGGTTCGTGCTCCGGAACCGCGCCCTCGATCTCCGTCATGACCTCGGTGACGACCTCGGAGGTGACGCGCTCGACATGGTCGAGGTCACTGTCGTAGCCGACGCCGACCTGCACGGTGAGCGTCATCTCCTGTTCCGGACGGCTGAAGTTGGTCATGTTGGTGCTGGAGAGCTGGGCGTTCGGGATGATGACGAGGTTGTTGGAGAGGTTGCGTACGACGGTGTTGCGCCAGTTGATGTCGACGACGTACCCCTCCTCCCCGCTGGTGAGGCGGATGTAGTCGCCGGGCTGGATCGTCTTCGAGGCGAGGATGTGGATGCCCGCGAAGAGGTTGGCGAGGGTGTCCTGGAGGGCCAGGGCGACCGCGAGACCGCCGACGCCGAGGGCAGTGAGCAGCGGCGCGATGGAGATGCCCAGGGTCTGCAGGACGACCAGGCAGCCCATGGCCAGCACGACGACCCGGGTGATGTTGACGAAGATCGAGGCCGATCCCGCGACCCCGGAGCGGGACTGGGTGACGGCCCGCACCAGCCCGGTGATCACGCGGGCCGCCGTGATGGTGGCGGCGAGGATGAGCAGGACCGTCAGGATCTGGTTGACGGTGTGGTTGACCTTGCCGGTCAGCGGCAGCGCCGCCGCGGCGGCCGCGATGCCGCCCGTGAGGGCCGCGACCGGTATCAGCGCGCGCAGCGCGTCGACGAGGACGTCGTCGCCGCTCCAGCTGGTGCGGGTCGCGTGCTTGCCCAGCCAGCGCAGGAGGAGGCGCAGCAGGACGCCCGCCGCGAGCCCGACGGCCAGCCAGACACCCGCGACGATCCAGTCGTGCACAGTGAGGTCCCGGTTCACCAACTGCCTCCCGTCGTGCCACGAAGGGCGTTCACGCCCGGTATGTGATGTGTCGTCACCTTGTTGCCACCTGCTGCTCGATTCCTGGATGTACGACCCCACCGGGAACGTCAAGTCGTTGACCGGCGGGTTCGCTCATCTTGCTACATGCGCACAGGTGTTCCGTGCCAGGACCGCTCGGGTCAGGCCATCTCCCACCAGTACCGCCGCCAACTCGCCATGCCCGCAGGCATGTTGGCGTCTTCCTCGCCTCTTCCCCTCCTCGGACGAGTGCCGAGGCCCCCTCGTCCTCCGGCCCGGCGGGCGGCCCCCGGCCCGTTGAGGATCCCGCCCCAACTTGGCCTGGATACGTCGTCGGGGACGCTCAGTTCTCGCCGAACGAACCGTGCCGCCCCGCACCCGCCGAGAACCGCGCCGCCCCCTCAAGGCTCTCCTCCAACACACCTGTCCCGTGACGGAATTCACCCCGCATGGCGGCGCGCTCGTTCAGCCCCTCCTGGTCGAGGACGGAAGCGCGGTCGCCGCGGAGACAGGCCTGCGGGAAGCGGGCGATCGACGCGGCCAGGGCCTCCGCCTCCGCACGGGCCCGGCCCGACGGGACGACCCGGTTCGCGAGGCCCATCTCGTACGCCTCGGGTGCCGCCACCGGGCGGCCGGTCAGGATCATGTCCATCGCCCGGCCGGTGCCGATGAGACGGGGGAGTCGTACCGTGCCGCCGTCGATGAGAGGCACACCCCAGCGGCGGCAGAAGACCCCGAAGACCGCGTCCTCCTCGGCGACCCGCAGATCGCACCAGAGGGCCAGCTCCAGACCACCCGCCACGGCGTGGCCCGCGACCGCGGCGATCACCGGCTTCGACAGCCGCATCCGCGTGGGGCCCATCGGGCCGTCGCCGTCCTCCGCCACATGGCTGCCGCGTTCCGTGCCGAGCGCCTTGAGGTCCGCGCCCGCGCAGAAGGTGCCGCCCTCACCCCACAGCACCGCCACCCGGGCCGTCTCGTCGCTCTCGAACGCGCGGAACGCGTCGGCGAGGTCGGCCGCCGTGGGACCGTCCACCGCGTTGCGGACCTCGGGGCGGGAGAGGACGACGGTGGTGACGTGTTCCTGACGCTCGATCCGGACCGGCATCGCTCGGACCCCTTCGTGTGGCGACCTGGTGTGGCGACCTCGTGTGGCGACGCCAGCAGGTTACTCCCCAGTCACACGGGCGGGTTCAGGCCGCCCCCGTCAACTTTCGGGCGGTATGGGAAGGGTGGTTTCCGGCCCGGCGGCCGACGCGCTCAGATCATCTTCAGCCGCACGAGCGCACCGAGCGTCAACGCCCCCGGCAGCAGCGGCAGCCACACCGTGATGATGCGGTAGGCGAGCACCACCGCCGTCGCCACCGCCACCGGACCGCCCGCCGCCACCAGCGCCAGGATCAGCGCGGCCTCCACCGAGCCGATCCCGCCCGGCGTCGGCACCAGGGCGACCGCCACCGTGGCCGCCAGATACGCGAGCGCCATGTGCAGCGGCGGCACCGGCAGGCCGAGCGCCTGCCCCACCGCGGCCAGCCCGGCCGCCTGGAACATCGGGAAGGAGAGCGAGCCGCCCCACAGCGCGAGCGCGCGGGCCGGCCGCGTGTGCACGGACCGGGCCTCGCCCAGCGCGGTCCGCAGGAAGGTGAACACGACCGTACGCACCCGTCGGACGAGCAGAAGCACCGTCACCGCGACGCACACCACCGCTCCGACCACGAGCAGCAGCGGGCCGACCGCCCCGTCCGGCAGGAGCGCGCCGACCCGCAGTGCGTCGGGGAAGGCGATCAACAGGGCCAGCAGCAGCCCGACCCGGGCGATGGACTCCGCCAGGAGATAGAGCGCGAGCGCGGCCGACGAACGGGCCAGCGGCACCCCGCACACCGTCATGAACCGCAGATTCACGGCACTCGCGCCAAGACCGGTCGGCAGCAGATGGTTGGCGGCGCCAGCAGCGAACTGCGTGGCCAGCAACCGCCGTTTGGGCAGCCGTTCGACGAGTGCGCCCTGCCGGGTGACGGCGGCAGCCACCCAGGTCAGGCAGGTCGCGGCGACCGCGGCGAGCAGCCACGGCCACTTCGCCGACGCCAGATGCCCGAAGCCCTCCGCGAGCACGGACCGGTGCTGCACCGCCACCACGGCCACGAGGGCGAGCGGGAGCAGGCACAGGATCTGCCGGACCGGAAGGCGTCTGGCGAAGCCCTGGGGAAAGCGTTCGACCGTCACATCGGGAGAGGGTTTCCACACCGCACCAACGTGGGGTTGCGGGCACGGGGACAGCGGCTGACACGCGGGGCACGGCAGAGGGTCGCCGGGCCCGGTGAGGGACTTGGTGCCGGTGGGCGCGGCTGTCCCGGTGGGATCCACTGTCCCGGTGAGGGGAGTGGGCTCGGTCAATGTCATCGATCACCCCTTGACCTCAAGATTGCTTGAGGTTCTACGGTCGGTCCCATGAGTATGGAGACCACAGCCTGGACGCAGCTCCACAGCGTCATGAACGCCGAGCAGGAACGCCGCCCCTTCGCCCGGGCGACCCTCCGTCGCATCGCCGGATTCGCCCGCCCGCACCGCCGCCGAATCGCCCAGTTCGTGGTCCTCAGCGTGGTGACGGCGCTGCTCGCCGTGGCCACCCCGGTCCTCGCCGGACGCGTCGTGGACGCGATCGTGTCCGGCGGCGACGAGAGCACGGTCGTACGACTCGCCCTGCTCATCGCCCTGATCGCGTTCGCGGAGGCCGCGATCGGACTGGTGGGCCGCTGGCTCTCGGCGAACCTCGGCGAGGGACTCATCCTGGATCTGCGGACAGCGGTCTTCGATCATGTACAGCGCATGCCGGTCGCGTTCTTCACACGCACTCGTACGGGCGCGCTCGTCAGTCGACTCAACAACGACGTGATCGGCGCCCAGCGGGCGTTCAGCAACACCCTCTCCGGAGTGGTGAGCAATCTGGTGACCCTGCTGCTCACCCTCGCCGTGATGCTCACCCTGTCCTGGCAGATCACCCTGCTCGCGCTCGTACTCCTCCCGGTGTTCGTGGTGCCCGCCCGCCGGATGGGCAGCCGGATGGCGAAGCTCCAGCGCGAGGCGGCCGACCTCAACGCGTCCATGGGCACCCGGATGACCGAGCGCTTCTCCGCGCCCGGCGCCACCCTGATCAAGCTCTTCGGCCGACCGGGCCAGGAGTCCGCGGAGTTCGCGGTGCGGGCCCGGCGGGTGCGGGACATCGGCGTGCGCACGGCGATGGCGCAGACCGCGTTCATCACGGCCCTGACCCTCGTCTCCGCCCTCGCGCTCGCCCTCGTCTACGGACTCGGCGGCTGGCACGCCCTGCGCGGCAGCCTGGAACCGGGCGCGGTCGTCTCGCTCGCCCTGCTCCTGACCCGCCTGTACGCGCCGCTGACCTCCCTCGCCGGCGCCCGCGTCGAGGTCATGAGCGCCCTGGTCAGCTTCGAGCGGGTCTTCGAGGTCCTCGACCTGAAGCCGCTGATCGACGAGAAGCCGGACGCCCGCGCGGTCCCCGAGGGCCCGGCCTCCGTCGAGTTCACCGACGTCCGCTTCGCCTACCCGTCCGCCGACAAGGTCTCCCTCGCCTCCCTGGAGGAGGTCGCCGCACTCGACACCCGCGGCGGCGCCGAGGTCCTGCACGGCGTCTCCTTCCGAGCCGAACCCGGCCAGACCGTCGCCCTGGTCGGCTCGTCCGGGGCGGGCAAGTCCACGGTCGCGTCACTGCTGCCACGGCTGTACGACACCGACGAGGGCTCCGTACGCATCGGCGGCGTCGACGTCCGTGACCTGAGCGCCGAGTCGATGCGGGCCACTCTCGGCATGGTCACCCAGGACGGCCACCTCTTCCACGACTCGGTCCGCGCCAACCTGCTCCTCGCCCGGCCCGACGCCGACGAGAACGAACTGTGGGACGTCCTGCGCCGGGCCCGCCTCGACGACCTCGTACGCTCCCTGCCCGACGGCCTCGACACGGTCGTCGGCGAGCGCGGCTACCGCCTCTCCGGCGGCGAACGCCAGCGCATGACCATCGCCCGGCTGCTGCTGGCCCGTCAGCGGGTGGTCGTCCTCGACGAGGCGACGGCCCACCTGGACAACACCTCCGAGGCCGCGGTCCAGGAGGCTCTCGCCGAGGCCCTCCAAGGACGCACCGCACTCGTCATCGCCCACCGGCTCTCGACGGTACGGGCCGCCGACCAGATCCTCGTCGTCGAGGCGGGCCGCATCGTGGAACGCGGCACCCACGAGGAACTCCTCGCGGCGAACGGACGGTACGCGGAGCTGTACCGGACGCAGTTCGAGAAACCGGCACGCGCCGACGGGCCAGAGGAGAACGTGTCCTCGAACGGCACGACCGAGGAGGTTACGACCGAGGACGGCGTGACGGAGATCCATGTGACGGAGGAGGCGGTGGCATAGGCATCGCGCACGACGGCCGCCTTACCTGACGGCGTGGGCGCGTACCCGCTTGCCGGGACGCGCCCCCTCCTCACCCCAGGAGCAACGCTCATGGCAGTGCCCGCCGACCGGTAGTGGCCGGCGGGCAGTTCTCGGTCGCCTCAGCGTCGCGCCCGCGGCCTCCGCCCCGCGCCCCGCGGCCGGTCGGCGAAACCGGGCCGGTCGTACGCCTCCAACTCCCCCGCATCAGCCCGCAGGGGGTGGCCCGCGCCACGCTTCGTGGCGTCGGCGACCGGGCGGTGATGGTGACGCCTCGGTGCCGGCCGGTATCGCCCGCCTCGAAAGTCCGGGTCCCACTTGGTGAACCTCTCCATTCCCCCGTACGTAGCCCGTGCAGTGCCCGCGGCGATCCCGTGGGCCACCCATCGTCGACGGACAGGAACGGATGGACTCAATGATGAGATCTAGGACCGCGACGCGACTCCCGCTCGACCGTCCCGCCCGCTCGCTCAGCAGACGCGGGCGTTCGCTGGGCGTGGCGCTGGCTCTCGGTGCGTTACTGGCGTCGGGCGCGACAATGACCCTTGCCGCTCCGGCGGTTGCTGCGGCGGGTGACGTCCGCTGCCCGTCCGCGGACTGCGTGAGTATCGCGCCGGCGGCCGGCTCCCCGGTTGCCATCGCCCCCGACAACGCGGGCGCTGTGTATCTGGCGTACTCGGGCGGCGATCTGCTCAAGCTCGACCTGGCCAGCGGAGCGCTCACCACGGTCACCACCGGTCTGGGCAACCTCCGCGGGGTGGCCGTCGACGGCGGCAGCGCGTACATCACCAACTTCGACGGCATGCTTCAGCAGGTCGACCTCGCCACCGGCAGTCGCCGTACCCTGGCGTCCGGTCTGCCCTCGCTCTTCGGCGTGGCCCGTGTCGGCACCACCACCTATGTCACCGACGGCAAGGGAGAGATCGTCGCCGTCCCGGACGGCGGTACCGCACGCGTGGTGGCCACGGGGCTCGGTTTCTCCTACGGCCTCGCGTTCGACAAGGCGGGGCTCGCCTACACCGCGGACATGATGGCCGGCCGCATCCTGCAGACGAACGTGGCCACCGGCGCGACGCGTGTGCTGGCCGGCCAGGCCTACGAACCCACGTCGATCTCGGTCGGCGGCGACGGTCTGGTCTACTTCATGGTCGCCGGCGAGGTGAAGCGGGTGAACGCCGCCACCGGGGTGCAGTCCCACGTCACCAACATCGTCGGGATCAACTCCTTCAGCTTCTCGCTGGCGGCGTCCGGGGACGCGTACACCAGCGGTGCCGGCCACGACGGACTGTGGCGGATCTCCGGCCTGACGTCGCGATGAGGCGGTAGCACCTCGCCCGGCGGTCCGGAACGCCGGACGATGATCACGGAAGGGGGCCCGGCGGGAATTCTCCCGGCCGGGCCCGTTTCGAGCCGCACGAAGAACCGGTGCTCGCAGTGGCGAAGGTCACGACTGTCGGTCAAGCCCGATGCGTAGGCTGGTCGAACCGTCGTCGGGCACGGGTCTGAGAGAGCGAACGCTGCCCGTGCGCGCGACTCTTCGTAAGGTAAGGAAACAGCCCTTGACCTGCAAAAACGCAGGCAGGGAGCCTAGGTCCGGGAGTCTGTCCATGCTGCGCACCATGTTCAAGTCCAAGATCCACCGTGCCACGGTCACCCAGGCCGATCTGCACTACGTGGGATCCGTGACCATCGACGCCGAGCTCCTCGACGCCGCAGATCTGCTGCCGGGAGAGCTGGTGCACATCGTCGACATCGACAACGGCGCACGCCTGGAGACGTACGTCATCGAGGGGGAGCGCGGGTCCGGAGTCATCGGCATCAACGGAGCTGCGGCACATCTCGTGCACCCCGGAGACCTGGTGATCATCATCAGTTACGCTCAGGTCTCCGACGCCGAGGCCCGGACGCTGGGCCCGCGGGTCGTGCACGTGGACGCCGGGAACCGGATCGTGGCCCTCGGCGCGGACCCGTCCGAGCCGGTGCCGGGCTCGGACCAGGAGCGCAGCCCGCAGGCCGTCCCGGCCTGACCGCCATCCGCATCGGCATCCGCAAGGAGAGACCATGAGCGAGATCGCGATCCGCGACGACCGGGCGGCCGGCCGTCTGGAGGCGTACGCCGGTGACGAAGTCGTCGGCCACATCGAGTACTTCGTCCTCGAAAGCCCGGGTCGCGCGCTCGTCCCGGTCCACACGATCGTGGAGCCCGCCCACGAGGGCAAGGGCATCGCGGGCTCCCTCGCCCGCGAGCTGTACGTCATGTCGGCCCGCGAGGGAGTCCCGGTCGCCCCGCTCTGCCCGTACGTCGTCAAGTGGGCCGCACGCCACCCCGACGAGGCCCCGTCGGCCGACCCCGAGCTGCTGAGCGCGGCGAAGGCATGGCTGGCCGCCCACCCGGGCCGCTTCTGATGAGCCGGCTCGCCCTGCTGCACACCTCGCCCGTCCACATCCCCGTCTTCGACGCGCTCCGCGACGAGGACCACCCGGCCCTGGAACTACGGCACTTCGTGTCTGAGGAGCTCCTGGAGCGGGCCCGGGCGGAAGGACCGGAGGCGGTGGCCGTCGAGGTGCGCGCGATGCTGGACCGGGCCGTCGCCGACGGGGCGGTGGCGGTCCTCTGCACCTGTTCCACCATCGGCGCGGTCGCCGAGGCCGCCCGCCCCGGTGTGCCCGTGCTCCGGGTGGACCGTCCGATGGCGGCCGCGGCGGTGGCGACCGGCCCGCGCGTCGTCGTGCTCGCCACGGTGGAGAGCACCCTCGGCCCGACGGTGGCCCTCGTCGAGGAGGAGGCCGCCCGCGCGGGATCCCCGACCGCCGTACGCACCCTGCTGGCCGCCGACGCCTGGGACCACTTCGCGGCGGGCGACATGGACGCGTACGCCCGGGCCGTCGCGTCCGCCGCCGACAGCGTCACGGACGCCGACGCGATCGTCCTCGCCCAGGCCTCGATGACCCCGGCCCAGCACCTCACCACGACAGCCGTACCGGTGCTGTCCAGCCCGCGCCCCGGCCTGGCCGCGGGAGCGGTGGCGGCCGGCGGGGCGTAGGCCCACCTGGTCCCTCGTTCGTCCCGCGACGGGGTGAGTGGGCGCGCGGGGCACGGGTACGCGTGGGAGAAGTCCAGGGCCGACGTACCGACTGGCTGGAGGACGCCATGACGCACCCGTACCCCGACCCCGTGAAGCCGGGCCCCACACCGGGCCCGGGCCCCGACCACCCCCAACCCTTCCCGGAACCGGACCCGGTCCCGTCCCCCAAACCCCACCCGGTCCCAGAACCGTCCCCGTCCCCCGTGCCTCAGCCCCCCGATCCGTCCCCGGCCCCATCGCCGGAGCCCCAGCCGGATCCTCTGGGCTGAGCCGCCACAAAAGATCGGGTTGGGGGGGGGGGGGGGGGCGCCCCCCCCCCCCCCCCCGCCAGGGGGGGGGGGGGGGGGGGCCCCCCCCCCCCCCCCCCCCCCCCCCCCCCCCCCCAGCCGCCCCCGCCCCCCGCGCGGCCCCCCCGGCGGTAACATGGGGGCTCCCCCCCCAAAAACTAGGGGGTGCCGCGGTGGGGAAAACCCCCCCGGGCCAACCCGATCTTTCAGGGGCGCGGGGAACTGCGCCACCAGCCCCCACACACCCGCAGCCCGAACCCGAACCTCAGCCCGCAACCTCGGACCGGTCCCCGCCCCACAGCGTGTGGAACGACCCCTCCCGGTCGGTCCGCCGATAGGTGTGCGCCCCGAAGAAGTCCCGCTGCCCCTGAGTAAGCGCCGCAGGCAACCGCTCCGCACGCAGCGCGTCGTAGTACGCCAGTGCCGCCGCGAACCCGGGCGTGGGCACCCCCTGCTGCACGGCGGAGACGAGCACGGCCCGCCAGTCGTCCTGCGCGGCCGCGATCTCCTGCGCGAAGGTCTCGTCGGCCAGCAGGCTGGGCAGATCGGAGCGCGTGTCGTACGCGGCGCGGATCCGGTCGAGGAAGGCCGCGCGGATGATGCACCCGCCACGCCAGATCGCGGAGACCGCGCCCAGGTCGACGTTCCAGTCGTACTCGGCGCTGCCGGCCGCGATCTCGTGGAAGCCCTGCGTGTAGGACACGATCTTCGACGCGTACAGCGCCTGCTCCACCTGGTCGGCGAAGGCCGCGGCCTCGGCCTCGCTCAGCGCCGTGGCCTTGGGCCCGGCCAGGTCCCGCGAGGCCTCACGCAGCTCGGTGTGACCCGACAGGGACCGCGCGAAGACCGCCTCGGCGATGCCCGACACGGGAACGCCCAGGTCGAGGGCGATCTGCACGGTCCACCGCCCCGTGCCCTTCTGCTCCGCCTGGTCCTGCACCACGTCCACGAAGGCCTTGCCCGTCGCCGCGTCCACGTGGGACAGGACCTCGGCGGTGATCTCGATCAGGTAGGAGTCCAGCCGCCCGGTGTTCCAGGTGCGGAAGATGTCCGCGATCTGCGCGGGGGAGTAGCCGGCCACGTCACGCAGCAGCTGGTACGCCTCGCCGATCAGCTGCATGTCGGCGTACTCGATGCCGTTGTGCACCATCTTCACGAAGTGTCCGGCGCCGTCGGGGCCGACGTGCGTGACACACGGGGCGCCGTCGGCGGCCTTCGCGGAGATCTTCTCCAGCATCGGGCCGAGCGACTCGTACGACTCCACCGGACCGCCGGGCATGATGCTCGGGCCGTGCAGCGCGCCCTCCTCGCCGCCGGAGATGCCCGCGCCGACGAAGTGGATGCCCTGCTCGCGCAGTTCGCGCTCCCGGCGCCGGGTGTCCGCGAAGTGGGCGTTGCCACCGTCGATGATCATGTCACCGGGCTCCAGGAGCGGGGCGAACTCCTGGATGACCGCGTCGGTCGGCTCGCCGGCCTTCACCATGATCACAAGGCGCCGCGGGCGTTCCAGCGCGGCCACGAACTCCTTGGCGGTCTCCGTCGCGACAAAGGTGCCCTCGCTGCCGAACTCCTCCACCAGCGCGTGCGTACGCGCCGCCGTCCGGTTGTGCAGGGCGACCGCGTATCCGTTGCGCGCGAAGTTACGGGCGAGATTGCGCCCCATGACCGCGAGTCCCGTGACGCCGATCTGGGCTGAAGTGCTCATACGGTTGGCTCCTAGAGGTGCTGAATCGGTAGTGCCGGTCCTGCCTGCCAGTTTGCCCCACCGACCATCCTGACTTGCAGGTTCGCCGACCGCACATCCTGACTTTCCGACGGTGTGTACGCAGCGGAGCCGCCCCTGCCTCAGTGCCCCGCCGAACTTCGCCGTCACATCTGCCCCGGGCATACGCGTCGACAGCCGCCAACGAAGGTCGATTCCTGGTCACTTGGCGGGATAGGGCGGCCGATTGCCCCCTTGTCACGGCCTGTTAGGAGCGTTTACTTTTGCGGCTCCTGACGCTTGTCGAGGGGGCACCTTCATGGCCGTACGCGGCCGGCACCGCCGGTATCAGCCGAACAGGATCAACCGCGCCTCACTCACCGTCACGGTGGGCGGCGCCGGGATGGCGATACCGCTCATCGGTACCGGCGTCGCGAACGCGGCAGACGTGGACACCTGGAACAAGGTGGCCGCCTGTGAGTCCACCAACAACTGGAAGATCAACACGGGCAACGGCTACTACGGCGGGCTGCAGTTCACCCAGTCCACCTGGGAGGCGTACGGCGGCAGGGCCTACGCGGCACGCGCCGACCTCGCCACCAAGGACCAGCAGATAGCCGTCGCCGAGAAGGTCCTCAAGGGCCAGGGCCCCGGCGCCTGGCCGACCTGCTCGGTACGGGCGGGCCTCACCCGCGGCGGCGACACCCCCGACATCAACCCCTCGGGCAAGTCCACGCAAACGCCCAAGCGCACCGTCCGCGACGTACAGCCGCAGACCACGCCCCAGTCGCAGGCCGGTACCGCCGAGATGTACACGGTCGTCCGTGGCGACACGCTCTCGGGCATCGCGGGCGCACGCGAGGTCCCAGGCGGCTGGCGGCAGTTGTACGACGCCAACCGCAGGATGGTCGGCGCCGACCCGGACATGATCGTTCCCGGTCAGCGGCTGAGCCTGAAGCCGAAGGCGTCGCCGGACGCGGGATCCACCTCCGACACGTCGGAGAAGACGGAGAAGAAGCCCAAGGCCAAGGAAAAGGCCCAGGCCAAGGCGAAGGTCGAGGAGAAGTCGGAGAAGAGGACCCAGTCGACCACGCGCGGCCTCACCGCCCCGGTGAGCGCCGGTACGGGAACGCCGTATCACGCGGCGGGTTCCTCCTGGTCGAAGGGCTACCACACGGGCGTCGACTTCCCGGTGCCCACCGGCACGTCCGTCAAGTCGGTAGGCGCGGGCAGCGTCGTGACCGCGGGCTGGGGCGGTTCCTTCGGCTACCAGGTGGTGATCCGGCACGGCGACGGCCGCTACACCCAGTACGCCCATCTGTCGGCGATCTCCGTGAAGGCCGGGCAGAGCGTGGTGACCGGCCAGCGCATCGGCCGCTCCGGGTCCACGGGCAACAGCACGGGCCCGCATCTGCACTTCGAGGTGCGGACGGGGCCCGGTTTCGGCAGCGACGTAGATCCGGTCGCCTATCTGCGCGCGGGTGGCGTCACGATTTGACGCTGGAGCGGACCACGACCGGGGCGGGGAGCAACGGCAGGAAGGGAAGGCCGTAGTACCCGCCGCGGGGCCAGGACGGTTCGTCGATGCCCTCGATGTCGTCCGGCGTGTCGCCGGGCGGCGGGGGGCCGTTGGACCCCGGCGGCGGCAGGAGCGAGTCCTGCCGCGCCGAGGCGGAGGCGAACATCCCGGCGTGCGCGAGCGTCTCCTCCCGGGTGCGCGTCTCGTCCCGTACCCCCGCCGAGACCACCAGCCGCTCCGCCGGGACAAGCTGCTCCGGTAGAGCGCGGTCGGGAACGGCGGCGGGCTCCTCGACGCGGCTCGGCTCGGCGGCCGCCGGTCCCGGCTCGGTCCTGACGGCCGCGTCCGCCATCGCTCCGGCCACTGCCTGGACAGGCACGGGTGCAGGTGCGGGTACGGACACCGGAGTCGTACGCTCCGAACCGCTGATACGTTCCGTCGTGAGCAGGATCAGGCCGCCCGCGGCGACGACCCCGCAGCCCAGCGCGAGGGCGGTGCCCGTCTCGCCGTAGCGGAACGTCTCGCCGAACATCGTGATACCGACAGCCGCGGCCACGATGGGGTTGATGACCGTCAGCGTGGCCAGCGGCGCGGCGAGTCCGGCGCCCCGGTAGGAGGCCTGCGACAGGAGCATTCCGGCGGTCGCCAGGACACCGATCACGGCGAGGCTCGGCACATCGGCGAGCGAGACGCCGCCCGTCCAGTCGACCGCGACCGTCTTCGTGAACACCGACGACATACCGAAGGCGACACCCGCCGCGGTCGCGAGCAGCACGCTGCGCACGGCCGGGTGCCGGTGCACGGCGCGGGCGGCCATCATCAGGGCCACCACGGCACCGCCGGTGACAAGGGCCACCACCACGCGCTGGGTGCTGTTCAGGGACTGCGAGTCGGCCGTGCCGACCAGGGCGAGCAGACCGGCCAGACCGACCGTCGCCATGATGGCGCCGCGCCAGGCCGTCGCACCGGCCTTGCGGCGTACGAAGACGGCAGCCATCGGCAGCGCGAAGACGATGGTCAGCGCGCCCAGCGGCTGGACCAGGCTGAGCGGTCCGTAGGCGAGCGCCACGACGTGCAGCAGCCCGCCGAGGGCGTTGAGGCCGACCGCGATCCACCAGGCGAGCTGGCGCATGGGTGCGTACGTCGTGCCGGGCGTGTTGGCCGCGACCCGTTCCTGCACGATCGCACCGCCGGCGTACGCGACGGCGGAGACGAGAGAGAGCAGCACAGACAGCACGAGTGCGTTCATGTGTCGCTCCTCCTCTGCATGTGACGGACGTTCTCCCGAAGGCGGGGAGTCCGGTGCGGCGATCGGTCGGCTTCCATGGTTAATACGATCCCTTTTGAAAGCGCCCGTGTCGTCGTACCTGAGCAGTCATTGGGTCCTACTGCCGATGGAGTACGTCTTGGGCCTAGTCCTCCCCAGGTCGGGTGACACCGGGTACAACCCCCCTAGTGGCTCCGTTATGCCCCCTTGGTGTACTTGGTCTCCGTGAACCTCGATCCGGATCTCAATCGACTCGCCTCTCTCGAAGGTTTCTTCGCCCTGCGTACGGGACGGCCGTCGCTGCCGACCCTCGCGGAGGCGTATGGGATACGGAGTGTCACCGGAGAGTCGGATCCGCTCACTTTCCGTGTCCGTAAGGTCGTGCGGCTGCTGGACGCGCCCGAGACGCGTATCGGGGTCTCGGTGACGCAGCAGGGACTCGCCGCCCGGCTGTGGTCGGTGGCCCTGGGGTCGGCAGCCCTCTACGGACAGATTCCGGACCTCGATCCCCGGCTGGTGCGCTGGGACGCGGACGGCAGCGCGCCCGACGACCTGTGGCTGGCCGAGACGCGCGCCCTGCCCGGCGACGCGGCCACCGTCCGGCGGGTCGTACAGGACGGCCATCTCGAACCCCTCGCGGCGGCCCTGCGGGCCCGGCAGCCCGTTTCCGCGGGACTGCTGTGGGGCAACGCGGCCTCGGCGCTCGCCGGTGCCGCACGCGAACTCGACCGCTGGGCCCGCGCCAACGGCCACCCCGAGGTGGGCGACCGGGCCCGCTCACTCGCCGCCGAACTCCTCGACCACCCCGACCTGCGGGACACCGGCACCCTGAACGGCACGGCGTTCCGCCGGCGCAGCTGCTGCCTCTACTACCGGGTCCCCGGCGGGGGCGTGTGCGGCGACTGCTGCTTCGTACGGCCTCCTCGCCGACCCTGAGCACGATGGTGCCGCTCTGAGCGCGACGGTGCCGCTCTGAGCAGCGAGGTGCCGAGCCGTGCGGCATGCCTTGCCTCGCGGTCTTCCCCAAGGGCCACTTCTGGGTGACCATGTGGGAACCAACCGCTGAGACAGGGGGTTCCGGGTGCGTGTGGGACTGCTTTCCCGGGAGTACCCGCCGGATGTGTACGGCGGTGCGGGGGTTCATGTCGAGTTCCTCGCCCGGGAGTTGAGGCCCCTCACCGACCTGGACGTGCACTGCTGGGGCGAGGGCGCCGCGGGCGGAGTCGTACGCCACCGGCCCTGGCCCACGCTCGACGGCGCGAACGACGCGCTGCGCACCTTCTCCGTGGACCTCGCCATCGCCGCCGCCCTCGAAGGCCGCGAGCTCGTCCACTCGCACACCTGGTACGCCAACCTCGCGGGCCACATGGCGAAGCTGCTGTACGGCATCCCGCATGTGATGACCGCACACTCCCTGGAGCCACTGCGCCCCTGGAAGGCCGAGCAGCTCGGCGGCGGCTACGCCCTCTCCAGCTGGGCCGAGCGGACCGCCATCGAGGCCGCCGACGCCGTGATAGCCGTCTCCACGGCCATGCGCGAGGACATCCTCGGCTGCTACCCCTCCCTGGACCCGGCGAAGGTGCGCGTCGTGCACAACGGCATCGACACCTCCCTCTACGCGCCGGACCACGGCACGGACGTGATCGACCGCATCGGCCTCGACCTCGGCCGCCCGTACGTCCTGTTCGTCGGCCGCATCACCCGCCAGAAGGGCGTGCCCCATCTGCTGCGCGCGGTCCGGGACATCGACCCGGCCGCCCAGGTCGTCCTGTGCGCGGGAGCCCCCGACACACCGGAGATCGACCAGGAGTTCCGCGACCTGTTCCAGGAGCTCAGCGGCGTCCGCGAGGGCGTGCACTGGATCCCGCAGATGCTGCCGCGTCCGGACGTGATCCAACTGCTCACGCACGCCGCCGTGTTCGTCTGCCCCTCCGTGTACGAGCCTCTGGGCATCGTCAACCTGGAGGCGATGGCCTGCGGCACGGCCGTCGTGGCCTCGCGGGTGGGCGGGATTCCCGAGGTCGTCGCGGACGGCGAGACCGGGCTGCTGGTGTCCGTCGAGGACGATTTCGAGGCGCAGCTCGCGCGTGCCCTCGACTCGCTGCTCGCCGACCCGGGGGCCGCCCGGCGTATGGGCGAGGCGGGACGGGAACGGGCGGTGCGGGAGTTCGGCTGGGACGCCGTGGCCCGGCGAACCGTCCAGTTGTACGAGGAAATCCTCAAACAGGGGTAGTCCGCGGGCGCGGATCGCCCTCTCACGGGGGTAGTCCTCTGGCAGGTGTAGTTCAAGAACGTGGCCCGAACCGGGCGGTAGAGGGGCGGCGGCATGCGACGCGGTGGACCTTCGGTACTGGGAATCGTATTGGCGGGCGGCGAGGGCAAGAGGCTGATGCCCCTGACCGCGGACCGGGCGAAACCCGCGGTGACTTTCGGCGGCACGTACCGCCTCGTGGACTTCGTACTCTCCAACCTCGTCAACGCCGACATCCTGCGCATCTGCGTCCTGACGCAGTACAAGTCGCACTCGCTCGACCGGCACATCACCACGACCTGGCGGATGTCCAGCCTGCTCGGGAACTACGTGACGCCGGTCCCGGCCCAGCAGCGGCTCGGCCCCCGCTGGTACCTGGGCAGCGCCGACGCGCTCCTGCAGTCGCTGAACCTCGTGCACGACGAACAGCCCGACTACATCGCGGTGTTCGGCGCCGACCACGT
Source organism: Streptomyces sp. NPDC050988 (assembly GCF_044456225.1). Taxonomy (NCBI): domain Bacteria; kingdom Bacillati; phylum Actinomycetota; class Actinomycetes; order Kitasatosporales; family Streptomycetaceae; genus Streptomyces; species Streptomyces sp. NPDC050988. The sequence continues at coordinate 578,856 of NZ_JBITFQ010000001.1, read as the reverse complement.
CTACCGCATGGACCCGCGGCAGATGCTGACCCAGCACATCGACAGCGGTGCGGGAGTGACCGTCGCGGGCATCCGCGTGCCCCGGAGCGAGTCGTCGGCCTTCGGGGTCATCTCTCCCGGGACGGACGGCCAGAGCGTGCGGGGCTTCCTGGAGAAGCCCGCCGACCCGCCCGGCCTCCCGGACGACCCGGAGTGCGTCTTCGCCTCCATGGGCAACTACATCTTCACCACCAAGACCCTGGTGGAGGCGCTGCACCGGGACGCCGAGGACGAGAACTCCGTGCACGACATGGGCGGCTCGATCCTGCCGACCCTCACCGACCGCGGCGAGGCCCAGCTGTACGACTTCAGCCAGAACCACGTGCCCGGCGAGACGGTCCGCGATCAGGGCTACTGGCGGGACGTCGGGACCCTCGACGCGTACTACGACGCCCACATGGACCTGATCGCCGAGCGGCCGGCCTTCAACCTCTACAACCGAAGCTGGCCCATCTACACCCACTCCGGCCAGCTGTCGCCGGCCCGCTTCAACGCAGGTGGAATGGCGAGCGAGTCCATCATCAGCGCGGGCTGCCTGATCCGCGGCCAGGTCACCCGTTCGGTCCTCTCGCCGGGCGTCGTCGTCGACCCGGGCGCGGTCGTCCAGGGCTCGGTGCTGCACGACAACGTGCACGTGGGGCGGGGCGCGGTCGTGCGCGGCGCGGTCCTCGACAAGAACGTACAGGTGCCCCCGGGAGCCACGATCGGCGTCAACCCGGAGCGGGACCAGGAGCTCTACACGGTCTCCAAGGGCGGTGTGATCGGGCTCGGGAAGGGCCAGCACGTGTCGTAGCGGCCGGGCACGTTGGGCTGCCGGGGTGGCAATGGCGCGGCCCACCCCGGCGGGTCCGAGGTGACGGGCGGGCCGAGCGGTCTCATAAGTACGACCGCACGGTGATCAAGCCCGACACGGAGGACCCGCGTATGAGATGGACCGGACGCCCGCGCCCGCGTACGGCGGCGGTGATCGCTGCCGCCCTGCTCGGGCTGGTCGGCGGCCTCACCGCTCCCGCCGTCCGGGCCGCCGAGCCGGGGGAGGACCGGCTCACCGAGCTGGTCAACCCGTTCATCGGCACCCAGAACGAGGGCAACACCTTCCCGGGCGCCGCCGTGCCCTTCGGCATGGTGCAGCTGTCCCCGGACACCGGGCACAACACCGGCTACGACTACTCGCAGCGCCACATCCGCGGCTTCTCCCTCGTCCACCTGTCCGGTGTCGGCTGCCGCCTGGGCGGGGATCTGCCGGTCCTGCCGACCACGGGTGACGTCACACAGACCGACTACGCGAAGTACGCCGCCGAGTTCGGCCACGACTCGGAGAAGGCGAGCCCCGGCCACTACAATGTCGGCCTGAAGAGCGGCATCGACGCCGAGCTGACCGCCACCGCGCGTACCGGTGTGCAGCGCTACACCTTTCCGGCCACGGACAAGGCGAACGTCCTCCTGAACGCCGGCCAGTCGCTGCACAAGACGGTCTCCACGACGATCGAGATCCTCGACGACCGCACGGTACGCAGCTCGATCACCGGCAGCGGCTTCTGCCGCGCCACCGGGCCGTACACCGTCCACACCCTCACCCGCTTCGACCGGCCGTTCACCACGTCCGGCACGTGGCAGGGCGACACGGTCACCGAGGGCTCGACGCGCTCGGCCGGCACGGGCCGCAACGGCGCGTACCTCCGCTTCGACACGACGAAGGACCGCACGGTCGAGGCGACCACCGCGCTGTCGTACGTGGACGCGCGGGGCGCGGCCGTGAACCTCCGCTCCGAAGGAGGCCGCTCCTTCGACAGCGTCCGGGACTCGGCGCGGCGGGCCTGGGAGGCCCGGCTCGACGACGTACGGGTGCGAGGAGGCTCGGACACGCAACGGCGCACCTTCTACTCCTCTCTCTACCGGTCCTTCCTCGCCCCGAACATCGGCAGCGACGCGGACGGCCGCTACACCGGCTGGGACGGGAAGGTCCACCGCGAGAAGGGCTTCACCTACTACCAGAACTGGTCGCTGTGGGACACGTACCGCACCCAGGCGCAGCTCCTGGCCCTGCTCGCGCCGCGCGAGTCGCGTGACATGGCGCTCTCCGTCCTGAAGATCGACGAGGAGGGCGGCTGGCTGCCCAAGTGGGGCTACGGGACGATCGAGACCAACATCATGACCGGCGATCCGGTCACCCCGTTCCTCACCAACGCCTACCAGCAGGGCCTGCTGGACGGGCACGAGGAGGAGACCTACAGGGCGCTGAAGAAGAACGCCGACGGGGTGCCGCCCGCGGGCTCGCCCGCGCTGGGCCGGGAGGGCAACAAGGAGTACATCGCCGACGGATTCGTGCCCCGCCTCAAGGGCCGCCCGCACGCCAAGCCGGGTGATTCGGACTACGACCACGGGGCGTCCGCGACGCTGGAGTACGCCCTGTCCGACGCGATGCTCGCGCAGATGGCACGGGATCTCGGACACGAGGCGGACGCCGAGCGGTACGCCGCCCGCGCCCAGAACTACCGGCGGATCTTCGACCCCTCGACCGGCTTCTTCCGGGCACGGGACGGCTCGGGCGCCTTCACCGGCGCGGCCGATCCGGCCAGGACCGAGGGATTCCACGAGGGCACGTCCTGGCAGTACCAGTGGCTCGTTCCGCAGGACCTGCCCGGGATGATCGACCTGATCGGCGGAAGGCAGGCGGCGAACGACCGGCTCGACGCGTTCTTCGCCTACGACCAGATGATGAAGGACCCCGCGAAGACCGCCCGCGAGGTGTGGGTCAACGGGCCCTACGCCTACTACAACGCCGACAAGTACAACCCCCAGAACGAGCCCGACCTGATCGCCCCCTACACCTATCTGTCGACCGGTACGCCCTGGAAGACCACCGACGTGGTGCACGCCGCGCTGACCCTCTTCACGGACGCGCCGACCGGCATGACCGGCAACGACGACCTGGGGACCATGTCCGCCTGGCACGTCCTGTCGTCGATCGGGATCTTCCCGGTGCAGCCCGGATTCGACACCTGGGGCCTGTCCACACCGGTCTTCGAACGGGTGGACATCACGCTCGACCGCCGCTACCACCCGCTAGGCGCGCTGACCGTGACAGCCGGGCCGGACGTCTCCGACGGGCGCCGGTACATCCGGTCGGTACGTGGTGACGGGGCCGCACACGACCGTACGTACCTGACGACCGGCGAGCTGCGGGGCATCCGCGAGTTGGCCTTCACCGTGGGCGGTAAACCGTCCGACTGGGGCACGGCCCCGGACGCCGCGCCGCCCGTCCTGAAGTGACATCGCCCACTGAGCTGACCCCATAGACCACACGAGTCCCGCCACCGCCACCGGTGGCGGGACTTAATCTGCTGTTAACTGAGCGTAGCTTGATCGTACTTGACCGTAATCGCCTGCCCGGGATTGACTGCTTGCTCACCCGTCGTCGACGCGAGAGCCAAGCCCTTGACCTCTGACCTTCTCGCACCTCTCGACCTGGCGTTCTGGAACATCGAGTCCGCGGAGCATCCGATGCACCTCGGGGCCCTCGGGATCTTCGCGGCCAACTCGCCCGCTGCGGCCGCGCACGCCGCCGACCTCCTCGCGGCCCGCGCGGCCGGCGTCCCCGGGCTGCGGATGCGGATCCGCGACATCTGGCAGCCGTTCGACCCGCGGCAGCCGCTGGCCTTCGCCTTCGGTGGCGCGGCCCGCGAACCCGCGAACGACTTCGAACCCTTCGACCACATCCGACTGCACGCACCCGTCGCGGACTTCCACGCCGCCGCGGGCGCGATCATGCAACGCCCCCTGGAGCGCGGAAAGCCCCCGTGGGAGGCCCATGTGGTGCCCGGCGTGGACGGCACCTCGTTCGCCGTGCTCTTCAAGTTCCACCACGCCCTGGCCGACGGACTGCGGGCACTGACGCTCGCCGCGGCGCTCATGGACCCCATGGACATGCCGACGCCCCGCCCCCGCCCCAAGGAGGCCTCGCGCGGCTTACTCCCCGACGTGCGCAAGCTGCCCGGACTCGTCCGCGGCACGCTCTCCGACGTGGGCCGGGCCCTCGACATCGGCGCCTCCGTCGCCCGCGCCACCTGGGGCGTACGCTCCTGTGCCGCCCTGGTCTCCGAGCCGACCGGCACCCGCCGCGTCGCGGGCGTGAACGTGGACCTCGACGAGATCCACAAGATCCGCAAGAGCGCGGGCGGCACCGTCAACGATGTGCTGATCGCCGTCGTCGCCGGAGCCCTGCGCCGCTGGCTGGACGAGCGCGGCGACGGCAGCGACGGCGTGGCGCCCCGCGCCCTCATCCCCGTCTCACGGCGCCGCCCGCGCACCGCCCACCCGCAGGGCAACCGGCTCTCCGGCTACTTGATAAGGCTTCCCGTCGACGACCCGGACCCGCTCGGACGGCTCGACACGGTCCGAACGGCCATGAACCGCAACAAGGACGCGGGCCCCAACCGGGGCGCGGGCGCCGTCGCACTGCTCGCCGACCACGTGCCCGCGCTCGGCCACCGCATCGGCGGGCCCGTCGTCGGCCAGGCCGCCCGGCTGCTCTTCGACATCCTGGTCACCAGCGTGCCGCTGCCCAGCCTCGGCATGAAGCTCGGCGGCTGCCCGCTCACCGAGGTCTATCCGCTCGCGCCGCTGGCCCGCGGACAGTCCCTCGCGGTCGCGGTCTCCACCTTCCGCGGACGGGTCCACTACGGTCTCGTCGCCGACGCGGAGGCCGTGCCGGACCTCGACCGGTTCGCCAAGTCGCTCACCGCCGAGGTGGAGGAACTGCTCGCCGCCTGCACGCCCTGAAGCGCCGTTTCCGGGTCCCGTGGACCACCCGCCACGGGCCCGGAAGAGACCGGTGATCATCTCGGGTTTGGTGCCTTTGCCCTGGGCTCCGTAAAATTCCGCCTTCGAAAGCGAGCGCGGTTCGAGCGCGGCGCGGAACCTTAGGAACGGCAACGGCGATGACGGTGACAGAGGACAGCCAGGCGGCCCCCGCCGTGGACACGGCTAAGGCTCCGGAGGGCTCGTACGGTCCCGGCATCGACCCGGAGCGGCTGGCCGTCTGCCTCAGCGTGCTCGACGAACTCGAGAAGATCGAGGTCGACCACCCCGACGCCATCGCCGTGCGCCGCGCCACCGCCGGCGTCTACCGCACGGTCAAGCAGCGCCGCCGCCAGGAACGCCGGGCCGCCAAGACCGCCCACGACAAGGCGGTCACCGAGTCCACGGCCACCGGCTCCGCCCAGCGCATCGACGACGAGACCGAGGGCATCCTGCCGTCATCGGTGACGGACGAGGGCCAGATCGCGGGGATACTCCAACGTCCCCGCTCCTGCTACATCTGCAAGGCGCGGTACGTCGAGGTCGACTACTTCTACCACCAGCTCTGCCAGAACTGCGCCGCCGAGAACCGCGCCCGCCGCGACGCCCGCGCCGACCTCACCGGCAAGCGGGCGCTGCTCACCGGCGGCCGCGCCAAGATCGGCATGTACATCGCCCTCCGGCTGCTCCGGGACGGCGCGCACACCACGATCACCACGCGCTTCCCGAACGACGCCATTCGCCGCTTCAAGGCCATGCCCGACAGCGACGAGTGGATCGGCCGCCTGAAGATCGTCGGCATCGACCTGCGCGACCCCGCCCAGGTCGTCGCGCTCGCCGACTCGGTCTCCGCCGAGGGCCCGCTCGACATCCTGATCAACAACGCCGCCCAGACCGTACGCCGCTCCCCGGGGGCCTACAGCGAGCTGCTCGCCGCCGAGTCGGGGCCGCTGCCCGCCGGTGAACTGCCGCCCGCCGAGGTGATCGGCACGTTCGGCTCCGGAGCGGTGTCCGCGCTTCCGGTCGCCGGGGGTGGCGCGCTGACCGCCGACGACGTCACTGGCCTGGCCCTCGTCTCCGGCTCGGCGTCCCTTGAGCGGATCGCGGCCGGTACGGCGATCGACGCGGGCGGCCTCGTGCCCGACCTGCACGACACCAACAGCTGGATCCAGGCCGTCGAGGAGGTCACGCCGGTCGAGCTGCTTGAGGTCCAGCTCTGCAACTCCACCGCGCCGTTCATCCTCATCAGCCGGTTGCGGGCGGCGATGTCGGCCGCCGGGGCCGACCGCACGTACATCGTGAACGTCTCCGCCATGGAGGGCGTCTTCAACCGCGGCTACAAGGGTGCGGGCCACCCGCACACCAACATGGCCAAGGCCGCGCTCAACATGCTCACGCGCACCAGTGCCCAGGAGATGTTCGAGAAGGACCGCATCCTGATGACCGCCGTCGACACCGGGTGGATCACCGATGAGCGGCCGCATCCGGACAAGATGCGGCTCGCTGACGCGGGCTTTCACGCGCCGCTCGATCTGATCGACGGGGCGGCTCGGGTGTACGACCCGATCGTTCGGGGGGAACAGGGTGAGGACCTGTTCGGGGTGTTCTTGAAGGACTACGCGCCCGGTAAGTGGTGAGTCTGCGGGTGTGTGGGGGCTGGTCGCGCAGTTCCCCGCGCCCCTATCGGGGCGAGGCCCCTGGGGCCCGTGCCCGCAGCTGGTCGTGGACGGTGTACGGCGTGGTCGTCGCTGCCGCGCGCACCCTCGTGCCGCCGTCCACCAGCAAGTCCGTCCCCGTGATCCACTCCGCCGCGTCCGAGGCCAGCCAGGCCACCGCGCGGGCGATGTCCTCCGGTTCGCCGATGCGGCCCAGGGGGAGTGCGGCCGCGAGTTCGTTCTCGGCCTGTTCCCATACGAAGCGGGCCATCTCGGTGCGGACGAGGCCGGGGGAGACGGAGTTGACCCGGACCCCGGGGGCCAGTTCGCCCGCGAGTTGCTGGGTGAGGTGGAGGAGGGCTGCCTTGCTTGTGCCGTAGGCGCCCACGTTCGGGCCCACGTGTGTCGCGCCCTCGGTGCAGATGTTGATCACCGAGCCGCCGTGGTCGGCCATCCAGGCCCGCCACGCGTACTGGACCAGCCGCAGTGGTGCCTCGACGTTGACCGTGAACGCCTCGCGCCAGAGGTCCGGGTCGGCGTCCATGAGCGGGCCGTACGGCTGGTTGGTCGCCGCGTTGTTCACCACGATGTCGATACGGCCGAACTCGTCCATCGCCAGCTCGGTCAGCTCCCGCAGATGCGCCGGATCGGCCACGGTGCCTGCCAGCCCCACGGCACCCAGCTTCGCGGCGGCCCGGCGTACCCCCTCGGCGTCCCGACCCGTGACACACACCCGTGCCCCCGCGGCCACGAGCCCCTCGGCGACGGCCAGCCCGATCCCGCGCGAGGCCCCGGTGACGACGGCGACCCTGCCCTGAAGTCCGTACGGCGACGTCATCCGCGTACGGTCTCATGACGGATCGTCAGTCAACAGACCTCCGCTGGACCGTGCTTGAGTGGCGGGCGCGGGCGTGTGGGCGTCAGCCGACTGTCCTGGGTCGTGCGTGACGTGCCGCGACCAGCTCCAGCACCGTGCGCCAGTCCTCCAGGACCCCGGCATCGAGGCCGGACGCCCACGAGGCCTCGTCCGCCTGTCGCAGGATCTGGACGTCCTCCATGACCGGGTCGTCCTCCCACCCGTCCCTGTGGAGGCGGACGAGACGGGAGACGCGCTCGCCGAGCAGCGGGCGAACCGTGTCGGCCGCGTGGTCGGCGTGCGCCGCGACATCACCGGGCCGCAACAGCTGCCCGATGACATGCACCAGGCCCGCCACCTGGAGTTCCTTGTCGGCGGGGCGACTTCGGCGCAGTAGCGCCGCGGTCTGCAGCGCGTGATCGTGGAGATCGACCGGAGCGCCGCCGTGACCGGCGGAGTTCCGGGAACCTCGGCAGGCGTGCAGCAGATCCATCAGCTCTTCGACACTGCGCAGCTCCATGCGCCAGTCCTCCCTGCGGGCGAGAAAGGCCGTTGCCACGCGTCAGCAGATCATGGCCAGCTTTCGACCGAGCCAACGGGAACTGAACTGCGAGCCGTGGAATGCCCGGGATGCCCCGCCCCGCCCGGCTCCACCCCGCACCGCCTGCCCCGGGCCGCGGTTCCCGGGACGGGCAGTGCTGTCTCTCGGCGGCCTCGGCTCAGTGCCCCCGGTCGATCCACTCCTGAAGGTGCGGGGCCTCGGCGCCGACCGTCGTCGAGTCGCCGTGACCCGTACGGACCACCGTCTCCGGGGGCAGGGCGAGCAGCCGCTTCCGGATCGACTCGACGATCGTCGGGAAGTGGGAGAACGACCGGCCCGTCGCGCCCGGGCCGCCCTGGAACAGGGTGTCCCCGGTGAAGACCGTGCCCAGCTCCGGGGCGTACAGGCACACGGCGCCCGGCGCGTGGCCCGGCGTGTGCAGGACGGTCAGCTCCACGCCCGCCACGGAGAGCTGCTGCCCGTCGGTGAGCTCGCCGTCCGGCAGACGGTCCGGGTGGGTCTGCTGCCACAGGGGGAGGTCGTCCGGGTGGAGCAGGATCGGAGCGCCCGTGCGGGCCGCGAGGGCGGGGGCCGCGTCGATGTGGTCGTTGTGGGCGTGGGTGCAGACGATGGCCCGCAGCGTGCGGTCGCCGAGCGCCTCGGCGATGGCGTCGGCGTCGTGCGCCGCGTCGATGACCACCGCCTCGGAGTCGTCACCCACGATCCAGACGTTGTTGTCGACGTCCCAGGTGCCGCCGTCCAGGCTGAAGGTGCCCGACGTGACCAGATGCTCGATACGGGCGGCCATCACAGCATCACCACCGAGCGCAGTACGTCGCCCTGATGCATGCGGTCGAAGGCCTGCTCCACCGCGTCCAGTTCGATCGTCTCCGTCACGAAGGCCGCCAGGTCGAGGCGCCCCTGCTGGTGCAGGTCGATCAGCATCGGGAAGTCGCGCGAGGGCAGGCAGTCGCCGTACCAGGACGACTTGAGGGCGCCGCCGCGGCCGAAGACGTCCAGCAGGGGCAGCTCCAGCTTCATCTCGGGCGTCGGCACACCGACCAGGACCACCGTGCCCGCGAGATCCCGGGCGTAGAACGCCTGCTTGTACGTCTCGGGGCGGCCAACCGCCTCGATGACGACATCGGCGCCGAAGCCGCCGGTCAGCTCGCGGATCGCCTCGACGGGGTCCGTCTCCTTGGAGTTGACCGTGTGGGTGGCGCCCATCGTGCGGGCCTTCTCCAGCTTCCGGTCGTCGATGTCGACGGCGATGATCCGCGCGGCGCCGGCGAGGTTCGCGCCGGCGATCGCCGCGTCCCCGACGCCGCCGCAGCCGATGACGGCCACCGAGTCCCCACGGCCCACGTTGCCGGTGTTGATGGCGGCGCCGATGCCGGCCATCACGCCGCAGCCGAGGAGGCCCGCGACCGCGGGGGACACGGACGGGTCGACCTTGGTGCACTGGCCGGCCGCGACCAGGGTCTTCTCGGCGAAGGCGCCGATGCCCAGGGCGGGGGAGAGCTCCGTGCCGTCCTCCAGGGTCATCTTCTGCTTGGCGTTGTGCGTGTTGAAGCAGTACCAGGGGCGGCCGCGCAGACAGGCACGGCACTGGCCGCACACCGCACGCCAGTTGAGGACGACGAAGTCACCGGGCGCCACGTCGGTGACGCCCTCGCCGACCGCCTCCACCACACCGGCCGCCTCGTGGCCGAGAAGGAAGGGGTAGTCGTCGCTGATGCCGCCCTGCTTGTAGTGCAGGTCGGTATGACAGACCCCGCAGGCCTGCACCTTCACGACGGCCTCGCCGGGACCCGGGTCCGGGATGAGAATCGTCCGGATCTCCACCGGTTCGTTCTTACCGGGGGCGATGACACCGCGTACCTGCTGGGCGGCCATGTCGGGCTCCTTCGCGTGGACAATGGGGCGTTGATCATGTTGGCACAGGGCCGGTCGAGTGGATCCGAGCCTGTGGACAACCGAGTGAAACACGCCCGACCGGGGCCTGAACGGACCCTGAAAGACTTCAGACGGTTACACCTAGTTTTCAGCCCCATCGAGCGGACGCCCGCTCATTTGGTTACCCTGTACGGGACGGACAGCTTATTTGGGTCCCACCCACACCCACGGTCCGTCCCGGGACAAGCCGGTCACCACGGCCTGCTCTCATACGAGTTGACCGGCGCCACCGCGTCCGAACGGCCTCTACTCAGACCCGAGCGGGCGTCAGGCGACCGGTAGCAGAGTGGTCCTGCACGCCCCGAGGGTGACCGACACATAAGGAGTGCGCGGTGACACCGGAGAAGACGAATCTCGATCAGGGCCCCAAGGAACGTACAGAGCAAGCAGGCCGGGCGGAGAAGCTCGGCAGTCTGGACGTCTGGGCCAGGTCCGCACCCATCCGCCTGGCGGGCTACGAGGACGACCTCGCCGAGCCCCACATCCTGCCCAGCGTGGACTGACCGCCCAGGTCCACGGCAGGATCCGCAGGACCCTCACGATCGCTGATCGGCATGGGCGTGCCAGACTCACGTCCATGCTGATCAGAGAAGCCGCGGCCGGTGACTGGCCGCGGATCTGGCCTTTCTGGCACCGCATCGTCGCCGCCGCCGAGACCTACGCCTGGGCCCCGGACACGTCCGAAGAGGACGCCCGCGCCCTGTGGATGGCCCCGGGCAAGCGCGTGTACGTCGCCGAGGACGCCACCGGAGCGGTGGTCGGCTCCGCCTACGTCACGCCCAACTACGGCGGCCCCGCCGACCGCATCGCCAACGCCGGCTTCATGGTCGACCCGGACCACTCGGGCCGGGGCATCGGGCGGGCCCTGGCCAACCACGTCCTCGAAACGGCCAAGGCCGACGGCTACCGGGCGATGGTCTTCAACGCCGTCGTCGAAACCAACCCCGCCGTCAACCTCTGGCTCTCCCTGGGCTTCACCATCGTGGGCACGATCCCGGACGCCTACGCCCACCCGACCAAGGGCAGCGTGGGCTTGCATGTGATGCACCGGGTCCTCTGACGGGTCAGGGCCCTACTTCGAGGATCGCGGGCGGCACACTTCTTACGAGGGTTACGGGCAACCCCCATCTTTTAGGGGCGCGGGGAACTGCGCGACCAGCCACAGCCGACCTACAACCCTTCCCCCAAATCCCCCAAATCCCCCGAACCCCCCAGCGGAGCCGTCCGCTTCCAAGGCCGCAGCTCCTCCAACTGCCCCGCCAACTCCAACAACACAGCCTCACTCCCGGGCCGCCCCACCAGCTGGACAGCCCCCGGCACCCCCGACGCCAGCGTCCCAAAAGGCACAGCCACAGCCGGCCACCCCGTCAGATTCCACGGCGGCGTCAACGGCGAATAGTTCGTGTTGACCAACACATTCCGCAGCCACCCCCGCCGGTGCCACTCCGCGGCGGCGGGCCCCCGCCGGGCAAGGGCAGGCGTGAGCAGCACCTCGTGCTCCGCGAAGAACGGCTCGAACCGCTCCCGCAACTGCTCCCGCCGCACCCCACCCCGCACCGACCCCACAAACCGTCGCCCCAGGGCCGCGTGCACCCGAGTCCGCCGAGCCAGCCGCCGCGGATCGAGCCCCTCCGCATCCACCGCCGTCCCCGCGGTCCAGTGCGCGAGCGAGGTCGTCCCCAGCCACACGGGATACGGCGGATCCGCCCGCCGGACCCGATGTCCCGCACCCGCCAGCAACTCGCCCGCCGCACGGGCCGCGTCGGCGTAGGGCCGGCTGACGGTAACCCCCACCAGGGGACTCCGCACGGAGACGGCGACCGTCCGGGTGACGGGCTCCCCGGCCCGTACGACGTCGGTCGCGGCCACCGCGGAGCCCTCCGCCGAACCCGCAGTCGTGGCCTCCGTCCCGGCCAGGACCGAGAACATCAGCCGCGCGTCCTCGACCGTCGTCGCGAGCGGCCCGTTCTCGGACATCCCGAACCAGTCACCGTGGCCGATGCCCGCCGGGACGACGCCGTGCCCCGGCTTCAGCCCGACCAGCCCACAGTTGGCGGCGGGTATGCGCAGCGACCCCATGCCGTCGTTGCCGAGCGCGATGGGCACCATGCCGGCGGCGACCGCGGCCGCGCTGCCGCCGGACGAGCCGCCCGCGGTGCGCGTGGTGTCCCACGGATTGCGGGCCGTGCCGTGCACGCCCTCCGTGGTGCCGAAGACGCAGAGTTCCGGGCAGTTCGTCAGCCCCACCACGACCGCGCCCGCCGCGCGCAGCCGCGCCACGGTGACATGGTCCTCGGCGGCCGGAGTGTCCGGGCTCGCGGCGGTGCCGTTGCGGGTGGACTCGCCGCGTACCGCCAGATTGTCCTTGACTGCAACCGGCACGCCCGCGAGGGGCAGTTCGGCCAGGTCGGCGCGGGCCGCCACCTCGTCCGCCTCGGCGAGCGCCGCCGTCGCGCGCAGCGTGCGGAAGGCACCCACGCGGGCGTCGAGCAGCTCGATCCGGGCGAGGTGCTCGGCCACCACCTCGCGGGGCGTGACCCGCTTCTCCCGTACGGCGGCGGCGATCTCGGCGGCGGTCCGGCCGGCCCAGCTGGTCACGGTGGCTCCTCGGGGGCGTGTGATTACCGGTGAGTACGAGCGAGTTACGAGGAGCACTGTGCCCCGGCGCGAGCCATCCCGTCGAGAGCCACCGCGCTTGGACATTCGCTCCGGTCCTCTTGGACTTTTCGCGCCGAGGCTGTCCCGCTGTTCGCGTGGAGTGGCAGGTCATCCGACCACTGGGTCAACTTGGCTGACTTCAGACCCCATTGACAGGCCCTGAAGCCAGCTCAATCATCACACCTCCGATGATTGGGAGGTGCCCGTGCGTACGGATGCCAGGAGTACGTATCCAAGACGGTCCCGGCTGGTCGGCGTGATGGCGGCGCTGCTGCTGCTCGTGGCCCCGGTCCCGGTGGCCCAGGCGGCAGGCGGGGACGAGAAGGCGGGCCCGGCGACCCCGGTCACCGTTCCCGCGCTGTCCGACTGGGCGCCGGAATCCGGACAGTACGTCTACGGGCGAGGCACGCGCCTCGTGGCGGACGGCAAGGCCGAGCGCCGCGTCGCCGACACCCTCGCCGACGACCTGCGCGCGGCGGGCCACGGCAGCGTCCCCGTCGTCGGCGGGGGAGCGCGTACGGGGGACATCGTTGTCGATGTCGCGCCCGAGCGGGCCGCGCTCGGCAAGGAGGGGCTCGGCAAGGAGGGGTACGAACTCCGCGCGGGCAAACGCCTGTCCGTGACGGGTGCCACCGAGACCGGCGCCTTCTACGGCACCCGGACCATTCTCCAACTCCTCGCCCAGGGTGACCGGTTGCCCGCCGGACGCACCGTCGACGTACCGCAGTACGAGGAGCGCGGCGTCGGCGTCTGCGCCTGCTACATCCACATCACGACGGCCTGGCTGGAGAACCTCGTACGCGACATGGCGTACAACAAGCTCAACCAACTGCTGCTCGAACTGAAGGTGAAGAGCGACGCGCACCCCGAGGCCAACACCTGGGGCTACTACACCAAGGACGAGATACGACGTCTCGTCTCCCTCGGCGAGAAGTACCACGTCACGATCATTCCGGAGATCAACTCCCCGGGGCACATGGACCCTTGGATCGAGAACCGCCCGGATCTCCAGCTCACCGATTCCGACGGCAACAAGCAGCCGTCCCGGCTCGACATCACGCGTCCTGAGGCCTTCGCCTACTACACGAGCCTGATGGACGAGTACGCGGAGGTCTTCAAGGCCGACTCGTGGCACATGGGCGCCGACGAGTACATGCTGGGCTCGGACTTCGCCAAGTACCCGCAGGTCCTGGAGTACGCCCGGGCGAAGTACGGTGCGAACGCCACCCCGCAGGACGCGTTCATCGACTTCGTCAACCGCGTCCACGCCTACGCGGCGGACAAGGGCAGGAAGCTGCGCATCTGGAACGACGGCCTCACTGGCGCCAACACCGTGCCCGTCACGGCCGGGACGACGGTCGAGCACTGGCTGAACGTGGCGATGAAGCCCAGCCAACTTCGCGCCCAGGGCTACCCGTTGATGAACGCGGCCTACGCCCTCTACCTGGTCCGCGGCGGCTTCCACTCGGACACCAAGGGCCTGTACGACCAGAGTTGGGACCCGCGCAGCTTCGAGGGCGAGAAGCTCGCCTCGCGCCAGGGCATCACCGGGGCGAAGATCAGCCTCTGGCCCGACAACGGTCGCGGCGAGACCGAGAACGAGGTCGCGGTCGACACGGATCCGGCACTGCGGCACGTCGCGCAGGCAACGTGGGGCAGCCCCCACCCGGACGCCACGTACGCGCAGTTCACCGCTCGCGCGGCGGCCGTGGGCCACGCGCCCGGATGGCGGGACCTCACCCGTGTGCCGGTCGCGGACGGGACGTACACCTTCCGCACGGGGAGCACGACCGTGACGGCCGAGGTGAAGCGCACCCCGGACGGCTACGCGACCTTGAAGACCGCGAACGGCTGCCTCGAAGTACGCGGCGGCAAGCTCACCCTCAACGTACCGCTCCAGCCCGGTGTCGAGGTGTCCCGGCAGACCTGTGACCCCGCGAATACCGTGCAGCGCTGGCAGTTGGCGCCCGTGCAGGACGGCTACCGGCTCGTCAACGCGATCACGCAGATGGCAGTGCACGTGACCGACGACGGTCGGCTGGCGCAGTTCCCGCCGGACCAACAACCGCCCACCGTATGGCGGTTGACCTCCGGATGACCCACAGAGCCGTAGCCCGTAAGCCCGTTGACCTGCCGACCTGAGGAGTCCGACCCGCATGCCAGTCTCCAGACGTCTCTTCGTCACGGCCGCCGCCGCTTTCGTCGCGTCCAGCGGTACGTCCCTGGCCCTCGCGTCCTCCGCCTTCGCATCCACAGCTGCTCCCGAAGAACCGTGGTACCGGATCCCCGTGAGCCCCGACGACACCCCGGAGGAACTGGTCCGCAAGGCCTCCCAAGTCCGGCCCACGGAACGGCAGATCGCCTGGCAGGCCCTCGAACGCACCGCCTTCCTGCACTTCGGCGTGAACACCTTCACCGGCCTCGAATGGGGCACCGGGGACGAGGACCCCGACGTCTTCCAGCCGACCGGCCTCGACACCGACCAGTGGGCCCGCGCCCTGCGCGACGGCGGCTTCAAGCTCGCCATCCTCACCGTCAAGCACCACGACGGCTTCGTGCTCTACCAGTCCCGCTACACCAACCACTCGGTGGCGTCGAGCAGTTGGCAGGGCGGCCAGGGTGATGTCCTGCGTTCGTTCGCCGACTCGATGCGGCGCCACGGTCTCAAGGTCGGCGTCTACATCTCACCGGCCGACGAGAACCAGTACCTGCACGGCGTGTACGCCAACGGCAGCGCCCGCTCCCAGCGCACCATCCCCACCCCGGTCCCGGGTGACGACCGCCCGGACGGGCCCACCTTCACTCTCCCGGCCACCGACTACGGCGCCCATATGCTCGACCAGCTCTACGAGGTCCTCACCGAGTACGGGCCCGTCGACGAGGTCTGGTTCGACGGTGCCCAGGGCCGGATCCCGCCGGACAAGGTCGAGAAGTACGACTGGGACAGCTGGTACACGCTGATCCGGACCCTCGTTCCGGACGCCACGGTCGCCGTGTCCGGACCCGACGTGCGCTGGGTCGGCAACGAGGGCGGGTTCGCCCGCGAGAACGAGTGGAGCGTCGTCCCCGTCCAGGAGAAGGACAACGGACGCATGGACTTCGCGCTCTCGTACGACGCGCCCGACATGGGCGGCCGGGACGCCCTGGTCGCCGCACAGCCCGTGGCCGACTACCTGCAGTGGTGGCCGGCCGAGGCCGACGTCTCCATCCGGGACGGCTGGTTCTACCACGCCGACCAACAGCCCAAGTCCGTACAGCAGTTGACGGACATCTACTTCGGCTCGGTGGGCCGCAACTCGGTACTTCTGCTCAACGTGCCCCCGGACAAACAGGGCCTCCTCCCGGCCGCCGACGTCACGCGCCTACGGGAGTTCCGCGAACGCATCGACCGCGAACTGCCCGAGGACCTGGCCCACGGCGCCCGGGTCACCACCTCCCCGGGCACGATCACGGTCGACCTCGGCCGCGCCCGCGAGGTGAACCGCATCCGCCTCGCCGAGGACATCCGGCACGGGCAACAGGTGGAGGGCTTCGTGGTCGAGGCCCAGTCCGGCGGTGTCTGGACACGGGTGGCCGAAGCGGGCACGCTCGGCGCGAGCCGCATCCTGCTCCTGCTGGCCCCCGTACGGGCCCGCCGATGGCGCATACGGGTAACGAGCTCACGCCGGACGCCACACCTGTCCAAGTTCGAGCTGCACCGCTCGCGCCTCTGACAGGGGTGCTGGGGTGGCCCCGCGCCCCTTCTAGGGGCGCGGGGAACTGCGCGACCAGCCCCCACCGGCCCGCAGAGACCACACCACGCCCACCGCCCCGCCCCCGCGGATAGGGGGTGGCCGCCGCCCAGCGACGACCACTCCAACACCCTCCCGCTCAAGCCCCGCAGGGCCCCGTACTCTCCCGAGAGATCAACCGCGGCACCGGCACCCGCACAGCCCGCGCCGGCCCCCCGTCCAGCAGCGAGGTCAGCTCCTTCGCGGCGATCCGCCCGAACTCCACCGTGTCCCGGGACAACGCCGACAGCCACGGCTTGACCATGCGGCACAGTGCCGAGTCCTCCCAGGCGACGACCGAGACGTCACCCGGCACGGAGAAGCCCAGCTCCGTCGCCGCGGCGACTCCGGCGACGGCCATCACGTCGTTGTCGTAGATGAGCGCGGTCGGCCGCGAACCGCCCTCCGCGACGCCGCCTTCCACAGCGCCACCCCCCTGAACCGCGCCCCCCTGAACCGCGCCCCCCAGAACCCCGCCTGCCAGAACCCGCCGTGTGACGGCGGCCCCCTCCGCGTCCGAGTAGTCCGTGGTCACCGAGCGCACCTCGGCGAGCCCGCGCCGATCGGCCTCGGCACGCAGCGTACGGATCCGGCGCTCGGTGTGCGCGAGGCCGGGCAGGCCCGCGATGTGCACGATCCGGCGGTGCCCGAGCGCGGACAGCTCGTCCACGACGGCGGCCATCGCGCCCGCGTCGTCCGCCCAGACGGTGGACAGACCCGGGTGCCGCGCGTCCGGCGCACCGCCGATGACCACCGCGGGCAGACCCAGTTCGTCCAGCAGGTCCGGGCGCGCGTCGTCCGTCCGGGGGTCGACGACCAGCACCCCGTCCACGCGGTGCTCCGCCCACCAGCGCCGGTACACCGCGCACTCGTCGTCGACGTCCTCGACCACCTGGAAGAGCAGGCCGAGATGACGCTCGGCCAGGACCTCCTGGATGCCGGAGATGAGCTGCAGGAAGAACGAGTCCACGCCCAAGGTGTCCGCGGGCCTGGCGAGGACGAGACCGACCGTCGCCGCGCCCTCTCCCGACAGCTGGCGTGCCGCCGTGCTGGGCCGCCAGCCCAGTTGCTCGGCGACCCGGCGCACCCGGTCGCGGGTGATCTCGGAGACCCCCGGCCGGTCGTTGAGCGCGAAAGAGACCGCGCTCTCGGAGACCCCGGCGCGCTGCGCGATGTCCTTCATCGTCGGCCGGCGCGCGGGAGACCGCTTGGCTGGCAACCTTGCTCCCCATTTCATGAAGCCTTGCTCAATGAAGCCCTGCTCAATGGGGCTCCGCACTAATGCGCTTGAGTCAGGTCACTCTAAAGCGCATTAGTGATCGGTTGCAAGAGGCGATCTGAAAGCCTATGACCTGGGCTGATATCCAGCTAATGAATTTAGCGAGGCGGAATCCATTGACTTCCCCACCGGGATGGATGCAAGGTCTGCCCGTCACCTCCGACCCACACCGTCGCAAAGGAGCCCGGTCACCGTGCGCATGCCTCGCAGAGCACTCGCCGCCGCTGTCGTCGCCCTAGCCCTGCCGCTCAGCGCCTGCGGCTCCGGAGGTGACGAGGGAGGTTCCACGGACGCCTCCGGCAAGGTCGAGGGCGACATCACCTTCCAGACCTGGAACCTGAGGGCCAACTTCAAGCCGTACTTCGAGGGCCTGATCGCCGACTTCGAGAAGAAGTACCCCGGCACGAAGGTGAAGTGGGTCGACCAGCCCGCCGAGGGTTACGCCGACAAGATCAGCGCGGACGCGGCCGGCGGCACCCTGCCCGACGTCGTGAACGTCTCGCCGGACCTCGTCGCCCCGCTCGCCAAGGCCGGCCTCGCGCTCGACCTCGACAAGTCCGCCGCGAAGTACAAGAAGGAGTACCTGCCGGGCGCCTGGGCGAGCCACGAGATACCGGGCATGGAGGGCACGTACGCCTTCCCCTGGTATCTGAACACCGGCCCGCTCTTCTACAACAAGTCGCTGTTCAAGGAGGCCGGCCTGGACGCGTCGAAGCCTCCGAAGACGTATGACGAACTCTTCGACGACGCACTGGAGTTGGCCGACAAGAGCGACGGCAAGGTCGCCACGCTCGCGAACGTGCCCACCGTCGAGGACTTCGGCCGCTACGGCGTCGAGCTGATGAACAAGGAGGGCACCGCCTTCGCGTTCAACGACGCCAAGGGGGTCGAACTCCTCACCAAGTACAAGGAGTTGTACGACGCCAAGGCGCTCGACTCGCAGGCGCTGACCGCGACCCCCGAGTCGTCCGGCAAGAAGTTCCTGACCGGGGCCGTCGCCATGAACCCGGGCAGCGCCCTGGACCTCGGCAACTTCAAGAAGCAGGCGCCGAACCTCTACAAGAACATCGGCATCACCGACCAGATCACCAGCACCGGCAAGGTCAACATGTATGTGATGGGCGTGATGGTCAACGCCCGGACCAAGCGGACGCCCGCCGCGGTCGCCTTCGCGCACTTCGTCACGGACGCGCAGAACCAGATGTCGTTCGCCAAGAAGGTCGCGATCTTCCCGAGTACCGCCGGTTCGCTGGACGACCCGTACTTCACGGAGGGGGACGGCACGGACGAGACCCGCGTCCGGATCGCCGCCGCCAAGTCCCTGAAGAACGCGGTCAATTACACGCCGGTCCTGTTCAGCGAACAGATGAAGACCGAGCTGCGGAACTCCGTCGCCAAGGCGCTCCAGGGCAAGGTGAGCCCCAAGGAAGCCCTCGACAACGCTGTCAAGGCGTGCGACCGGCTGCTCAAGCAGCAGGGCTGACAGACATGGCGAGTTCCTCCAGTACCGCGTCCTCCGGCGCAGCCCCTCACCGTGCCGCCTCTTCCGAGATCGCGCGGGTGCGGCGCCAACTGCCCACCAGCCCTTGGCTGTTCGCTGCCCCGGGGCTGCTGGTCGTCGGCATCTTCATCCTGTACCCCTTCGTCTCGACGCTGGTCAACGCTTTCACCGACCGCCGGACCCTGATCCCCGGCGAGTTCGTGGGCCTGGCCAACTTCCGGGAGCTGCTGCACGACGAGATGTTCTGGATCGGCCTGCGCAACAGCACGCTGTACGTCCTCGGGGTGGTCCCCGCGCTCGTCCTGCTGCCCCTGCTGCTCGCGCTCCTGGTCCAGAAGAACATCCCCGGCATCGCCTTCTTCCGGTCGGCCTTCTACACCCCGGTCGTCGCGTCGATCGTCGTGGTGGGACTCATCTGGGTGTGGCTGCTCGACGAACGCGGCCTGGTGAACTCGCTGTTGGAGACGATCGGCGTCGGCAGGGTCGGCTTCCTCAGCGACCAGTGGCTGCTCCTGCTGAGCGCCATGGCCGTCACGGTCTGGAAGGGCCTCGGCTACTACATGATCATTTATCTGGCCGCGCTCGCCAACGTGCCGCGCGAGCTGCACGAGGCCGCTGCGGTGGACGGCGCGGGCGCGATCCGCCGCTTCCTCACGGTCACCGTGCCCGCCGTCCGCTCCACCATGGTGCTGGTCGGCGCGCTCTCCTCGGTCGCCGCCTTCAAGGTGTTCTCCGAGGTCTACCTGATGGCCGGCCCGGACGGCGGCCCCGCGGGCGAGGACACCACGCTCGTGATGCTCGTGCAGCGCACCGGCACCGGCCTGACCGGCCGCGTCGGCTATGCCTCCGCCATCTCGGTCGTCGTCTTCGTCGTCACCGTCGCGCTGATGCTGCTCGTGCTGCGCGCCGACCGGAAGGAGGACGCGTGAGCATCGCCGAGAAGGTGCGCGAGGAACCGACCGTCGCCGAGGCGGCGCCCCGCCGCAAGCGCGTCACCGACGAGCACGGCCGGAGCGTCCGGGTGTGGGAACTCGCCCTGCGCTACCTGCTGTTGATCGCCGTCCTCGCGCTCACCGTCGGCCCGTTCGTGTGGCAGCTGTCCACCTCGCTGAAGGGCCCGACCGAGGACATCTTCAGCTCGCCGCCCAGGTTCCTGCCGAGCGAACCGACCCTGCACAACTACGACCGGGTGGCCCAGACCATCCCCGTATGGGACTACGCGTTCAACTCGCTGAAGGTCGCCACCGCCAACGTCGTGACGAACTGCGTCGGTTCGGCGCTCGCGGGCTACGCGCTCGCCCGGCTGCGCTACCGCGGCCGCAAGGTGACCACGCTCGTGTTCATCCTCGCGATGCTCGTGCCCGTGGAAGGCATCATCATCGCCCAGTTCACGACGATGCGTGAGCTCGGTCTGAACAACACCCTCGTCGGGGTCGTCCTGCCCGGCTGCATCGGCGCGATGAACGTCCTGCTGATGCGCAACGCGTTCCTCAACCTTCCCTACGAGATCGAGGAGGCGGCCTACGTGGACGGGGCGAACGTCTGGCAGCGGTTCCTACGGATCGCCCTGCCCTCGGTGAAGGGCACCCTCGCCGTCGTCGCGATCTTCGCCTTCATGGGCGCCTGGGACGACTTCCTGTGGCCGCTCATCGTGCTCAGCGACCCGGACAAGTTCACCCTGACCATCGGCCTCAACTACCTTCACGGCACCTTCGCCAACGACGAACGGCTCGTCGCCGCGGGCACGATCATCGCCGTGGCACCGCTGATCGCCCTCTTCGCCTGCCTCCAGCGGTACTTCTTCCGCGGTGTCGGTGAGGGCGCGGTGAAGGGCTGAGCCCCCGGCAACCACGGGCTCGTCCGCCCACACCACCGCGAGCTCAGCCGCCCACACCGACCTCAGGCCGAGCCGCCTACACCGACCCCGGGCTGAGCCGCCCGCAAGTCCCCCACACCCCCACGTACGCACCCCAGAACCAGGACTCCCGCATGCCGCCTTCTGTCGTGCGCTTCGGCGTCAACTACACCCCGAGTGAAGGGTGGTTCCACCACTGGCTGGACTTCGACCTCGACTCCGTACGGGCCGACCTCGACTCCATCGCCGCACTCGGCCTGGACCACATCCGGGTCTTCCCGATCTGGCCCTACTTCCAGCCGAACCGTTCGCTGATCCGCCCGCGGGCCGTCGAGCAGCTCGTCGACCTCGCGGACGCGGCCGCCGATCGCGGACTCGACGTCAACGTCGACGGCCTGCAAGGGCACGTGTCCAGCTTCGACTTCCTGCCCGCGTGGACACAGACCTGGCACCGGCGGAATCTGTTCACCGATCCCGATGTCGTCGAGGGGCAGGCGGAGTACCTGCGGACCCTCGCGGCGGCCCTCGCCGACCGGCCCAACTTCATCGGCATGACCGTCGGCAACGAGGTCAACCAGTTCTCGGCCGGCCCCCATCCAGACCCCGACCGTGCGGAGCCCGCCCAGATCGACGCCTGGCTGGAGCGGATGCTCACCGCCTGTGAGAAGGGCGCGCCGGGCAAACTGCATCTGCACGCGGAGTACGACGCGGCCTGGTACCAGGACGACATGCCGTTCACCCCGGCTCAGGCCGCCCGGCGCGGCGCGGTGACCGCCGTGCACTCGTGGGTCTTCAACGGCACGGCCCAGCGGCACGGACGTACCGGAGTCGCGACCGAACACCACGCCGCCTATCTGATCGAGTTGTCCAAGGCCTGGGCCGACGACCCGTCCCGCCCGGTCTGGCTCCAGGAGGTCGGCGCCCCGGCACCGCTGGTCCCCGCCGAACACGCCGCCGCCTTCACCGAGGCGACCGTCGCGAACGCGCTCGACTGCACCGACCTGTGGGGCATCACCTGGTGGTGCTCCCACGACGTGTCCCGCGACCTGGCCGACTTTCCCGAACTCGAATACGGGCTGGGCCTGTTGACCAACGACCGCCGCCCCAAGGACAGTGCACGGGCACTCGCGCGCATGGCCGGCTCGGCGCGCGAGCGCACCTACGCCCCCAAGACCCGCACCACCGCGCTCGTCGTCCCCGACAACCCCGCCGACCGCTCGCTCTGCGCGCCCGGCGGACCCGTCTTCGAGGCGTTCTTCCGGCTCACCGCCGACGGCGCCCGCCCGGCCACCGTGCTCGCCTCACGCGCGGACGACGAGGAACACCTCGCCGCCCGCGGCATCACCGACGTCGTCACTCCCGAACAGGTTCCGTAGTCCCCCACAAGAACTCCCACAAGGAGGCACTTGCTCGTGAACCCCACCAGACGCACCGTCCTGCTCGCCGCCGGCACCGGAGCCGTGGCAGCCCTGCTCCCGGCCTCACCCGCCACCGCCGGGCCGGAGGCCGCTGCCGCACTCCAGCCGTACGCGTCCTACTGGTACCCGGACTCGTTCCCCTCGGGTACCCCCGGCGCCGGCATCACCTGGCGCAGCCTGAAGGCATGGAGCGCCGCCGACGACACCGACCTGGCGTTCAACGCGGCGTCCGTGCCGCTCGCCGCCCGCTTCACCCCGACACCGGCGAACACGACGGCCCGCTCGGGCCAGGCCCGGATCCAGTCCCTTGTCTCCTTCGGCCCGACCGCGAGCAACCCCTCGCAGGGCGCGGCCAACGCCGACTACTACGCCCTCACTCACTGGTCGTACGTGGACGAGCTGGTCTTCTGGGGCGGCTCCTCCGGCGAGGGCCTGATCCTGGCCCCGAACGCGCCGATCGTGGACGCCGCCCACCGGCACGGTGTGCCCGTCCTCGGCAACATCTTCCTGCCGCCCGTCGCGTACGGCGGTCAGCTCCAGTGGACCCGCGACCTTGTGCAGAAGGACGCGGCCGGGCACTATCCGCTGGCCTCGCAACTCGTCGCGGTCGCCGAGGCGTACGGGTTCGACGGCTGGTTCGTCAACGCCGAGACCAGTGGCGGGAACGCCGCCCTCGCCACCGACATGCTCGGCTTCCTCACCGAGCTCAAGTCGCTCAGCGCGGCGAAGGGGCTGCGCGTCACCTGGTACGACTCCATGACCGTGAGCGGCTCGGTGAGCTGGCAGGGCGCCCTCAACAACCAGAACAGGGTGTTCTTCCAGGCCGCCGACTCGATGTTCGTCGACTTCCGCTGGTCGTCGAGCACTCTGGCCTCCTCGGGCACCACGGCCCAGCAACTCGGCCGCAGCCGCTACGAGTTGTGGGCGGGCGTCGATGTGGAGGCCAGCGGCTGGAACCGCTCCGTGAACTGGGACGCGATGGTGCCCAGCGGCTCGTCGCACGTCGTCTCGGTGGGCTTCTACCGGCCCGAGTGGACCCGCAACCACCTGCCCGCCGGGCGTACCCCTGGCGACTTCCACGCCGCCGACGACCGCTTCTGGACCGGACGGTCGCTGGATCCGGCGAAGCCCGACGCCACCGACACCTGGCGGGCGCCCGCCGTATCAGTCGCCGACCGCTCCACGGTGACCTCGACCCCCTTCGCGAGCACCTTCAACACCGGGCACGGACTGCGCTGGTACGAGGACGGCAAGGTCACGTCGACAGCCGCCTGGAACCACCTCGGCCTCCAGGACCGGCTGCCGTCCCGGCGCTGGGTGGTGCGCACGACCGGCGCGCGCCCCGCCGTCACCTTCGACTTCGCCGACGCCTGGCGCGGCGGCAGCAGCGTCCTGGTCGCCGGCGCCCTGGACGCGCCCGCCACCCTCGACCTGTACGCGACCAGGCTCCCCCTCGGCGAGGACACGGTCGTCGAACTGACCCACCGTGCCGAATCGGGGAGCGTGACGGTCGAGCTGGCCGTGGCCACCGCAGAGGCGTCGGGCGCGGGCCAGCCGTACGCGTACACGTACTACCCGGTCACCGTGGGCAGCGGCTGGGGGACCTCGACCGTACGGCTGACCGGTCTGCCGGCGGGCGGCACGGTCCACGGCCTCGGTGTCCGGCTCACCGGGTCCGGCGGCGCGGTGAAGTGGCGGCTCGGAGGTATAGCCGTACGGAACCAGGCCGCCCAGAGCCCCTCCGTCCCGGCCGACCTGGCCATCACCGGCGCCTCGGGAGGCGACCTGCGCTTCGCGTGGCGGGCCGTCCCCGGCGACGTACGCCACTACACGCTGCACCGGGTCCTGCCCGACGGCACCCGGCGGTTCCTCGGCGGCACCGCCCAGCGGGCCTTCTTCGTCGGCGGATTGACACCCGAGGGCGGTGAGTCCACGGCGAGGTTCGAACTGCGGGCCGTGGGGGAGCTTTACACCGCGTCGGCCCCCGCTACCGTCACACACACCTGGTGACCGCCGACCAGGTGGTCACCATCGAAAGCCGGTGTTGACCACCGACACCGAGCAGCGACCCGCACAACGGAGTTACGGAGCACCTCACATGCATGACGACCGCAGCCTGGTCGAAGCCCGCCTCAAGCGTGTGCTCGACGAGCGCATACGACCCGCCGTGTACCCCGAGTCGGTACCCCTGGAAGTGGCGGTGTGGCACGCGCCCGGCGAGCCCGTGCCGGTCGACGAAGGGCTGTCCGCCCCGGTCGAACCGATCGAGGCGGGCGCGCGGTGGGGTGCTCCGTGGGGCACCAGCTGGTTCCGGGTGACCGGGACCGTGCCCCAGGAATGGGCCGGGAAGACCGTCGAGGCGATCCTCGACCTCGGCTTCGACGAGAACATGCCCGGCTTCCAGTGCGAGGGCCTCGTCTACCGGCCCGACGGCACCCCGGTGAAGGGCCTGAACCCGCGCAATCAGTGGGTACGGATCGGCGCTCCCGTCGAGGGTGGCGAGGAGGTGCGGCTGCACGTCGAGGCCGCGTCCAACCCCGTCATCCTCGACTACCACCCCTTCCTGCCCACGCAGTTGGGCGACAAGGAGACGGCGGGCAGTGAACCGCAGTACAAGCTGGAGCGGATGGATCTCGCCGTCCTCGACGAGACGGTGTGGCAGCTGGTCATCGACCTTGAGGTGCTCGGCGAGCTGATGGCCGAGCTGCCGGTGGAGTCCGCCCGCCGCTGGGACATCCTCCGGGCGGTGGAGAAGGCTCTCGACGCCGTCGACCTGCAGAACGTGGGCGACACGGCGGCCGCGGCCCGCACGCACCTCGAAGGAGTGCTGTCCGCCCCCGCCGTCCCCTCCGCCCACCGCATCAGCGCCATCGGCCACGCCCACATCGACTCGGCGTGGCTGTGGCCGCTGCGCGAGACCGTACGCAAGGTCGCCCGGACCACCTCCAACATGACGGCCCTGCTGGAGGACGAGCCGGACTTCGTCTTCGCCATGTCGCAGGCCCAGCAGTGGGCCTGGGTGAAGGAGCACCGGCCCGAGGTGTGGGCCCGGGTCAAGAAGGCGGTGGCCGACGGGCGGTTCGTGCCGGCCGGTGGCATGTGGGTCGAGTCGGACACGAACATGCCGGGTTCGGAGGCGATGGCCCGTCAGTTCGTGCACGGCAAACGGTTCTTCCTCGACGAGTTCGGCGTCGAGAACGAGGAGGCGTGGCTGCCCGACACCTTCGGCTTCGCCGCCGGACTGCCCCAGATCATCAAGGCGGCCGGTTCCAAGTGGCTGCTCACGCAGAAGATCTCGTGGTCCCAGACCAACAAGTTCCCGCACCACACCTTCCAGTGGGAGGGCATCGACGGCACGCGGATCTTCACGCACTTCCCGCCCGTGGACACGTACAACTGCTCCATGAAGGGCAGCGAGATCGCCCACGCGGCGAAGAACTTCAAGGACAAGGGAGCCGCCCGGCACTCCCTCGCGCCGACCGGCTGGGGCGACGGAGGCGGTGGCACGACCCGCGAGATGGTCGCCAAGGCGGCCCGGCTCCGGGACCTCGAAGGCTCGGCGACCGTGGTCTGGGAGACCCCGGAGAAGTTCTTCGAGAAGGCGGAGGCCGAGTACCCCAACGCCCCTGTCTGGGTCGGTGAGTTGTACCTGGAGCTGCACCGCGCCACGCTCACCAGCCAGGCCAAGACCAAGCAGGGCAACCGCCGCAGCGAACACCTCCTGCGCGAGGCCGAGTTGTGGGCGGCGACCGCGGCCGTCCGGACCAAATTCACTTACCCGTACGAGGAGTTGGACCGACTCTGGAAGACGGTGCTGCTCCACCAGTTCCACGACATCCTGCCCGGCTCGTCCATCGCGTGGGTGCACCGCGAGGCCCGTAAGACGTACGAGGCGGTCGCCGAGGAACTGAACGGCATCATCGGCGCCGCCCAGCGCGCGCTGGCCGGTGAGGGGACGACCGCCCTCGCCTTCAACTCGGCGCCCCACATACGCGACGGGGTGCCCGCCGGCGGAGCGCGGACCCCGGCTGTCGGCGGCGAGTGCACGCTCGTGCCGCGCACGGACGGCGGCTATGTGATCGAGAACGGACGGCTGCGGATCGAGATCGACGAGCGCGGACTCGTGGTCTCCGCGTTCGACCTCGCCGCGGACCGCGAGACCCTCGCGCCCGGCAAGGCGGCCAACCTGCTCCAGATCCACCCCGACTTCCCCAACATGTGGGACGCCTGGGACGTCGACGAGTTCTACCGGAACACGGTCACCGACCTGGTCGACGCCGACGAGGTCACCCCCGGTGACGACGGCGTCTCCGTCCGGATCGTACGGACCTTCGGGGCGTCGAAGGTCACGCAGGTGCTGTCGCTCGCGCCGGGGGAGTGGCGGCTCGACATCGACACCGAGGTCGACTGGCACGAGACGGAGAAGTTCCTGAAGCTGGCGTTCCCGCTCGACGTGCACGCCGAGCGGTACGCGTCCGAGACGCAGTTCGGGCACTTCTTCCGGCCGACGCACACCAACACGTCCTGGGAGGCCGCCAAGTTCGAGGCCTGCAACCACCGGTTCGTCCACATGGAGGAGCCCGGCTGGGGCGTCGCGGTCGTCAACGACTCGACGTACGGCCATGACGTGACGCGTGCGGTGCGCGACGACGGTGGTACGACCACCACGGTCCGCGTCTCGCTGCTGCGCGCCCCGCGCTTCCCCGACCCCGAGACCGACCAGGGCGTCCACCGCTTCCGGCACGCGCTGGTGCCCGGTGCCGCGATCGGCGACGCGGTGCGCGAGGGCTGGCGGATCAACCTGCCCGAGCGGAAGGTCGTGGGCGGGGCCTCGGAGGTCGCGCCCCTGGTGGCCGTCGCCCAGGACGCGGTCGTGGTCACCGCGGTGAAGCTCGCCGACGACGGCAGCGGTGATGTGATCGTCCGCTTCCACGAGTCGCGCGGCGGCCGCAGCCGGGCCACCCTCACGGCGGGCTTCGAGGTCGAGTCCGTCACGGTGACGGACCTGCTGGAACGGCCCCTGGCCGACGCGGTCGCGCCGGAGCGGGACGGCAGCCGACTCACGCTGAAACTCCGCCCGTTCGAGCTGGTGACGCTGAGGCTGAAGCGGGTCTGAGGTTCCTTTTGGGCTGAGGGTGTGCTGCGGGTGCGCTGTGGTTGCTCGCGCAGTTCCCCGCGCCCCTAAAGGCGAAAGACCGGGGTGCGGCCCCGTCCCCGTAAGGGGCGCGGGGAACTGCGCGACAAGCCCCCACCGGCCCGCAGATGCCCCCGACCCAGTGTCGGACCTGGTTCCAGCCCTACGGCTGGAGCTGGGTCCGAAGCCACTGCTCAACCTCACCCACATGCGCGGCCGCAGCCGCTCGCGCGGCCTCAGGATCGCGGGCGACAAGCGCACGGTGGATCGCCGCATGCTCCCGCCGGGTCCGCTCGAACGCCCCCTCCTCCTGGTACCCGCGCCACACCCGGGCGCGAAACGTACGCGAGGAGAGCCCCTCCAGGATCGCCGCCATCGTGTCGTTGCCCGCGGCGACCCCGATGGCTCGGTGGAACGCCAGGTCGTGGGAGAGGATCTCCTCCGGGTCGTCCGTCGCGTTCATGGCCGTCAAGTGCTTCTCGACCTCGGCCAGTTGGTCGGCGGTGATCCGTGCGGCGGCGAGCGCGGTCGCCGTCGACTCCAGGATGCGCCGCACTTCGAGAAGCTCGACCAGCCCCGGGCCTCGGGAGAGGTCCGCGACCACACCGAAGGTCTCCAGCAGATCCCCGGCCTCCAGCTGCGTGACGTAGATCCCGGACCCGTGCCGGGCCTCCAGGACGCCCAGGACCGTGAGGGCCCGGATCGCCTCGCGCATCGAGCTGCGCGAGATGCCCAGCTGGGACGCCAGATCCCGCTCGGTCGGCAGCCGTGCGCCCGGCTCCAGACGGCCCTCGCCGATCATCGCCTTGATCTGGTCGATGGCGCGCTGCGTCACGGTCCCCTTCTGCGGAGCCGTCGTCGTCCCCTCGGGCAGGCTCTCGTCCACGCCATGTCCTCCTGTTGCCGGGTGCGCCGCAGTCTAACCACTCAGGTGGTCGGACCACTACGTATGAAAACCAGGGAAAAATGCGGTCCAGGGGTGTTGTCAGGGGGAAGTGGTCTGATAAATATGCGTGGCACCTGCTCGATCACGCTCAACGAGGAGCCGATAGATGGCCGGCAGAACAGTGCGGTACCGGAACGGTCGAAACACCTCACGGGCGATACGTGCGACGGCCGTTGCCGCCTGCGCCACGCTCGTACTCGCGGCATGCGGCAGCACCAAGGACAACGTGGCCTCCAAGGGGGACGGCGGAGGCGACGGCAGCGGCAAGGTCGGCGTGATCCTGCCCCTGCTGACCTCGCCGTTCTGGCAGTCGTACAACGACTACGTGCCCAAGATGGCGAAGACCGAGGACGTCGACGCCCTCAAGACCGTGAACTCCAACAGCGACCCGTCGCAGCAGATCACGGACATCAACAACCAGCTCAACCAGGGCGTGAAGGGCCTCGTCGTGGCCCCCCTGGACAGCGCCGCGATCTCCGCCGGGCTCGACCAGGCCGAGCGCAAGGGCGTGCCCGTGGTCGCCGTGGACGTGGCGCCCGAGAAGGGCAAGGTCGCGATGGTCGTACGCGCCAACAACGTCGCGTACGGGGAGAAGGCCTGCGAGTACCTCGGCAAGCAGATCCCCTCCGGCAAGGTCGTACAGATCATGGGCGACCTGGCCTCGGTCAACGGCCGGGACCGCTCCGAGGCCTTCCGGGCCTGCGTCAAGGAGAAGTTCCCCAAGCTGAAGGTCCTGGAGATCCCCGCGAAGTGGGAGTCCGACACTGCGGCCTCGAAGCTGGACACGCTCCTCAACGCCAACCCCGACATCAAGGGCATCTACATGCAGGCGGGCGGCGTCTACCTCGCGCCCACGCTGCAGACCCTGAAGTCCAAGGGGCTGCTGAAGACAGTCGGCCAGAAGGGCCACATCGCGATCGTCTCGAACGACGGCATCCCGCAGGAGTACGACGCCATCCGCAAGGGCCAGATCGACGCCACCGTCTCGCAGCCGGCCGACCTCTACGCCAAGTACGGGATGTACTACATCAAGGCGGCGATGGAGGGGAAGACCTTCAAGCCGGGCCCGACCGACCACGACTCCGAGATCGTCAAGCTGCCCAGCGGCATCCTGGAGGACCAGCTGCCCGCGCCGCTGGTGACCAAGGAGAACGTCGACGACCCCGAGCTGTGGGGCAACACGGTCAAATGAGCACACCACTCGTTGAGGCGCGGGGCATAGCCAAGCGGTACGGCCCCACGGTCGCCCTCGCCGACGGACAGCTGACCGTGCACGCGGGCGAGTCCCATGCCCTCGTCGGCCGCAACGGCGCGGGCAAGTCCACCCTCGTCACCGTACTCACCGGCCTCCAGGCCCCCGACGAGGGCACGGTCAGCTTCGACGGCGAGCCCGCGCCCGCCCTCACCGACCGGGACGCCTGGCGGCGCAAGGTGGCCTGCGTCTACCAGAAGCCCACCGTGGTCCCCGAGTTGACGGTCGCCGAGAACCTCTTCATCAACCGGCAGCCGCAGGGCCGCGGCGGCTTCATCAGCTGGCGGCGCCTGAAGACCGAGGCCGCCGAGGTCCTCGACACCTGGGACGTCCACGTCGACCCGGACGCGCGGACCGCCGACCTCAAGGTCGAGGACCGCCAAATGGTGGAGATCGCCCGGGCGTTGAGCTTCGGCGCCCGGTTCATCGTCCTCGACGAACCGACCGCCCAGCTCGACAACCGGGAGATCGAGCGCCTCTTCACCCGCATGCGCGCGCTCCAGGAATCCGGGGTCACGTTCCTGTTCATCTCGCACCACCTCCAGGAGGTGTACGAGGTGTGCCAGACCGTGACGGTCCTGCGCGACGCCCGCTGGATCACCACGGCCCCGGTCGCCGAGCTGCCGCGGGCGGCCCTGGTCGAGGCCATGGCGGGGGAGTCCATCGCCGCCGTGGAGGAGAAGGCATCCCGCGGCGACGTGGACGCGGGCGCGCCCGTCGTCCTCGAAGCACACGGGCTCACCTCGGAGTCGTACGAGAGCATCGACCTCACCGTCCGCGGTGGTGAGGTCGTCGGCCTCGCCGGATCCAGCGGCAGCGGCAAGATCGAGCTGGCCGAGTCCTTCGCGGGACTGCACACGCCGACCGGCGGCACGGCCCAACTGGAGGGCAGGCAGCTGCCGTTCGGCGATGTGACGGCCGCCCTGCGCGCCGGTGTCGGCTGCGTACCGCGTGACCGGCACGGGCAGGGACTCGTCTTCGGCATGACTGTCGGAGACAACGCCACCATGAGTGTCCTGGACCGCCTCGGCCGGTACGGGTTCGTCGGCACCGACCGCAGGCGGGGCTTCGCCGGCGAGCTGATCGACCGCCTCGACATCCACACCGAGGGGCCCGACCAGCCCGTGTCCGACCTCTCCGGAGGCAACGCGCAGAAGGTCGTCATGGCCCGGGCCCTCGCCTCCGATCCCCGGCTGCTGGTGCTGATCAACCCCACGGCGGGCGTCGACGTGAAGTCCAAGGAGTCCCTGCTCTCCCGCATGGACTCGGCCCGTGACGACGGCACCGCCGTCCTCGTCGTCTCCGACGAACTCGACGACCTGCGCCGCTGCGACCGCGTCCTCGTCCTCTTCCACGGCCGCGTCGCCGCCGAGCACCCGGCGGGCTGGCGCGACCACGAGCTGATCGCCTCCATCGAAGGAGTGGACCACCATGGCTGACACGAAGGCCGCGTCGGCCTCGGCCTCCACCCCCCTACGGCCACTCAAGAGCAAGGCCGACGCCAAGGCCGTACTCCTGCGCAGGGCACGCGAACTCGCCCTCGTACCGGCCCTGTTGCTGCTGCTCGTCCTCGGTGCGTTCGTCAACGACGCGTTCCTCACCGAGCAGAACATCATCTCCATCCTGGGCGCCTCGGCCGCCCTCGCGATGGTGGTCCTCGCCGAGTCGCTCGTGCTCATCACCGGCAAGTTCGACCTGTCGCTGGAGTCCGTCGTCGGCATCGCGCCCGCCGTCGGCGCGCTGTTGCTGCTGCCCGCCGCACAGTCGGGCTGGGGCACCGAACTGCCCGCCGGAGTCGCCCTGCTCGCGATCCTCGTGGTGGGCGCGATCATCGGCGGCTTCAACGGCATCCTCGTGGTGAAGCTCAAGCTCAACGCGTTCATCGTGACGCTGGCGATGCTGATCATCCTGCGCGGTCTGCTGGTCGGCGCGACCGAGGGCAAGACGCTGTTCGGGATGCCCGACGCCTTCTACACCTTGGCCACCACCACCTTCCTGACCGTGCCGATCTCGGTGTGGCTGGCGGCGGCGTCGTTCGGCGTCGCCGGGTTCTTCCTCAAGTACCACCGCCTGGGGCGTGCCCTGTACGCGATCGGCGGCAACGCGGACGCGGCACGCGCGGCCGGCATCCGGGTCGAGCGCGTGATGCTCGGCGTGTTCGTCGTCGCCGGGACGCTCGCCGCGGTGGGCGGTCTGATGCAGACCGGCTATGTCGGCGCGATCAACGCCAACCAGGGTCAGAACATGATCTTCACGGTGTTCGCTGCCGCGGTCATCGGCGGTATCAGCCTCGACGGGGGCAAGGGCACGATGTTCGGCGCCCTTACGGGCGTCCTGCTTCTTGGGGTGGTCCAGAACTTGCTCACTCTTGCCCAGGTTCCGTCCTTCTGGATCCAGGCCATTTACGGGGGAATCATCCTGGTTGCCCTGATGATCGCCCGTGTTACCACCGGCCGTGCGCAGGACTAGGTGTGGTGTGCACCGCGGGTCCGTTGTGGCTGAGCGCGCAGTTCCCCGCGCCCCTTGAGGGGCGCGCCCTGGTGCACCGGGCTTCAGCAGTCCGCCTCCTCGTCCCTGACCGAAAGGCACTTCTGTGTCCTCATCCGCCGCCTCCCGCATCACCGCGGTCGACACCTATGACATCCGTTTCCCCACCTCGCGTGAGCTCGACGGCTCCGACGCGATGAACCCCGACCCCGACTACTCGGCCGCGTACGTCGTGCTGCGCACAGGCAGCGACGACACGGCCGGTGGCCTGGAGGGGCACGGGTTCACCTTCACCATCGGGCGGGGCAACGACGTCCAGGTCGCCGCGATCGAGGCGCTGCGCCCGCACATACTGGGCCGGCCGGTGGACGAACTGTGCGCGGATCCCGGCGCGTTGAGCCGGGACCTGATCGGGGACAGCCAACTGCGGTGGCTCGGGCCCGAGAAGGGCGTGATGCACATGGCGATCGGCGCCGTCGTCAACGCCGTCTGGGACCTCGCCGCCAAGCGCGCCGAGAAGCCGCTCTGGCAGCTGCTCGCCGACGCCACGCCCGAATGGCTCGTGTCCCAGGTGGACTTCCGCTACATCGCGGACGTCCTCACCCCCGAGGACGCCCTCCGCCTGCTGAGCGAGGGCCGGGAGGGCGCGGCCGAACGCGTCGCGCTGCTGAAGGAGCGCGGCTTCCCCGGCTACACCACCTCGCCCGGCTGGCTCGGCTACTCCGACGAGAAGCTCACCCGGCTGGCCCGCCAGGCCGTCGCCGACGGCTTCACCCAGATCAAGCTGAAGGTCGGCGCGGACCTCGCGGACGACGTACGCCGCTGCCGGGTGGCCCGATCCGTCGTCGGCCCCGACATCCGCGTCGCCATCGACGCCAACCAGCGCTGGAACGTCGACGAGGCCATCGAGTGGACCAAGGCGCTCGCCGAGTTCGACCCGTACTGGATCGAGGAGCCCACCAGCCCCGACGACGTCCTCGGCCACGCCACGATCCGCAAGGCGATCGCCCCGGTCAAGGTCGCCACCGGCGAGCACGTACAGAACCGGATCATCTTCAAGCAGCTGCTCCAGGCGGGCGCCATCGACGTCCTGCAGATCGACGCGGCCCGTGTCGGCGGCGTCAACGAGAACCTCGCGATCCTGCTCCTCGCGGCCAAGTTCGGCGTGCCGGTCTGCCCGCATGCCGGCGGTGTCGGCCTGTGCGAACTGGTCCAGCACCTCTCGATGTTCGACTACGTGGCACTGTCCGGCACGACCGAGGACCGCGTGATCGAGTACGTGGACCATCTGCACGCCCACTTCCTCGACCCGGTGGTGATCAGAGAGGGTCACTACATGGCACCCACCTCACCGGGCTTCTCGGCGACCATGCGGCCGGAGTCCATCGCGGAGTTCACCTTCCCCGGCGGCACCTTCTGGGCCGCCGACCTCGACCGGCAGAAGGAGCAGGCGGCATGAGCGACTTCGAGGGCCTCAAGGCCCTGGTGACGGGCGGCGCCTCCGGCATAGGCCGGGCCACCGCGGAACTCCTCGCCTCCCGCGGCGCCCAGGTCGCCGTCCTCGATCTGGATCCCAGCAGCGTCGACAAGCCCCTGCTCGGCTATCAGGCGGACGTCACCGACGACGAGTCCGTACGCCGGGCCGTCGCCGCCGCGGTCGCCGACCTGGGCGGTCTCGACGTGCTGATCAACAACGCGGGCATCGGCGCCCAGGGCACCGTCGAGGACAACGACGACGAGGACTGGCACCGCGTGCTGGACGTCAACGTCGTCGGCATGGTCCGCACCGCCCGGGCGGCCCTGCCGCAGCTGCGGAAGTCCTCGCACGCGGCCATCGTGAACACCTGCTCCATCGCGGCCACCGCGGGCCTCCCGCTGCGCGCCCTGTACTCCGCGTCCAAGGGCGCCGTCCTGTCGCTGACCCTCGCCATGGCCGCCGACCACGTCCGCGAGGGCATCCGCGTCAACTGCGTGAACCCCGGCACCGTCGACACCCCCTGGGTCGGCCGCCTCCTGGACGCCGCGACGGACCCGGCCGCCGAGCGGGC
Source organism: Streptomyces sp. NPDC050988 (assembly GCF_044456225.1). Lineage (NCBI taxonomy): Bacteria > Bacillati > Actinomycetota > Actinomycetes > Kitasatosporales > Streptomycetaceae > Streptomyces > Streptomyces sp. NPDC050988. The sequence goes on along the minus strand of NZ_JBITFQ010000001.1, from coordinate 544,661 downwards.
CGCCCTGGAAGCCCGCCAGCCCACCGGCCGCCTCGTCACCGCGTCCGAAGTCGCGGGCGCCGTAGCCTACTTGGCGAGCCCGCTGTCCGGCGCCACCACCGGCACCGCGCTCGCCGTGGACGGCGGTATGCAGGGGCTGCGACTGCGTCCGGCGGGCCAGTGAGCGGGTCGGTGAGCGAGCCGGTGAACACGCTCGGCCGCAGCGGTGTCGAGATCACCGCCCTCGCTCTCGGCGCCGCCGGCATCGGCAACCTCTTCACAGAGGTCCCCGACGAGCAGGCGTACGAGACCGTGGGCGCCGCCTGGGACGCGGGCGTCCGGTACTTCGACACCGCGCCCCACTACGGCATCGGCCTCTCCGAACGCCGCCTGGGCGCGGCCCTGAGCGGGCACCCCCGGTCTGAGTACACCATCTCGACCAAGGTGGGCCGCCGTCTGGAGCCCAGCGACGCGGGCGGCGACGACCTCGCCAACGACCTCGCCAACGGCTTCGCCGTGCCCGCCACCCACCGCCGCGTATGGGACTTCAGCGCGGACGGCGTACGCCGCAGCCTGGAGGCCAGCCTGGAACGGCTCGGCCTCGACCGGGTGGACGTCGTCTACCTCCACGACCCGGACGACCACGCCGAACAGGCCTTCCGGGAGGGCTATCCGGCGCTGGAGAAGCTCCGTGCGGAAGGCGTGGTGGGCGCGATCGGCGCGGGCATGAACCAGGCCGAGATGCTCACCCGCTTCGCCCGCGACACCGACGTCGACGTGGTGCTGTGCGCCGGGCGCTACACCCTCCTCGACCAGAGCGCGCTGACCGAACTGCTCCCGACCGCGCAGGAGCGCGGGACCTCGGTGTTGATCGGCGGCGCCTTCAACTCCGGTCTGCTGGCGGACCCGAAGCCGGGCGCGACGTACAACTACGCGGCCGCACCAGCCGAGTTGCTGGACCGCGCCCTCGCTCTGAGCGCCATGGCCGACCGGCACGGCACTACCCTGCGCGCCGCCGCCCTGGCCTTCTGCGTCGCCCATCCGGCCGTTGTGAGCGTGCTCGTGGGTGCCAAGTCGCCGCACGAGGTCCGTGACTGCGCCGAGCAGTTCGCGATGCCCGTGCCCGCGGCCTTCTGGCAGGAGGTGCGGGACGCGGACCTCCTGCCCGCCGACGCCCCCGTGCCCGGCGAGAACGCGTCGAAGCCGAAGGAGCCGTCATGAAGGAGCCGTCATGAGAGTGGCCCTGCACACCAAGGTCCGCGCCGACCGCGTCGCCGAGTACGACGCCGCCCACCGAGAGGTTCCCGAGAAGCTCACGGACGCGATCCGCGCCGCCGGAGCCTCCTCCTGGACGATCTGGCGCAGCGGAACCGACCTCTTCCACGTCCTGGAGTGCGAGGACTACCCGCGACTCCTCGCCGAACTGGAGCAACTGCCCGTCAACGTCGCCTGGCAGGCCCGGATGGCGCAGCTCCTCGACGTGGTGCACGACTACTCGGCCGAGGGCTCCGGGGCGGAGCTGCCGGTCGTATGGGAGCTGCCATGACCGTACACACGGGCGCCATCGACGCCCACCACCACGTCTGGGACCTCTCCGTACGGGACCAGGACTGGATCGCGGGACCCGAACTGGCGCCCCTCAGAAGGAACTTCACCGTCGAGGACCTGGAACCGGAGGCGCGTGCCGTCGGAGTCACCCGGACCGTCCTCGTGCAGACGGTCACGGTGGCGGAGGAGACCCCGGAGTTCCTGGCCCTCGCGGAGGCGCACGACCTGATCGGCGGAGTCGTCGGCTGGACCGACCTCACCAGCCCCGATGTGGCCGACGAACTGGCCCGCTTGAGAGAACTGCCGGGGGGCCGGTACCTGAAGGGCATCCGCCATCAGGTCCAGGGCGAACCCGACCCCGAGTGGCTGTTGCGCCCGGATGTTCAGCGAGGGCTGGGCGCGGTGGCGGCGGCCGGGCTCGTGTACGACCTGGTGGTACTTCCCCACCAGCTTCCGGCCTGTGCCGGGGCGGCCGCCGCACTGCCCGGTCTCACCTTCGTCCTCGACCACCTGGGGAAGCCGCCCATCGCCTCGGGCGAACTGGAGCCGTGGGCCTCCGACATCAAGGCGCTCGCCGCCCTGCCGAACACGGTGTGCAAGCTGTCGGGGATGGTGACGGAGACGGACCTGACGCAGCAGAGGTCGGCGCAGGCGCGGCGGCGGGAGCTGAAGCCCTACGCGGACACCGTGCTGGACGCCTTCGGGCCCGGGCGCCTCATGTTCGGCTCCGACTGGCCGGTCTGCACGCTGGCGACGACGTACGGCGGAGTCTCGTTCATGGCCGACGGTCTCACGCTGGACCTGGGCAGTGACGAGCGCGCGCAGGTCTTCGAGGGCACCGCCGAGCGCGTCTACCGCCTCTGAGACACCACGTCCAGCCGCGTCGGAGGCAGGAACTCCCTCACGTACGTCCGTTCCCAGCAGGCGCCCGTCTCCCGCAGTTCCCGCCAGGTCGTGTACCGGTAGCGGAAGAGGCGGGCCCGGACGTACCTGGGCGGTGCGTCCGGCGGGAACGGGGAGCTGCGCAGGAGACGCAGCGTGTCCCGGTCGTTCTCGAGGAGCCGTTCCACCAGGACGCCGAACCACGTTCCGGCGTAGGCGGGGGAGAGCGCGGCGAACCACATCATCCAGTCGAGCCGCAGGTGGTACGGGGCGAACTGGCGCGGCCAGCGCCTGGGATCGCCGGGCTTGCCCCTGAACTCGTACTCCCGCCAGTCGGAGTCCTCGTGGGGTGCGGCGTCGGCCGTGCCCTCGACCACCACCTCGTATCGGATGCGGCTGACGCTGCCGAACGCCCCGTAGGTGTTCACCAGGTGGAGGGGGTCGAAGGAGCGGTTCATGATCTGGCGGCGGGAGATCATGTTGCGGACCGGGTGGTAGCTCAGCGTCACGAGCAGCGCGGCGACCGCGAGGACCACGACCTCGTACCAGAGCGGGGCGCCGGGGACGTCCGGGGCCGTGCCCGGGAGCTCCAGTGCCGAGAGGGCCAGCACGATCGTGATCCAGTTCAGCCAGGAGAAGTTGCCGGACAGGATCAGCCACAGCTGGGTGAGGATCATCAGGGCCGCGGCGGCCGTGGCGACGGGCTGAGGGGCGAACAGCAGGACGGGCACGACGAGTTGGGTGAAGTGGTTGGCGGCCACCTCGACCCGGTGCAGCGGCTTCGGCAGATGGTGGAAGAACCAGCTCAGCGGGCCCGGCATCGGCTGGGTCTCGTGGTGGTGGTCGAGACAGGTCAGCTTGCGCCAGCACGCGTCTCCGCGCATCTTGATCAGCCCCGCGCCGAACTCGACGCGGAACAGGATCCAGCGCAGCAGGAAGAGCACCACGACCGGCGGCGCGACCTCGTCGTTGCCCAGGAAGACCGCGAGGAAGCCCGTCTCCAGGAGCAGGGACTCCCAGCCGAACGAGTACCAGGTCTGGCCGACGTTCACGATCGACAGATACATGACCCAGGGCACCAGCCAGAGCAGCATGCCGCCCCAGAGCGGCAGCAGACCGTCCAGCCCGGCGACGAGCGCCACCGACACCGCGCAGCCGGTCCACGCCCAGGCCGCGAAGAAGCGGTCGGAGCAGTGGAGATGGAACACGCTCGGCGCCTGCCGGAACGGCACCCGCGCCACGAACCGGGACACCGGCAGCATCCCGCGCTCGCCGACCAGCGCACGGAACTGCAGCGCCGCGCCCAGGAACGCGACGAGATAGATCACGGCCAGAGCCTTCTGGAGGACCAGCCGGCTCATCCAGTACTCGGGGGCTGTGAACCACTCCACGGAGCCCGCTCCCTTCCCTTCCATTGTGACGCTGTGTGACTTGCTCCGGCTTGCGGGGTTCCCGGAACCGACGCAGACAATGGTGGACATATTGCCCGGGCCGGACCGGGACGGACGGGAGAACGTGGTGCGTATACCCACCAGAACCCTCGTCACGGCCTGCGCGCTCTCCGCGGCGCTCCTCACAGGGGGCTGCGGCGGCGACGGGGACAAGGCGTCCGACTCCGCCACCTCCGGCGGGGAGGTCTTCCTCCAGCCGGTCGCGGACCAGGGCCCGGACCCCTTCACCGACTCCACGGCCACCACGACCGCGACCCCGCCGCCCGTCACCCGTACGCCCCAGTCCACGCCCACCGGAAACGCCACGGCCACGGCGGAGGGTGTGCGGTCCGTCTCCGGCGGCACGCCGGGCCTCTACGGAGGAACCCGGCGCGTCGGCAGCTGTGACGTCGACCGGCAGATCCGCTTCCTCACCGCCGACCAGGTCAAGGCGCGCGCCTTCGCAGGGGCCGCCGGCATCGCCCAGGCAGGCATCCCCGACCATCTGCGCGGGCTGACCTCGGTCGTGCTGCGCGCCGACACCAGGGTCACGAACCACGGCTTCCGCGACGGGCGCGCGACCGAGTACCAGGCCGTCCTCCAGACGGGCACCGCCGTCCTCGTCGACAACCGGGGCGTACCGCGTGTGCGCTGCGCCTGCGGGAACCCCCTCAAGCCCCCGGTCGCCCTCCAGGGAACCCCCGGGCACAACGGCCGCCCGTGGTCCGGCTACCAGCCCACCAAGGTCATCGTGGTCACCCCGGCCCCGCAGGTGATCGTCAACATCACGATCATCAACATCCAGAACAACACCTGGATCGAGCGGCGGATCGGCGACCACCACGGCGACGAGGACCGCATCGTGCCCGCGCCCGTCGTCGACCCGCACAGGCCGCGCCCGGACGGACCTTCGCGGTCGCCGGACGAGTCGCCGTCCGATCGGCCGTCGCCCGACGGGTCGTCGTCGGAGAGTTCCCCGGAAAGCGCCGACGAGTCCGCGAGCGACTGCGTGACACCGACCGTGACCATCACCCCCGGCACCACCGAGGGCACTCCGACGGACGACTCCACGGACACCACGTCCCCGGACCCCTCGGACTGCCCCACGGTCACCGAGACGGCCACCCCGGACCCCTCCGACGACCTGGTGTCACCCCCGGACGACACGGACACGGGCACGCCGCCCGACACGGACGTCCCCGACTAGGCCGGGCCGTGCGCAACCTGCCGTCCGTCCGTCCGCCGAGCGGTCCCCGGGGTCGTCCCACGGGTCGAAGAATCACCCAAATCCTGGCAAGGTGGGCCCATGGTTGATCGGGGAGCGAGCGCCCTGTCACTCCCGGACGACTGGCCCGCCCACCCGGACCCGATCCTGGCGCTCAACCGCATGGGCAGCTTCGACTGGGACCTGGACACCGGAACCTTTCAGATGGATGCCCTGGCCCACGAGATCTTCGACGTGCGCCCCGACGAGTTCGACGGCCGCCCCGAGTCGCTGAGCCCCCGGGTGCCGCCGACCGAGGGCCGCCGCCTCGACGCCCACGTCTCCCAGGCCATCAAGGACGGCAGCGAGAACTACGGGGCGTACTTCCGGGTCCGCCGCCGGGACGGCACCCTGCGCTGGACCCACACCCAGGGCTACATCCGGCGCGACGAGACCGGCCGTCCGCGCCGCATCATCGGCATCGTCCGCGACGCCACGGAGGAACTCGGCGAGGCCGAGGCCCGCCGCGAGCAGGCCGCCCAGGACAAGGCCCGCCGCCGGCAGACGAACGTCGTGCAGATCACCACCGCGGCCCTCGCGCACGCCCACACCGTCCAGGACGTCATCGACGTCCTCAAGGACACCCACGGAGTCACCCACCTGGGTGCGAAGAGCCTTGTCATGGGTCTGGTCGAGGCCGGCCGCATCCGGCTGGTGGCCGAGGGCCCCGAGGGCAGCTTCGTACCGGGCACCCTGGTCACCCGTATCGACGAGCAGTACCCGATGAGCGAGGCCGTGCGCACGCTCGCCCCGCGCTTCATCGAGTCGCCGGAGGAGTTCGCCGACTCGTACCCGCTGCTCTGGCCGCACATCACAGGGCTGGAGATCACCTCGGCCGCCTATCTGCCGCTCATCGCCCAGGCCAGACCCATCGGCGCCATCGGACTGCTCTACAACGACCGGCACGGCTTCTCGTCGGAGGACCGCAACGTCCTGGTCGCGCTCGGCAGCAGCATCGCGCAGAGCCTCCAGCGGGCCATGTTCTACGAGCAGGAGAAGGACCTCGCCCAGGGCCTCCAGCAGGCCATGCTGCCGCGCTCCATCCCCAGCGTCCCCGGCGCCGACATCGCGGTCCGCTACCGCTCCGGCTCCCTCGGCCGGGACATCGGCGGCGACTGGTACGACGTGATCCCGCTGCCCGGCGGCCGCGTCGGAGCCGTCATCGGCGACGTCCAGGGCCACGACACGCACGCGGCCGCCGTCATGGGCCAGCTGCGCATCGTCCTGCGCGCCTACGCGGCCGAGGGCCACACCCCCGCCACCGTCATGGCCCGCGCCTCCGTCTTCCTGCACGAACTCGACACCGAGCGCTTCGCCACCTGCCTGTACGCGGAGGCCGACCTGTCCACCGGTGTGATGCAGGTCGTCCGGGCGGGACACATCGATCCGCTTGTCCGTGACACCGACGGCAGCTGCCGCAGACTGCCCGTCGAAGGAGGCCTCCCCCTCGGCCTCTCCGCCCTGTTCGGGCGCCTCGAATACCCGGTCAACACCCTCGAACTCGACCCCGGCCAGACCCTCCTGCTGTGCACCGACGGCCTCGTCGAACAGCCCGGGATCGACCTCGACGACGGTATGCAGACCCTGCGCGCGCTCATCTCCACCGGCCCCGACGACGTACGCGACCTCGCGGACCGGCTCATCGACGTGGCCGAGGAACGCGCCGGTGAGGACGACGTGGCGCTGCTCCTGATGCGACGCCTCGGCCTCGACGCACAGCGCCCCGGAGGCCGGCTCCAGCAGCACGTCGGGCCCGGCGACCCCGAGGCGCTCGCCGAGTCGCGGCACATGATCCGGGCGGCCGTACGTGCCTGGGGCGCGGGTGAGAGGGCCGACGAGATCGAGCTGGTCGCGGACGAGCTGATCACCAACGCGCTGATGCACACGGAGGGCTCCGCCATCGTTACGTTGCGTGTCCTCGCCGGGCTCGACCGGCGGCTCCGTGTGGAGGTCGAGGACGCGTCCAGCGCGTTGCCCCGGCGGCGGGAGGCGGGGGAGTCCGGGGTCTCCGGGAGGGGGCTGCTGCTGGTGGACCGGCTCGCGGATGTGTGGGGGGTGGAGGCTCGGGGTGGTGGCAAGTGCGTGTGGTGCGAGTTCTCGGTGCCCGAACGGAAGTGATCGGGGGCTTATGGGTGCGTTGTGACGTGCGGGTGCGTTGGGGCTGATCGCGCAGTTCCCCGCGCCCCTGACGGGGCGCTGGTGGCACCCTGGATTTATGCCGGAGCTGCCTGAGGTCGAAGCCCTGAAGGACTTTCTGGGTGATCATCTGGTCGGTCACGAGATCGTGAGGGTGTTGCCCGTCGCGATCAGTGTGCTGAAGACGTACGAGCCGCCGCTGAGCGCCCTCGAAGGGCGCGAGGTCGTGGCCGTGCACCGGCACGGGAAGTTTCTGGACCTGGAGACGGACGGCGGGCCGCGCTTCGTGACGCATCTGGCACGGGCGGGGTGGCTGCACTGGAAGGACCGGCTTCCGGACGGGCCACCGCGGCCAGGCAAGGGCCCGCTGGCGATGCGCGTCGCCCTGGAGACCGGCGAGGGCTTCGACCTCACCGAGGCGGGCACCCAGAAGCGGCTGGCCGTGTACGTCGTACGGGATCCGGGTGAGGTCCCGGGTGTCGCCCGGCTCGGCCCGGACCCACTGGCCGACGACTTCGACGAGACCCGTTTCGCGAAGCTCCTGCACGGCGAGCGGCGGCAGCTGAAGGGTGCCCTGCGCGACCAGAGCCTGATCGCGGGGGTGGGCAACGCCTACAGCGACGAGATCCTGCACGCCGCGAAGATGTCGCCCTTCAAGCTCGCCTCGACCCTCACGCCGGAGGAGACGGAGCGGCTGTACGAGGCCCTGCGGACGACCCTGGCCGACGCCGTCGAGCGCTCCCACGGACTGGCCGCGGGCCGGCTGAAGGCCGAGAAGAAGAGCGGACTGCGGGTCCACGGCCGCACCGGAGAGCCCTGCCCGGTCTGTGGCGACACCATCCGCGAGGTCTCCTTCAGCGACTCGTCCCTCCAGTACTGCCCGACCTGCCAGACGGGCGGCAAACCCCTCGCGGACCGCAGGATGTCGAAGTTCCTGAAGTAGCCCACGGCGGGGCCGTGACCGGCCGTCAGGCACCCGCGCAGGAGCCTTCAGGACCCGCGTAGGGGCCCGTCAGGCGCCCGCGCCTCAGGGGGCCTTGAGCGTCACCAGGGCCTTTCCGTCCGGGTTGCGCACCTCGTAGCGGACGACCTCGCCGGGATGCATGGCCGCCGCGCCCTGCATGGGCTCGGACGGCTTGCCCTCGGCGGTCTCGCCGGTCTTCTCGGGCACGGTCCAGCTGAGTACGACCTGCTCCGAGTCGTCGCGGCCGATGGCGACGAGCTGGCAGCGCAGGAGACTCGGCGCGTTCTTGACCTTCAGGTCCACTTCGCTGCCCCAGGCGCGGTTCAGGGTGGTGACCTCGGCCCATACGCCCGACGACGGGTCGGTCGCCGCGACCGTCTGCCCGCCGGAGGACTCGTCCCCGGTGAAGACCGCCACCGCGGGACCGCCCACGGCGATGGCCACGGCCGCGGCGACCGCGTACAGCCACCGCCTGCGTCCGCTGCGGCGTGTCGACGCGACATCGTCCAGGAGCCGGTCCAGCAGGGCCGGCCCGGCCTGCGTCATGGGATGCACCGCACGTGGCGTCGCCTGGGCGTATGCCCGCAACGACCGTGTGGTGGCTGCCAGTTCATGTATCTGAACCGCACACTGGGGACACTCCGTGAGGTGGTCCTCGAAGCGGAAGGCATCCGCCTCGTCCAGCACGCCGAGCGCATATGCGCCGACGTCGCGGTGGCGTTCCAGCGACCTCATACCAAATCCTCGGTGCCGATGGGGTGTGTGTGCGGGGAGTAGTTGCTTGCCCACCGGTACGCAGGAGACCGCCGAATCACTCAAGTCCCGTAGGAAACGAACCGAGAGATTCGGAGCGGACGGGCCCGCGGATTGGTCGAGGTTCAGAAAAAAACTGGTCAGGGTAGATGGAGGGGAGGTCTGTCGGAAAATCGCTCAGAAAAGATGGATCGCCAGGTGCCCCAGAGGCAGCCCCAGCTGCCAGGCGGGTGTCCAGACCTTCGGGCCGTCGTCCTCCCCGATCACCGGACCGCCGCCCGGCACCGCGTCCAGATCGGGCGCGAGCAGCTCGGTCTCCTCCAGCCAGCGCCAGGCCGCCGTCGCCAGGTCCAGGTCCGGCGCCGGACCACCCGCGTCGATCGCCTCGGCCGCGAGTCCCGCCATGCGCTCGCGCACCCAGTCCTGCCACGGCTGGTCGTACGCCGTCAGCGACAGCCACGTCTCCAGCTGCGAGACGACCCGGATGCCGGAGAGCTCGCCGCTCGTGTCCGACAGGAAGATGGTGAGCGCCAGGGCGTCGCGCCCGGCGCGGAACTCGAAGGACGTCGGCGGCATCAGGTCGCCCGTCCGCAGCAGTTCGTCGGCGATGTACTCGGCGTACAACCACGCCATGGGGACGGTGAGTTCACCACCGCCCGCGCCGTCCGTGCTCTCTTGACCTCTGTGCAGCATCCCTTCCTGCCTTCCTCCGGTGCGTGCGCGTCGCCCGACCCCGGGCCCCATTCCGGAACACGGATGAGGACAGCTGATTGCTCAACCATGGTCCTCGGCAAGGCGCTTTACGGAGGTTTGACTCGGCCTTCGGTTTCACCGCAGGTCGGCCGCGTATCCCGGAAGAACCCGGCGCAGGGCGCGCAGCGCGTAGTACGCGCGAGATTTCACGGTACCGGGCGGAATCCCCAGGGCCTCGGCGGCCTCTGCCACACTCGCCCCCCGGAAATACACCTGCACCAGGACTTCACGGTGCTCCGGAGTGAGTGTCTTCACAGCCTCTCGCACATCGAGGGTCGCCACCGAGCGTTCCGCGTGATCGGCCGCGACCCGCGCGCTCTCCAGTACGGCGTCCCCGACCTCGGCGGGCCGCGCCTGACGGGCCCGCCGCGCGTCTATGGCCAGCCGCCGGCCCACCGTCAGCAGCCAGGGCCGTACTGACTCGAAGTCGTCGGCGCGCAGCGCCTCGGGATGCTGCCAGGCGCGTACGAACGTCTCCTGCACCAGATCCTCGGCACGCTGGCGGTCTCCGTCGGAGAGCCTCAGCATCAGGGCGAAGAGCGGTGCGCCGTGCTCCCGCTGCAATTCGGCCAGCTCGTGCTCGGCGGTCGTCCTGCTGGTCATGGTCGTGGCGGCCGTCATGGCCGTATGCCAGCGCAGGGCGCCCCGCCGGGACAGGCCACGGACACGGCTCGTCGGCAGACGGTCGAACCCGTCGACGAACGGTACGACGAACGGTCAACCGGGACGGAAGGCTCCGCCTCCGCATCTCGGTTCGCCCCAATGGCCCCGTCCTGGAACCTCGTTCGGGGTAGTGACGGTGGCGCCTTCTCGACTCGCGTCCGCACTCTTATCCGGATACATATCGGTTCGTACTTACATACGACCGCATTGAGCGGTATTGAGCCGCATTGGAACGAGGCCGAGAATGGCGAGGACAGCACGCACCCGACAGGCGACAACGGTCCTCGCGGTCCTGTGCGGCGCCGCCGTTGTCGCGAGCTGTCAAGGGCAGGACGGGCCGAAACGCCGGGGGAGCCCGGTCGCGGGCGGGGCGTCGGCGCAGGGCTTCACACTCGTCGCCTCCGGTGACGTCCTCCCGCACAGCTCGATCATCGACAGGGCGAGGGCCGACGCGGGCGGGTACGGCTACGACTTCCGCCCCATGCTGTCGGGGGTCAAACCCGTCGTGGCCCGCGCCGACCTGGCGATCTGTCACATGGAGACGGTGTACGGAGCGGACGGCGACTACACCGGCTACCCCACCTTCAAATCCCCGCCGCAGGTGGCCGAGGGCCTCGCCGCGACCGGCTACGACGCCTGCTCGACCGCCTCCAACCACACCCTGGACGACGGCGCCGCCGGTATCCACCGCACCCTCGACGCGCTCGACCGGGCCGGGGTGCGGCACGCCGGGTCCGCCCGCAGCGCCGCCGAGGCGAGCGCGCCCACGATCATGCAGACGGGCACCGCCAAGGTCGCCCACCTCGCGTACACGTACGGCACGAACGGCTTCCCGCTCCCGGCCGGCGCACACTGGGCCGTCAACCTCATCGACCCCGGCCGGATCGTCACGGACGCCCGGGCCGCCCGGGAGGCGGGCGCCGACGTCGTGGTCGTGTCCCTGCACTGGGGCTCCGAATGGCAGGACGAGCCCGATGCCCAGCAGCTGGAACTGAGCAAGCGGCTGACCGGGGCCCGCACGGACGGCCGTCCGGACATCGACCTGATCCTCGGCACCCACGCCCACGTCCCCCAGGCGTACGAGAAGGTCAACGGAACCTGGGTGATCTACGGGATGGGCGACCAGATCGCCGGCAGGATGACCAACCACGGTGGCGCCCAGGATCCCCGCGGCAACGAGAGCACGATCGGCCGCTTCACCTTCGCCCCGCCGGAGAAGTCCGGCGACCGCTGGCGGGTCGAGAAGGCCGAATTCGTACCCCAGTGGTTCGACGTCGACTCGGGCCGCGTGGTCGACCTCAACAGCGCGATCGGCCAAGGAGCCGACGTGACCGCTGTGCGCGACCGGATCCGCCGCGTCGTCCTCAGCCGGGGCGCGGCCGCCGACGGCCTCGTCATGGGGAAGCCGTCGAAGTAGGTGAAGTAGGTGAAGCAGCGGGGCGCGTTGAAGCGCCTCGCGGGCGTGCGCGCCTGGGGAGCGCGTTCCGTACCCCCGGCGCCCGCACCGACGGCACCGCTCGCCCCGTCCGGCGTTCTACGGCACCACCGTCACCGGCCACCGCCCCGCCTTCACCAGGCGGATCGCGACGGAACCGACGATCCGGTGGCCCGCCTGCTCGGAGGCGCCCACCACGACGGCGTCCGCCTTCAGCTGGTCCGCCGCCGAGACGAGTCCGTTGTACGGGTCGCCGCGGAAGGTGTGGAACTCCCAGCGCACATCGAATATGCCCTTGACCTGCTCGGTCGCGTCCCGGATCTCCCGGACCAGCTCCTCGGCGATCTGGTCGGTCGTCTCGGCGACCGGAACCCCGAGCGCGGCACCGGCCGCCATCACCGGCTGGATGTACACCAGAGCGAGCAGCGCCCGCTGGCGCCGGGCCAGCCCCGCGGCGTAGGCGGCGGCCCGCAGGGACGAGTCGGAGCCGTCCACGCCGACCACGATGACCTTGGGCCCGTCGGTTCCCCGTTCGAACTGGTGGGGGTGCTGTTCCGTCACGGCGCAGAGGCTATCGGAACCGGCTGCTCCCGTAGCCGTCCGGGATCGCGCATGGCCGCGCTCGACAGGCGGCCCGGCCCCGCTCTTCCTACAGTCGAGAGCATGAGTGCCGGCGTCCGGGCGGAAGCCCCGAGGGACCCGAAGGACACGACAGGGCCGATACGCCCGTCACGGGACGGTCTCCTCAGCAAGGTGCCCGAGGGATTCGCGGTCTTCTTCGCCGCCCTCGGCCTGCTCTGTCTGGTGCTGGCGTTCATCCCGCCGCTGCGCCGACTGCTGCGCCCGGTCGTCCACGTGCTGAACCTGGTCGTGGTCCCGGTCAGCGCGAACCTCGCGTACGCCGTGTTCCTGTTCCTCCTCGCCGCCGCCATCGCGGCCCGCAAGAAGATCGCCTGGTGGCTGGTCGTCGTCTATCTCGGACTGTTGGTCCTCGTCGACGTGCTGGGCACCGCGATGGGCCAGTACGCCGACTCCGTCCCCTCGCTCGTGGTCTGCGCCCTGGCCCTGGGCCTGCTGATCGTGGCCCGCCGGGAGTTCTACGCGGACTCGCGCAGGGCCGCGGTGCGCCGGGCCCTCGGCGTGCTGCTCGCCGGTCTGGCCGTCGCGATCCTCGTCGGCTGGGGGCTCGTCGAGCTCTTCCCCGGTACGCTGCCGCGCGGCCAGCGGCTGCTGTGGGCCGCCGACCGGGTCTGCGGCGGGCTGATCTCGGGCGGTGCCTTCGACGGGCGGCCACCCCGCCCGCTGTTCTTCTTCCTCGGCCTGTTCGGAGCGCTCGCCCTGCTGAACGCGGCCGCCACCCTCTTCCGCTCCCAGCGCATGGAGGCGGCCCTGCACGGCGACGAGGAGCGTCGCATCCGCGCCCTGCTGAAGGCGTACGGGGCGGACGACTCGCTCGGCTACTTCGCCACCCGACGCGACAAGGCCGTCGTCTTCTCGCCCAGCGGCAAGGCCGCCGTCACCTACCGCGTCGAGGCCGGGGTGTGCCTGGCCAGCGGAGACCCCGTCGGCGACCGCGAGGCCTGGCAGCACGCCATCGGCGCCTGGCTCGACGTGGCCCGCCGCTACGCCTGGGCCCCCGCCGTGATGGGCGCCTCCGAGGAGGGCGCGAAGGCGTACGCGCGCTCCGGGCTCGGCGCTCTGCAGCTCGGCGACGAGGCGATCCTGCACGTCGCCGGCTTCGACCTCGACGGCCGCGACATGCGGGTGGCCCGACAGGCGGTGGGGCGCGTCCGCCGCACCGGCGCCACCTGCCGCGTACGCAGACACTCCACCCTCACCGACGAGGAGATGGAGGAGATCGTCGGCAGGGCGGACGCCTGGCGGGACACCGAGACCGAGCGCGGCTTCTCCATGGCCCTGGACCGGCTCGGCGACCCCGAGGACGGCGACTGCCTCCTCGTCGAGGCCCTCGACTCCGACGGCAAGCTGCTGGCGCTGCTGTCCCTCGTGCCCTGGGGCCGCGACGGCGTCTCGCTCGACCTGATGCGCCGGGACCGCGCCGCACCCAACGGCGTCATGGAGTTCATGGTCGCCGAGCTGTGCGCGGTCGCCGGAAAGCTCGGTGTGCGCAGGATCTCGCTCAACTTCGCCGTGTTCCGCTCGGTCTTCGAGGAGGGCGCCCGCATCGGCGCCGGACCGGTCCTCAGACTCTGGCGCCGCCTGCTGCTGTTCTTCTCCAAGTGGTGGCAGCTGGAGGCCCTCTACCGGTCCAACGCCAAGTACCACCCCGAGTGGTATCCGCGCTTCATCTGCTACGGAGACACCGCGGCCCTCGCCCGGATCGGACTGGCCTCCGGCATCGCGGAGGGCTTCGTCTCCGTACCGTCGCTGCGCACGCTCCGGGGCAGGGGGCACGCGAAGGGCGGGCCGAAACCGGCGAGCACCGAGGGCCTGCCGTCGCTGTCGGCGCTCGGCCTCGACGGAGGGGACGGGGCCGAGGCCGCCGATCCGACCGCGGGACTGCCCGAACAGGTCCGCATCCGGCACCGCAAACTCGACCGGCTCCGCGAGGACGGCATCGACGCCTACCCGGTGGGCATCCCGCCCCGCACCCACACCCTCGCCGAGGTCCGCGAGGGGCAGCACGTGACGGTCACGGGCCGCGTCATGCTCGTACGCGACTTCGGAGGCATCCTCTTCGCCGTCCTGCGCGACTGGTCCGGCGACTTCCAGCTCGCCCTCACCCGGAAGGACGCCGGTCCTGCCCTCGACCGGTTCCGCGAGGACGTCGACATCGGCGACCACGTCACCGTCACCGGCCTCACCGGTGTCAGCGACAAGGGGCAGCCCACGGTCTTCGTGACCTCCTGGCAGCTCATCGGCAAGTGTCTGCGCCCCCTGCCGGACAAGCGGCGCGGCCTCGCCGACCCGGAGGCCAAGGTGCGCCGCCGCTACCTCGACCTGGTCGCGAGCCCGGACGCCCGGGACGTCGTACGCGCCAGGTCCACCGCCGTCCAGGCCCTGCGCCAGGGCCTTCTGGAGCGCGGCTATCTGGAGGTCGAGACGCCGATGCTCCAGCAGATCCACGGCGGCGCCAACGCCCGGCCCTTCCACACCCACATCAACGCCTACGACCTCGACCTCTATCTGCGGATCGCCCCCGAGCTGTATCTGAAGCGGCTGTGCGTCGGCGGCATGGAGAAGGTCTTCGAGATGGGCCGCACCTTCCGTAACGAGGGCGTCTCCTACAAGCACAACCCCGAGTTCACGATGCTGGAGGCCTACCAGGCCTTCGCCGACTACGACGTGATGCTCGACCTCACCCGCGAACTGATCCAGGGCGCGGCCACCGCGGCCTTCGGTTCGCCGATCGCCCGCAAGGACGGCACCGAGTACGACATCTCCGGGCTCTGGCCCGTCAGGACGGTCTACGGGGCGATCTCCGAGGCGCTGGGGGAGGAGATCGACGCCGACACGGGCCTGGAGTCCCTGCACCGGCTGTGCGACCGGGCGGGCGTCCCGTACACCGCCGAGCACGGCCGCGGCGATGTCGTCCTGGAGATGTACGAGCGGCTGGTCGAGGAGAAGACCCAGCTGCCGACCTTCTACAAGGACTTCCCGACCGACGTCTCCCCGCTCACCCGGCAGCACCGCGTGGACCCGCGGCTCGCCGAGCGCTGGGACCTCGTCGCGTTCGGCACCGAGCTGGGGACCGCCTACTCCGAGTTGACCGACCCCGTCGAGCAGCGCCGGCGGCTCACCGCGCAGTCGCTGCTCGCCGCCGGGGGAGACCCCGAGGCCATGGAGCTGGACGAGGACTTCCTCGACGCCCTGGAGTACGCCATGCCGCCCACCGGAGGGCTCGGCATCGGGGTCGACCGGCTCGTCATGTTTCTCACCGGGCTCACCATCCGAGAGACGCTGCCTTTCCCGCTCGTACGCCGCCGCTGAACCGTTCCCGGCCCCGGGAGATGCTCTCAACGGGTGCTTTCGTGCGTCCGCACCGGTGGACATGTGCTGCGCCGCACGTCGGCCGGGCGACTGATTACTCATGAATAAGGATCAGTTCCTCTCGCGGCGCCGGGCGTTGCTCGCCGGTGCCGCCGTGCTGGGAGCGGCGGGCGCGGCCGGCACCGTACAGGTGCTCACCGCCGACCCGGGCTCCCCGGTCCGGTCCTCCGCCGCTCCCGCCGCCGGCGCCCAGGCGAAGCGCGCGGCCCTGAGACCCTCCGCCTACCGTCTTCAGCCCATCGCCGGATACGGGCCGGTCCGCGGCACGGCCGCGCGGACCCTCGTACGGAACGAGCCGTTCCTGCGTATGTCGGGGCGCGGCAAGACCATGGTCCTGACCTTCGACGACGGGCCCGACCCCCGCTACACCCCGCAGGTCCTGCGCACGCTCAAGGCCCACAAGGTGCGCGCCATGTTCTTCGTGTGCGGGGAGATGGCCGCCGGACACAAGGACCTGCTGCGCCGGATGGCCGACGAGGGACACGTGGTGGGCAACCACACCTGGTCCCACCCCCTGCTGACCCGGCTGACCCGGGCCGAGATCCGCTCCCAGATGGAGCGCACCTGCGATGTCATCGAGGAGGGAACCGGGGAGCGGCCCGGCTGGTTCCGCGCGCCGTACGGGGCCTGGAACCGGGCCGCCTTCCAGATCGGCGCCGAACTCGGCATGGAGCCGCTCGCCTGGAGCGTCGACACCCTCGACTGGACCTCGCCGGGCGCCGACGCGATCGAGAGCCGGGTCGTCAAGGGCGCGGCCCCGGGCGTCGTGGTCCTCGGGCACGACGCGGGCGGGGACCGTACGCAGAGTGTGACGGCGCTGCGCGACTATCTGCCCCGGCTCCTGGACTCGGGATATCGCATCATCGTGCCCCGACGGCAGTCCGTATAGACGTCGGCAGTCCGTATAGGCGTCGGCACATAGATGTCGGCAGTCCACATAGAGCCGCGGAGTTCCACGGAACCGAAAGGGTTCCGTGGAACTCCGCGAGATTTATCGGGATTTCGCCCGTCCGGCCGGGGAACGCTCAGCGAACCTCGATCAGGCGGGCGAACACGACGACGTTCCCGTCGTAGCCGTTCTGCTTGGAGAAACCGCCCCCGCACGTGATGACACGCAATTCGGGGGTTCCGGTGTTCCCGTAGACACGGTCTCCGGGGAAGTTGTTCTTCTCGAAGACCTCGATGCCGTAGATCTCGAACACGGCGGTCTTTCCGTCCTTGCGCAGGACCTCCACGAGATGTCCCTTTTTCAGGGCCCCGAGTCCGTAGAAGACGGCGGGGCCCTGCCGGTTGTCGACGTGGCCGACCATGACGGCCGTGCCCTTCTCGCCGGGCGAGACCGCGCCCGAGAACCAGCCCGCGAGGTTCGGGTCCTCCGGCGGCGGCGCGTCCACCCAGCCCTCCATGTCGAGGCCCACGGGTGTGGCGGGGGCGTCGACCCGGATGGCCGGGATGCTGATGCGGTCGGCCACGGAGAACGGCAGGGGGTCCGGAGCACCGCCTGTGCGGGTCGTGTCGCCGGTGACGTGGTTGTCCGCGGCGGCGGCCGTCGCGGGTTGCGGGGGCCCGACGTCGAACTCTCCCGAACCATTCCGAATGAGAGCGAGGCCGGTCAGCAGGACAAGCGCTATCACGCCCCAAGGAGCGCGCTTCTTGGGGCGCTCCTCCTCTTCCGCCAGCTCGGACACGAACATTCGCAATCCCCTCTCGACGTGGCCGTCGCCACGTCCGTCGCGCATACGAGAACGCTAAGCGCAGCGCGCGCACAGGGCGACGGGAGCAGCGCGAACGGGTGGCGGAGCCGGCTGCCGTGAGCCATCCGAGTTGCCATCGCCAGGAAATTTCTGACGGTCCGTGACCTGCGGCAATATCCGATTGTGTTCCCTTCTGTCGGCGTGTCCTCTCACCGGTACGGAGCATTCTCGAAATGCGGCCCTGTGCACGGCAACTGAGGGTCTGTCTGGGAGGCGTTTTCTCGCCGATCGACTCGGGGACGGGTTCCCGGGGCGCCTTCCGCGGAGGATCACATGCGTACCACTCGTGCCCTGGCGGTCTCTGCGGCGGCGTTCGCCGCCGTCGGACTTGCCGCTCCCACGGCCGCGGCCTGGGACAACCCGAGCAACATCACCGTCACGCCCAGCGTCATCGCCCGGGGAGGCCAGCTGTCGGTCAGCGTGGACGGCTGCCCGAACGGCGGCTCCATGACGTCGACGGCGTTCCCACAGGCCAGACTCTCGTCGACCGGTGGCAACAACGAGACCGCGAAGGGGACCGCCACCATCAACAGCTCGGCCAACCCGGGCTCGTACGACATCACGGTCCACTGCAGCGGGAAGACCCTCACGAAGCCGCAGGCCTTCACCGTCATCGGTGGTGTCCGAGGCGGTCTCGGCGGCAGCAGCTCCACCGGTGCCACACCGACCGACATCGCGATCGGCGGCGGCCTCGTGGGCCTCGCCCTCATCGGCGGCGGGGTGTTCTGGATGCGCCGCCGCTCCGAGAACAAGATCTGAGCCCGGACAGCCCTTCGCCCCGGACCCTCAAGGGTTTCCGGGGCGAAGGGCTGTCCGGTGCGTCCGGTGCGTCAGCCGCCGTGTTCGCCGGTGCGCCGTCGCGACCAGTGGTACGCCGCGCCGACCGAGCCCGCGATGAGCGCGGCGCCGAGGGCGATCTCACTCAGGTCGAAGCCGCCCGCGCTGCCGCCGACGCCCGCCTTGACGCCCCGGTGGACGGGGGTGTGCGTCGGGTCGTTCGGGCGGCCGGTGGCGATGGTGAGGTCCGTGTGGCCGGATTCGTCGCCGCACTGGAACGTCACCTCGTACACCGCGCCGGGCTTGGCGTCCCAGTCGACGGTGGCCGTGGCGGAGCCCTGGCCCTTGGGGATCGTCACCGTGTCGAAGACGCCCGAGGAGACCTTGGTGTCCGACTTGCAGCCGTTGACGGACAGCGAGACGCGCCCGCCCGCGGCGATGGTCGTGGGCGAGACGTTGAAGCCGAACGAGGTGATGTTGCGCTCCTCCCCGTCGTCCCGGGCGGCGGCCACGGGTGCGGTGAGGGTCAGGGCGGTCATGCCCAGCAGTGCGGCCGAAGCGACGCGTATCGCGTGCATGGTGAGTCCTCCGGGTCCCCGAGGCGCAGCCGCGGACCTTTTCCGCTGCGCCGTACATGCACCTCGATGATCGAAACGCTAGGAAGGTGCGGGCGCCGGCGCGATCGCAGTCGCGCGAATGGGGCAACCGTGTGGGCCGAACCGGGTACCGGACGCATGCGGTCGGGGGACGGGTCCGGCGCGGCGTCCGTCCCCCGGTGAAGTCGGCTCGTAAGTGTCCCCGTCACTCACCGGCCTTCGGGAAGAGCGTCAGGAACGGATCGGCCGTCGCCGTGATCCCGCGGCTGTAGGGAGCGTCGAAGTCCCAGATCAGGAAGAGCAGGAAGGCGATCAGGGCGGCGAACAGGCCCGCCAGGATCACCTCGCGCAGGGTGCGGCGGATCTGCAGCGCGAAGATCAGCCCGACGGTGACCACGGCTCCGGTGATCAGACCGAACCACACGACGCCCGGCATGGTCGGGGCCGTCGACTCCGCGCGGGCCGTGCGCGCGTTGTCCGCCGCGGTGACCTGGTCGAGGAGCGGCTGGTAGGCCTGGGCCTCGAAGTCCGTCCGGGGCTCGTAGTCGGTGACGTCGTTGCGGATCCTGGCCAGCAGCTTCGTACCCTGCTCGGTGACCTTGCCGTCGTCGGCCATGGCCTTCCACTCGGTGGTGACGACGTGGCCGACATAGACGTTGACGTCGTCCCGGATGCGGTCGCGCACGTCGGGCGGATACACCCGTACGCGCTCGGAGATCTCGTGCAGCGCGTTCGCCTCGTTCTGGACGTGATCCTGGGCGACGCCGCGCGCCTCCCAGACACCGGCGATGGCCAGGCCGAGCACGATGGCGTACACCACGCCGATCATCATCGTCATGTACTCGATCACGTCCGGAGTCTCGGACGGATCGTCGTCGTCGGCGGCGGTGTGGTGCCGCACGACGGTGACGATGAGGACGACGACACTGGCCGCCGCCATCGCGAGGGCGAGAACAAGCCATTCCGACAAAGGATTCCTCCAGGGGTCAGCGCGGGCGCAGCGCGGCGACGGCGAACACCGCGGGCGCGGTGATGAGCAGGGTGAGCGAGACCAGGGACGGGCCGCCGCGGGGCGGCGCCTTGCGCGGCCGGGTGCGGTACGGGGGATAACTCACCGGAGTCGGCGAGGGGCTGGGACGCACGGTGGGGGTCGGCGTCGGTGTCGGAGTGGGCTTCGGGGCCGGTACGGGAGTCGCCGGGCTCGGTACGACGGGCGCCTGCCGTGGTGGGGCGGGCGCGGGCGGTGGCACGGTCGGCGGGTCGGGGGCAGGCCGCGGTGGGGGAGGCGGCGGGTCGGGTGTCGGGGTGGGCGTCGGAGTCGGCTTGGGCGGGGGCTTCGGCGGAGGGGACGGTTCCGGAGTCGGGCAGGGCGGGGTCGGCGTCGGTGTCGGCGTGGGGCAGGTCCCCGCGACGGCCACCGCCACCGTGCCGTTGCCGCCGGGCCCCGTGGCCGCGTACGCGCAGGAGTCGGCGGCCGCCGGAGCGGGCGCCCCACCGGCGATCCAGGTCAGCGCGAGCAGCATCAGCAGGCGTATGACGAGGGCGCATCCGGTCCGTGGCTGAGTTCGTAGTGGTCCAGGCACGACGGAGATCATCGGTGCCCACGCGCTCGCGCGCGCGAGAGTGCGCTCAGGTTGCCCCGAAGGAGGGACAACGGAGCTTCACGCGCTTGCCTTCACGCGCCCGAACAGGCCTCCGGCGCCCCATGGAAACCAGGCTTCCCGGGCGTTACCAGAAAGAAATTTGTGCGCGCTTTGAACACTCACCGCACTCCCACCCGTACCTAGGGCCATACGCGGTGCGGATCAGCGCCGCAACACCTAAGCAGACAGCGGGAGTTACCAATGAAGACCTCCTGGCGGAGCGCCTCACTCGTAGCGTCGGCTGCGGCAGTGCTGGTGCTGACGACGGCGTGCGGTCAGGACAAGGCGGACACTTCGACCGGCAGTCAGAACGTGGGCGCGGCGCCCGCGGCCAATGGTTACGGTTCGGCGGGGGCTGCGGCCAGCCCGAGCACCGGCGCCAACACCGGTGCCGGCGCCCAGACGCAGAGCGCCGGACAGCTTGCCGTGGCGGACACCGACAAGCTCGGTGAGGTTGTCACGGACAGCGCGGGCATGACGCTCTACCGCTTCGACAAGGACACGGCCGAGCCGCCGAAGTCGAACTGTGACGGTGACTGCGCCACTGCCTGGCCGCCGGTTCCGGCCTCGGGCGCCACCGCGCCGATCGGCGTTGACAAGACCCTGCTCGGCGAGGTCACCCGTACCGACGGTTCCAAGCAGCTGACCTACGAGGGCTGGCCGCTGTACCGGTTCGCGAAGGACACCAAGGCCGGTGACACCAAGGGCCAGGGCGTGGGCGGCACTTGGTACGCGACGGCCCCCGATGGCAAGAAGGCCGCCGGTGGCGGTGAGGCCGCGGCCGGCGGCAGCGCGGAAGCCGCGGACCTGCCGGGTCTGTCGACCCGTAACGACCCCGAGCTCGGTGAGGTCGTCGTCGACAAGAACGGTATGACGGTCTACCGGTTCGAGAAGGACGTCCCCTGGCCGATGAAGTCGAACTGTGTCGGCGAGTGCCTGGAGAAGTGGCCGGTCGTGGCGCCGGTCGACGCCGCCGACACCAAGGGCATCGACAACAAGAACGACGGCCGGCGCGGTTACGTCGTCAACAACCGTCCGGACGGCCTGAAGCAGCAGAGCATCGACTGCTGGCCGCTCTACACCTTCGCGGGCGACAAGAAGCCCGGTGACACCAACGGCCAGGGCGTCGGCGGCACGTGGTACGCCATCTCCCCCGAGGGCAAGCCGCTCGGCAAGCCGAAGTAGTCCGGCCGAAGCAGTCCGGCCGAAGTGGTCCGGCTGAAGCAAGCAGTCCGAAGAAAACGTGTGCACAACCACCGGTTCGCCCCCTCCGCACCGCACGGAGGGGGCGAAGCGGCTTTTTCACATCCGGCCGGAGCCGGTCGCGTGAACGGTTTTCCGTACGCCTCTTCGTAACGCTGCGCAGTTTCCCCGGAACTCTTTGGAACGCTTCGGTGTGATTTCGTAAGGCGGTCAATTCGGCACGTGCCGGAGGCAGTGACCTGGAACGGACGGTCAATTTCCGTTTCTGCTCGCTCCTTTGGCGGGCGATCAGTAGCCTCAGCTCGAACACCGGATCGCCTACGCCTTGGAGAGATAGATGGAGCGTCCCGCCTGGGCCCCACGTGGCATCGACATCTCGGTGCCCAGCGTGAGCCGCGTCTACGACTACTACCTGGGCGGATCGCACAATTTCGAGGTCGACCGGGAAGCCGCGCGGCGGGCCATGGAGTTCATGCCGGGACTTCCCAAGATCATGCAGGCGAACCGCGCGTTCCTGCGCCGCGCCGTGCGCTTCGCGGCCGACGAGGGCATCGCACAGTTCCTCGACATCGGTTCGGGCATCCCCACCATCGGCAACGTCCACGAGGTGGCTCAGAGTGCCCGCCCCGGCGCACGCGTCATGTACGTCGACCACGACCCGGTCGCCGTCGCGCACAGCATGGCCGTCCTGGCCGGAAACGTGGACGCGGACGTGGTCGCCGCCGACCTCCGCAAGCCCCAGGAGATCCTGGCGAGCCCTCAGGTTCAGCGCCTGATAGACCTGAATCAGCCAGTCGCACTCCTTCTCGTTGCCATACTTCACTTCGTGGAGGACGCGGACGACCCGTACGGGGCGGTGGCAGAGCTGCGGGACGCACTGGCGCCCGGCAGCCTGTTCGTCGTCTCGCACGCCTCGTACGAGGGACTCCCGCTCTCCCAGGAGCGGGCCGAGGGCGCCGTCGACGTCTACAAGGACATCCGAAACCCGCTGATCATGCGCTCGCGCGAGGACGTCGCGCGGTTCTTCGAGGGGTACGACATGGTGGAACCCGGACTGGTGCCGATGGCGAAATGGCGGCCCGACTCGGCGTCCGAGGACGAGGATCCGTACTCCTACTCGGGTTTCGCGGGCGTGGGGCGCAAGGCGTGACCGCCGAGCCGGACGGGCCGGAGGACAGACTGCGCAGGTTCGCGACGATCTGGAGCCGGGCCGTGTTCCCGGCGACCGCGACGTCGTTGACCCGGCCGGAGTTCGAGCAGCGTCTGGTGCCGCTCGCCCGGCGGCTCAGCGAGGCGTTGCGGGCCAGGACGTTCGAGGCGGCCGAGGGACAGGCCGTCGGTGCCGCGCTCATCGACGCGCACTGCACCGAACCCGAGGCGCTCAGCCGCACACTCGACTGCGTCGACGCCTACCTGGTGCTCTACTGCGGCGGCGACGGATCCCAGGAGGCCCTGCGCACCCGCTCCTCGCGCCTGCAGCACGCCATGGCCGCCGGGTTCGCGCACGCGCTGCGCGAACGGACGCTCGCCGAGCAGGAGTCCATCGCACGCGCCGCCCTCCAGGCCCAGGGCGTGGTGGCCGACGCGCTGCACGCCACCGAGGCACGCTTCCGCGCGGTCTTCGAGGGCGCCGCGATAGGCATCGGCGTAGCCGACCTCGACGGCAACATCCTTCAGGTGAACAACGCCCTGCTGCGCATGTTCGGCGGCACCGAGCAGCTGATGCGCGGCCGCAACGTCACCGAGTGGACCCACCCCGAGGACGCCCCCCAGGTGTGGCGGCTCTACGAGGAGTTGGTGCGCGGCGACCGCGAGCACTACCACGTGGAGAAGGCCTTCTACCGTCCCGACGGAACGGTTCTGTGGACCAACCTCACCGTCTCCCTGCTGCGTGACGCGGACGGCCGGCCCCAGTTCCAGCTCGCCCTCATGGAGGACACCACCGAGCGGCGGCTGCTCAACCTGCGGCTGCGGTACGAGGCCACGCACGACGCGCTCACCGGACTGCCCAACCGGACGCTCTTCTTCGAGCGGCTCGACAAGGCACTCGCGGCGGGCGACGGCATGCGCTTCGGTCTCTGCTACCTCGACCTCGACGGCTTCAAGACCATCAACGACAGCCTCGGGCACGCGGCCGGCGACCGGCTGCTCGTCGAGGTCGCCGACCGGCTGCAGTCCTGCGCGACCGCGCCCGGCGAGATGGTCGCCCGGCTCGGCGGCGACGAGTTCGTCGCCCTGACGACCGGGCCCGACACCGAGAGCGAGGTCGACGCGCTCGCCGACCGCATCATGAACGCCCTGATCACACCGGTGCGCATCGACGGCAGGGAACTGACCGTCCGGGGCAGCATCGGCATCGTCGAGGGCCCGGCGGGCGAGCGCGGCCCGGCCGAGGTGCTGCGCAGCGCCGACATCACGATGTACCGCGCCAAGTCGGCGGGCGGCAACCGCTACGAGCTGGCCGACCCCGAGGCCGACGCCCGTGCCATCACCCGGCACGGGCTCACCACGGCGCTGCCCGCGGCCCTGGACCGCGACGAGTTCTTCATCGAGTACCAGCCGCTCGTCCACCTCGGCGACGGCAGCGTGCGCGGTGCCGAGGCCCTCGTGCGCTGGCTGCATCCGCAGCACGGCGTGCTCGGACCCGACCGGTTCATCCCGCTCGCCGAGCACACCGGCCTGATCGTGCCGCTCGGCCGCTGGGTCCTTGAGCAGTCGGTCCGCCAGGCCCGCGAGTGGCAGGAACGTCACGCCGACGCGGGTCCGCTGCGCATCAACGTGAACCTCTCGCCCTGCCAGCTGACCCATCCAGGTCTGGTCGCCGACACGGTCGACATCCTGGAGCGCATCGGACTCGAACCGTCCTCGCTCTGCCTGGAGGTCACCGAGTCCGCCCTGATCGGCGCCGACGACGACCTGCTCAAGCCGCTGCGCCGGCTCGCCGAGATGGGTGTCGACATCGCCCTCGACGACTTCGGCACGGGCTATTCGAACCTCGCCAACCTGCGCCGCCTGCCGGTGAGCATCCTCAAGCTGGACCGTTCCTTCACCCAGGGCATGCAGCAGTTCCCGGCCGATCCCGTCGACCTCAAGATCGTCGAAGGGATCGTCACTCTGGCCCACAGCCTGGACCTCGCGGTCACGGTCGAGGGCGTCGAAACGGCGGCCCAGGCCGAGCAACTCCGCATACTGGGCTGCGACACGGCCCAGGGCTGGTACTACGCCCGCCCGGGGCCACCGGACCGCCTCCACGAATTGGCGTTGGTGGACGCGACGGGTTGAGCGCGGAGCGCTCCGCGGGGCCGCCGGTTTGGAGTAGCGCCGTTTCTGGGTGCGGCTTCGTCGTGGCTGGTCGCGCAGTTCCCCGCGCCCCTGAAAAGCGGGGCTGCGCCCCTGGCTTTTCGCCTTTAGGGGCGCGGGGAACTGCGCGCTCAGCCCAAACGAACCCGCACTCAACGCACCACGCTGACCCCCACTCACCCAGGGGCGCGGGGAACTGCGCGACCAGCCACAACGAACCCGGACCCCCGAACGGCGCTCCACCAAAACGGCGCTCATCGTTCAAGAAGCATCCGCTGGAGTTCCCGAGCCGCCCGCGGCGGAGCCACGTCACTGCGGTGCGCCAGCGCGATGGTCCGAGCCAGCCCGGGCCGGGCAAGCGGGGTGACCCGCAACCCCCGCCCGGTCCGCGCAGCGACCATCCGCGGCACCACGGCCACCCCCAGCCCCGCCCGGACAAACCCCAACACCGCGTCCATCTCCCCACCCTCCACAGCGAAATCCGGCTCGAACCCCGCGGAGCGACACGCGGCGACGGTCAGCTCCCGCAGGTCGTACCCGTGCCGGAACATCACCAGCCGCTCACCCTCCAGGTCGGAGACCCGCACGGACCGCCGCCCACCCCCCGGCGCCGATGCCTCCGGCGACGACACCACCACCAGGTCCTCCCGCAGCACCTCCACCGTGGTCAGCGCGGGCGACGGCGTGGGCAGCGGCAGCACCACGAGGGCGAGATCGAGCGCCCCGCGGGCCAGCTCCCGTACGAGATCGTGCGAGCCGCCCTCCTCGATCAGCAGCCGGATGCCGGGATACCGGTCGTGGAAGGCGCGCAGCACGTCAGGCAGCAGGCCCGTGCACAGGCTCGGCGTCGCCCCCAGCCGGACCCGCCCGCTGCGCAGCTGGGCCAGCTCCTGGACCTCGTGCCGGGCCGTGTCCGCGTCGGCGAGGATACGGCGGGCCAGCGGCAGCAGCGCCTCGCCCGCGTCCGTGAGCGTGATGTTCCCGCGCGCCCGGAGGAAGAGATCGGCGCCCAACTCCCGCTCCAGCGCCTTGATCTGCTGGGAGAGCGACGGCTGGGCGACATGGACCAGATCGGCGGCCCGGGTGAAGTGCCGCGTCTCGGCGACGGCCACGAAGTACTGGAGCTGCTGGAACTGCATGCCCCAAGAATACGCCCACGATAGCCAGCGCCTATCGAATCGAGCCGGACCATGTCTTGGACCGATCGGCCCTCCCGGCTCTAGCGTGCGTTCCATGGCTCTGGCAACGCGGACGGAACGAAAACCGTCCATGACGCGCACCATGTGGGACTCGTCCGTCGGCAAGAAGACCGTGATGGCCGTCAGCGGCCTGATCATGCTGGGGTACCTGGTCGTCCACATGCTGGGCAACCTGAAGATCTTCTTCGGGTCGGACGAGTTCAACCACTACGCGCACTGGCTGCGCACCATCGGAGAGCCCTTCCTGCACTACGAGTGGGCGCTGTGGATCATCCGCGTGGTCCTGGTCGCCGCCGTCGTCGCGCACGCCGTCTCCGCGTACCAGCTGAGCCGCCGCGACATCAGGGCGCGCCCCACCAAGTACGTACACAAGAAGCCCCGGGCCAGCTACGCCACCCGCACGATGCGCTGGGGCGGGATCATCCTCGGCCTGTTCATCGTCTGGCACATCCTCGACCTGACGACCGGCACCGTGCACCCGGACGGCTTCCAGTCCGGACACCCGTACCAGAACGTGATCGACACCTTCTCCACCTGGTACGGCAACGCCATCTACCTCGTCGCGATGCTCGCGCTCGGCCTGCACGTCCGGCACGGCTTCTGGAGCGCCGCACAGACTCTCGGCGTGGGCAGCCGCACCCGCGACCGGGCCTTCAAGACCATCGCCAACGTGCTCGCGCTGGTGCTGACGGCGGGCTTCATCGCCGTACCCGTGGGCGTGATGACCGGAGTGGTGAGCTGACATGACCGCTGAATTCGCCGAGTACACGACCGGAGAGCCGGTCGTCGACACCAAGGCCCCCGAGGGGCCGGTCGGTGAGCGCTGGGACACCCGCCGCTTCGAGGCCAAGCTGGTCAACCCCGCCAACCGGCGCAAGCACACCGTGATCGTCGTCGGCACGGGTCTCGCGGGCGGCTCCGCCGGCGCCACGCTCGCCGAACAGGGCTACCACGTCGTGCAGTTCTGCTACCAGGACTCCCCGCGCCGCGCCCACTCGATCGCCGCGCAGGGCGGCATCAACGCCGCCAAGAACTACCGCAACGACGGCGACTCGATCCACCGGCTGTTCTACGACACCGTCAAGGGCGGCGACTTCAGGGCACGCGAGTCCAACGTCCACCGGCTCGCCCAGATCTCCGTCGAGATCATCGACCAGTGCGTCGCGCAGGGCGTGCCCTTCGCCCGCGAGTACGGCGGCCTCCTCGACACCCGCTCCTTCGGCGGCGTCCAGGTGTCCCGCACCTTCTACGCCCGCGGCCAGACGGGCCAGCAACTCCTGCTCGGCGCCTACCAGGCACTGTCCCGCCAGATCGCCGCAGGCAACATCGAGATGCATCCGCGCACCGAGATGCTCGACCTGATCGTGGTCGACGGACGGGCGCGCGGCATCGTGGCCCGCGATCTGATCACGGGCAAGATCGACACGTACTACGCGGATGCCGTTGTCCTCGCCTCCGGCGGCTACGGCAACGTCTTCTACCTCTCCACGAACGCCATGAACTCCAACGCCACCGCGGTCTGGCGGGCCCACCGGCGCGGCGCCTACTTCGCCAACCCGTGCTTCACCCAGATCCACCCCACCTGCATCCCGCGCACCGGCGAGCACCAGTCCAAGCTCACGCTGATGAGCGAGTCGCTGCGCAACGACGGCCGGATCTGGGTCCCGAGGGCGAAGGGCGACAACCGCCCCGCGAACGAGATCCCCGAAGCCGAGCGCGACTACTACCTGGAGCGCATCTACCCCTCCTTCGGCAACCTTGTCCCGCGCGACATCGCCTCCCGCGCCGCGAAGAACGTCTGCGATGAGGGCAGGGGAGTGGGTCCCGGCGGCCAGGGCGTGTACCTCGACTTCGCCGACGCCATCGGGCGCATGGGCCGCAAGGCGGTCGAGGCCAAGTACGGCAACCTCTTCGACATGTACCAGCGGATCACCGACGAGGATCCGTACCAGGTACCGATGCGGATCTACCCCGCCGTGCACTACACGATGGGCGGCCTCTGGGTCGACTACGACCTCCAGACCACCGTCCCGGGCCTGTTCGCGATCGGCGAGGCCAACTTCTCGGACCACGGCGCGAACCGGCTCGGCGCGTCCGCGCTGATGCAGGGCCTCGCCGACGGCTACTTCGTCCTCCCGTCGACGATCAACGACTACCTCGCCCGCAACCCGCACCACGAGGAGGTCACCGACGAACACCCCGTCGTCCAGGAGGTGTTGGCCGACACCGAGGACCGGCTTCAGCTGCTCCTCGCCGTCGACGGCGACCGCACCCCCGACTCCTTCCACCGCGAACTCGGCGAGCTGATGTGGGAGTTCTGCGGAATGGCGCGTACGGACTCGGGGCTGCGCAAGGCCCTGGAGCGCATCCCGCAGATCCGCGAGGAGTTCTGGCGGCGCATCAAGGTCCCCGGCACCGGCGAGGAGTTCAACCAGTCGCTGGAGAAGGCCAACCGCATCGTCGACTACCTGGAACTCGCCGAGCTGATGTGCCTCGACGCGCTGCACCGCGACGAGTCCTGCGGCGGCCACTTCCGCGAGGAGTCCCAGACCCCGGAGGGGGAGGCGGAGCGCCGGGACGGGGAGTTCTCGTACGCGGCCGCCTGGGAGTTCACAAGTACGGGCTCTGCTCCCGTCCTGCACAAGGAAGACCTCGTCTTCGAGTACGTCCACCCCACCCAGCGGAGCTACGCATGAAGCTCACCCTGCGCGTCTGGCGGCAGCGCAACGCCGACGCCGACGGAGCGATGTCCACGTACGAAGTGGACGACATCTCGGCCGACATGTCCTTCCTGGAGATGCTGGACACCCTCAACGAGGAGCTCATCCTCAAGGGCGAGGACCCCGTCGCCTTCGACCACGACTGCCGCGAGGGGATCTGCGGCGCGTGCTCGCTCGTCATCAACGGCGACGCGCACGGGCCGGAGCGCACGACCTCCTGCCAGCTGCACATGCGGTCCTTCGAGGACGGCGACACGATCGACATCGAGCCGTGGCGGGCCTCTGCCTTCCCGGTCGTCAAGGACCTGGTCGTCGACCGGTCCGCCTTCGACCGGATCATCCAGGCCGGCGGATACGTCACCGCGCCGACCGGAGCCGCGCCCGAGGCCCACGCGACGCCCGTGCCGAAACCGGACGCCGACTTCGCCTTCGAGCACGCCGAGTGCATCGGGTGCGGGGCGTGCGTTGCGGCCTGCCCGAACGGGGCCGCGATGCTCTTCACCTCGGCGAAGATCAACCATCTGAACGTGCTGCCGCAGGGTGCGCCGGAGCGGGAGACCCGGGTGCTCGACATGGTGGCGCAGATGGACGAGGAGGGGTTCGGCGGGTGCACGCTCGCCGGGGAGTGCGCCACCGCCTGCCCGAAGGGCATCCCGCTGGTCTCCATCACGGGGATGAACAAGGAGTGGCTGCGGGCTACTCGTAAGGCGGGTAAGCGGTAGCGCCGTAGGGGCCGTGGTTGTTTGCGGGCTGCGGGTCCGATGTGGCTGGGCGCGCAGTTCCCCGCGCCCCTTACGGGGCACGGATTGCCGTGGTTTTATCAGGCACCCCTGGCATTCAACAAGCTCACACCCGGTCTCTCTCCGGGGGTTACTCGGCGGTCAGCCGGCGTCGGAAGAACAGGAGCGCACGGACCGTTCGCTTCGGTCCGTCGCGCCGCTCCGCCGAACCGGCCCGTGACCAGGAGAGTGCCATGACCGGCGTTTCCACGCTCGACAGCCCCCCACTGTCGACGGCCCCCACCCGCTACACCGTCACCCTCGCCCGCGACGAGGCAGACGTCCGCGCCGCCCAGCGGCTGCGTCACGACGTCTTCGCCGGGGAGATGGGCGCGCTGCTCTCCTCCTCGCAGCCGGGCCTCGACGTCGACGCCTTCGACGCGTACTGCGACCACCTGCTCGTACGCGACACCACGACCGGGCAGGTGGTCGGCACCTACCGGCTGCTGCCGCCCGACCGCGCGGCGATCGCCGGACGGCTCTACTCGGAGGGCGAGTTCGACCTCGGACCGTTGGCCGGGATCCGCTCCGGGCTCGTCGAGGTCGGCCGCTCCTGCGTCCACCCCGACCACCGCGACGGCGCGGTCATCGGTCTCATATGGGCCGGGATCGCCCGCTACATGGTCGACGGCGGCCACGAGTGGCTGGCCGGCTGCTGCTCCATCCCGCTCGCCGACGGCGGCACGCTCGCCGCGGGCACCTGGGACCGGGTGCGGGACAAGCACCTAGCGCCCGAGGAGTACCGCGTACGTCCGCTGCTGCCGTGGAGCGCCGAGGGCGTCGCCCGTCCCGCCCGCATCGAACTGCCCCCGCTGCTGCGCGGCTACCTCCGCCTCGGCGCCTGGGTCTGCGCGGAACCGGCCCACGACCCCGACTTCGGCGTCGCCGACCTGTATGTGCTGCTGTCGATGCGCCGGGTCAACCCGCGCTACCTGCGGCACTTCCTGTCGCTCGTGCCGGCGTGATCACCATGTCCCGCATGGGTGCGATGGGTGCGACGGGGGTGTCTCGCGTGGCCGTGAAACTCCGCCCGCGTCGGGGCGGCACCACGACACTCGTGAGCCCGGGCGCGAGCACTCCGGTGTTCCCTGGCCTCGGGAAGGTGCCGCGCCCACGGCGCGGCGGGGTGCACGTCGGGGCCGGGGAACGTCCGGTCGTGGCGCCCTCGCCACCCGCACCGGTGAGCGCGTGGCTGCCCAGCGCCCCGTGCTCCCGGGTCTGCGTGGAGTCCGTGGGATCGCCGGCCGCCGTGCCGCGCGCCCTGCTGCGGCTGGCCGCACTCCTGGCAGTGCTCCTCTTCGGGATCGTGCTGATCCCGGTCGTGGGGCGGCTCGCCGCCGTGTGGCGCGACCGGCTCACCCGGACGTGGTGCCGGACGATCGTGCGCGCCACGGGCGTCCGGCTGCGGATCACCGGGTCGGCCCCGCCCGGCGGCGGACTGCTCCTGGTGGCCAACCACATCTCCTGGCTGGACATCCCCCTGCTCGCCGCCGTCCGCCCCGCCCGGATGCTCGCCAAGGCGGAGATCAGGCAGTGGCCCGTGGCCGGAGTGCTCACCGCGAGCAGCGGCGCGCTGTTCATCGAGCGCGACCGTCTGCGCGCACTGCCGAGGACCGTCGAACGGATCGCGGACTCCCTGCGCGGCGGATCGGCCGTCGTGGTCTTCCCGGAAGGGAGCACCTGGTGCGGCCGTGCCCAGGGCCGCTTCCGCAGAGCCGCCTTCCAGGCCGCCCTGGACGCCGCCGTGCCTGTCCAGCCGGTGCACCTCCACTACCGGTTCGACGGGGGAGCGGCGGCCACCGCGCCCGCGTTCGTCGGGAGCGACTCGCTGCTCACCTCGGTCTGGCGGGTCCTGTCGGCCCGCGCTCTCGTGGCCGAGGTACGCGTCGAGCCGGTGCTCGGGGCGGGCAGCGCACCCGACCGGCGAACCCTCGCCCTCGCCGCCGAGACCGCCACCAACGGGGCGGCCGACACCGGGACGGCCGTCGTCGAGACCGCCGACGCCCACCGAAGGAACGCCGACGCCCACCGGAGGAATGCCGAAGCCCACCGGAGGAATGCCGAAGCCCGCCGGGGGAGCGCGAACTCGGAGGCGTATGCCCGCCTCTGACGCACCGTCACCACTGCGGGGTACCGTCCCCGCATGTATCCCGGAGCGTACGACCCCGCCAGGCCGGCCGTCGTCACCGCGGACGGCGGCCGGACCCTCACCTACGGCCAACTCGAAGAGCGTTCCCTGCGCCTCGCGGACCACCTGAGGACCGCCGGACTGCGCGCGGACGACCATCTGGCTCTCCTCTCCGACAACGACCCACGCGTCCTTGAGGTCTACTGGGCGGCGGGTCGTACGAGCGGGCGCTGGCCGCCGCCTCACCCGAACCCCCGGCCCGTCAGCCCCGTGGCGCCGACATGCTCTACTCCTCCGGCGCCACCGGCCACCCCAAGGGCATCGCACCGACGCTCCCCGAGGGTGGACGCGCTGCCGTGCACCCCCACCGGGAAACTGGCCAAGTCCAGCCTCAGGAAGGCCTATTGGGACCGAGAGCCGTAGCCGCTCAGCGCACGTGCGAGGTAGGGAGCCGTGGCGCTCGCCTGCGCCCGTGAGATCTCCGTCGGAGGCCCCGCCGCCACGATCCGGCCTCCCGCGTCGCCGCCGCCCGGCCCGAGGTCGACCACCCAGTCCGCGCCCGCCACCACCGCCATGTCGTGCTCCACGACCACGACGCTGTGCCCGGCGTCGACCAGACCGTGCAACTGCCGCATCAGAACCTCGACATCGGCCGGGTGCAGCCCGCTCGTCGGCTCGTCGAGGAGATAGAGCGTGTGACCACGGCGTACGCGCTGGAGTTCGCTCGCCAGCTTGATGCGCTGAGCCTCACCGCCGGACAACTCGGTCGCAGGCTGGCCGAGCCGCAGATAGCCGAGTCCGACATCGAGGAGCGTGGTGAGGCTGCGCGCGACGGCCGGAGTGTCGGAGAAGAAGTCCGCGGCGGCCTCGACCGTCAGGTCCAGCACCTGCGCGATGTTCCTTTCCCGGTACGTCACTTCGAGCGTCTCGGGGTTGTAGCGCGCCCCGCCGCAGTCCGGGCACGCGGCATAGGTGCTCGGCAGGAAGAGCAGCTCGACGCTGACGAACCCCTCGCCCTGACACGTCTCGCAGCGCCCGCCCGCCACGTTGAACGAGAACCGCCCCACGCCGTAACCGCGCCGGTGCGCCTCCTCCGTGGCCGCGAAGACCTTCCGCACGACGTCGAAGAGCCCCGTGTACGTCGCCAGATTCGAGCGGGGCGTACGGCCGATCGGCTTCTGGTCGACAGCGACCAGCCGCCCCACTCCCGGAAGGTCCGCCGTGATCTCCCCGATGAGCGTGGACTTGCCCGAGCCGGAGACACCGGTGACCGCGGTGAGCACACCGAGCGGGAACTCGGCGGTCACCCCGCGCAGGTTGTGCCGTGTCACCGGACCGACCTTCAACTGGCCGCGCGGCACCCGGACTTGACGTGCCGCGACGGGGGAGCGGTCGAAGAGGAACCGGGCCGTCGCCGACTCCGTGACACTCTCCAGGTCCGCCACCGGGCCGCTGTGCAGCACCTGCCCGCCGTGCTCGCCGGCCCTCGGCCCCACGTCGACGAGCCAGTCGGCACCGCGCATGACATCGAGGTGGTGCTCCACGACGAACACCGAGTTGCCGGACGCCTTGAGCCGGTCGAGGACCGTAAGGAGTGCCTCCGTGTCCGCCGGGTGCAGTCCGGCGGACGGTTCGTCGAGGACGTACACGACTCCGAATAGGCCGGAACGCAACTGCGTGGCCAGACGCAGCCGTTGGAGCTCACCCGCCGACAGCGTCGGGGTGGCGCGGTCGAGACTGAGATAGCCGAGGCCCAGTTCGGTGACGGGGGCGATACGCGCCAGCAGATCCTCGGTGAGGACGCGGGCGGTCTCCGAATCGCCATGTCCGGTGAGGGAGTCGGCCAGTTCGACGAGCGGCAGCGCGGCCAGCTCCGCGATGTTCCGGCCCGCGAACGTCACCGCGAGCGCCTCGGGCCGCAGCCGACTGCCACCGCACACCGGACAGGGCGCGGCCTCCAGAAACCGCTCGGCCTTGGCCCGCAACGTCTGACTCTTCGAGTCCGAGAAGGTCTTCATGACATAGCGCCGAGCGCTCATGTACGTGCCCTGGTACGGGCGTTGGATCCGCTCGGCGTCCCGCACCGGATGCACGGTCACGACCGGCTGCTCGCCCGTGAACAGGATCCACTCGCGCTGCTCGGCGGGCAGCTCGCGCCACGGCCGGTCCACGTCGTACCCCAGCGTGTCCAGGACATCGCGCAGGTTCTTGCCCTGCCAGGCGCCCGGCCACGCGGCGATCGCGCCCTCGCGGATCGACAGCGACGGGTCGGGGACCAGCGACTCCTCGGTCGTACGGTGCACCCGACCGAGCCCATGGCACTCGGGGCAGGCCCCGGCGGCCGTGTTCGACGAGAAGGAGTCCGAGTCGAGCCGCTCGGCCCCCGGCGGATAGTCGCCCGCACGCGAGAACAGCATCCGAAGCGAGTTGGAGAGGCTGGTGACCGTACCCACCGACGAGCGCGAGGTCGGCGTCGACCGCCGCTGCTGCAACGACACCGCCGGCGGCAGCCCGCTGATGTCCCCGACCTTCGGCGCGCCCACCTGATGGATCAGCCGCCGCGCGTACGGGGCCACCGACTCGAAGTACCGCCGCTGCGCCTCCGCGTAGATCGTCCCGAAGGCCAGCGACGACTTACCGGACCCGGACACACCGGTGAAGACCGCCAGCACATCCCGCGGAACATCGACATCGACCCCCTTGAGATTGTGCTCACGAGCACCACGCACACGGACGTACGGGTCGTGGGGGCTGTGCATGGGCGGACTCCAGAGGGGGTGTAGATGGGCGCCCCGAAAGGGGCGCGGGGAACTGCGCGACCAGCCACGACCGGCCCGCAGGCAAAAAATGACCAAGCGGATCACTCAGGCGGGGGCCAACCCCACAACCTCCGCCAACCGCCGATACGAGTCCACCAGCGCCTCCCGGTCATACGTGCTGGTCGTG
This sequence comes from Streptomyces sp. NPDC050988, assembly GCF_044456225.1. NCBI lineage: Bacteria > Bacillati > Actinomycetota > Actinomycetes > Kitasatosporales > Streptomycetaceae > Streptomyces > Streptomyces sp. NPDC050988. The sequence continues at coordinate 509,798 of NZ_JBITFQ010000001.1, read as the reverse complement.
ACCAGCACTTCATCCGCCGAGGTCTCCTTGATCACCGTCTCCAGCTCGTGGGCGACCTGCTCCTCGGTCCCGACGACATGGCCGGAGAGACCGGATTCGTAGAAGCCGCGCTCCCGCTCCGTCATGCTCAGCGCCTCCACACGCTCGGCAGGCGGCAGCGGCGGAAACGTGCCGTGCGTGCGCGAGTACGCCATCGACCAGGCCTCCGGGACGAGCAGGCGCCGAGCCTCCTCCGGGGTCTCCGCGACGGCGACCGTGCCGGAGATGACCACGTACGGCTCCCGCGCCCAGGCGGACGGCCGGAACGTGTCGCGGTAGTGGTCGATGCCGCGTCGCATCTTGTCGCGGTTCCTGAGGTCGCCGATCACCATGGGGAGGCCGGCCCGGGCGGCGATCGTGGCGCCCTCGCCCATGGCCAGCACGAACGGCGGCACGGTCAGGCCCTCGGGGGGACGTGCGTGCACACCGGTCGGGGACGTGCCGCGGAACCAGCCGAGCAGCTCGTCGAGCTGGGCCGCGAAGTCGTCGGCCACGTCCTTGTCCCGGCCCAGCGCCTTCCGTACGCCGTCCGTGAACCCGACGGAACGGCCCAGGCCCATGTCGACGCGGCCGGGGAACAGGGACTCCAGCACGCCGAACTGTTCGGCCACCACCAGGGGCTGGTGGTTGGGCAGCATCACCCCGCCCGTGCCCACCCGGATCGTGCTGGTCGCGGCGGCGACCGCGGCGGCGAGGACGGTCGGCGCCGAACCGGCCACGCCGGGCACGCCGTGGTGCTCCGAGACCCAGACGCGGTGGTACCCGAGCCGTTCCAGGTCCCGCGCCAGCCGGACGGTGTCGCGCAGCGCCTCGGGGGCGTCGTGTCCCTCCCGGGTGCGCGAGCGGTCGAGGACGGAGAACCGGGTCGCTCCGAGACGAGAACCCCGGTCCCGTCGGGCTTCGTGATCCTGCTCGTTCACCATGGCTTCTCCGCTGGAAGGAATGTGCTCTGTTGTCTCAACAGCCGTTCCTCCGATTTCTTCCGCGACTCCAGGCCCCGGCGCGTGCCCGGCGGTGCCGATGATGGGAAAAAGACGGCACCAATGATGGTCTATTGATGGATCCCGCCCCTTCATTATTCCGCCGGGACACACCTAACGTTGCGCCCACGTAAACAGCCTGGCCGTCGGACGCTCGCTCCTTTCCCGCTGATCCGCGGGGTCTGTCGAGAGCCGCTGTCCAGAGCTGACGGTTGTCTGAAGGGAGAAGGCGATGGCGCCGACGGAACTGCTCATCGGAAGCCGGTGGCAAGCGTCGACAGGGTCGGGGGGGACCCGGGAAGTGAAGTCCCCCTTCGACGGTTCGACCGTCGGCACCGTGGCACTCGCAGGCCCCGAGGACGTCGAGGTGGCCCTGGCCGCGGCGGTACGGGGCGCCGCGGTGTGGCGGCGTACACCCGCCCATGAGCGGATGAGGATCCTGCTGCGGGCCGCCGAACTGGCCGACGAACGGGCCGGAAAGATCGCGCAGACCATCAGCGCGGAGTCCGGCAAGACCATCACCGAGGCCACCGGCGAGGCATCGCGCTCCGGAGACCTGATCCGTCTCGCGGCCTTCGAGGGGACCCAGCTCTACGGCGAGACGCTGCCCCTGGACGCGAACCGCGGCACCGGCTTCGACAAGGTCGGCTTCACCCTGCGCCAGCCCTGCGGTGTCGTGGTGGCCATCACGCCGTTCAACTACCCCGCACTGCTCGTCCTGCACAAACTGGCACCGGCTCTCGCGGCGGGCAACGCCGTCGTCCTCAAGCCGGCCACCTCGACCCCGCTGACCGCGCTGGAACTCGCCTCCTGCTTCGTCGACGCCGGGATTCCCGAGGGCGTGCTCTCGGTGCTCGTCGGATCCGGCGGGGTGCTGGGGGACGCGCTGGTCACCGACCCCCGGGTGCGGAAGATCTCCTTCACGGGATCCACCGCCACCGGCGAGCACATCGCGCGGGTCGCCGGGGTGAAGAAGCTCTCCCTCGAACTGGGCGCCTCCTGCCCGGTCGTGGTCCTGCCGGACGCCGACCTCGAACTCGCCGCGAGCGCGGTCGCGCTGGGCGGCTATGTGAACGCCGGGCAGGTGTGCATCTCCGTCCAGCGGGTGATCACCCACCCCTCGGTGACCTCCGACTTCCTCGACGCGCTCGTCCCCAAGGTCAAGGCCATCCGGACCGGCGACCCGTCGTCCTCCGAGACGACGATGGGCACGCTGATCACGACCGCCGAGGCGGAGCGTGTGGAGCGGGCCATCGCCCAGGCCGGCACCGACGGCGCCCGGATCCTGACCGGCGGCGAGCGTGACGGGGCCGTGGTGAGCCCCGCCGTCGTGGCCGACGTCCACCCCGACTCCCCGTTCAGCCAGCAGGAGCTGTTCGGACCCGCCGTCGCGGTCAGCTCGGCCGCGGACTGGGAGTCCGCGATCGCCCAGGCCAACGGCACGGCGTACGGCCTGGGGGCGGGCGTGTTCACCTCCGACGTGGCCGGCGCGGTCCGGGCCGTACGGGAGATCGACGCGGGCTCGGTGCACATCAACTGGACACCGCTGTGGCGCGCCGACCTGATGCCGTACGGCGGACTCAAGGGCAGCGGCTACGGCAAGGAGGGCCCGCGCGCGGCGGTCAGCGAGATGACCGAGGTGAAGACCATCGTGCTGCACGGCCGTCCCTGGTGAGTTCGTGGCCCTCCGATTTCCCTCCCTTCCGAACTTTCTGAAGATCCACGCCGCCCGAGAGCCGTGGGTATCTCCCCAACAGGAGCCCGACCATGACTGACCCGACGACCCGGCGCACCGTGCGCCTCACGGTGGCCCAGGCCCTCGTCACCTACCTCTCCCGCCAGTACTCCGTGGCCGACGGCGAGCGCCGCCGCCTGATCCCCGCCGCCCTGGGCATCTTCGGCCACGGCAACGTGGCCGGCCTCGGCCAGGCGCTGGACCAGCTCAGCGACGAACTCCCCTTCGTCCAGGGCCGCAACGAGCAGGCGCTCGTCCACATCGCGACGGCCTACGCGAAGGCGTCCACCCGGCACGCCACCCTGGCGGTCACCGCCTCCATCGGCCCGGGCGCCCTCAACATGGTCACCGGCGCGGGCCTCGCGACCGTCAACCGGCTCCCCGTCCTGCTGCTGCCCGGCGACACGTACGCGACCCGTCACCAGGGACCCGTGCTCCAGCAGTTGCAGCACCCCATCGAGGCCGACACCTCCGTCAACGACGCCTTCCGGCCCGTGTCCCGGTTCTTCGACCGCATCACCCGGCCCGAGCAGCTGCTCACCGCGCTGCCCGCGGCGATGCGGGCGCTCACCGACGTCGACACCGGTGCGGTCGTCGTCTCCCTCCCGCAGGACATCCAGTCCCACGCGTACGACTACCCGGCGGAGTTCTTCGCCGAGCGCGACTGGCCGATCCGGCGCCCCGCGGCGGACGCCGACGAGGTCGCCGCGGTGGCACGCATGCTCGCCGAGGCGGAGAAGCCGCTGATCATCGCCGGTGGCGGCGTCGTGTACTCCGGTGCCACCGAGGAGCTGGAGGCGCTGGCGGACGCGGCGGGGATCCCCGTGGCGGAGACGTTCGCGGGCAAGGGAGCGGTCCAGAGCCGGGCCTGGTGGCAGCTGGGCGGCATCGGCCTGGAAGGCACCCCGGCCGTCAACACCCTGGCCAGGGAAGCCGACTTCGTGCTGACCGTGGGCTCACGCCTGACGGACTTCTCCACCGCCTCACAGTCGATCTTCCAGAACCCGGACGTGCGGTTCGCCGCCGTCAACGTCAACGTGCACGACGTGAGCCGCCTGGGCGCCACCGGGATCGTGGCCGACGCCAAGCGGGCCCTCGCCGCACTGACGGAGGCGGTCCGCGCGAACGGCACCACCACCTCCCCGGCCTGGCAGGACAAGGCACGTGCCCTGCACGAGACATGGTGGGCCCAGCGCGCCGCAGCCCTCGACCCCGACACCCCCTTCGACCTCTCGGCCGAGCCGGACGACTCGGACGTCGTACGCGACACCGACGCGGTGCTCACCCAGGGCCAGTTGATCGGCCTGCTCCAGGAGCACGCGCAGGACGGCGACACCATCATCGCCGCCGCCGGTGGCCCGCCCGGCGACCTGCAGAAGGTGTGGGACGCCACCGAAGGCCGCCGCGCCCACCTGGAGTTCGGCTTCTCCTGCATGGGCTACGAGCTGCCCGCGGCGATCGGCGTACGGTTCGCGACCCCCGACCCGGCCCGCCGGGTGCTCTCCCTGCTGGGCGACGGCACGTTCCTGATGGCGCCGACCGAACTGGTCACCGCTGCCCAGGAGAAGCTCCCGCTCACCATCGTGATCCCGGAGAACCACGGGTACCAGGTCATCCACCGCCTCCAAATGGTGCGCAACGGGCGGGAGTTCGGCAACGAGTTCCGCTACCGCGAGGGCGGCCTGCACCTGGCGGAGGCCGGCGGCGACACCAAGCCGGCCCGCCTGGAGGGCGATTACCTCAAGGTCGACCTCGTCCAGACCGCGGCGGGACTCGGCGCCCGCGCCCTCCGCGCCACCACCGCCGACGAGGTGCGCACCGCACTGGCCGACACCCGCGACCACGTGGGCCCCGTCGTCCTCGTCGTACCCGTGATCCCGCACGCGGACCTGCCCGGCGCGGGCGTGTGGTGGGACGTGGCGCCCGCCGAGGTGTCCGACCAGGAGTCGGTCGCCCAGCTGCGCGGCGAGTACGAAGAGGGCCTGGCTTCCCAGAGGTGGTACGGATGAACCGCTCCCCGCTCGACCACGGCCGCCTGCGCGCCCGGCTCGCCGAGGGAGAGCCCACCTTGGGCACCTTCGTGGGGATGGCCTCCCCGGTCGCGGCCGAGGTGTGCGCCGCCGCGGGCGCCGACTGGCTGCTCCTCGACCTCGAACACGGCGCCGGGGGAGAGGAACAGGTCCGCGAGACCGTCCCGGTGGCGGCCGCCTACGGAGTCCCGACCGTCGTACGCGTCGAGTCTGCGGCCCGGATCCGAATCGGCCGCGTCCTCGACCTGGGCGTCGCCGGGATCATGCTGCCGCGCCTCGACACGGCGGCCGAAGTCCGCGAAGCGCTACGGCACCTGCGTTACCCGCCCGCGGGGGATCGGGGCGTGGCCACGTACAACCGGGCCTGTCGCTTCGGGCTCGACTCCGCCGCCCTGGACCGGGAGGGCGAGCTCCTCGGCGTGGTCCAGATCGAGTCGGCGAGCGCCCTCGCGGAGGTCGAGGCGATCGCCGCCCTGGACGGTGTCGACGTGCTGTTCGTCGGCCCCCGCGACCTCAGCCACGACCTCGGAGTGCCGGGCGACTTCGCCGCCCCGGTCTACCGCGAGGCCCTGGAACGCGTGCGCAAGGCCGCCGCCGCACACGGCAAGGTCTGCGGACTGCTCGTACCCGACGGCGCGGCGGCCGCCGCCAAACGCGCCGAGGGCTGGACGTTCATCGCCATCGGATCAGACTCGACCCTGCTCGCAGCCGCCCTGTCCGCCGCCCTCGGCGAGGCCCGGCCGCAGCCCCGGGACCACCAGGAGACACAGTCATGACCACAACCCCCTCGGGAGCCGCACGCGAGATCGGCGTCGGACTGATCAGCGTCGGCTGGATGGGCAAGCTGCACAGCCGCGCCTACCAGGCACTGCCCTCCGTCTACCCCGAGTTGGGCCTCAAGCCCCGGCTCGTCCACGCGGCGGACACGGCCGAGGACCGCGCGGCCTACGCCCGTGACGTGCTCGGCTACGAGAAGGCCGGCACCGACTACCGCGCCGTACTGGACGACCCGGACGTCGAAGTCGTCTCGATCTGCGCGCCGAACGTCCTCCACCACGAGATAGGCATCGCCGCCGCCAAGGCGGGCAAGCCGTTCTGGATCGAGAAGCCCGTCGGACGCGGAGCCGAGGAGACCGCCGAGGTCGCCGCGGCGGCCCGCGCGGCCGGGGTCGCCACCTCCATCGGCTACAACTACCGGCACGCGCCCGCCGTGGAGCGGGCCCGCGAGTTGATCGCCGAGGGCCGCCTGGGCCGTATCACCAACGTGCGCGCCACCTTCTTCTCCGGTTACGCCTCCGAGCCCAAGGGCGCCCTGTCCTGGCGCTTCAAGCGGGAACTGGCCGGACATGGCGCGCTGGGTGACCTGATGAGCCACGTCGTCGACCTGGTCAGCTATGTCGTCGCCCCGATCCGTGAGGTCTCCGCGCTCACCAGCACCATCTACACCGAGCGCCCGATCCTCCCGATGGGCTCGGGCACGCACTTCGCCGTCATCGAGGACGGCGAGATGGCACAGGTCGAGAACGACGACTACGCCGCCGCCCTCGTCCGCTTCCACGGTGACGCCGTCGGCACACTGGAGGCCTCCCGCACCATCGTCGGCCCGCAGTGCGGCATCGGCTTCGAGATCTACGGCACCGACGGCTCGCTCACCTGGAACTTCGAGCGCATGAACGAGCTGCGCGTCGCCCTGGACCGCAGTGGCCCGAACCAGGGGTACACCACCGTGCTCGGCAACGGTCACATGGGTGACTACGCCAGCTTCCAGCCCGGCCCCGGCAACAGCATGGGCTACGACGACCTGAAGGTCATCGAGGCGAAGAAGTTCCTCGCCGCCGTCGCCGGCATCGAGCACCACAACTCCACGATCGAGGACGCGCACGCCGTCGCCGAGGTCATCTCCGCGGCCGCCGCCTCCGCCGAGAGCGGCACCTGGGAGCCGGTGGCGGACGTCACCGGAGCGACCTTCGGCCACCAGGCACGGAGCTGATCGCATGGACGGGCATGTCGTAGTGGCCCTCGGCCCGGTCGACCCGGACACCGTCGGAGGCATCCTCGGAGACCGGGTCACCTTCGTCACCCACCCCACGCCCGAGGACCTCGCGGTCGCGGAAGGCGCCATCGTCCGCGCCGACCGGCACGTCGACGAGGACTTCCTCGCACGAGCCCCGCGGCTGCGCGTCATCGCCCGCACCGGAGTCGGTGTGGACCTCGTCGACGTCGCCGCGGCGACCGCCCGCGGCATCCCCGTGGTGATCACCCCGCAGAGCGGCTCGCGGGCCGTGGCCGAGGGCGTCCTCGCCATGACCCTGCACCTCGTCAAGAGGCTGCGTCCGCTCACCGACCTGGTGCGCGAGGGCCGCTGGGCCGAGCGGAACACCGTGCCCGTCGGCGACCTCGACGGCGCCACCATGGGCATCGTCGGCTACGGCCGCATCGGCCGCCGGGTCGGTGAACTGGCCTCGGCCTTCGGTATGCGGATCGTGGCGTACGACCCGTACAGCCCGCCCCCGCCCGAGGTGGCCTGCTCCGATCTCGGTGAACTGGCCGAGATGAGCGACGTACTGACACTGCACGTTCCCCTCACCGAGAGCACGCACCACCTGGTCGGCGAGGAGCTGCTGTCCCGGGTGAAGCCCGGGACGGTCCTCGTCAACTGCGGCAGGGGTGGCCTGCTCGACCCGGACGCCACCCTGATCGCTCTGGAACTGGGCAGGCTGTCCGGTGTAGGACTGGACGTCTTCGATCCCGAACCGGCCGTGCACCACCCGCTGTTCGACCATGCCGACGTTGTCCTCACCCCGCATCTGATGGGCATGACGAACAGGGCCATGGCCCTGACCTTCATCGACGCCGCCCGCGGTGTCGCGGACGTGCTGGCGGGCCGTCCGCCGGCCGCGGTCGCCAACCCCGACTGGAACCACCGAAAGGCCACGGCATGAACACTCAAGCGCACCGGATCGCTGGAGCGCCCATTTCGTGGGGCGTGTGCGAAGTACCCGGCTGGGGCTACCAGTTGACGCCCGAGCGCGTCCTGAAGGAGATGCGCGAGGTCGGTCTCGCCGCCACCGAGATCGGGCCCGAGGGCTTCCTGCCCGGCGAGCCGCAGGCCATGGCGCGGGTTCTCGACCACCATGACCTCCAGGCCGTCGGCGGCTTCACCCCGCTCCTGCTGCACGTGCCCGGGCACGACCCGCTGCCCGAGGTCGAGACGCTCCTGGAGAGCTACGCCGCCTCCAAGGCCGACGTCCTCGTCCTGTCGGCCGTCACCGGGCTCGACGGTTACGACTCCCGGCCCGAACTCGACGCCGACGGCTGGCGGCTGCTGCTGTCCAACCTGGACCGGCTGTCCGGGCTGGCTTCGGAACGCGGCGTGCGGGCCGTACTGCACCCGCATGTCGGCACGATGATCGAGAACGGCGACGAGGTCCAGCGCGTGCTGGAGCACTCCGCGATCTCCCTCTGCCTCGACACCGGCCACCTGCTCATCGGCGGCACCGACCCCGCCGAACTCACCCGGCAGGCACCCGAGCGGATCGCCCACACCCATATGAAGGACGTGAACGCGGCCCTCGCCGCCAAGGTCCAGTCGGGCCGCCTCACGTACACGGAGGCCGTCCGGGAGGGCATGTACCGGCCGCTCGGCGCCGGTGACGTGGACGTCAGGGCCATCGTGACCCACCTCGGGGCCCGCGGCTACGACGGCTGGTACGTCCTGGAGCAGGACACCATCCTCACCGAGGAGCCCACGGGCCGGGGGCCCCTGGACGACGTATGGGCCAGTGCGGAGCACCTGCGCTCTGTGCTGGGCGACGCTGCGTAGCGGGCGATGAGGTGTTCTTGATGGGTTCCTGCGGATCCATCGAGGGTCGCGATCACCTCAAGCCTTGAGGGTCGCCGGGTCCCGGCGACCGGGGCCGTCCTTACCGGTCACCGGGCCAATGCCGGGCAGCTGAGATTTATCTCCTGCTCGGCATATTGGCGCGTCTGCGAATCAGCGGAATGACCTCGGTGGCAGGCCGGGACGACTGCTCCAGAATATATTCGAGTTCGGGCCGACATACATGATGCACCGGCTTCGTCCGGTCCTCGACCAGGAATGGGGAAACAGACGTGACTACGGAGGACCTGCTGGCCACCTGCTGGACCACCACGGGCAATGCCGCACCCGGGTGGCCCGACTCACGGAGCCCGCTGACGCTTCGGGAGCGGGTGGAAGCGGCGAGCTCCGCCGGCTTCAAGGGCTTCGGCCTGTTGTACGCGGACCTGGTCGAGGCCGAGCGCGCATACGGACTGTCCGGCATCCGGTCCCTCTTCGAGGACAACGGACTCGTCCACATCGAATTGGAGCTGCTGACCGACTGGTGGGCCGACGGAGCACCGCGTGCCGCGTCTGACGCCGTCCGCCTGGACCTGCTCCGGGCCGCCGAGGCACTCGGCGCGCGCCACCTCAAGATCGGACCGGACGTCGAGGACAGGCCGTGGGAACTCGACGTCTGGGCCGAGGAGTTCGCCACGCTGGCCGCGCAGGCGGACGGTGTGGGCGCCCGGCTCGGGATCGAGTTCCTGCCCTGGACCAACCTCAAGACCGTGCACGACGGACTCCGGCTCGTCGAGGCCGCCGGTCACCCGGCCGGCGGTCTGATCATCGACGTCTGGCACACCGAGCGCGCCCACACCCCGCCGGCCGAGCTGGCGGACGTACCCGCGTCACGCATCGTGGGCGTGGAGCTCAACGACGCGGACAGCGAGGTGATCGGGACCCTCTTCGAGGACACCGTCAGGCGCCGACGCCTGTGCGGCGAGGGATCGTTCGACCTGACGGGGATCATCTCCGCGCTCCGCACGGCCGGCTGGACCGGTCCCTGGGGGGTGGAGATCCTGTCCGACGCGCATCGCGCTCTTCCGGTGCGCGAGGCCGCCGAAGCGGCGTACCGCACCGCCGCGGCGGTACTGAAGTAACCGCACAGGGGGCAGGCGGGTATGGCGCGTGTGGTTTATGGGGCTCGATCGCGTGAGGATTTGATAACGAAAAGGGCAGGCGACTGCCCGCGACATTTCGCGTGTATATGACACGGGAAATGGCCCGTCAGGGAAATGCTCTGACCTTTCCCTTGATGGATAAATGATGTCTTTGCGTATATTGACGCTGGGGTGCAACTGGGGCTTGTATCCCGTCATAGGCAACAGCCGTGTTAACGGCATGTGACCGCGGGGTCCTTCCCGGTCGGTCACCTGTTCCTTCTCCAGTCGCACAGTGAGGTGCCGGAAAGATGAACCGCTCGCTCCACTCCCGTTCCCGCAGAATCGTCCCCGCAGTGGCCGCGGCCGCCGCGGCGGCTCTCGTCCTCGCCGGTTGCTCCAGTGACTCCGGTGGCAAGAAGGCCGAGGAGGACACGGGCGCCGCGTCCGCCGGCAAGGCCAACACTCCCCGTATGAAGGTCGCGATGATCACGCACGCGGCTCCCGGTGACACTTTCTGGGACACGATCCGCAAGGGGGCGCAGGCCGCCGCCGCGAAGGACAACGTCGAGCTGATCTACTCCAGCAGCCCCGACGGTGCCAAGCAGGCCAACCTGGTGCAGAACGCGATCGACCAGAAGGTCGACGGTATCGCGGTCACCCTGGCCAAGCCGGACTCCATGAAGTCCGCGGTCGCCAAGGCGGAGAAGGCCGGTATCCCCGTCGTCGGCTTCAACGGCGGCGTCGACGACTGGCAGGAGCAGGGCCTCCTGGAGTACTTCGGCCAGGACGAGACCGTGGCCGGTGAGGCCTTCGGCGAGAAGCTCAACGCACTCGGTGCCAAGAACAACATCTGTGTCATCCAGGAGCAGGGCCACGTCGCTCTGGAAGCACGCTGTGCGGGTGTGAAGAAGACTTTCAAGGGCAAGACGACGAACCTGTACGTGAACGGCACGAACATGCCGGCTCTGAAGTCGACGATCACCGCCAAGCTCAAGCAGGACTCCTCGATCGACTACGTGGTCACCCTCGGTGCCCCGTTCGCCCTGGCGGCCGTGCAGTCGCTGGACGACGCGGGCAGCAAGGCCAAGCTGGCCACCTTCGACCTCAACAAGGACCTCATCGGAGCCATCGAGGACGGCGACATCCAGTTCGCCGTGGACCAGCAGCCCTACCTCCAGGGCTACCTGTCGGTCGACTCGCTGTGGCTCTACAAGACCAACGGCAACTTCAGCGGTGGCAGCCAGGAGCCGGTGCTGACCGGTCCGGCGTTCGTGGACAAGTCGAACGTGGAGACCATCGCGAAGTTCGCCGCGAAGGGCACCAGGTGATCTCCATGTCCCAGGCAACGGCACCGGCGACGAGTTCCTCGTCGCCGGCTCCGCCGGCCGCCCCCAAGGACGGCCGGACCGCGGAACGCTCCCTGGCCCGCCGGCTGGCGGCCCGCCCCGAGATCGGCGCGCTGATCGCGGCGATCGCGGTGTACGTCTTCTTCTTCGCGGTCGCCTCCCCCTTCCGTGAGGCCAGCTCGCTGTCCAACGTGCTCTATGAGTCCTCGGTGATGGGCATCATGGCCCTGCCGGTGGCCCTGTTGATGATCGGCGGCGAGTTCGACCTCTCCGCCGGCGTCGCGGTCACGACCTCGGCGCTGACGGCCAGCATGTGGAGCTTCCAGCTCTCCATGAACGTATGGACCGGTGTCCTGGTGGCGCTGCTGGTGTCCCTGGCCATCGGAGCGTTCAACGGCTACCTGCTGGTCAGGACGGGGCTGCCGTCGTTCTTGATCACGCTCGGCACGTTCCTGATCCTGCAAGGCGCCAACCTGGCCATCACCAAGGTCTTCACCGGGAATGTCGCGACTGACTCGATCAGTGACATGGACGGTTTCGACCAGGCTCAGAAGGTCTTCGCGTCGGAGTTCAGCATCGGCGGTGTCGATGTGAAGATCACGGTGTTCTACTGGCTGGTCTTCGCCGCGGCGGCGACCTGGCTGCTGCTGCGTACCAAGTTCGGCAACTGGATTTTTGCGACCGGCGGTAACAAGGAGTCGGCCCGTGCGGTGGGTGTGCCGGTCACCTTCACGAAGATCGCCCTGTTCATGGGGGTGGGGGCGGGTGCCTGGTTCGTCGGGATGCACATCCTGTTCTCGTTCAACACCGTCCAGTCCGGCGAGGGTGTGGGCAACGAGTTCCTGTACATCATCGCCGCGGTGATCGGCGGCTGTCTGCTGACCGGCGGGTACGGCTCGGCGATCGGCCCGGTCATCGGTGCCTTCATCTTCGGCATGGTCTCCCAGGGCATCGTCTACGCCAACTGGAACCCCGACTGGTTCAAGGCCTTCCTCGGCGTCATGCTCCTGCTCGCCGCCCTCGTCAATCTGTGGGTCCGCCGCCAGGCGACCCGGAGGTAACCCATGACCACCAACCCCATCACCTCCGACGGGTCGGTCTCACCCAACGGGACAGCCCCCAAGAAAACGGCATCGGCGGACGGCACACCCACCGTCGAGCTGAAGGGCGCGGGCAAGTCGTACGGCAACGTCCGGGCCCTGCACAGCGTCGACCTGGCCGTCCATTCCAGCCAGGTGACCTGTGTGCTCGGCGACAACGGCGCCGGCAAGTCCACCCTGATCAAGATCATCTCGGGGCTGCACCAGCACACCGAGGGCGAGTTCCTCATCGACGGCCAGGCGGTGCAGCTCAGCAACCCGCGTGAGGCCCTCGACAAGGGCATCGCCACGGTCTACCAGGACCTCGCCACCGTCCCGCTGATGCCGGTCTGGCGCAACTTCTTCCTCGGCTCCGAGATGACCAAGGGCCCCTGGCCCATCCGGCGCCTGGACATCGCGAGGATGAAGCAGACCGCGGACACCGAACTGCGCCACATGGGCATCATCCTGGACGACCTCGACCAGCCCATCGGCACCCTGTCCGGCGGCCAGCGCCAGTCCGTGGCCATCGCCCGCGCCGTCTACTTCGGCGCCCGCGTCCTCATCCTGGACGAGCCCACCGCGGCCCTGGGCGTCAAGCAGTCCGGCGTGGTCCTGAAGTACATCGCCGCCGCCCGCGACCGCGGCCTGGGCGTCATCTTCATCACCCACAACCCGCACCACGCCTACATGGTCGGCGACCACTTCAGCGTCCTGCGTCTGGGCACCATGGAACTCTCCGCCGCCCGCGCCGACGTCAGCCTCGAAGAACTCACCAACCACATGGCCGGCGGCGCCGAACTGGCCGCGCTGAAGCACGAGCTGGCCCAGGTCCGCGGCGTCGACGTCGAAGAACTCCCCGAAGAGGCAGAGCTCCAGGTCGGTGCGCAGCGCAACTGACCCTCGTCCACAGGCAACTGATCCTCAGGCACAGGCCTGATCCTCAGGCATAGGAGAGACACTGCATATATGTCATCTCAGGGAGTACTCGGCGTAGCCGTCATCGGCACCGGCAAGATGGGGGCCGATCATGTCCGAAGGCTCCAGCACGTCATCAGCGGGGCGCGGGTGACCGCCGTCGTGGACATCGACGCGGAGCGGTCCAAGGCCCTCGCCGACACGCTGGACGGATGCACGGCGTACACGGAAGCCGCGGTCGCGCTGGCCGCGGAGGACGTGGACGCCGTGCTGATCGCCTCTCCCGGGCCCGCCCACGAGGCGGCCCTGCTCGAAGCCCTGGGCCGTGATCTGCCGGTCCTGTGCGAGAAGCCGCTCACCCCTGACGCGGCGTCTGCGCTACGGGTCCTGGAGGCGGAACAGCGGCTCGGGCACCGCCGGGTGCAGGTGGGCTTCATGCGCCGGTACGACTCCGAGTACGTGAAGCTGAAGCAGCTGCTCGACGGCGGGGAGTTGGGCAGGGCACTGATGGTGCATCAACGGCACCGCAACCCCTCCATGCCGTCGGGGTTCACCACCGAGATGCTCATCAACGACTCGGTCGTACACGAGATGGACGTGACCCGCTGGCTCCTCGATCAGGAGATCACCTCGGTCACGGTCCTCAAGCCGACTCCGTCCTCACTGGCGCCAGAAGGCATGAGCGACCCTCAACTCGTCCTGTTCGAAACCGAGTCGGGGGCTCTAGTCGACGTCGAGATCTTCGGCCACTGCGGTTACGGATATCAGGTGTGGGCCGAAGCCGTCTGCGAGCGCGGCGTCGCGGGCATCGGTGATGAGTACGGACCACGGCTCAGCACCGATGGCCGGTGGGGCGGCCGCGTCACGCCGGACTACATCGAGCGGTTCGAGGACGCGTACGACCGCCAGGTACGGGCCTGGGTGGACGCCACCCGGCGCGGCGAGGTCACCGGTCCCAGCGTCTGGGACGGCTACGCGGCGGCCGCGGTGTGCGAGGCGGGCGTGCGTGCCCAGCGGGAGGGCCGGCGGGTCGAGGTCGAGCTGATCGAGCGGCCCGACCTCTACCGGTAACCGCCCTCTAGTGGTACATGGCTTATGCACAACGGGAGAGGGCGGTGCCGTTTCGGCACCGCCCTCTCCCGTTCTCCTGTTTCTCTCAGACCATTCTTGCTCTCAGACCGTGTTCGGCAGGACCGTCCGCGGTCGGGGCGGGAACCCCGCGCCCTGGTAGCACTCGTCGATGAGCCGCATGGTGGCGACCGAGTCATCGGCGTCCAGGCGCAGCGGCGCACCCCGCCGCAGATGGGCCGCGAACGCTTCGAGCTGATAGGTGTACGAGGACCGGCGGCCGAGCATCTCGGTGCGCTCGCCCGAGGCCGTGCGGACCAGGACCCGGTCGTCGAGGTGCGGTTGGACGAAGTTCGTCGCCGTGGCCTCACCGAGTGAGCCCACGATCCGGTAGCTCATCTCCCACTCGTGGTACGCCATGTGGCAGCGGGCGGTACCGGTGACACCACTGGGGAACTCCAGCTCGGCGTCCAGCCATTCGTCGACCCCGGGCGCGCCCGGCCGTTCACCGCCGCGCGCGGCGACGAGCCGCGGTGCGCCGCCCGCCCAGGGCGCGAGCACCCGCTGGGCGTGCAGGCTGTAGCAGCCCAGGTCCATCAGAGCGCCACCCGCCAGCGGAAACGACCAGCGCAGGTCGGTGTCCGGCGGCGCAGGCATGAGCATCGTGGTTTCCACGTGCCGGAGTTCGCCCAGTTCCCCGCTGTCCAGCAGCTCGTGCAGGCGTCGGGTGACCGGGTGGAACAGGTAGTGGAAGCCCTCCATGAAGACGGTGCCCGCCTTCGCGACGGCGTCCCGTACCTCCACGGCCTCCTCCGCGATGCTCGCGGACGGCTTCTCCGTCAGCACGTGCTTGCCCGCCGCGAGCGCGGCGAGGTTCCAGGGCCCGTGCAGGCTGTTGGCGAGCGGGTTGTAGACGACCTCGACCTCGGGGTCGGCGAGCACGTCGGCGTACGAGTCCAGGACCCGTTCGACATCGTGCTCGGCGGCGAAGGTCTCGGCGCGGGACCGGTCGCGGGCGGCCACCGCCACAAGGCGGTGGCCGGTCACGCGGGCCGGGCCGACGATCGCGAGCTCGGCGATGCGGGCCGCCCCCAGTATGCCGATTCGCAGTGGCTCGTCCGTCATGCCTTACGCACCTCTTCCAGTCGTACGGGCCGGCGCTCGTGCAGCGACAGCGTGCAGGCCTCGGCGATCCAGCTCGCTTCGAGGGCGTCCGCCACGGTGCAGGGAGAGGGCCGGGAGCCCGCCACGACCTCGGTGAACGCGGTGAGTTCGGCGCGGTAGGCGTCGGCGAAGCGGTCCATGAAGAAGGAGTGCGGCGTGCCGGCGGGGAAGGTGACTCCCGGCTCGACGGACCGCAGCGGCAGCTTGTCCTCCAGGCCCACGGCGATGCTGTCCTTCATACCGTGCACCTCCAGGCGGACGTCGTAACCGCGGGCGTTGTGCCGGGAGTTGGAGATGACACCGATCGTGCCGTCGTCGAAGGTGAGGAGCGCGGAGGCGGTGTCGACGTCGTCCGCCGCCGCGATGTAGTCCGCACCCCGGTTGCCGCCGGTCGCGTACACCTCGACGACCTCGCGGCCGGTGACCCAGCGCACGATGTCGAAGTCGTGCACGCTGCAGTCGCGGAAGATGCCGCCGGAGACGGCCACGTACGCGGGGGGCGGCGGCGCGGGGTCCAGGGTGGTGGACCGTACGGTGTGCAGCAGTCCGAGTTCGCCGCTCACCACGGCCGCGCGCGCGGCGACACAGCCGGCGTCGAAGCGCCGGTTGTAGCCGATGTGCACCTCGACCCCGCCGCCCTCCACCGCACGCAGCACATCGAGGCTCTCCTCGATGCCGAGGGCTACGGGCTTCTCGCAGAAGACCGGGATGCCCGCCTTGACGGCGGCGAGGATGAGTTCGGGGTGTGCGTTGGTCGCGGCGGCGATCACCACTCCGTCCACACCGGCGGCCAGTACCGCGTCGGGGGAGTCCACCGCCGCGGCTCCGAACCGCTCCGCGGCGGCGGAGGCGGCCGCGGCCACCGGGTCGGTGACCACCAGAGAGTCGACCGCTTCGAGTCCTGACAGGGTTTCCGCGTGGAAAGCGCCGATCCGGCCCAGCCCCATGATGCCAATACGCATGAGAATCTTGCTCCTTCAGCCCAGGGGGCGGTTCAGTCGAGCCCGCCGAAGACGATCTGGTCCCAGTCGATGACCGAGCCGGTCACCACGCCACTGCGGTCGGAGAGCAGGAAGACGACGAAATCGGCGATCTCGTCGACCTGCCCGAGTTTGCCCATCGGCTGGGCGGCGGCGGCCTTCTCCCGCCAGTCGTCGCCCGCCCCGTGGAAGGCACGCTGGGTGGCGTCCTCGCCCTCGGTGTCGGTCCAGCCGATGTTGAGGCCGTTGATGCGGACGCGGTCCCAGCGGTGCGCGTGGGCCGCGTTGCGGGTCAGCCCCGCGAGTCCGGCCTTCGCCGTGGAGTACGGCGCCAGATACGGCGGGCCGCCGTGCGCGCAGTTCGAGATGACGTTCACGATGGTGCCCGGCGTCTTGCGGGCCGTCATGTCGGCGACCGCGGCCTGCATGGCGAAGAACGGCGCCCGCAGGTTGATCGCGATGTGCGCGTCGAACAGCTCCGGCGTGGTGTCCAGGAGCGAACCACGTGACGTCAGCCCCGCCGCGTTGACGAGACAGTCGACGCGTCCGTGTGTGTCCACCGTCTGTACGACGCTGTCGCGAGCCTGTGCGGCGTCCGACAGGTCCGCGCGTACGAAGTGGGCTCCGGTGTCCGCGGCGAGTTTCTCGCCGACCTCGGCACGTCGTCCGGTGAAGACGACGGTGGCGCCCTCGCGTACGGCCGCCTGGACGATTCCGGCGCCGACGCCTTGGCTGCCGCCGTTGACGAGGACGACTTTGTCCTCAAGCAGTCCCATGAGTGCTGTTCTCTCCTTCAGCTCCGGCGGCGCTTCGCGCCCGCCTGTAGTTCCTGGCGGAGCCGGGCCGGGGCCCAGCCTTCGGCTACTGCCTGCCAGAGGGTGTCCGCCTGCGAGGGCGGAGCGAGACCGTCGACCGGGGGGTCGAGGTCCAGATTGGTGGGGAAGGGGTAGCCCTCGGCCGTGGCGGCGATCACGCGGCGCAGCCAGCTCTCCGAGGCGCCCTCCTCCTTGCGGCGCAGCAGCACCGGGAACAGGGCCGCGGCCATGGCCTCCCGGTCCACGGACTCCATGGCGCGGCCGAAGGCGGAGGAGACCTGCAGCAGGTTGGCCATGCGCTTGATGTCCGCCGAGCGGTTGTGTCCGGCGGCATGGAAGAGCGCGGGGTTGAAGAACACCGCGTCGCCCTTCTCCAGCGGGAGCTGGACGTG
This sequence comes from Streptomyces sp. NPDC050988, assembly GCF_044456225.1. Taxonomy (NCBI): domain Bacteria; kingdom Bacillati; phylum Actinomycetota; class Actinomycetes; order Kitasatosporales; family Streptomycetaceae; genus Streptomyces; species Streptomyces sp. NPDC050988. Next base: position 492,287 of record NZ_JBITFQ010000001.1, on the reverse strand, counting down.
ATGCTCCTCGAAGTACTCGATGAACTCCGGGCGCCGCCAGGCCAGATAGCCGGGCTCGTACTTCTGCGAGTGCGGCAGGTACAGCGTGGGCCCGGACTCGACGGGCATGTCGCAGTGCGCGACCGCGCCCTGGAGCGTCAGTACGGGGGAGAGGCGGTGGACGTGCGCCGGGTACGCGGCGGCGACGGCGTTGGTCAGGAAGCCCAGGTGGTAGTCGCGGTGCACGCTCTGTGCGGCGCCACCCGGGTTGACCACGTTGATCTGGGAGGTCACCTGGTAGGCGGGGCCGAGCCAGGCCTCGGAGATCAGGGCCAGCATGTCGTTGGCGTAGTAGTCCGCGAACACCTCCGGCGCGCGCACGGCCACCTTGTCCAGGGCGTTCCACACCCGGTCGTTGGCGCCGGGCTTGGCGAAGTGGTCACCGCGGGCCTCGCCGCCGGAACGTTCCTCCTCGATCAGCGCGCTGAAGGCACCGGAGGCCGCGTCCACGACGGCCGGGTCCGTGAACGCGCCCTTGAGGACCACGACCCCGGGTCCGTCCAGCAGGGCCCGCACCAGCTCGGCCTGCACCTCCCGGCGCCCCCGAGGGGTCACCGCGAGGTCCCTGATCCGGTCACTCGCGTAGACCAGGACGTTCTGCTCGATCCGCTCGGCCGAGGGATACGCCTGCCGCTCGGTGCTCTGCTCGACCAACGAGCGGAATGCGCCAAGATCGCAGTCGTCCTCGCTCAGCCAAGTCGGTGTTCCCGCCTCCGTGGGGGACATCCCTGGTCCTTTCGCCATGCCTGCTTTTCTGCCAGTCTTGTGAACGAGAGCCCGTCATACAATCCGCAGAGACCCGTCAAAAGTCCATCATCCTGCTTTCGGGGACCGCCATGCGACATCCGTATCCGATCAGAGAGATCGCCCGTCAGGCCGGTCTGAGCGAAGCCACGGTCGACCGAGTCCTCAACGACCGGGGCGGCGTGCGGGAGAGCACTGTCATGGAGGTGCACCAGGCGATAAAGGATCTGGACCGTCAACGGACCCAGGTTCGCATCGGTGGGCGCACATTCATGATCGACATCGTGATGCAGACACCGGAGCGGTTCTCGACCGCCGTACGGGACGCACTCGAAGCCGAACTGCCGTCCCTGCATCCCGCCGTGGTGCGATCGCGCTTCCACTTCCGCGAGACCTGCCCCGCCTCGGAGATGATCGCGACCCTGGACAGGATCGCCAAGCGCGGTTCGCAGGGAGTGATCCTCAAGGCCCCCGACCTGCCGGAGATCGGCGCCGCCGTGAGCCGGCTGGTCGCGACCGGCATCCCCGTCGTCACGCTGGTCAGCGACCTGCCCAGCAGTGCGCGCATGGCGTACGTGGGAATCGACAACCGGGCCGCGGGCGCCACCGCCGCCTACCTCATCGGACAGTGGCTCGGCGACCGGCCGGGCAACGTCCTCGCCACGATCAGCCGGGGCTCCTTCCGCGGTGAGGAGGAGCGCGAGATGGGCTTCCGCAGCGCGATGCGCATCGCGCAGCCCGGGCGGTCCCTGGTGGAGGTCACCGACAGCGACGGCTTGGACGCCACCCAGCGGGACCTCGTCCTGGAGGCCCTCAAGCGTGACGAGGAGGTCCTCGCCGTCTACTCCGCCGGTGGCGGCAACGCGGCGACCCTCGACGCGTTCGACACCCTCGGCCGGGAGTGCGCGGTGTTCATCGCCCACGACCTGGACCATGACAACACCCGCTTCCTGCGCGAACGCCGCCTCTCCGCCGTCCTCCACCACGACCTCCGCCAGGACATGCGCCGCGCATGCCAGACCATCATGAGGGCCCACAAGGCCCTTCCGGACGAGGGCCCCTTCCTCCCCTCGGCGATCCAGGTGGTCACGCCCTACAACATGCCGCCGGGGGTACCGCTGGCACAGTTCGCCCTCTGAGGCACACGTTTCGAGCCGGCACGGCAATATCTGGTGTGCCGGAACGCCACCGCCCCGTGAAGACAAGAGAGTCACGTGCAAGCGCTCATCGTCGGGCAGCCGGAACCCGGCGCCGCACTCCTGCTCCTGGCCGCGGGCATAGCCTCCGGACTCGCCGGCTCGATCGCCGGCCTGGCCTCACTGTTCAGCTACCCCGCACTCCTCGCCGCCGGCCTCCCGCCCGTGGCGGCCAACGTCACCAACACGGTCGCGCTCTTCTCCAACACCGTCGGAACGGCGGTGGGTTCCCGCGAGGAACTCCGCGGACAGCGCGCACGACTCGTCCGTCTGGCCGTCACCGCGGCACTGGGCGGGGCGACCGGCGCGGCCCTGCTCCTCGGCACACCGTCGTCGACGTTCGAACTGGTCGTGCCCTGGCTCATCGCCCTCGGCTCGGTCCTGATCCTGGCCCGCGAACCCCTGCGCCGGCTGACCGCGCGATTCACCCCCGGTCGGGACTCCCTGCCAAGGCTCCCGCTGGCCTGTGCCGTCCTGCTGGTCGGCCTGTACGGCGGCTACTTCGGCGCGGCGGCGGGGGTCCTCATGCTGGCCGTCCTCTCCCTGTCCGCCACCGAGCCCCTGCGGGTGACCAACGCCGTCAAGAACATCGCCACCGGCGCGGCCAACGTCACCGCGGCCGTCGCCTACGCGTTCCTCGCCCCGGTCGACTGGAGCGCGGCCCTGGCACTCGGTCTGGGCTGCTTCGTGGGCGCCTGGATGGGCCCCGCGGTCGTACGGCGCCTGCCCGAGGCCCCGCTCCGCATCGCGATCGCCCTCGCCGGCCTCGGGCTCGCGTGGAGCCTGTGGCGCGAGGCCACCGCGACCTGAACGACTGGTTCGACGTTTCGGCGCGGTGCGTATGCCCGGACGTGGGCGTTTGTTTACCTCATCGGCCGCAAAGCCCATGAGGTCTCCCTCGAGGAGGCGGGTATCTGGAGCGCGGTCTGGGTCGCCCTCGCGGTGGCGTTCGGGTTCGGACTGCTGGTGGCCCAAGGAGGCGGCCCCGCGGGCGAGTTCTTCGCCGGCTACATCACGGAGAAGTCGCTCAGCGTCGACAACCTCTTCGTCTTCGTCCTGATCATGGCGAAGTTCTCGGTGCCGGCCCAGTACCAGCAGCGCGTGCTGATGGTCGGCGTGCTGGTGGCCCTGGTGCTGCGCACGATCTTCATCGCCGCCGGTGCCGCGATCATCTCAACGTTCTCCTGGGTCTTCTACCTCTTCGGCGCGTTCCTGATCTGGACCGCCTGGAAGCTCGTCCAGGACGCCCGCAAGGGCCACGGCGAGGAGGAGTACGAGGAGAACAAGCTGCTCAAGTCCGTTGAGCGACGCTTCGGCGTGGCCGACCGCTACCACGGCACCAAGCTGTGGGTCGAGCAGAACGGCAAGCGGGTGATGACCCCGATGCTGGTGGTCATGCTGGCGATCGGCTCCACGGACGTCCTGTTCGCCCTGGACTCCATCCCGGCCATCTACGGCCTCACCGAGGAGCCGTACATCGTCTTCACCGCGAACGCCTTCGCGCTGATGGGCCTGCGGCAGCTGTACTTCCTGATCGGCGGCCTGCTCAAGCGGCTCGTCCATCTCTCGTACGGGCTGTCGATCATCCTCGGCTTCATCGGCGTCAAGCTGGTGCTGCACGCCCTGCACGAGTCGGGGGTGCATGTCCCGGAGATCAGCATCCCGTTCTCGCTCGGCTTCATCGTCCTGGTGCTCGCGGTGACGACCTTCACCAGTCTGCGGGCCTCGAAGAAGCGGGAGGTGGAGGCCGAGCGGCCTGTGTCCTAAGTGCTCGGGTGGCGTCCGGCACGTCGTCTGCGGGCGCGTCGTGGCTGGTCGCGCAGTTCCCCGCGCCCCTTATAGGGGCGTTGCCGCCGCGCCGGACTCTAGGGTGGGCCGAGTGACGAACACCAGCAGGCCACGCCCCGGATCCGACGCCCGCGGCGGTGTCGGCGCACGCAGGCCCCTCGCCGTATTCGACCTCGACGGCACCCTCGCCGACACCGCGCACCGGCAGAAGTTCCTGGAGTGCAAGCCGCGTGACTGGGACGCCTTCTTCGCGGCGGCGCCGGACGATCCGCCGCTCGCGGAGGGCGTCGCCCTCGCGCTGGAGCACGCGCGGGAGTGCGAGATCCTCTATCTGACCGGGCGGCCCGAGCGCTGCCGCAAGGACACGGAGGCCTGGCTCGCCGCCCAGGGTCTGCCCGAGGGCCGCATCCGGATGCGGCGCAACGACGACCGCAGGCCCGCTCGGCGCACCAAGCTGGAGATCCTCCGCGGGCTGGCCCAAGGCCGTGAGATCCGGGTGTTCGTGGACGACGACGAGCTCGTGTGCGAGGACGCCGAGCGGGCCGGCTTCACCGTCGTACGGGCGCGCTGGGCAGCCGCGTCCGAGGCGTTGAAGGTGGCGCAGGAGCGGGAGGGGCGGACCTGAGGGTCCGCGCCCCCGCTCGCCGCGGCGGTGGGATTCCGCGGAGGGTCGTGGAGGTCCTCAGAGGTCAGCCCGCGTCCTCCAGGCGGAAGCCGACCTTCAGGCCGACCTGGTAGTGCTTGATCTGCCCGTCCTCGATCTGGCCGCGGACCTGGGTGACCTCGAACCAGTCGAGGTTGCGCAGGGTCTGCGAGGCCCGGGAGATGCCGTTGCGGATCGCCTCGTCGACGCCCACGTGCGAGCTGCCGACGATCTCGGTGATCCGGTAGGTGTGGTCGGACATGCGGGTGCTCCTCTCCGCCGTGGCCTGTGTGCCACGCGTCATTCCACGGTGCCGCACGAGGCGGGGGACCGCGAGATGTAGGCCCGAGGGACATGGGTCCGTACGGGTTCCCGCCCGGTGCGGGTCACCGGGCCGTGCTCAGCGACAGCGCGAACCTCCCTTGCTCGTCAGTCCACCAGTGCGTGAGGTCCAGTCCGGCCGCCGCCAGCTCCGTGCGTACGCCCTCCTCGCGGAACTTCGCCGACACCTCGGTGCGCATCTCCTCGCCCTCCGCGAAGTCCACGGCGAGGTCGAGCGCGGGGATCTTCACGGTCAGCGCCGAACGAGCGCGCAGCCGCATCTCGATCCACTCCCGCTCGGCGTCCCAGAGGGCGACATGGGTGAACTCGTCGGGGTCGAAGTCGGCGCCGAGTTCGCGGTCGACCACGGTCAGCACGTTCTTGTTGAACGCGGCCGTCACCCCGGCCGCGTCGTCGTAGGCGGCGACGAGGACCGACTCGTCCTTGACCAGGTCGGTGCCGAGCAGCAGGGCGTCGCCGGGCGACAGCAGCGAGCGTACGGACGCCAGGAACGCGGCGCGCTCGGCGGGCAGCAGATTGCCGATCGTGCCGCCCAGGAACGCGACGAGCCGCGGACCCGGCGTGGCGGGCAGCGTGAGGCCGCCGGTGAAGTCGGCGATGAGCGCGTGCACGTTCAGCGCGGGACGCTCCGCGATCAGCGCCTGCCCGGCCTGGGTGAGCGCGCTCTCGCTCACGTCGACCGGTACGTACGTGTGCAGGTCGGGCATGGCGTCGAGCAGGTGGCGGGTCTTGTCGGACGACCCGGAGCCCAGCTCGACGAGCGTGCGCGCGCCGGTCGCCTCGGCGATCTCGGCGGCCCGGGCGACGAGGATCTCGCGCTCGGCCCGCGTGGGGTAGTACTCGGGCAGTTCGGTGATCTTCTCGAAGAGCTCGCTGCCGTGCGCGTCGTAGAACCACTTCGGCGGGAGCGTCTTGGGCGTGCGGGTCAGGCCGTGCAGGACGTCGGCGCGCAGGGCTGCGTCGGTCGCGTCCTCGGGCAGGGTGCGGGTGACGAGGAACGGGCTCACGTACTGGGCTCCTTGGGTGGGGCGGATGCCAGGTGTTCTTCCACGTCCTTGAGCGGGGTGAGCAGGACGTCCGTGCGGCTCGCGGCCAGCAGCGTGCGGTCCGGCACCTCCTGCCAGTGCGGATCGTCGTCGTACGGCTCGGACGCCACGACCGTGCGCCGGCCGGGCTCGGTCAGATACCAGAGTGTGTCGCCCCAGGCGGTGGCGGCGATCACCTCGCCGTTGGTGAGCAGGAGGTTGAGCCGTGAACCGGGGGCCGCCGCCGCGACGTCGAGGACCGTGTCGGCGAGCGCCTGGCCCTCCTCGTCGCCGCCGCGCAGCCGGTTCAGGACCAGCGCCCAGACGAGCGCCGAGTCGCAGCGCGCCTCCATCGACAGCAGGTCCTCGGCCGGCAGGGTCCGGGTGAGCGGGGCCAGGGAGCGCGGCCAGCCCGCGACCGCGCCGTTGTGGCTGAACAGCCAGGTCCCCGCGGCGAACGGCGCCGCCGCGGCCTCCCCGTCCGCGCTCGCCACGGTCGCGTCGCGCACCGCGGCGAGCAGCGCGCCCGAGCGCACCACCCGCGCGAGGTCGGCGAACGAACGGTCGCCCCAGATCGGCCCGGTACGCCGGTAGCGCGCCGGCACCGGATCGCCCTCGGCATACCAACCGACCCCGAAACCATCGGCGTTGACGGTCCCGTGCTGTTGCCGCCGCGGCGCCCACGACTGCCGGAAGAGGCTGTGCGGCGGGTCCACGAGAAGCCGTCCGAGCCGCTCCTCAGGGCCAAGGAACGCGAGATGACGGCACATCAGACGGTCTCCGGATCGGCGTCCCGAGCGGTACGGAACCCGGAGAAGATCTGCCGCCGGATCGGGTAGTCCCAGTTGCGGAACGTCCCCCGGCAGGCCACGGAGTCGACCGCGAACGAGCCGCCGCGCAGCACCTTGTACTCGGGCCCGAAGAAGACCTCCGAGTACTCCTTGTACGGGAAGGCCGCGAAGCCCGGGTAGGGGAGCAGATCGCTGGACGTCCACTCCCACACGTCGCCGATCAACTGCCGTACGCCGAGCGGGGACTGGCCCTCCGGATAGCTGCCGGCGGGGGCCGGCCGCAGATGGCGCTGGCCGAGGTTGGCGTGCTCGGGCGTCGGGTCGGCGTCGCCCCACGGGTAGCGCGTGGAGCGGTCGGTCACCGGGTCGTGGCGGGCCGCCTTCTCCCACTCGGCCTCGGTCGGCAGCCGTCGGCCGGCCCAGCGGGCGTACGCGTCGGCCTCGTACCAACTGACGTGCAGCACGGGCTCGTTCGCCGGTACGAGTTCGGTGACACCGAAGCGCCGCCGCAGCCACTCCCCGCCCTCGCGGCGCCAGAACAGCGGCGCCTCGATGGAGTGCGCCTGGATGTGGGACCAGCCGGCGGGTGTCCACCAGCGCTGGTCGGTGTAGCCCCCGTCCGCCATGAACGCCTGGTACGCGCCGTTGGTGACCGGAGTCGTGTCGATGTGGAACGGCGGCACGAGCCGCTGGTGCGCGGGCCGTTCGTTGTCCAGGGCCCACGGCTCGGTGGACGTGCCCATTGTGAACGGGCCACCGGGGACCAGCACTTCGGACGGTCCGTTGAACGCCGGGTCGGGCATCGGGTCCGGCGCCGTCAGTGCCGCCGGACCTCTGCGCAGCTGATGGGTGATCAGCATCGTCTCGTCGTGCTGCTGTTCGTGCTGGGCGATCATGCCGAAGGCGAAGCCGGCCGAGGTCAGCTGTGTGCCCGTGCCCTGGAACGAGGCGCTCTCCAGGACGTCCAGCGCCCGGCCGCGCACCTCGGCCGCGTAGGTGCGGGCCTCGGCGGGCGGCAGCAGCGGCAGCGAGGGCCGCTCGGAGCGCGGGTGCTCGAACGCGTCGTAGATGCCGTCGATCTCGGGCCGCATCGCGTCACGGCCGGCGACCGTCCGCAGCAGCCACAGCTCCTCCTGGTTGCCGATGTGCGCGAGGTCCCACACCAGCGGCGACATCAACGGCGAGTGCTGGGCGGTCAGTTCGGGATCCTCCACGCAGGAGGTCAGGAGCGCGGTGCGGTCACGGGCCGTGGTCAGCGCCGCCAGCGCGCGCTCCCTGAGCGTCTCCGGGTCGGTGGGGGAGGAGTGGGTGTCGGGGTCGGTCATGTGCGGATGTCCTTCCCGGGGAGCAGGTGTTCCGTGCTCCGGAGTTCCGTGCCGTTGAACAGTCGGTCGGTGCCGTCGGTGTGGTCGAGGATGTCGTCGGCGGGGCAGCGGCCCCGGGCCACATAGCGGTCGGTGAACTCCGCGACCGCCTCCTGCACCTCGGCGCTCGCGCCGATCCGGGGCAGGGCGTCGGCGGCCGCCGCGAAACAGGTGACGGCGGCCTCACGCAGCTCGGGGTCGGTCAGGCCCGCGCGGGCGGCGGCCGTCCACAGCGGGTTCCGCGGCGCGGGCAGCGAGCCGGCCCGCTCGGCGAGCGGTTTGACCGTCCGGTACGCGGTCTCGGCGGCCTCCGCGTCGTCGAACAGCGCGGCCGTCACGGCGAGCGGCACGATCCAGCCGTTCTCGCCCGGCTGCGCGTCGATCATGCGCAGCTCCAGATGGCCGCGCGGCCGCACCGGCGGGAACAGGGTCGTCTGGTGGTAGTCGAGGTCCTCCCGGTCGGGCGGTGCGTCGGACCGGGTCCAGGCACGGAAACTCATCCCCTCCGGCACGTCCCAGGGTCCGCTGGGCGCCCGGACGCACATGACCGGCGCGTCCAGGACGTGCCGGGCCCAGACCGTCCGCGGATCGCCGTCGAGGGGCGGGGCGCTGGTGCGGCCGGGATCCATCGCGGCCCACAGGGACTGCCGGGTGGAGCGCCAGCCTGTGGGCTGCCCACAGGCCATCGGGGAATTGGCGAACGCGGCCACCAGGACCGCACCCAGCTGGTGCGCGAGCCACCAGCGCCGCCCGTGCCCGAGCGGGCCCGGCTCCTCGTACCCGGCGTCCAGACAGACCTGGACGGAGGCGGAGGTGCACATCATGGCGCGGCCCTCGGGGCCCGTGCGGTCGAGGTAGGTCTCCATGGCGTCGTAGCGCGGGTCATGGAGGAAGCGGGTGGGCGGGTTCCAGGGGTCCTGGCCGAGGCCGCTGAGGGCCAGGCCCGCCTCGCGCAGTACCGCGCGTACGGCGTCGAGGTCGGCGGAGACGGACCCCACGCACTCCATCAGGGAGGCGGCGGGAGCGGAGCTGAGCTCCAGCTGACCACCCGGTTCGACGGTCAGCGCCGAACTCAGGGGCAGGGCCCGCAGTGCGGCGTAGGCCGCTTCGAGACGTTCTGGTGGTACGGGGAGTCGCGGGGACCGCGACTCGTGGACGAGCCATTCGAGTTCCACACCGAGGAATCGGGGCGGGCCGGTCTTGAAGCAGATGCCGCGGACCAGCGCCTCCACTTCGGCCTCGGTGACGGCGGAGCGCCGGGGCTCCGTACAGTCACTCACCGAATCGGACATGTCGGGATCCTCCTGAGATTCCATCCATGCCGCCGGCCCGGCGTCGGATGGACCGGGCCGACAGTCGCTCGTCCCACCCAAGACCCTTACGGCGCCTCGCACAAGGGTGCGTATCGTCGCTTTTGGGGCCGGGAAACTCTGTTGCGGCGCAATACCAGGATCGCTCACCATGCGTTCATGAGCACGACGGGGGATGCGACGGGGGAGTCGGGGGAGATCGCGCGGGACGCGATCATGGCGCGTACAGGGGTGGCGCCATGAGCGCCCGCCTGCGCGGGATCGCGCGGCAGACGGAGGAGATCGTCGCGGCGGGTTCGTACCGCGCGTCGGACGGACGCACGGTGTCGATCGCCGCGGCGGTGGCCGCCGCGCGACAGGGCACGCGAATGTACGGGCCGGGGCCCGTGGAGACACCGCCGGCCGGCCAGGCGGCCGGGACCGGCCCTGAGACCTCCTCGCCGGTCGGCGGCCCGCTGGACACGTTCTTCGAGGTCACGGGCGAGAGCAGCCTGGAGGCGGCGCGCCGGCTGCCGGGCCCGGTGGCGGTGCTGAACTTCGCCTCGGCCCGCAACCCCGGCGGGGGCTATCTGAACGGCGCACAAGCCCAGGAAGAGGCCCTGTGCCGGGCCTCCGCGTTGTACGCGTGCGTGGTGGAGGCCAGGGAGTTCTACGACCACCACCGGGCACACCGGGACCCCTTCTACACCGATCGGGTGATCCACTCACCCGCCGTACCGGTCTTCCGCGACGACCGGGGACAGCTCCTCGACGAGCCGTACACCGCCGGATTCCTGACCGCGGCCGCACCCAACGCCGGGGTCGTCCTGCGCACGGCGCCGGACCGCACGCCCGAGCTGCCGGGCGCCCTGGCGTCACGGGCCGAGCGGGTCCTGGAGACGGCCGCGGCGCACGGCTACCGACGGCTGGTGCTCGGAGCCTGGGGCTGCGGCGTCTTCCAGAACGACCCGGAGCAGGTGGCGCGCGCGTTCCGGACCCTTCTCACGGACGGCGGCCGGTTCGCCGGTTCCTTCGAGCACGTCGTGTTCGGCGTCCTGGACCGTACGAAGGGCGCGGTGGTGCGGAGCGCCTTCGAGCGGGCCTTCCGGGAGGTACTGGAGGCACAGGTCCTGGAGGGCAAGGCGGTTCATCGCCAGCCGTAGCGCTCCCGCAGCCGGTGAACCACCGAGTTGAACCGCATCCGGTCCAACGCGCACGCCTCGCGGCGCATCCCCTTCTCGTGCAGCCGCAGCACCCGGTCCACGTCCACCCACGAGTCGCGCCCCGACCGGTCCCACGGCCCGCTGCCGATCGGCACCCACTCCCGGTCGCCGTCGTGCCGCTTGCTCGACAACTGCACGGCGAGAAACGTCCCGGCGGCCTCACGGGCGACAACCAGCACCGGCCGGTCCTTGCCCCGACCGTCGTTCTCCTCATAGGGCACCCAGGTCCACACGATCTCGCCCGGGTCCGGATCCCCGTCGTGCGCGGGCGAGTACTCGGTACGCACCTGACCCACCCGGCGCGGATCCGCTTCGACGGTGGCGGAGGGCCCGGAGTGGCCGGGGATGTCTTGCTCGGTAGAGGCAGTCACGGGCACACGGTAGCCCGCGCCCCTACGACAGAAGTCCGCGCACCCCTTTTGGCCGGGGCCGCGGGCAACTGCCTTCTTGGGGGCGCGGGGAACTGCGCGCTCAGCCACACACGACGTGCAGTCGGCAATGGACGTCCGCTCCAACGGCGAGGTTACGACTCCCCATCCACCGGAACCTTCTGCGAAGCGGCCGGCGGCGCGGGAAACCCATTGACCGGCGAACTGTCCTTACGAACCTGCCCGTTCTGATCCTGACCCATCGAGGACAGCAACTGCCGAGCCAGTCCCAGCCCCGTACCCCCCATCGTCAGCGCCTTGGCGAACATGTCGGACATCCCATCGGCCCCGTTCAGCAACACCATGTGCTCAACGTTCCCGAACGCCCCCGCCCCCGCCTTCACGATCTCCGGCCAGTTCTCGGCAAGTTGCTGCGCGACAACGGCCTCCTGGTTCTCCGCCAGCGCGGCGGCCCGCGCCTTGATGGCCTCGGCCTCGGCGAGCCCCTTCGCCCGCGTGGACTCGGCGATCGCAAGGCCCTTGGCCTGCTGGGCGGCGGCCTCCGCCTCACCCGTGGCACGGGTGGCGGTCGCGGCGGCCGCACCCCGCGCCTTGGTCGCCTCGGCGTCGGCCCCCGCGGCCGTCGTGACCCGCGTCGCCTCCGCCGCGGCCGCGAGCTCCGTCTCCTTCGCCTTGGCCTGCGCCGCGGAGATCCGGACATCGCGCTCGGCCTCTGCCAGCGTGCGCTTCTCGTACGCCTTCGCGTCCGCCGGCTTGCGGACGTCCGCCTGGAGCTGCTGCTCACGACGGTGCGCCTCCAGCTCGGCGACACGCGTCTCCTGGACCACGACCTCCTGGCGCGCGGCCGCGTCGGCGAGCGGTCCGGCCTGCCGGGCCTTGGCGGAGGCGTTGTCGCGTTCCGCCTGGTATCCGGCCTGCAGGATCTCGCTGTCCCGGGTCGCCTCCGACATTCGCGCGGCGGCCTGCTGCTCGGCCTCGGTGGCCCGCCGGTTGGCCTCGGCCTGCGCGATCCGGGCGTCCCGCTGCACGGCCGCCGCGTGCGGCATGGCCAGGTTCTTGATGTAACCCGTCGGATCCTCGATCTCGTGGATCTGCAGCGAGTCGACGATCAGCCCCAGCTTCTCCATCTCCGTACCGCAGGCGGCCCGGGTCTGCCCCGTGAGCTTCTCGCGGTCGCGGATCATGTCCTCGACGGTCAACCCGCCGACGATGGACCGCAGATGACCGGCGAACACGTTGTGCACCCGCTCCGACATCAGTTTCTGCTGGTCGAGGAAGCGGCGGCCCGCGTTGGCGATCGACACGAAGTCGTCGCCCACCTTGAAGATGACCACGCCCCGCACCTTGAGCGGAATGCCCTGGTGGGTCACGCAGTCCACGGACAGCTCGGTCTCGTTGAGGTCGAGCGAGAGTTTGCGCACCGCCTGGACGCCCGGCAGCACGAGCGTGCCGCGCCCGGTGACGATCCGGAATCCCATGCCCTCCTCAAGGCCTTCGGTGCGGTGCTTCGAACCGGAGATGATCAGTGCTTCGTTGGGCTCCGCGACCCGCCACATGAGCTTGAAGACCACCACGATGAAAACGAGCGCGAGGACCGCTGCCCCCGCCACGACGCCGACAACCATCGGCATTCGCCCCCTGTTGGATGGTGCCCTTTCGGCACCGAACGAACGGAGTGTGCGCCCGGTGGAGCCCGGTGGTACAGACGCTGACGAGTCTTTGGCGCATCTTTGACGAGCACGACACGCTCACATGGCACAGTGGCTCACGGTCGGCTCAACTGTCGTACGCCGCCGACACGTACACCGTCCGCGGCGGCAGGTACTCGACCACCATCACCACCGTGCCCGTCTCGATGCGGTCCTTCGGGGAGGCGGGATACGCGAGGAAGTGCTCGGCGCCGCCGCGGACCCGGACGATCACCTCGCCGACGAGCCCCGGCCCGATCGTGCCGGTCACCCGTCCCATGAGGCCCACCATCGACGCGTCGTCCATGGTCCCCAGACTACGGGCCGGAGGGCGCCCCGAACTCAGGTACGGCGCCGTCCACTTCGCGGCCCGGCCGGCGCTCGTACCACCGCTGGTCCGCCTCCAGCTGCGCGGCCAGCGACACGAGAAGCGGCTCGCTGTCCGCGGGCCCGAGCAGCTGCGCGCCCACCGGCAGGGAGCCGTCGACGAACCCCGCCGGGACGTTGACGCCGGGCCAGCCCAGCACATTCCACGGCCAGGCGTACGGACAGGCGGCGATCATGGCCCGGTCGGTTCCGAAGCCGCTGAGATCGTGCAGGGCGCCGATCCGTGGCGGGGGAGCGGCGGTCGTCGGCGCGAGCACCACGTCGTACGTGTCGAAGAGCGAGCCGATGCGCCGGTGCAGCCTCGCCTCGGCGCGCCGGGCCAGCCGCAGCGGGGCCCCGCCGAGCAGCCGGCCCAGCCGGGCGGCTTCCAGGGTGCGCCGGTCGAGCAGGTGGGGATGGGGCGTCTCGCGGACCCGCTCGGCGATCCCGGCCGTGGCGCGCGGAATGAAGGTCAGCCCGATCTGCCCGTACGGCGGATCGGCCTCCTCCACCTCGTGGCCGAGCGCGGTCAGCCGCTCCGCGAGCGCGAGGACCCGGGCCCGTACGTCGGGCCGCAGTCGTGCGGGCAGCGCGGTGAACGGCGGCTTCAGCGAGAGCGCGATGCGCAGCCTGCCAGGGTCCCGGCCCACCGCGTCCGACACGCGCAGCGCGGACGGGCGGTGCAGATCGCGCTCGTGGCTGCCGCTGGCGGAGTCCAGGAGCAGCGCGGCGTCCTCGACCGTTCGGGCGAGCGTGCCGTTGACCGTGATGCCGTGGAAGGACTCCGCGCGCGGCCAGGTCGAGATGCGGCCGCGCTGCGGTTTGATGCCGATCAGATGCGTCCAGGAAGCCGGGATCCGCACCGAGCCCGCGCCGTCCGAGCCCAGCGCGGCGGGCACCAGACCGGCCGCGACCGCGGCCGCGGAACCACCGGACGAACCGCCCGGCGTGTGCCCGGTGTGCCACGGGTTGCGGGTCTCGCCGAAGGCCGGCCCCTCGGTGAAGGGCCACTGCCCGAACTCGCAGGTGTTGGTCTTGCCGACGACCACGGCCCCGGCCGCCCGCAGCCGCCGTACCGCCTCGCCGTCCTCGGCCACCGGCGGGAACTCCCCGCGGCAGCCGAACGCGGTCGGCTCGCCCGCCACGTCCATGTCGTCCTTGACCGCCACCGGCACCCCGAGCAGCGGCCGGCGTTCGCCCGCCGCCAGTTCCTTGTCCGCGGCGCCGGCCTCGGCGAGCGCGGCCTCGGCACGCACCAGTCGGAAGGCGTTCAGCGTGCCCTGAGAGGCCTCGATCCGGGCGAGGGCCTCCTCGACGAGCGTCCGGGAGGACACCGTCCCCTCGGCGAGGGCGCGGGCACACTCCGCGAGCCCCGGGGCACGGTCGGGAGTCACGGGAGTCATACGGCCACCTCCGGGAGCGCGTGTCTACTGAACGGTAACGTCAAGGCGGGCCCAGCGGTACGGGAAAGGCGACTTCCCTCGTCGGGCGGTGATTCGCCCGTCCGCGGCACCGCTCCCACCGGTCGGACGAGGAGTCGGTCCTTGACTTCGAGCGTGCTCCAAGATCTACCGTCACGACAGTCGGTGACGGTCCGACGGTGAGCCCAGGGTGACGGAGACGGACATGCGGGTCGGCGTACACATCAACCGGTTCAACCACCCACGGGGCGCGGCCGCGCTCGGTCCCGAGCTGGCCGCCGCGGGCGCCGCCGCCGAGGCGGCGGGCGTGAGCTGGATGTCGGTCATGGACCACTACTTCCAGATGGAGTTCAACGGCGGCGCCGAGAGCGACATGCTGGAGGCCTACACGACCCTCGGCTTCCTCGCGGCCCACACCTCCACGGTCCGGCTCGGCACGCTGGTGACCGGGGTGACGTACCGTCATCCCGGACTCCTCGCCAAGATCGCCACCACGCTCGATGTCCTGTCCGGCGGCCGGGCCACCCTGGGCATCGGAGCGGCCTGGTACGGCCGTGAGCACGAGGGACTGGGCGTGCCGTTCCCGCCGCTCGCGGAGCGCTTCGAGCGGCTTGAGGAGACCCTGCGGATCTGCCTGCAGATGTGGGACCCGGAGTCCAACGGCCCCTTCGAGGGCAAGCACTACCGGCTCGCCGAGACCCTCTGCGTACCGGCGCCGGTGAGCACTCCGCGTCCGCGGGTCATGATCGGCGGGGGCGGCGAGAAGAAGACCCTCCGGCTGGTCGCCCAGTACGGGGACGCCTGCAACCTCTTCGCCTCGACCCCGGAGGAGGTCGCGCACAAGCTGGACGTCCTGCGCGGGCACTGCGACGCCGTGGGGCGCGAGTACGCCGACATCCAGAAGACGCTCACCCACTCGGGCGACCCACGGGGCGAGGCCGAACTCGACGCCTTCACCCGGGAGTTGGAGGGCTACGCCAAGCTCGGCATCGAGACGGTGATCCTCGGCCCGCGCGTGGACGAGCCCGCCGAGTGGATCGAGCAGCGGGTGGCCCCGGTGGTCGGACGGCTGGCCGAACTCGGCTGAACCGCAAGGGTTTTGACGCGACCCGACCACCGTGTTGGGCCTGACCCGACCACCGTGTTCGGCCTGCCCCGCAGGACTTCGGGCGAGGCCCGGCCCACACGGATGGCCTCGGGTGTGCCGCCTACGCGGGCTGGCGGTGCGCCAGCGCGACGAACTGCTCCAGCACCCGGGCCACCCCGTCCTCGTCGTTCGAGGCGGTGTGGAACCGCGCCGCCCTCCTGACCTCCGGATCGGCGTTGGCCATGGCGTACGAGCGGCCCACCGCCCGCAGCATGGGCAGGTCGTTGGGCATGTCGCCGAACGCGGCGATGTCGTCGGGACGGATGCCGAGCCCGGCGCTCCAGGCGGTCAGCGCGCTGGCCTTGGTGACCCCCGGCGCGCTGAACTCCACGAGCGCGAGCCCCGTGGAGTGGGTGGTCTCGGCGTCCGTGCCCGCGCTGACATGGGCCCGCGTATGGAAGTCGCGCAAGGACAGCGTCGGATGATGCGCGAGGATCTTGAGGACCGGACGGTCGGGGTCCCTCGCCAGCAACTCCTCGGTGCTGCCGATGAGTTCGACCTCGGACTCCCCGTACGACCAGGCGGGGTACGCCGGTTCGTGGCCGAAGACCGTCTCGTACTCGAAGGCGAAGGACACACCCGGCACCGCCGCGCGCACCCGTGCCACGAGGGGGGCCACCGAGGCGGCCGGGAACGGTGACAGCCGTACGGGTGTGCCGTCGGGCGCGTACACGGCGGCGCCGTTGGCGGTGACGGCGAAGTGCCGGCCGATGTCGCGGTGCAGGGCGGGAAGGCCGCGCGGGGGACGGCCGGTGACGAGGGCGAGGCGGATCCCCGCCGCCTCGGCCGCCGCGAGCGCGGCCGCCGTCCGCCCGGAAAGGGTCCCGTCGCTGCGCAGCAGGGTCCCGTCCAGGTCGGTGGCCACCAGCTTCGGCGGCGTGGCGGGGGCGGGGGCCGGGTCGGGCGTCGTCGTCATCGTGAACCGGTGCCTTCCGGGCCGGGCCCGGGGGCCGACCGGGCTGTGGGGCCGGTGGCGCCGGGAGGCGAACACCGGACGGACGTACGGGAGGGGGCCGGAACCAGGTCGGTTCCGGCCCCCTCCCGCCCTCGCGGCGAGCCGCGGGAGCCTGCCGTCGTGAGGCAGGCGGCGACGGGCGCGGTCGTCAGGCGGCGACGGGCGCGCCGGCCTCGCCGTGGATGCGGCCGATGACCTCGGCGAGCTGGGCGGCGACCTCGGCATCGTCGACCGGGTGCGTCTCGGCGAAGCGGACCACGGAGCCGGGGATGGAGAGCTTGATGTCCTCGAGGACCTTGGCGCCGGCGATGCCCGCGGCCTTGCGGGTCTCGTCCTGCGCCCAGACGCCGCCGAACTGGCCGTAGGCGGTGCCCACGACGGCGAGGGGCTTGTCCTGGAGGGCGCTCGCGCCGTACGGGCGGGACAGCCAGTCGATGGCGTTCTTCAGGACGGCCGGGATGGTGCCGTTGTACTCGGGCGAGAAGAGCAGCAGGGCGTCGGCGGAGGCCGCGGCCTCGCGCAGCCGGGCGGCGGCGGCCGGCACGTTGCCCTCCACGTCGATGTCCTCGTTGTAGAAGGGAATCTCGGCGAGGCCCTCGAACAGGTTGATCTCCGCGCCCTCGGGGGCGAGCTTCACGGAGGCCTCGGCGAGCTGGCGGTTGTGGGAGCCGGCGCGGAGGCTGCCGACGAGCGCGAGGATGCGAACAGACATGGGGAACTCCAAGGGGGCTGAAACATTGCCGTTACGATCCGGACCGGGGTCCGTTTAAAGTTCTAGCACCTAAACGGACCACGGTCCAGTTTTCTTCCCGGGGCGATACGCTGTGTTCATGTCCGCCTCCCTGCCGCCCTTCCCGAAGTCCCAGGAGCCGACCGGCGAGCCCGTCCTGCTGGAGCTCGGCTCCGCCGACGAGGAGCCCTGCCTGCGCGCCGACGCCGCGCGGAACCGGGCCCGGCTGCTGGAGGCGGCCACGCGGCTGATCGAGGAGCACGGCGCGGCCGGCGTCACGATGGAGGCGGTGGCCACGGCCGCCTCGGTGGGCAAAGGGACGGTCTTCCGCCGCTTCGGCGACCGCACCGGGCTGCTGACGGCCCTGCTCGACCACTCCGCGAAACAGCTCCAGGCCGCCCTGCTCGGCGGACCGCCGCCGCTGGGTCCCGGGGCGCCGCCCGTCGAGCGGCTGCGTGCGTTCGGCCAGGCCGTCCTGCGCCAGGCGGCCGACCACCTGGAGCTCCAGCTGGCCGCCCAGCCGGAAGCGGCCCGCCGCTACTCCATCCCGCCCACGCGTTTTCTGGCCGGTCACGTCACCCTGCTGCTGCGGCAGGCGGTGCCCGACGCCGACTGCGCCCTCCTCACCCAGGCCCTGATGGGCTATCTCGACCCCGCCCTGATCCACCACCTGACCGAGGAGTGCGGGATGCCGATGGAACGCCTGGAGGCGGGATGGATCGACCTGGTCGCGCGCGTGACTCGTACGGAACTGCCCCAGTAGGCCCGGGACTTGGGCCGCACCCGGCCTGGGACGGTGGTTCCGCAGGTCCGCCACGCGCGGCGCCCCCGGCCCCGAGGCCGTCCCCGGCTTCTGCAAAGATGCCGTACGTCATGGTGCAGATACCGAGAACATCCGCCCCTACGCCGCCCGCGCCGCACTCCGTGCCCACGAGTGCCGATGTGGCCCGCCTGGCGGGGGTCTCGCGCGCGACCGTCTCCTACGTCCTGAACAACACCAGTGCCGTACGGATCAGCGAGCCCACGCGTCGCCGTGTCCACCAGGCGGCCAAGGAACTCGGGTACGTCCCGCACGCCGCGGCGCGCAGCCTGCGCGCCGGGCACAGCCGCATGGTCCTGATGCCCGCGCCCGACGTGCCCGTGGGCCCGCTCTACAGCCAGTTCTTCAACGAACTCCAGTGGGCCCTGAGCCGCCTCGACTACACCGTCGTGCAGTACGGCAGCGTCGGCCTCCAGGGCGACGAGGCGGCCCGCGCCTGGGCCGAACTGCGCCCGGTCGCCGTGCTCGTGCCCGGCAGCGGACTCGGCGCGGAAGGTGTGGCCGTCCTCAAGCGCTCCGGCGCCCGGGCGGTCGTCACCCTCGGCCCCGACCGGGTCGAGGGCGCGCACGCCCTGATCATGGACCACCACGAGGTCGGCCGGAGCGCGGGCGCCCATCTGCGGGCCCGCGGCTACCGCCGTGTCGGAGTCGTGGTGCCCGAGGACCCCGGCCTGGAGATCTTCTCCAAGCCCCGCTTCGAAGGCGTACGGCAGGCCTTCGGCGGCACGGACGCGTCCGTGACCGAGGTGTCGCTCGCCTACGACGAGGAGGCCGCGTCCCAACTCGCCGCGCGCTGGCGCTCATTGGGCCTGGACGCCGTGTTCGCCTACAACGACGAGTACGCGATGCTGCTGACGCGCGCCCTTCAGGATGAAGGCATCGGCATCCCGGGGGACACTGCTGTCATCGGCGCCGACGACCTGATGCTCGGCCGACTGCTGCGTCCCCGGCTGAGCACCGTCCACATCGACCTGCCGTCCGGACGGGAACTCGCCGAGCTGGTCGACCGCGCCGTACGGGAGCCCGGCGCCCCGCCGGAGGCGCACGAGGTGCTGGGAGCGACGGTCGTGCACCGCGAATCGAGCTGAACACCTGGGAGGCGCGTCATGCGGACCACGGTCGGCATCATCGGCGGAGGCCCGGCCGGGCTCCTGCTGGCCCGGCTGCTGCACCGGACGGGGATCGACTGCGTCGTCCTGGAGAGCAGGACCCGTGCGTACGTCGAGCAGCGGCAGCGCGCCGGGATGCTGGAGCAGGGCACGGTGGACGCCCTGCGCGAGTGCGGCGCCGCCGACCGGCTGGAGGCCGAGGGGCTGGTTCACCACGGCATCGAGCTGCGCTTCGACCGGGAGCGGCACCGTATCGACTTTCCCGTGCTCACCGGCGGCCGCACCGTCACGATCTACGCCCAGACGGAGATCGTGAAGGACCTCGTGGAACTCCAACTCGCCGACGGGCCGCCGCTGTTGTTCGAGGCCGAGGTGCTCGCCGTCGAGAACGCCGCCGAGGAGCCGGGCGGCGGCGCACCTCTCGTGCGCTTTGTGCACGACGGCCGCGAACAGACCCTCACCTGCGACTACGTGGTCGGCTGCGACGGCTTCCACGGCATCGCCCGCGACGCCTTCCCGGCCGCCGTCAGCCGCACGTACGAGCACGACTACCCCTACTCCTGGCTCGGGATCCTGGCCGATGTGGCGCCCTCCTGCGAGGAGTTGATCTACGCGCGCGGCCCGGGAGGCTTCGCGCTGCACAGCATGCGCTCGACGTCGGTGTCACGGCTGTATCTGCAGGTTCCGAACGGGACGGTCGCCGACGACTGGTCCGACGAACGCATCTGGGACGAACTCGACGCACGCTTCGCGATCGACGGCGACTGGCGGCTGGAACGCGGCCCGATCACCGCCAAGTCGGTGACACCGATGCGCAGTTACGTCCACGAGCCGATGCGCCACGGACGGCTCTTCCTCGCCGGGGACGCCGCCCATATCGTGCCGCCGACGGGCGCCAAGGGACTGAACCTGGCCGTGTCCGACGTCCGGGTCCTGGCCCGCGGCTTCGCCGAGCTCCACCGCTTGGGTTCGGCCCAACTCCTGGACCTCTACTCGGAGTTGTGCCTCGACCGGGTCTGGCAGGCAACCCGTTTCTCGTACGACATGACTAGGATGTTGCACGCTCAACCAGATGGGGATGCCTTCGAGGACCGGCTGCAGCTCGCGCGACTGCGGCGGATCGCGGCATCCCGCCCCGCGGCCGCCGAACTGGCCGCGAACTACACGGGACTTCCGCTCGCGGCCACCGCTCGCGCTGCGGGTCCCACCGGTGTCCACTGACCGATCGGAGAGCCGTCATGCCGCTGCTCGACCCGGAGAACTGGCAGTCCCACAACCTGGCGGGCGGTGAGTACGCCGTCACGGAGCCCGCGACCGGCGACCCGCTCGGCACCGTCACGCTCGCCTCCGCCGAGGACGTCGCGGCAGCCGCCGGGGCCGCCCGCGCGGCCCAGGCCGAGTGGGCCCGCGCCCCGCACTTCGTCCGCGCCGCCGTCCTGCGCAAGGCCGGCGACCTGTTCAACGAGCACGCCGCCGAACTGCGCGACTGGATCGTGCGAGAGTCGGGCTCCATCCCCGGCAAGGCCGACTTCGAACTGCACGTCGCGGCCCAGGAGTGCTATGAGGCGGCCGCGCTCGCGTCGCGTCCGGCAGGGCAGGTCCTGCCGTCCGAGGCCGCCCGGCTGTCGTACACACGGCGGATCCCGGTCGGTGTCGTGGGAGTCATCTCGCCCTTCAACGCCC
This sequence comes from Streptomyces sp. NPDC050988, assembly GCF_044456225.1. Taxonomy (NCBI): domain Bacteria; kingdom Bacillati; phylum Actinomycetota; class Actinomycetes; order Kitasatosporales; family Streptomycetaceae; genus Streptomyces; species Streptomyces sp. NPDC050988. The sequence continues at coordinate 471,535 of NZ_JBITFQ010000001.1, read as the reverse complement.
CGCTGATCCTCTCGATCCGATCGGTGGCCCCGGCGCTCGCGCTCGGCAACGGCGTCGTACTGAAGCCGGACCCGCGTACCGCGGTCTGCGGCGGTCTCGCGCTCGCCGCGGTCTTCGCCGAGGCGGGCCTGCCGGAGGGGCTGCTGCACGTCCTGCCCGGAGGCCCCGAAGCCGGTCAGGCACTGGTCGCCGACCCGCAGGTGCCCGTGATCTCGTTCACCGGATCAACTGCCGCCGGACGCGCGGTGGGTGAGGCCGCGGGGCGCCATCTCAAGCGCGTACACCTGGAGTTGGGCGGCAACTCCGCGCTGATCGTGCTGGAGGACGCCGACATCGACGCGGTGATCTCCACGGCGGCCTGGGGCTCGTTCTTCCACCAGGGCCAGATCTGCATGACCACCGGCCGTCACCTCGTCCACGCCTCGCTCTACGAGGAGTACATCGAGCGGCTCGCCGCGAAGGCCGACTCGCTGGCCGTCGGAGACCCGCACCGGGAGCAGGTGCACCTCGGGCCGATCATCGACGACGCCCAACTCGCCAAGATCCACGGCCTGGTGGAGTCCAGCACCGCACGCGGCGCGAAGCTCGCCGCCGGCGGCACCCACGACCGGCTGTTCTACCGTCCGACGGTCCTCGCGGGAGTTGACGACTCGACCCCCGCGTACGCCGAGGAGGTCTTCGGCCCGGTCGCGCCGGTGCGCTCGTTCAGCACCGCCGACGAGGCCGCCGCCCTCGCCTCCGACGGGCCGTACGGCCTCTCGCTCGGCATCGTCACCCGGGACACCGCGCGCGGCCTCGACCTCGCCGAACGCGTCCCCACAGGGATCGTCCACATCAACGACCAGACCGTCAACGACGAGGCCGTCGCGCCCTTCGGCGGCATCGCCGCCTCCGGCACCGGCGCCAGGTTCGGCGGCGAGGCCAACCTGGAGGCCTTCACCGACCTGCGCTGGACGACGGTGCGAGGAGACGTGGCGGGCTACCCCTTCTAGGGGCGCCGACGAGGTACGGGGCCGTAGGCGGCACCGGCTTGTCAATGGGCCTGCCGGCGGCACAGGCTGATCACTGGGCGCGCCGGCGGTCCTGGCGGATCACTGGGCCTGCTGGCCCTGCTCCGCGATGGACTTGCGGACCTCGTCCATGTCCAGCTTCCGGGCCTGTCCGATGACGTCCTCCAGGGCGGCCTCGGGCAGCGCCCCGGGCTGGGCGAAGACGGCCACCTGGTCACGGACGATCATCAGCGTCGGAATCGACTGGATGTTGAAGGCCGCGGCCAGCTCGGGCTGCGCCTCGGTGTCCACCTTGCCGAAGACCAGGTCGGGGTTGGACTCCGCCGCCTTCTCGTAGACCGGGGCGAACTGGCGGCACGGGCCGCACCAGGACGCCCAGAAGTCGATCAGGACGAACTCGTTGTCCGTGACCAGCTGGTCGAAGTTGTCCTTGGTGAGCTCCACGGTGCTGCTCATGGCGTTGAATCCCTCTTCCTGGGGTCGGGGCCTTGCCGCTGTCCACAACGGCGTCGATCGGTGGCGTATTCCGCGCACGTACCCGTGTGGCCACGGCCCACACCAAGCACCAGACTGACCCCATGACGGAATCGGAATCCATCGCGTACGACGTCGTGGTGCTCGGGGCCGGGCCCGTGGGGGAGAACGTCGCCGACCGCGCCCGCGCGGCGGGCCTCTCCGCCGCGATCGTGGAGAGCGAGCTGGTCGGCGGCGAGTGCTCCTACTGGGCGTGCATGCCCAGCAAGGCCCTCTTGCGCTCGGTCCTCGCCCGTGCGGACGCACGCCACGTGCCGGGCCTCAGCCAGGCCGTGCAGGGCCCACTCGACGTCGGCGCGGTCCTCGCCCATCGTGACGAATACACCTCGCACTGGAAGGACGACGGCCAGGTCCGGTGGCTCGACGGCATCGGCGTCCACCTCTACCGAGGACACGGACGGCTCGCCGGGCCACGCCGGGTCACGGTCGACGGCCCCGACGGGGAACGGCACGTCCTGACCGCCCGGCACGCCGTGGCCGTCAGCACCGGCACCCGCGCCGTCGTGCCCGACCTGCCCGGAATCGCCGAGGTCAAGCCCTGGACCAGCCGCGAAGCCACCAGCGCGCACGCCGTGCCGGGCCGCCTCGTGGTGGTCGGCGGCGGGGTCGTCGGCGTGGAGATGGCCACCGCCTGGCAGGCCTTCGGCTCGAAGGTCACGGTCCTCGTGCGCGGCAAGGGCCTGCTGCCCCGTATGGAGCCCTTCGCCGGGGAGCTGGTCGCCGAGGCGCTGACGGAGGCGGGCGCGGACGTGCGTACGGGCACGTCGGTCGAGGCGGTGACCCGGGAAGGCACGACGGTCGTGGTCACCACCTCCGCGGGCGACCGCATCGAGGCCGACGAGATCCTCTTCGCCACCGGCCGCGCCCCGCGCACCGACGACCTCGGACTCGAGACGATCGGCCTGGACCCCGGTTCCTGGCTGTCGGTCGACGACAGCTGCCGGGTGACGGGCAGCGACTGGCTCTACGCGGTCGGGGACGTCAACCATCGCGCCCTCCTCACCCATCAGGGCAAGTACCAGGCCCGTATCGCCGGTGCCGCCATTGCCGCCCGCGCGGCCGGTGTCCCACTGCTGGAGACCGACCGCTGGGGCGCCCACGCGGCGACCGCCGACCACGCGGCCGTCCCCCAGGTCGTCTTCACCGACCCGGAGGCCGCCGCCGTCGGCCTCTCCCTCGCCGAGGCCGAACAGGCCGGTCACCGGGTCCGGGCGGTCGACGTCGACCTCTCCTCGGTCGCCGGCGCCGGCCTCTACGCCGAGGGCTACCGGGGCCGCGCCCGCATGATCGTGGACCTCGACACCGAGACCCTCCGCGGTGTCACCTTCGTCGGCCCCGGCGTCGGTGAAATGCTTCACTCCGCCACGATCGCGGTCGCGGGCGAGGTCCCGGTGAGCCGGCTGTGGCACGCGGTGCCGGCGTATCCGACGGTGAGCGAGGTGTGGCTGCGGTTGCTGGAGGCGTATCGGGACGTGTAGCGCTCCGCTGGGGTGCGGGTTTTTGTCTGCGGGTTCGTTATGGCTGGTCGCGCAGTTCCCCGCGCCCCTTGAGAGTGGCCCTGCGGGCACTCAAGGGGCGCTCGGCCGCGGTTTTACTCGGGCAACTGGAAGCCAAGGGCCCTTGCCGCCTGGCTCGGGGTCGGGTGGGACCAGCGTTCCGCCATCGCCTGGTTGGAGGAGAGGGAGCGCAGTTCGGCGTGGTCCAGGTAGAGGGTGCCGTTGAGGTGGTCCGTCTCGTGCTGGACGATGCGGGCGGGCCAGCCCGTGAACACCTCGTCCAGCGGGCGGCCGTGCTCGTCCTGGGCCAGCAGCCGCACCTCGGCGGGCCGGGCCACCACCGCCTGCCAGCCCGGCACGCTCAGACAGCCCTCGAAGAACGCGGCGCGGGCGGGACCCACCGGCTCGTACACCGGGTTGACCAGCACGCGGAAGGGCAGGGGCACACGGCCGCGCGCCTCGCGGATCTCGTCCGGCACCGGTGCCGGGTCCTCGACGACCGCGAGGCGCAGCGGTACGCCGACCTGGGGCGCGGCCAGCCCGACGCCCGGTGCCGCGTACATCGTGTCGCGCAGGGCCGCCACGAAGCGCGCGAGGAGCGTCGGGTCCAGCTGGCCGTCGAAGGGCTCGGCCGGGCGCCGCAGCACCGGGTCACCGGCGGCGACGATCGGCAACGGGCCCGTACGGGAGAGCAGTTCCTCCACCTGGTCGCTGAGGGACGAGGGCACGGGATCACTGGTGGCAGCCATCGCGCCAGGATGCCAAGCGGGATGCCGGGGTGCGAGGCGGCTCTCTGGAGGGGAGTGAGGGTGTCGAACCCCGGCGGGTGTGAGGGCGTCGCGCCTCCCGGACTCCGGATACTCCCTCGGTTCCCTCCCGGGCCCCTATCCCGCGGCCTCCAGCAACGCCGTCACGCTCTCCCGGGCCCGCGCGACCCGCGACCGTACGGTCCCGACCGGGCAGCCCACCGCCGACGCGGCGTCCGCGTACGGCAGGCCCGCCAGCTGGGTCAGGACGAACGCCTCGCGTCGTGGGGCGTCCAGGGTCTCCAGGAGGTCGAGAAGAGCCACGCCCTCGTCGAAGCCGGGCAGCCCGCGCGGCTGTGCGCGCTCGGCGGCCGTCTGCCAGTCGCCGGTGTCGGACATACGCGGCCGGGCCGCCGCCGTGCGGAAGCGGTCGGCCACCGTGCGGCGGGCGATCGCCAGCAGCCAACTGCGCGCGCTGGAGCGGGCGGAGAAGCCCGGCAGAGCGGTCAGCGCCCGGAGGAACGTTTCCTGGGTGAGATCGTCGGCGCCGTGCACATCGCCGCTGAGGTGAGCCACGAAACGCCATACGTCCCGGTGGGTGGCCCGCACGAACCGCTCGACCGCGTCGGGGTCGCCGGCCCCGGCGGCCAGGGCCCAGCGGGTGATCCGTTCGTCGTCGTGTGTCTGAAGCAGGGCAGTAGCCATCGCAAGTGGTCCTTCGGTGAAGGGAAGCGCGGAGTGAGGAGAGCGGCGTACGGCCCCCGCGACCCGGAGGTGCGCGCGTGAGGCACGCGCGCGTGGGCCTCGCGTGGACCAAGGGCCGTCGCACGCGCGCGTGGGCCTACGGCAACGGCATGCGCGCGGCTCCGTACGACGCCTGGGCGCAGTACGGGAAGGACCAGGATCTCGGCCTACGAGATGGACCGGGGCCGGCCTGTGAGCAGGACCGGGACCGGCCTACGAGGAGGACCGGGACTTGGACGCCGGGCGCGCGAGCCGTTCGCCGACGGCAGGCACATGGCACGTACGCCGCGGATCCGCCCGTCACCGGTGGCGGGACGGACGGTCAGCGGGCGGCCGGTGCGACCGGCGGGCCCCTCCGCGCGACGGCGTACTCCAGCAGAACTCCGCGCAGCCGGCGCACCGGGACGAACACGGGGGTCCGTACGGGCCCGGCCGGCCGCATGGCCGCCAACACCCGCAACGCCCGCCGCAGCGGCTCGAACAGCGAGGTGCCGAGCAGCCGGCCGGTCCGGTACGCGATCGCCCGCGCCGTACGGAACGCGGCCTCCTCGCCGCGCCACAGCCACACACCGCAGACGAGCGCGGCGAGCAGGTGGGCCGCGAACATGCCGACGTCACCACCCATGAGCAGGGTGTCCGCCGGCTCGGGGCCCATCGGGTGCGTATGCGTATGGCCCGCGTCCATGGACGTGGTCGACATGAAGATGTCCGACGAGCGCGCCCGCTGGGCGAGTCCGAACAGCTGGTGCAGCCCGAGCTGCGCCACGACCGTGGCCCCGGTCACCAGCCCGACGCCGCGCTCCCGCCCGGTGAGCCACCACGCGGCGGCCGTCGTCGCGGCGAACGCGTACCCGACGGCCCACCACGGCAGACCCGCCCCGGACATCAGCGCGTGCCCCAGAGCCGCCGACACCACGCACACGGCCGCGAACACGGCGGCACGCGCGAGGCGGAAGGCGATCCCGGAGGTCATGGCGAGCATCGTGCCAGTACAAGGGCGTTGGGACGACAGGAGCCCCGATATGCGTCGCGCGATGTGACCCACACCACGCGAACCTCCGGGAACTCGACGCCCCCGCCCACCGACTACTGCACCGCAACGGCCGAGCACGGCCCGTCGTCCCCTGCCCCACCGGAGAAGCCCGCCGATGACCACCGCTCCCACGACCGAGACGGACGAGTCCCCGCAAGCCGTCGCCCCCTCCCCGAAACGCGGCCTCTGGTCGCCACTGCGACCCCTGGTCCTGCGGCTGCACTTCTACGCCGGAGTGCTCGTCGCCCCGTTCCTGCTGGTCGCCGCCACGACCGGATTCCTGTACGCGGCGTCGTTCCAGGCCGAGAAGATCCTGTACTCGCACGAGATGACCGTCCCCGTCGGCGACGAGAAGCTGCCGATATCCGAGCAGGTCACCGCCGCCCGCAAGGCCCACCCGGAGGGCACGGTCTCCGCCGTACGCCCCTCGCCTGAGGACGACGAGACCACCAGGGTGATGCTGTCCGGCGTCCCGGGCATCGAGGAGACCCACACCCTCGCGGTGTTCGTCGACCCGTACACCGCCAAGGTGCGTGGCTCGCTCGAACAGTACGGATCCACCGGCGCCCTGCCGCTGCGCACCTGGATCGACGAGTTCCACGCCAACCTGCAACTCGGCCAGAACGGCCGGCTCTACAGCGAACTCGCCGCCAGCTGGCTGTGGGTGATAGCCGGCGGCGGCCTGGTGCTCTGGTTCAGCCGCCGCCGTACGCAGCGCAAGATTCGCGGCACCACCGGCCGCCGACGCACTCTCGGTCTGCACGGCACGGTCGGCGTCTGGGCCGCCCTCGGGTTCTTCTTCCTCGCGGCGACGGGACTGACCTGGTCGACGTACGCCGGCGCGCACATCGACGAACTGCGCACCTCGCTCCATCAGGCCACCCCCGCGGTGTCGGCGGCCGCGGGCGGCGAGCACTCCGGCCACGGTTCCTCCTCGGCGGAGGAGGACGTCGAGCACGGCGTCGGCCTCGACAAGGTACTGGCGGCCGCTCGGGCGGAGGGCCTGGGCGACCCGGTGGAGATCGTCCCACCCGCCGACGCGGAGTCCGGTTACGTGGTGAGGCAGGTCCAGCGCAGCTGGCCCACCAAGCAGGACGCGGTCGCCGTCGACCCGTCGAACGGCGAGGTCACCGACACGGTGCGGTTCGCCGACTACCCGGTCCTCGCGAAGCTGACCCGCTGGGGCATCGACGCCCACACCGGAGTCCTGTTCGGCCTCGCCAACCAGCTCGTACTGATGGCCCTGACCCTCAGCCTGATCCTCCTCATCCTCTGGGGCTACCGCATGTGGTGGCAACGAGGCCGAGCCTCGGCCTTCGGCCGCCCCATCCCCCGAGGCGCCTGGCAACAGGTCCCCGCCTACATCCTGGTCCCCCTGATGGCGGCCATAGCCGTCCTCGGCTACTTCGTCCCCCTCCTCGGCATCCCCCTGGCCGCGTTCATCGCCGTGGATGTCGTACTGGGCGAGATCGCGCACCGCCGCGGAAAGCGGACGTACGCGACGTCCAAGTAGCGGCCCGCCGTTGCCCGCACGGCCGGGTCCCTTCGGGCGGGGACCCAGCCGGCCGCAACGAGGTGGCCGCAACGAGGTGGCCTCAACGATGTGGCCTCAACGATGTGGTCGAGGCCGCAAGGCGGTGGCCTCAACTCCGTGTTCGTAAAGAGATGTTCGCGAAGAACTCTTCCGGAAGAGTTCTTCGCGTTCTACGCTGCGGCCCATGGCGGACGACGACATCACCCTCGACACGGCCGCACTGCGTGTACTGGCGCACCCCATGCGGCTCGCACTGCTGAACCGCCTGCGCCGGCAAGGCCCGGCGACCGTGCGGCAGTTGGCCACGCACTTCGAACTGGACTCCGGCGCGGCCAGCTACCACCTGCGGCGTCTGGCGGCGGGCGGACTCATCGAGGAGGACACGGAGCGGGGGACGAGGCGGGACCGGTGGTGGCGTGCGCGGCACCGGATCTCGACGCACGACCCGTCCACGTCACCGGACGCCACCGAAAGCCGTGCGTACGTACAGGCTGTGGCCCTGGCCGACGGCGAGACGCTGCGCAGGGTGGCCGGCGAGGTCGTACCGTTCCTGCCCGACGAGTGGTTCGGGGTCAGCGCGTTCATGAGCCAGAACCTGCACCTGACGCCCGGTGAACTCGACGCGATGAAGCGGGAGTTGGCGGGAGTCATCGAGCGGTACCGGACGGGGGAGCCGACCGAGGGGGCCGAGCGGGTGACCGTTCAGCTGCAGATGTTCCCGTTGCTCACCGACGAGACGTGACCGCGACGAGACCCGCCTTCCGCGATGCCAACGTCCTGCGCTGGCTGGGCGCCTACACCACGTCGGTCACCGGCGACGTCGCCTACTTCATGGCGCTGTCCTGGGCCACTGCCCGGGTCGCGGGTCCCGCACAGGTGGGCGTCGTCCTCGCCGTCGGGGCGATACCCCGCGCAGTCCTCATGCTGGGCGGCGGTGTGCTCGCCGACCGCTTCGGCCCGCGCCGCGTCCTGATCGGCAGCGACCTCGTACGGTGCGGGGTGCTGCTCGGCGCCGCCGTCGCGACCTGGGTCGGCGGCCCCCAACTGTGGCTGCTGTACGCCCTGTCCGTGCTCTTCGGCGTGGTCGACGCGGTGTTCATGCCGGCGGTGGGCGCCCTGCCGCCGAGGCTCACGGACCAGGGGCAGTTGGCCCGCGTGCAGGGCATGCGGGTCCTGGCGGTGCGGTTCAGCAACGCGGTGGGGCCGTTGGTCGGGTCCTTCGCCCTGGCCGTGGTGGGGGCGGCCGGCGCATTCGCTGTGGTGGGGGCGCTTTTCGGGGTGTCGTTGGGGCTGTTGTCGGCGGTGCGCACGAAACCGGTCGTCGCGACGGTGGTCGCCACGGCGGTGGGGGAGAGGGGCCTCGAGCCCGCGCCGCATCGGAGCGGTCCCGTCGAATCCGATCCGCCCCGGGCTCTGTCGGCCGACCTGCGCGACGGCCTCCGCTATCTGCGCGGTCACCGGCGGCTGCGCCGCCTCGTCTGGGTCATCGCCCTCGGTGAGATGTGCTTCAGCGGCCCGCTCGCGGCCGGCCTCGTCCTGCTCGCCGATGAACGGAAGTGGGACGCCGCCGCACTCGGCTGGATTCTCGCCGCTTTCAGCGTCGGCGGTGCCGTCAGTGCCCTGGCGACGGCCGCAGCCCGCCGAGTGCCACGGGCCGGAGTCGTCCTGGCGGTCTCGCTCGCCGTGACCGCCGGTCTGGTCACGGTGCTGGGCAGGGCCACGACACCAGGATCGGCTGTCGTGCTCAGCGGGTTTCTCGGTGCGGTCAGCGGTGTCGCGATGGTTCTGGGCAACGCCCTGCTGCAGAAAGAGGCCGAGCCCCGGTACCTCGGGCGCGTCACGTCAGTGACGACCCTCGGCACCTTGGGGCTCAGCCCTCTGCTCTTCCCGCTCACCGGCCTGGCCGCCGCACTCTGGGGTACGGCGACCTTCTTCGCCGGGTGCGGCGCGATCTGCGTCCTGGCGGCCGCGACCGCGCTCACCTCGTCACTTCGCGGCGCGCGCCTCTAGGCGCTCCCGTTGCTCCCGGCACTCACAAGGACTCGAACTCGCCCGCCAGGGCCGAGGCGAGGCGGAGGTGCGGCTCGGCCTCGTCGGGGCGGCCCTGGCGTTGGAGGGTGCGGCCCAGCATCAGTCGGGCATAGTGCTCCACGGGGTCGCGCTCGACGAGCAGCCTCAACTGGGTTTCCGCGCGGCCAAGTTGGGCCGAGTGGTAGTACGCGCGGGCCAACAGCAGTCGCGGGCCCACCTGCTCCGGCACCTCCTCGACCAGGCCGTCGAGGATGCGCGCCGAGGCGGCGTACTCCTTGGCGTCGAAGAACATCCGGGCGCGCTCCCAGCGCTCCGCGGCCGTTCCGTGGTCGTAGTACGTCGTGTCCACTTCCGACCTCCTTCGAGGGCCAGAACGACGCCGTTTCGTTGAATATTCCACGACCTCCACGACCTCCACGGCCTCCACGAGTGCCGTGGAGTGGCTGCCGGTGGCTGCTACATCCGGGCCAGTTCGGCGTTCGCCCGCTCGGTGACGAGTGTGAGTACGCGGCCTGCCGTCGCCAGGTCCTCGGCGGGAATGTCCGCGTAGATCCGGGCGGAGATCTGGGCGGTCTCGGCGGTGACCCGCTCGTACAGGTCCCGGCCGACAGCTGTGAGCCGCAGCCCGGAACCGTCGGACGGTGCCTCCTCGACCAGCTTCGCCGCCACCAGTTCGTCGATGGTGGTCTGCACCGCCGACTCGTCGGTCTTCAGCGAACCGGCCACGTCGGACGCCACCCGGTCGCGCTCGATGGGGCCGTCCGCGATCGCGACGACCCTGAGGGTCACCGACTGGTTGAACGTGTTGCCCGTACGCGTCAGAACGCGCTCCAGGACGGCACGTCCCGCGTAGTGGGCGAGGGCGATGACACGGCCGTTGACGGTGGGTGTGGTGGGTGTGGTGGGTGTGGCGGTGGTCATGACTACTCCGTCTCGTTCTCCGTCGGCGGATCAAGCGGTACGTCCAGGAGGGTCGCCAGCTCGCGGCTGAATGCCTTCGTGCGTGGGCCGTCGAGGCCCCCGAGTGGTGTCAGCAGGTGTTCCAGCAGTCCGTGCACGATCCCGATCGCGCGACGGGTGACCTCGCGACCCTGATCGGTGAGCGTCAGCCGCACCGCGCGGGGATCGGCGGGGTCCCGCGTGCGCTCGACGAGCCCGGCTGCCTCCAGGGCGCGGGCGAGCTTCGACACGTACAGCGGTTCGAGCCCTGTGTGGTCGGCGAGTTGCCGCTGGCTGGGGCGGAGTCCGGTCCTGTGCATGCCGTACAGCGACGCCACCAGTGAATACTGCGCGTGGGTCAGGCCGAGCGGCGCCACCGCCCGGTCCACGGCGACCCGCCATTTCATCGACAGGCGCCACACCAGGAAGCCGGGCGTCGCGCCCTCGGGATTCGTACTCACGAGAGATACAGTACATAGACATTATGTACATGGCTACTATGTTCGCTGCGAGGGCGTCACCGCCGACCGGCGGGCGGATGGCTGACGGAGAGTCCTTCGCGGGACTAGGTTGTGGGCCATGAGCAATCTTGATCGCGAGGCAGTTCCCGCTCTGTGCGGCGGCCGGGGTTTCGTGGTGGCGGAGCCGGTGCGTGAACTCCTCAGTCCCCGCCGGGTCAAGCTCGGCGAGTCCAGCGAAGTCCGCCGTCTGCTGCCCAACCTGGGCCGCCGCATGGTGGGCGCCTGGTGCTTCGTCGATCACTACGGCCCCGACGACATCGCCGAAGAGCCCGGCATGCAGGTTCCGCCACATCCGCACATGGGCCTGCAGACCGTCAGCTGGCTCCACGAGGGCGAGGTCCTGCACCGCGACTCCACCGGCAGTCTCCAGACGATCCGGCCGCGCGAGCTGGGCCTGATGACGTCCGGCCGCGCCATCAGCCACTCGGAGGAGAGCCCCAAGTCGCACGCCCGCTTCCTCCACGGCGCGCAGCTGTGGGTCGCGCTCCCCGACAGTGACCGCCACACCGACCCGCTGTTCGAGCACCACGCCGAACTGCCCGTCGTCACCGCACCCGGCATCGAGGCCACGCTCATCCTCGGCAGCGTCGACGGGGCCGCCTCGCCCGGCACGACGTACACCCCGATCGTCGGCGCCGACCTGGCCCTCGCCCAAGGCGCCGACGTACGCCTCCCGTTGGAGCCGGACTTCGAGTACGCCGTGCTCTCCATGTCCGGCGAGGCCCACGTCGACGGCGTACCGCTGCTGCCCGGATCCATGCTCTATCTCGGCTGCGGCCGCTCCGAACTCCCCCTGCGCGCCGAGTCGGACGCGGGCCTCATGCTCCTCGGGGGTGAGCCGTTCGAGGAGGAGCTGATCATGTGGTGGAACTTCATCGGCCGCTCCCAGGAGGAGATCACCCAGGCCCGCGCGGACTGGATGACGGGCTCACGCTTCGGCGAGGTGGTGGGGTACGGCGGGGCGGCGCTGCCCGCTCCCGAACTTCCGCCGGTGCCGCTGAAGCCGCGTGGAAGGGTGCGCTGACCAGTGGGAATTCGAGGGCCGGCAAGCGGGTCGCCTGGCTACGGCGACCTGCCTGCTCGTCCCCTGTCGGGAGCTCGTCCCCTGTCGGGAGTTGACAGGTTCCGGCCCGCGTATGGTTCGGATCTTGGTGGGTGGCGCAGCGGGTGGATGGGGCGCCGTCCATCGGCGGCCCGGAGGGGGTTGCTTCGCACTACGGGCGAGGGATCGCTCCAGCGTGTCCGCGTGTCCGCGTGTCCGCGTCGCCGCTGACGCTGCGGGGGCGTGGGCAGCGCCAAGACGCGCAGCTGTGGGCGTTCCTGGTCGACGACCGTGGCGGCCTGGTCCGATGTGCTCACGCCGTCGTCCTCGTGTCAGGATGACGACATCTGAACTGCCGGATGCCCCGGCGTGGTTGGGCCGGGGGCCATCGGTGTGCAGGCGGACTTCCGGCAATCAGTGCGCGACGCCGCGCATCAGTGCCTCCAGGTCGCGTTCGCCGGCCGGTGTCTGTGCCCCGTTCTGCAGGCCCCCGCTGATCAGCCGCTGAGCGGCCGGCAGACTGAACGTGGCAGCCCAGGCGTCGTTCTCACGCAGGAGCCCCTCCTTGAAGTCTTCGGCGGGCAGCGAGCGCTTGGCCGCTTCGATGACACCGTCGGGCAGCGCGGCGATATTGCGAGCGACACGGTCGACGTACGCGTCGAGTTCGGCGGCGGGCAGGGCCCGGTTGATCCAGCCGTAGGACGCCGCCGTCTCGGCGTCGAACAGGTCGGCGGTGAGGACCACCTCCAGTGCGCGGTTTCGACCCACGCGGTCCCGGAGGTACTGCGTTCCGCCTCCGCCGGGGACGATGCCCATGAGCGCTTCGATCTGACCGAGTCCGGCGGTCTCGACGGCGGCGAATGCCATGTCCGCCGCGGCTACGAATTCCGCCCCGCCCCCGCGCGCCTTTCCTGCGAGCTTGACGATGGTTATCTGGGGCTGGTGGCGGATGAGTTCGCCGACGGCCTGGAACACGTTGACGTCCGCCGATGCCGACGCGGCGAGTTCCTGGAGGACGTCCATCCTCTCCCCGATCCGCATGTCCACGTGAGCGAGGAAGAACTCCGGGTCGGCGCTGGAGAAGACGATCACCCGGACCGATGGATCCTCCGCGAGAGTGGTCAGCACGGTCCGGAGTTCGCGCATCATCGTCGCGCTGATCACGTTCACCGGGGGATTGTCGAGGACGATTCGTGTGACGCCGTGTTCGCTGCTCATGTGCAGCGTGGAGTAGGCATCGTTCGTCATCAAAGTCTCCCTGGGTATCCAAAAGGTATGTAGGTTTGCGATGAATACCTACCGTCGGCGGCGCCGCTCGGATCGTCAAGAACGCACTTTGGGAGAACCAAGGCACATGAAGGACACCGACCTGCACGGAGTTGACGCCGAAACACGTACCGTTTTCTGGGCCGACTGCCCCAGCCGGCCGATCCTCGACCAGATCGCGGACAAGTGGTCGATGATGGTCATGGCGCTGCTGGAGCGGCCTACCCGGTTCAATGAGCTGAAGCGTGGCCTGGAGGGCGTGACACAGCGCGTGCTCACCCAGACACTGCGTCGCCTTGAGCGGAACGGCATGATCCAGCGCAAAGTACTGCCGACCTCACCAGTCGGCGTCGAATACTCCCTCACACCGCTGGGCGAGTCCCTGCGCGAGCCGTTCGGGCATCTCTACGGCTGGACCGTCGAGCACAGCAACGAGATCCAGAACTGCCAGCGGGCGTACGACAGCAGGGGCTGACACCGCACGTGGAAACGCGGCGCCACCGGTGCCAGGTTCCTTCTCGAGGATGACCCGGTCCTCGTTGCAGGCCCCTCCAGGACGGGGTGCTGTCGGGCGGTCGGCTGCTGGTCGGTCGAGAACGGCCTGTAGGCCAGGTTCGCCGCCGAGGGACCCTTCCGGGCGGAGGGCCGAGGCCCTGTCTGTCGTCGAACCCGTCGGCAATCACCATCGGATCTGCTCGAATTCGAGCAGCCGCGAACCCCCGGACTACGTGGGTTCGTTGGACACGCGGGCCGCCTGCTGCGTCAGCAGTCTGCTTCGTCGGCAGCGACGGAGTCGCGTTGTGCGGCCTGGGCGACGCGGGACAGCAGAGTGCGCAGTTGGTGGGCGTCGTGGTCGTCGAGGTCGGTGAGCAGGCGGGCCTCGGCGGCGGCGAGACTTTCCCGCACCTGGTCGAGGCGGGCGCGTCCGGTGTCGGTGATCAGGACCAGGCGGGCGCGGCGGTCACGGGGATCGGGTCTGCGGGTGACGAGTTCGTGGGCCTCGAGGTCGTCGAGGAGGTAGGTCATCACGGTGCGGTCCAGGCTGACCGCTTTGGCGAGGGCGAGCTGAGAGGGCGGCTCACCGCTGACGAGGGCGACCAGGACGAGGTAGGCGCGCGCGCCTCCGGGCAGGTCGGCGACGGATTCCGTGGCCACGCGGCGGAACGCCGAGGAGACCATGCGGATCGCCCAGCCCAGATCTGTGTCCAGCGCCAGGTCCGCGGTCTCGCCGCTCGGCTTCTTCTCGGACGTGAATGCATCCACGCGCTGAGCCTACCAGTATGCCCTGGCCGACAGATGTTCTTGTGGGCAGAACATCTGTCGTGCATAGTGGATTGGGTGAACGGCGCCGTGTGTGTGATCCACGCGGCGCCATGACTACGACCGCAGGGATTGATGATGAGCACCAGCACCGTTTTGCAGGGCCGTACCGCGCTCGTGACCGGGGCGACCTCGGGGATCGGCAAGGCCGTCGCGCGGAACCTGGCCCGCCAGGGTGCCGAGGTCGTGCTGCACGGCCGGGACCAGGCACGGGGCGAGGCACTGGTGAAGGAGATCGAGGCCGAGGGCGGTACCGCCCGTTTCGTCGCCGCCGACCTCACCGACGCCGACGAAACGCTGCGCCTGGCCTCCGAGGCAGGTGCCGTGGACATCCTGGTGAGCAACGCGGGCCTGTACGAGTTCACCCCGACGGCCGCGACAGAGGCGGCGAGCTTCGACCGGCACATCGCCGTCAATACCCGCGCCCCGTTCCTCCTGGTCGGCGCGCTGGCGCCGGGCATGGCCGAGCGCGGGCAGGGTTCGATCGTGATCGTCGGTTCCAGCGCGGCCCGCCAGCCCGCCCCGATCGGCGCCGCCTACGGCGCGTCCAAGGCGGGTGCGGAGATCCTCACCCGTTACTGGGCCACCGAGTTCGGCGCATCCGGCGTGCGGGTCAACACCGTCTCCCCGGGCCCGGTCCGCACCGAGGGCACCCGGGCGATGCTCGGCGAGCACATCGCGGCCCTGGACTCGACCAGCGCGCGCGGCCGTGCCGGTGACCCGGCGGAGATCGCCGAGATCGTCTCGTTCCTGGCCGGCCCCACCAGCTCGTACGTCAACGGTGCCGTGCTGTTCGCCGACGGCGGCGAGCGAAGCAGTCTTCCCGCCTGACCATCGGAGATACCGCGCCATGGACATCCTCGTCATCGGTGCCACCGGCTTCGTCGGCGGAGCACTCGCCCGCCACCTGGCCGCCGAGGGCCACACCGTCACCGGCCTGGCCCGCACCGAAACCGCCGCCGCCGGCCTCCATGCCCAGGGCATCACCCCTGTCGCCGGAGACCTGGAGGAACGTCGCCCGGCAGTCGTCGAGGCGGCCTTGCAGACGGACACGGTCATCTACGCCGCCCAGGCCGGAGAGGAGCAGGAGACCGCAACCGTTCAGGAGTTGACCCGGGCGCTGGCCGGGACGGGCAAGACGCTGGTCTTCCTGTCCGGCAGCGGGGTGCTGCTGCAGCGCACCGCGGGTGCCTGGAGCCCGGACGTGTACGCCGAGCACGAGCCGTTCACCCCCGAGCCGCCGGCCGACTTCCGCAGGGCCGCCGAGAACGTGGTCCTGGCCGCGGCTTCCGAGGGACTGCGTGCGATGGTCATCCGCCCCGGTCTGATCTGGGGACTCGGCGACCACGGCCACCTGTCGATGATCTACCAGTCCGTCGCAGCGACCGGTGGGGCCTGCTACGTCGGCGAGGGGCTGAACACCTACAGCCACGTCCACATCGACGACGTGACCCGCCTGTTCACCCTCGCTCTGGAGAAGGGCCGGCCGGGAGGGCTCTACCACGCGGTGGCCGGAGAGACCCCCAACCGCTGGATCGCCGAACGCGTGGCCGCCGACCTCGACGTGGAGGCGCGCAGCGTCACCCCCGAGGAAGCTGCCGGCGTGTGGGGGGAGTTCGGTGCCCTCGTCATGGCCGCCTCCAGCCGTATCCGCGCCGTCAGCGCCCAGCAGGAGCTCGGCTGGCAGCCCCAGCACACCGACATGCTGAGCATGATCGGCGAAGACCGCCTGCGCCGCCTCGCCACACCCAGCGCCTGACCAGGACTTCGCCACCGCCGCGGAACACCGGCGCCGGCGAAGTCCGCTGCCCCCGAAGCCGCCTCGACACGGCTTCCCCAGTACACCTCTTGATCACTTTCCCCCTTGAAGGGCCTCCCCGTGAGCACAGCCGACTGGCTTCCCGACGGCTTCCGCGTCCAGCGGATCGCCACCAACGACACTCATCTCTCGGTCGCCGTCGGCGGCAGCGGACCGGCGTTGGTCCTGCTGCACGGCTGGCCGCAGACCTCCCGCGCCTGGGCCCGCGTCATGTCGGCCCTCGCCGAGAACCACACCGTCGTCGTCCCCGACCTGCGCGGCACCGGCGCGAGCGACCGCCCCGAAGGCGGCTACGCCAAGACCAGCCAGGCCGACGACATACGCGGCATCCTCACCGCCCTGGGCCTGACAGGCCCGGTCGCAGTGGCCGGCCACGACATCGGCGCGATGGTCGCTTTCGCCTGGGCCGCCGCCCACCCCGACGACATCTCCCACCTGGTCCTGGTCGACTCCCTGCTGCCCGGCCTCGGCCTGGAGGAAGCCATGAACGTCGCCGAGGGCGGCATGTGGCACTTCGGGTTCTTCATGACCCCGCACCTGCCCGAGATGCTCTTCGACGGCCACGAACTGGAGTTCTTCACCGCCACGTTCACCGCCATGTCCAACCCCGGCACCTTCAGCGACGACGACCTCGCCGCGTACGCACACGAGTACACCGGCCGGGAACGGCTACGCGGAGGCTTCGAGCACTACCGCACCCTCCTCGAAGACGGACGCGAGAACCGCGCGCTACTCGCCGAGCGGAAGCTGCCCATGCCCGTCCTGGCCATCGGCACCGCCCACCCCGGCACCTCCACCGCCCAGGCCCTGGCCCCCCATGCCGACGACGTGCGAAGCGCAGTCGCGCCGACCGGGCACTTCGTCGCAGAGGAAGACGCCGACTGGTTCACCAAGACAGTGACCGAGTTCCTCACCTGATCGAACCTCCCGCCGGGCGGGCACTGCCCCGGGCCGCCTGTGCAGCAGTGAGGACCGAGCGACGTCCTCAACTGCGATCTCGTGACCCTCGCCGAGATGCTGTCGAGGACGCGGAAGATGGCAAGCCCGCGGCGGACAGACGCCCACCTCGGTCGTTCCGGACGAGGTGGCTCCGGGCTCGTGCCGTTTCGTGCACATCGACCCTCACACCTGTACGGGCATGTGTCCGGAGACATCACCGGAACCAGTCCGGCTTCCGTGGCGTGATCACAATGCCGGGACAGTAGCCCTCGTACCCGGAACCGCTCTCGGTCGAACCGAAAGGTGGACCGATCCCGATTCGCGGCCGTTGTCGCGGGTGATGGCGGGCGGGTGTGTTGCCGTGGCCGTGGGCGCCGGTTGGCTGTTGACGCTTTTCCATGCGCTGATGGGTTTCACGGTCGGGCTCGTGGTCTATCTGGTGGCGCGCCGACGGTGGACGGGCAGGCAGGCGATGGTGGCCGGTGGCGCAGGCTACATCGTCGGCACTCTGCTGTCGGTTGGTGCCCTGATGATGGCGCTCAGCGGCATGTAAAGCTGGGCAACTCCCAGCAGGCATCGGGCAGAACACCCGGATACGCGGGACGTCGTCTCGGTCAGGCGGTGGGGCAGGAGCCGTAGTCGTTCGTTTCACCCGGGCCTGTACGTGTCCCATCCCGCGAGCCCGCAGAAGTCGGCCTCCTGCTGGGGCGAGACCAACTCGCGGCGGTGCGCGGGCAGATCGTAGCGGAGGACCCTACCGTCGCCGCCCGACTGGAACACGTGCAGTCTGCTTGCGCCGGCCTTCGGGGGGCCGCTGGAGCGTAGCCCGTACCCATACGCGGCGTCCCGCAGTTTCAGGTCGCGGGCCTGGGCGCCGGACAGGTCCTTGCCCAGTGGCCCGAAGTGGACTTCGTGAACCCGGTCATGGCCGGTGCGGCCCTGGACCGAGCACGATCTGGAAGTAGTCCGGAGTGCGGCCGTGCAACGAGGTTGGTGCCTGGTGGGTGGGCACCAACGTCGATCGCTGTGCCCGTGGATCGGCCCGTGTCGCGTCTCGCTGTCAGAGCCGGTCTCTACAGTGCCGGGCTATGACTTCGATCAACGACTACAGCGGTGCCGGCGCCGCCAGGCTGGACGAACTGCGCGAGATGCTGGCCACGGGCAAGTCGGTCAAGGTGAGTCAGGCCATGGGGGAACTCGTCGCGATCCCGGACGACGGAACGGCACTTGCCGTGGCCGCCCGGTTCGCGGAGGCAGCCGGGTACCCCTCGGAGCTGCTGTTACGGATGTGGCCGCAGGCGTCCGACCCGGACGGTTTCTGCGCCGGCCTGCTGGCCCCCGCTCTCGTGCGCGACCACCGGACCTCGATACGCCTGCGCAAGATGACCTCACTGACCGGTCTGCGCCACCTCACCACACTGCAGGGCCTGTACATCGAGCGTTGCAAGGAGATCACCGACCTGACCGAAGTCGGTATGCTCACCGGCCTCACGGACCTCGACCTCAACGGCTGCGCGGGCATCGAGGACCTGACCCCGATCGCCCGCCTCACCCGGCTGACCCGGCTCAACCTGCACCGCTGTCGCGCGGTGCAGGACATCACGCCCCTGCTGGCCCTGGCGAAACTGCGGGAACTGGACCTCAGCATCACCAGGGTGCGATCCGCCGACGGTTTCGGCGCGGCCTTTCCAGCGCTGGAGACACTGACCCTGCGCGGCTGCCGCTCCTTCAAGGACGCCTCGCACCTGTCCGGGCTGAGCCGGCTCACACACCTGAACCTGGGCTGGACCGGCATCCGTGACCTGACCGGCCTGCGCAATGTCCCCGCCGTGACACACCTGGACCTGCGCAGCTGTGGCAGCCTGCGCGAACTGGCCGGTATCGAGGCAATGCCCGGCCTGACCGAGCTGGTCCTCCAGGACTGCCCCCGTCTCGAAACCCTCCGCGGACTTGGCTCCCACCACCGGCTCACCCGGCTTGAGATCAAAGGCTGCCCCCAACTGGCCGACGTGAGCGCGCTGTCCGGAGTCACCCGGCTGACCAGACTGATCGTCGAAGGCACCGAACAGCTCACCTCCCTGCGCGGCCTTGAGACACTCGGCTTCCTGGAGTCGCTCTGGCTCGCCGACTGCCCCGCCCTGCGGGACTTCTCTGCGCTCACACGGTTGTCCGCACTCTACGAACTCGGTCTGGAAGGACTCGGACAGCTACGCGACCTCACGCCGTTCGCCGCTGTCCCCGGTCTCGCGTCCCTGCACGTGATCCGTTGCGACGGTCTGGTCACCCTGGAAGGGCTGGAACAGCAGGACCACCTGGCCGACCTGGTCGTCTACCAATGTCGCAACGTGACCCGCCCCGGCGAACTCGGTGTCCTGCCCGCTCTGCGAGGGGTGTGGCTGAACAACTGCCCCTCACTGACCGGTCTCGAAGGCCTCGGCGATCTGCCCGCGCTGCGCAGACTCAGCGTCGCCCACTGTGAGCTGCTCGTGGATCCGGGCGGCCTCGCCGGTGCTCCGGTGGATGATGTGCTCTTCGCCCGCGTGCCGAACCTGGGATCACTGCACGCTCTGGAGGGCTGCCCCGACCTGCGGCGACTGGAACTGGTCGAGTGCCCGCGCGTGGAGAACATCCCGGCCGGGCCGGTCACCGAGCTGAACATCGACGGACTCGACTGGAGGGACCTGTCACTCCTGGCAGGTCACAAGAACCTCCGCCACCTCTGGTTCACTCTGCGAGAGCTGGAGGACATCAGCGCCCTGCTCGCCCTGCCCGACCTCATCACCCTCCACCTCGGAAAGTGTCGATCCCTCAAGGAAGAGCAGTTCGGCCTGCTGCTCGACCTGCCGTCCCTGCAGCGGGTCACGCTGCCCTACGGTCGTCGTGGAGAGGGAGACCGAGCCCGCTTCTTGTCGCTGGTGGATCCTCTCCCCAGCGACGCACCGGAAGGCCCCAGGATCGCACCACCGCCTGAGTGGTCGGAACGGCGGTGCAGGGTCTGCTCGGAGCCACACCTGGGGGGTTCCATACTGAAATTGCACTGCCCGGCAGCAAACTGACCGACGCGTGCCAACCGGCCCGCCGAGGAGTGCTGTTCAGGCTAGGAGTCCCGGCCCGGAGTCAACGCTCTGATCCGGCCGCTCGGCGATGACTGGTTCAGTTCTCGTCGCGGTAGGCGTTGCCGCCGGCGTTCGGCGTGGTTCCGTCGTAGAGGCTGGTCGGGCTGGTCGGGCTGGTCGGGCTGGTCGGGCTGGTCGGGCTGGTCGGGCTGGTCCCGGCCCTGGTCCTGGTGCTGAGGCTGCGCTGGGGTAGCGCGGCGTGCCCTGGGAGAAGTCGACGAGGGCGTATTCGGACAGCCAGATCGGCAGGCGACCGTGGGCGGATTCACTGCGGGACGGTGACCAGGACCCGTCCCCGGCCGCCCGCGTCGACCCGCTCGTGGGCCTCGGCGATGTCCTGCAGCGGGTAGCGGTGGCCGACGTCGACGGTGAGGGCGCCGACCGCCGCTGCGGCGGTGAGGTCGCGGGCGGCCTGGCGTTTCGCCTCGGCGGGGAAGTCGTCGCTGCCGAGCAGGCGCAGGGTGACGTTGTTGAACAGCAGGGGCCAGAAGGGGAGTTCGGTGCGGTCGGTGCGGGTGGCGTAGGCGGCGATCACTCCGTCGATGGCGACGACCGCGCTGTCCAGGTCGGCGTTGTCGGACAGGGCCACCTCGACGATGCGGTGGACGCCGTCGGGTGCGTACGCGCGGATCTCCTTCGCCGGGTCGCCCTGGTCGAGGGCGACGGCGTGCGAGACGACGGCGGGGTCGACCCGGTCCAGATCCTTGCCGTGCCGCACGGTGGCGAGCACTGTCGCCCCGCCCCACCGCGCGAGTTGTGCGGCCAGTGAGCCGACCCCGCCGAGCACGCCGTGGACGAGCACGAGTCTTCCGTCGACCGAGCCGTCTGCGAACACGGTGCGGTGAGCGGTGACTCCGGGGATGCCGAGGCCGGCACCGAGTTCGTCGGTGAGGTGGTCGGGGAGGGATACGGCCAGGTCGTCGGGTACGACGGTGTACTGGGCGGCGGTGCCGAACGCCCGGTAGGACTGCGCTCCGTACACCCACACCCGCCGCCCGACCCGGCGCGCGTCGACTCCTTCCCCCACCGAGTCGACGACGCCCGCGGCATCGCTGTGAGGGATCACCCGGGGGTACGGCATCGATGAACCGAGCCAGCCGCGCCGCTTCTTGGTGTCCCCGGGGTTCACCCCCGACACGGTGACGCGGACACGGACCTCGCCCGGCCCGGGCTCGGGGTCTGGCAGCTCACCGACCCGGAGCACATCGGTCGCGGAGCCTTGTTCGTCGTACCAGGACGCAAGCATGCGGGTCCTCCGTCGCCTCTCGGCTCGCGGGTTCTTCGAGCTTTAGGGGGATCGTTCTTGGTGCGCGCGGCGCCGGACCCGGAGGCGTCCTCGGCGGTGAGGAGCATGCCGCGCCGGTAGGCGTGGGGGACCTCCTCAGCGGGCAGCGAGCAGCGGGCGGTCGCCGCCGTGGCCGTTGCAGAAGAAGCTCGCGGGCTCCGGGAAGAGGCGATCCGTGTCCGACCCTCCCGGCGGCTCTCTCACTCAGGGCTTGCCTCTCACATTGATGTCAGGTTCTAGCGTACCTGTGTCGGGCCCGCTGTTCCCGGTCCCTGCACCATACGAAGGAGTTCCGGCATGACCGGCAGACCAGCGCGCCCACGCTGATGGACCGCTACCGGCTCGGCGGTCTGGAGCTGCCCAACCGGGTCGTGATGGCTGGCCCGGGGTGCCCAACCGGTCGGACCCTCCGCCGTCGCGGCCGTGGGCGACGTGTTCACCCCGATGGGCCCGCGGCCCGCCCCGACGCCTCGCGCCCTGGATCTCCCCGAGGTGCCCGAGCAGGCCCGCTCGTACGCCGAAGCCGCCCGGCGAGCTGTCGACGCCGGCTTCGACGGCGTCGAACTGCACGGCGCGAACGGCTACTTGATCTCGCAGTTCCTGTCGTCCAGCGCCAACCTGCGCACCGATTCCTACGGTGGTCCGCACCGCGATCGGGTTCTCGTGGCATTTCACCGCGGTCCAGGCTGATGAGGCGCTCGGTGGCCACCGGCTCGCCCTCACTGGTCGTCAGCACCCAACGACGGCGACACCATTCTGTTTGTCGCCTTTTGGGTGTCGAGCGGCGGTCCGTCCTCGCGGCGGCGAACGCGTGAAGGTCGTGGCCTGCTCGCGGAGAAGGTGACCGATCCGGCGCCCGAGTCCGGCTCCTATGCCCGGATTGCGGGTGGAGGAAACTATGAATCTGAGAATTCAGTGAACATCCTGTGACCACATCCGTATCGAAGGACAGCTTCGCCCACACCGGAAGTCCCGCCGGTTCCGAGGATGTTCAGAGAGGCCTGATGAGACGCAACACGCGAAAGAAGTCGAAGACCACCGTTCGGGTGGTGGGCGCTGCGGCGGCACTGGCCATGGGGGCCGGCGGACTCGTCGCGGCCAACATCTACGCCTCTGCCGACGAAACCGGCGCAGCGAAGGGCACGGCCCAGAACCAGGCGTTGGCGGCCGGAACCTCCACGATCGACTGCCCCGACGTCGGCCAGCAGTTGAAGGCGGTGCCCGCCAAGGCCCGAACCCAGGTCGACAGGGAGCTTGCCCTGCTCGACAAGCAGGTGTCCGAGGCCTACCAGCGTCTCTCCACCTCCCAGCAGGCGATTCAGCAGGACGCCAACTTCGCGCAGAACGCGATCGTGAATCCGCTGAAGGACAAGCGGAAGGCCACGATCGACCGGATCGTCATCGCCATCGGCCGTGTGGGCACCAAGCCGCAGGGTCTTGAGGCGCTGGCGCCCTGCACGTTGCGCTCCACCGGCAACCAGCCCGCCGCGGGTCAGCCCTCCGGCCAGCCCGCCTCCGGTCAGCCGGCCTCGGGCCAGCCCGCTTCTCCGGCCGCCGGCCAGCCCGCCGCGGGCAACGGGCCCGTCGCCGCCGACTTCGTGGACATCACCAAGGTCAAGCCCAACGTGAGCACACCGCGCAAGTCGTCGAAGGCGTCCAAGGGCACCTTCGTCACCAAGTGCGGGGTGAACGCCAACAAGCTGTACAACAGCGACAACGTCATCGTCGCCCCCGGTGTCACCAACGGCGCCCACCACGTGCACGACTACGTCGGCAGCCAGGACAACGACGCCTTCACCAGCGACCAGGACTTCCTCAAGGCCAACACCAGCTGCAAGAACAAGGGCGACAAGTCGTCCTACTACTGGCCGGTGCTGCGTCTGCAGGACGGCACCAAGGAGTTCGACGCCGACCGCCTTGGCGGTGGAGCCGAAGGCAACACCGGCCGCATCCTGACGGCCAAGCAGGCCACGCTGGACTTCGTCGGCAGCCCGCGCGGCAAGGTCGTGGCGATGCCGCAGCTCCTGCGCATCATCACCGGTGACGCCAAGGCGTTCACGAACGGCCCGACCAACGCCAACGCCTCCTGGAGCTGCACGGGCTTCGAGAACAAGGTCCAGCTGAAGGACAAGTACCCGCTCTGCCCGTCGGGCCGGGACGTGGTGCGCACCTTCAAGTTCCAGAGCTGCTGGGACGGCACCAACATCGACAGCGCCAACCACCGTACGCACGTGGCCTTCGCGGACGCCAAGGGCAACTGCCCGGCCGGCTTCAAGGCCATTCCGCAGCTGGTTCAGCGTCTGGTGTACGACGTGGACGCGCCCAGCCTGAAGGACAACGGGAAGACCCGGCCGTTCTTCTCCCTGGACGGGTTCCCCGAGCAGGCGCACAAGCCGATCACGGACCACGGCGACTTCATCAACGTGTTCGACAAGAAGGTGCAGAACAAGATGGTCCAGTGCATCAACACCGGACGCAGGTGCAGCTGAGTCCGAACAGCGGGTCTAGCTAGTCAGAGCTAGTCCGCAAGTTAGCGGTAGGGGTGGGCGTCGTGCGAACGGCGCCCACCCCGGCGCGTTTACGGCGCCACCCCACCGCTTTCGGGGCGCCGGGCGGGTCGACGGCCTAGGCTTCCGGTCGGCACCGGAACCGCCACCGACCCCAGGAGCGCACACCGTGTTCGACCCCGCACCCGAGCACCCGTACCCAGACGGCCATCAGCCGGACGGGACGCCGACGCCGCACGCGCTCCTCGAACCCGTCCTCGGCCTCCTGGGTTCCTGGCACGGCCGGGGTCGGGGCCAGTACCCGACGCTCACCGAGGACTTCGCGTACGCGCAGGAGGTGACCTTCAGCCATGACGGCCGTCCCTTCCTGCGTTACGAGGCCAGGGCCTGGCTGCTCGGCGCCGATGACGCCCCGCTGCGCCCGTCGGCCCGGGAGAGCGGCTGGTGGCGGCTGCAGCCCGACGGCCGCGTGGAGGCACTGATCACCCAGCCCACCGGCATCGCCGAGATCATGGTCGGTCACGCGGCCGACAAGACGGTCGACCTCTCCACCCACCAGGTGGCTCTCGCTCCCACCGCCAAGAAGGTCGACGCCACCCACCGCCGCTACACCCTGACCGACGACGACACGCTCACGTTCGACCACGACCTGGAAGCGGTCGGCCAGTCCATGCAGCACCACCTCTCGGCGCTGCTGCGCCGCAAGGCCGAGGACGACTCCGGCCCACGGTTCACAGGGCGTTGAGCAGGAGTGACGTCCCCACGCCGACCCGAACCCGGAGATCGAGGAAGACCGTGACCAGCATCGCCATCGTCGGAGCCGGACCTGGACTGGGGGTGGCCGTCGCCCGGCGCTTCGGGCGTGAGGGCTTCGACGTCGCGCTCGTCGCCCGCGACCACGAGCGGACGAACGCCCTCGCCGCCGAGCTGGGCCGGGAGGGCGTCACGGCCCGTGGCTTCGCCGCCGACGTACGGGACCCGAAGGCCCTCGCCGCCGCCCTCGACGCGGCGAACTCGACTCTGGGGCCGGTCGAGGTCCTGCAGTACAGCCCGGTCCCGCAACGGGACTTCATGCTGCCGGTCCTGGAAACCACCCACGCCGACCTCACCGGCCCGGTCGAGTTCTCCGTCTACGGGCCCGTCGTCGCCGTACAGCAGGTGCTCCCCGGTATGCGCGCTCTGGGCCGCGGCACGGTCCTCTTCGTCAACGGCGGCACCGCGGTCGTCCCCCACCCCGACCGCGCCGGCACGTCCATCGCCTTCGCCGCGGAGAGCGCGTACGGCCATCTGCTGCACGACGCGCTCGGTGGCGAGGGCATCCATGTCGCCCAGCTGATCGTCCCCGGCGCGATCATCGCCGGACACCACAGGAAGGACCCGGCCGTGCTCGCGGACACCTTGTGGGGGATCCACCAGGAGCGGCACGGGTTCCGGCACTTCGCCGACGACCTCGACTCCTGACCGACGGCGGTCGGTGACCCGGGCGGCGGACCTCGTGGCCCAGGCAGCGAACTCTGTGGCCTAGGCGGCGGACTCCGCCGGGCGGGGGAGGAGCCGCATCGTGGTGGAGGTCGCCTCGGGGCCGGTGATGGCCTTGATGATGTTCGCGGCGTAGTGGCCGTACTTGGCGCGGTAGGCGGCGTCGACCTCGTCGTTGAGGGCGGGATCGGCGTCGACGAAGGTCACGTCCTTGTCCAGGCCGCCGGCCTGGATGCGGCCCTGCAGCCGGGCACGGGTGCCCCGGTACCAGGCGGCCGTCGGCCCGTTGACGGACCGTACGCAGATGTCGTCGCCGACGCGGACGACCCAGATGGTCCGCCAGCTGCCCGGCGATCCGTCGCGACGCAGGGAGACGACGCGCAGTTCCTCGGCGTGCTCGATCCGGGCGAGTTCGTCATTCGGCCAAGTCGTCATCGACGGATCTCCTTGTCGCCACCGGTGTGCCGCCTTCGGAACCAGACTCTCCGCCGTGACCGGCACCGGCAACAGCACGGCGCTCAATGGGCTGACGGCGTGACGGCGTGACGGCGTGACGGCGTGACGGCGTGGCCGCGTGGCGGCGGGCGTCGCGGATGCCGAGGGTGATCCCGCGAGTGAGGCGCTGGTCGCCCTGGTCGTCGAGCGGGGCGGGCGCCCGCGGGTGGAGGGAGTCGGTCGGGTGCGGTCAACGCCCATGACTCCAGGGGGAGTTCACGCTGCACCACTCTGGCGCGCGTGCGATCACTTGGGCTACCGTCGGTAACACCTTGCCGTCGCAGCGGCATCTTTGGCGTCTCCCGCCCCCTCCGCACCCCCCTCCGCACCTCCTCCGGAAGGCACCCCATGGAGAATTCAGCAGCCACGGCTGCCATAACGCGCCGCCGTGCCCTGACGGTGGCGGGCGGCACGCTCGCCGGCGCCGCGCTGGCCCAGTCGGCCGGATCCGCCTTCGCCGCCTCGTCGTCGGACGCGGACGCGATCGTCGTCGGTGGCGGGCTCGCCGGTCTTGTCGCCACGGCGGAGCTTGCCGCGGCGGGCCGCAAGGTACTGCTCCTGGACCAGGAACCGGAGTCGAACCTCGGCGGCCAGGCGTTCTGGTCGTTCGGCGGTCTGTTCCTCGTCAACTCCGACGAGCAGAGACTCATGGGCATCAAGGACACCCAGGAGCTGGCCTGGCAGGACTGGCTGGGCACGGCAGGCTTCGACCGTGGGATCACCGACCCGAAGGGCCAGGACCACTGGGCCCACAAGTGGGCCGAGGCGTACGTGGACTTCGCGTCCGGTGAGAAGCGCTCCTGGCTCGCCGGTCTCGGGATGCAGTGGTTCCCGATCGTCGGCTGGGCCGAGCGGGGCGGCGGTCTCGCGGACGGGCACGGCAACTCCGTGCCCCGCTTCCACGTCACGTGGGGCACGGGACCGGCGGTCGTCGAGCCGTTCGAGAAGAAGGTGCGGGCCGCGGTCGAGAGCGGGAAGGTGACCTTCAAGTTCCGCCACCGCGTCGACGGGCTGGTGACCACGGGCGGTGCCGTCACCGGCGTACGCGGCGCGATCCTGGAGCCGAGCAGCGCCGCCCGCGGCAAGCCCAGCTCCCGCACGGTCGTCGGAGAGTTCGAGCTGCGCGCCCCGGTCGTGATCGTCACCTCCGGCGGCATCGGCGCCAACCACGATCTCGTACGGCAGAACTGGCCGGCCCGTCTCGGCACCCCACCCAAGACCATGATCACCGGAGTGCCGGCCCACGTGGACGGCCGCATGCTCGCGATCACCGAGAAGGCGGGCGGCCGGATCGTCAACCCGGATCGCATGTGGCACTACACCGAGGGCCTCCGGAACTACGACCCGATCTGGCCGGGCCACGGCATCCGCATCCTGCCCGGCCCGTCGTCCATGTGGTTCGACGCCACCGGTAAGCGCTTCAGCGCACCCGACATGCCGGGCTACGACACCCTCCACACGCTCAAGTCGATCACCGACACCGGGTACGACTACTCCTGGTTCGTGACCACCCAGAAGATCATCGCCAAGGAGTTCGCGCTCTCCGGCTCCGAGCAGAACCCGGACCTCACCGAGAAGAACATCTGGATGCTCCTCTCACGCATCTGGCAGACCCCTGAGCCGATCGAGAAGTTCAAGAAGAACGGCGTGGACTTCGTCGTCGCCACGACCCTGTCCGAACTCGTCCGCGGCATGAACAAGCTGACCGGGGACGGCCTGATCGACCTGAACGACCTCCAGCGGCAGATCGACGCGCGCGACCGGGAGATGGACAACCCCTACTCCAAGGACGCCCAGGTCATGGGCATCCGCAACGCCCTCTCCTACCCGGGGGACACCCTCAGCCGCACGGCCGCCGCCCACAAGATCATGGACAGCAGTGCCGGCCCGCTGATCGCCGTACGCCTCAACATCCTCACCCGCAAGACCCTCGGCGGCCTCCAGACCGACCTCTCCGGCCGCGTCTTGAACGCGGCCGGCGAAGCCGTACCCGGTCTGTACGCGGCCGGTGAGGTGTCGGGATTCGGCGGAGGCGGCGTCCACGGATACCGCTCCTTGGAGGGCACGTTCCTCGGCGGCTGCCTGTTCTCCGGCCGTGCGGCGGGACGGGCTGCGGCAGCGGCGACCGCGACCTGACGCCGACGCCGACGCGGAGCCGATGTGGTGCCGGCGCGGAGATCAGTCCCGCGCCGGTGCCTGGAGCTTGGCGAGCGTCAGTACGTCGCCGCCGATTCCCCACCCGCCGTCGGTGACCTCCTCGACCAGTACGAGGGTGGTGGCGCGGGCGCGTTCGCCGTAGATCTCGACATAGAGCTCGGTGGTGCGGGTGATGATCTGCTCCTTCTGCTTCTCGGTGAGGGTGTCGGCGGGCACCTTGAAGTTCGCGAACGGCATGTTCGATCTCATTCCTGCGATTGCTGATGGTTGCTGACTGTTATCGGTATTGGTGGCGCCGGAGGGGCGGCCGTCAGACGATGCCGCCGTTGGCCCGGACGACCTGTCCGTTGATCCAGTGGCCGGCCGGGGAGGCGAGGAACGCGACGGCCTCGGCGATGTCGGCAGGCGTGCCGAGGCGTTCCAGCGGAGGCTGCGCGGCCAGCCGGGCGACGGTCTCCTCGTCCTTGCCGTCGAGGAACAGGTCGGTCGCGGTGGGACCGGGGGCGACGGCGTTCACCGTCACGTCCCGGCCGCGCAGTTCGCGGGCGAGGATCATCGTCAGCGCCTCCACCGCTCCCTTGCTCGCGCTGTAGGCCCCGTACGTGGGAAACGCGAGACCGACGACGGACGTGGAGAAGGTGATGATGGTGCCGCCAGGCCGGAGCCGCCGGGCGGCCTGCTGGGCGACGACGAACGTGCCGCGGATGTTGGTGCGGTGCAGCGCGTCCAGATCCGCCAGGTCCAGGTCGACGACGGCCGCCGTGTGGGCCCGGCCCGCCGCGTGGACGACCACGTCGACACCGCCGTACGTGGACTCGGCCAAGTCGAACAGCGCGGACATGTCGTCCTCGTCGGCGACGTCCCCGCGTACGGCGACGGCCCGGCCGCCGGCGGCGGTGACCTCGTTGACCGCGGCTTCGGCGAGGTCCGCGTTGCCCGAGTAGCCGGCCACGACCGCGAACCCGTCGGACGCCAGGCGCGCCACGGCCCGGCGGCCGATGCCGCGTGAGCCGCCGGTGACGACGGCGACGCGGGGGTGGGCATTCGGAATGGACATGATGGCGATGGCTCCTTGCTGAGGTGTCTGCGGTATCGGCGAGCGCTGTTCCGCGGCTTTCTCCGCGGGCGCCCGAGGTCCACCATCGACGGCCCTTCCCGCGTCAACCAGGGCTGTCTCCACCCTGGGGTCGGCATCCCCTGGCTCCGGATCCGCGCGCGAGTGAGGATGGCGGGGTGACGTTTCCCGAACTGGCGGCATTCCTGAAGTCCCGGCGCGATCGTGTGAAGCCGGGTGATGTGGGGCTGCCGGTCGGCCCCCGCAGGCGCGTACCGGGGCTGCGCCGGGAGGAGGTCGCCCAGCTGGCGGGCCTGTCGGCGGACTACTACACCGAACTGGAGCAGGGGCGCGGCGCCCAGCCCTCGGAGCAGACCCTGGCAGCTCTCGCCCGCGCTCTGCGGCTGGCCGGCGACGAGCGCGACCACCTCTACCACCTCGCGGACCGGCGAGTCCCCCCGGCCGCGCACGGTCCCGCCGCCCATGTCCAGCCGGCGCTCCTCCGCCTCCTCGACCAGCTCACCGGTACGCCCGCGCAGGTCATCACCGACCTCCACGAGACGCTCGTCCAGAACGAGGCGGCCGCTGCCCTGATCGGCCGCCCTCCGGCCGTCCGCGGACCGGCGGCCGGCTTCGTCTTCCGCTGGTTCACCGACCCCGCGGCCCGCTCCATCTATCCGGCCCCGGACCACCCCCGCCAGTCCCGCGCCTTCGTGGCGGACCTTCAGGTGGTCGCCGCCCGACGGGGCCGCGACGCCGAGGTGACCCGGATGATTCGCGAACTACGCCGACGCAGTACGGAGTTCACGGAGCTGTGGGACACCCACGACGTCGGCCTGCGCAGGAACGACCACAAACGCATCGTCCACCCCGGCCTCGGCGTCATCGAGGTCGAGTGCCTCACCCTCTTCAGCGAGGACGGCCGCCAGCGCCTCCTCTGGTTCACGGCCCCGCCCGGCAGCCGCGCCGCCGAGCAACTGCGGCTCCTGTCCGTCATCGGCACCCAGGACATGACTGAACCGATCCCTCTCCGGCCGTGAACCAAACTCACGGCGACGCGTGCCCCAACCCTTCAACTGCCTTGCGGCGAACGCCGTAATGTGACCGGTCATGAAAGGTTCGGTTCGGTTCATGAGGGGCTCAGGGGTATGGGGGACGGCGGCTCGTTAGGTGACCTCGTGGTCGCGGCGCGGGACCGGGCGTTCGTCGGGCGGGCGGCGGAACGGGCGATGTTCCGGTCCGCGTTGGCGGGGGACCCCCACGGTTCTCCGGTGCTGTATCTGCACGGGCCCGGCGGGATCGGCAAGTCCACGCTGCTGAGGCGGTTCGCGCTGGAGGCGCGGGAGGCGGGACGGCTGGTCGTCGAGGTCGACGGCCGTACGGTTCCGGCGACGCCCGACGACTTCGAGCAGGCCGTGGGAAAGGCGATCGGCGAGCCCGGATCGGTGCTCCTGGTCGACGCGTTCGAGCACTGCCAGGGCCTGGAGCACTGGTTGTGGGAGCACTTCCTGCCGCGGCTGCCGCTGGGCACGGTCGCGGTGGTCGCCGGGCGCTCGGCCCCCGATCCGCGCTGGGTCGCCGACCCGGGATGGGCGGACCTGATGCACGTCGTACCGCTGCGGAACCTGGCCCGGGGCGACGCCGCCACCTTCCTGCGGGTACGCGGCGTCCCGGACGGGGCACACCACGCGCTGCTGTCCTTCACCGGCGGCAATCCGCTGGCCCTGTCCCTGGCCGCCGCTCTCGTCGTGCGGCAGGACGCGGACGGTACGGCCCGGGCGGCAGACTGGGCACCCGGCCGGGACGTGATCGCGACGCTGCTGCCACGACTCGTCGGCGATCCGCCGAGCCCCGCACACCGCACAGCCCTGGAGGTCTGCGCCCAGGCCGACGTCACCTCCGAGGCCCTTCTGAGGGCGATGATGGGCGAGCGCGCCCCCGAGCTGTTCGCCTGGCTGCGCACCCAGCCCTTCATCGAATCCACCCCGGCGGGGCTCTTTCCGCACGACGTGGTGCGCGAGGTACTGGCAGCCGACCTGCGCTGGCGCGACCCGGACGGGTTCGCCGCCCTGCGCCGACGGATGTACGAGTACCTGCTCGGCCGGGTCCGGGAGGCGTCCGCCGCGCAGATCCTCCCGGCGATGCAGGCACTCGTGTACCTGCACCGAACCCTCGGCCACCTCGCGCAGGCCTTCGAGTGGCACTCCCACGGCCTGGTGCGGGAACTCCCGTGCACTCCCGCCGACGAGAGACGCGTGGTGGAACTGGTCCACGAGGCGGAGGGCCCCGAGTCCGCCGCGCTCGCCCGGTTCTGGCTGGACCGGCAGCCCGAGGCGTTCGTCGTGTACCGGTCGACCGGCACCGACGACATCGTTGCTCTCTCCGCCTGGCTGCAACTCGCCGAGCCGGAGGGGGAGGACGTCGATCCGGTGGTGGCCGCCGCCTGGGCCCATGTGCGTACGGCCGGGCCGTTGCGAGCGGGGGAGCGCATTGCCGTCGCGCGATTCCATGTCGACCCGCAGGCGTACCAGCGGCCTTCGGCCTCCATGAACCTGATCCAGTGGCGGGTGATCGGGGAGATCGTCCGGTCCGACGATCTCGCGTGGTCGTTTGCCGTGATGCGGGACGACGGCTTCTGGAACGATTTTCTCGAACGCAGCGACATGCTGCCGACCGACGCCAGACCCGTGGTCGGCGACCACGGATACCGTCTGTTCGCCCACGACTGGCGTACCCGGCCCGCCCTGGCCTGGATGGTGGAGAAGAACAAGGCCCTGCTGGCCGGCGCCGGCATCGATGTCGGCACCGGCACCCATCCGGTCGACGCCACCTGTGAGTTGGCGCCTTCGGCCCCGGGCGGAACTCCGCGGGAAGGGACGGACTACGTCGTGCTGTCCCGGCGGGAGTTCGACACCGCGGTGCGGGACGCCCTGCGCGCGCTGTGGTGGCCCAACGAACTCGCGGCCAACCCCCTCAGCCGCAGCCGCCTGGTCGCGGCGCACGGCCAGAGCCTTCACGACGTCCTGCTGTGCGCCATCGACACCGTGCTGGCCGAGCGCGGAGGGGAGAAACGACACCGCGTCGTCATGACCACGTACAGCAAGGCCGCGCCCACCCAGGAGGCGGTGGCCAGACGCCTGGGGATGTCCTTCAGCACCTACCGGCGGCATCTGACGGCCGCGGTGAAGCGCGTCAGTGATGTGCTGTGGAGTCATGAACTGAGCGGAGAGCCGATGGTGCCCGTCGGTCGGGACGTCACGCCGGACCAGCGGGACGGGCCGCCGCTCGAAGCGCCGGGCCCGGGTTGACCGGGTGCGGCCCGGGCCCGATCAACCGGCGGGCCCTTCAGACGCGCATGCTCCGGCTGGGCGAGCGCCTGACGCCGTACGGGCCGTCGGTCACCAGCACCGTCCCGTGGGGCAGGACCACGTACACGGGCATCAGCGGCTGGTCGGGCGGCAACGGCAATGTGCCCCGCCCGACGGCCAGTTGACGCTTCACTCGCTCGCGCCCGCTCACCCCGGCCGCCTCATCCCGCGGCGTGGACCGGATGCCGTGCCGGGCGCCCGGCCAGCAGCCGAAGGCACGCCACCGGACGGTCGCGTACCGGACGGCGGGCGACCGAGGCGCCGCGGGCCGTCACCGACGCCAGTCGCTGGTGGTGCAGGTCCAGGATGAAACGCATCAGCCGCCGGTGCTCCTCGGAGCAGTGCTCCAGGAGCACGGTGGCCTCGTGGAGCGTGGCGCGCGCCGCCTCGACGGTGGCCGCGACCAGCGCGCGGACTCCGGGCAGGTCGCGCCCTTTTTCGAGGTCGGCGCGCGTGATGCCGTGCCGGTCGAGATCGCTGAGGGGCAGATACAGCCGTCCGCCGCGCAGGTCCTCCGACAGGTCGGTGAGGATGTCCGTGCGCTGGGCGGCGTCGGCGAACAGCCGGCAGGAAGCGGCGAACTCGGCGCTTCCGCCCCCGAGATGGGCCAGCCCCGACGTGATCATCAGGAACGGCCAGGTGAGCTGTTCCACATAGCGCTGGTAGTCGGCCTCGGTCTCGAACCCGGAGAAGTCGAGGTCGATCCGCGCACCCTCCAGGTACGAGTCGACCCAGCGGCGCGGCAGTTCACGCTCCGCCGCGGTGTGCAGGAACGCCCGCAGGAGGGGATGCCCGGCGCTTCCCGTACTCAGCGCCGTACGCACCTGCTCCGCCCACGTGTCGTAGTGCCGCGTGCGTTCCTGGACCGTCCCCCGGTCGCAGACGTCGTCGGTGAACGCCGCGAACGCGTACCCGGCCAGCACATGGGGCTGATGGGAGGCGGGGACCAGCAGCCGCACCGCCAGATAGCCGGCCGGCTCACGGCGCTGCATGAAACGCGCGACCTTCATGTAGTCGTCACGCAGAGCGCCCTGGTGCGCTCCTGCCGATTCCAGACAACTCCGCCAGGTCCGCACGTACGTCTCCCACGCGATGGTTCCTTTTTATAACTAAAGAACGCGCAGGCTATCAGTCACGCTTTTCGCGCTGCTCACCGGCGGCGGCGCAGGGTGAACGCCGCGCCCGCCGTGATCAGCAGTCCGGCCGCGCCGCCCGCGACGAGAGGCAGGGCCAGGGCCTGGCTGTCGTCGTCGGAGTCGGGCGAGGAGACCGCCTCGCCGGGCGCGTCGGTCACGGTGACCGACGGTTCCACGGGGGCGCTGGTGGCCTCGGCCGGGGACTCCGCCGGCGTGGGAGTCGCCGCGGTCTTGGTGGGGGCGGCCTTCGTCGGTGTCGCCGCGGGCTCGTTCGACGCGGACCCGCCGGCCCCCTCCGTCTCCTTCTCCTTCGCCGCCGGGAAGACCACGTCCGAGCACGAGTAGTACGTGTCCGGCGTGCTCGTGTTCTGCCAGATCGTGTAGAGCAGATGGCGTCCGGTGCGGTCGGACGGCAGCTTGGCCCTGATCCGGTAGGCGCCGTTCACGAGCGCCGGGTCGGTCGCCGTGGCGAAGGGCTGCGTCGGCAGGTCGGACCAGGTCAGGGGCTTCGTCGGGTCGTAGCCCTCCTTGGTCAGGAAGAGCTTGAACGAGCCCGTGTGCGGAATCGTCGACCGGTAGGTGAGCGTCATGTTCGACCCGCCGGTCAGTCTGGTCGACGGCCAGTCGGCGCGGGCCAGATCGAGGCCCCGGTAGGCGGCGATGCCCCCGCTGCACAGCTTGCCGTCGGGGACGACCTGGCGGTCCCGGCCGTTGACGCCCGCGAGGCGCAGATTGTCGAAGGCCGCGATCCCGGAGGAGGTGGCCGCCCGGCACGCCGCCGACTGCGACTGCTGACCGCCGGGGGAGCAGGCCACCACCCGGCTCACGGGGTCCGTCGGCGCGCCGTGCGCGGCGGCGGGCCCGGCGGCCCACACCGCGAGCAGGAGCGGGGCCGTCCCGAGGAGGGCGGCGGTGCGGTGTGCGGTCATGGGTCGGGTCCTCCTAGCACGGCAGACGGGTCGGGCCCGCTGCCCCTGAAGTACGGGGATCACGCGAAACCCGTTCAACGCCCCCGTACGGGCGATCAATACGCGCCACCCGGCGCCCGCGCGGCTGGAATGGAGCCGTGACCGCGCCCCCGGACGACTGCCTTGCGCGCAACGAGTGGATCTGCGGTGAATACCTCAGCACCCGCCGCGACATCCTCCTCGACGCGGTCGGCCAGCACCTCCAGCTGACGGCGCTCTCCGTCCTCATCGGGCTGGCTTTCGCCGTGCCACTGGCCGTGCTGGCGCGCCGCTGGGGCTGGGCGGCGGGCCCGGTGCTCGCCGTGACGACGATCCTCTACACGATCCCCTCGCTCGCCATGTTCTCGCTGCTCCTGCCGGTCTACGGGCTGTCGGAGGCCCTCGTGGTGGCCGGTCTCGTCCTGTATTCGCTGACCCTGCTCGTACGGAACATCCTGGCCGGACTGCGGGCCGTGCCCGAGGAGACCCGGCAGGCGGCCCGCGGCATGGGATACGGGCCCATCCGTCTGCTGCTCACCGTGGAGCTGCCGCTCGCCCTGCCCGCCGCCATGGCCGGGCTGCGGATCGCCACCGTCTCGGCGGTGTCGCTGGCCACGGTCGGCGCGATCGTCGGCTTCGGAGGGCTCGGCAACCTCATCTACTCGGGCATGAACACCTTCTTCAAGGCGCAGGTCCTCACCGCGTCCGTGCTCTGTGTCGTCATCGCGGTCGTCGCCGATCTGCTGCTGCTCGGTGTGCAGTGGCTGATCACCCCGTGGACCCGGGCGGCCCGGGGGTGAACACACTGGCCGACGCCTGGGACTGGCTCACCGACTCCGCGAACTGGGCGGGCGGCGACGGCGTCTGGCACCGGCTCACCCAGCACCTCGTGCTGACCGTGGTCTGCCTCGTCATCAGCTGTCTGATCGCGCTGCCGGTCGCCCTCGTCCTCGGCCACCTCGGCAAGGGCGGCGCACTCGCCGTCAACATCTCGAACGTCGGCCGCGCGATCCCCACCTTCGCCGTCCTGGTCCTGCTGCTCCTCACCCCCATCGGCAAGTGGGGCGAGGGCCCGACGGTCGTCGCGCTCGTCCTGTTCGCCGTGCCACCGCTGCTCACCAACGCGTACGTCGGGATGCGCGAGGTCGACCGTGATGTCGTGCGGGCCTCGCGAGGGATGGGCATGACCGGGCGACAGATGCTGTGGCAGATCGAGGTGCCGCTCGCGATGCCGATGATCCTCAACGGGGTGCGCATCGCGGCCGTCCAGCTCGTCGCCACCGCCACGATCGCCGCGCTCGCGGGCGGTGGCGGGCTCGGACGCATCATCACGGCCGGGTTCAACCTCGCGAGTACGCCCCAGGTCGTCGCCGGAGCCGTCCTCGTGGCCGTCTTCGCGCTGTTCGTCGAAGGGGTCTTCGAGGTGGCCGAGCGACTGGCACCCAAGAGGGGCGCGCGATGAGGCGGCGCGCCGCACTGGCGGGCCTGCTCCTGTTGACCGGCTGCGCCTCCGGCCCGTCCCTGGAGACCCAGGGCGAGGTCACGGAGCCGCCCGGCGACAGCAAGCATCTGACCATCGGCTCGGCAGGCTTCACCGAGAGCGATCTGCTCGCCACCATGTACGGGCTGCTGCTGAACGAGTCCGGCTACAAGACGTCGACGCTCACCGTCGCCAACCGCGAACTGTACGAACCCGCCCTGGAGTCGGGGCAGATCGACGTCGTCGCCGAGTACGCGGCGACCTTCGCCGACTGGCTCAACGCCAAGACCAACGGGGCGGACGCGCCGGCCGTCGGCTCGCCCGACCTGAAGGCCACGATGACGGCGCTGCGAAAGCTGGCCACCCCGCGAGGGCTCACCGTCCTCGACCCCGGTCTGGCGGTCGACCAGAACGCCTTCGCGGTGACCGCCGCGTACGCACGGCAGCACGACCTCAAGACCCTGAGCGACCTCGGCAGGTCCGACCTCGAAGTGCGGCTCGCGGCGGGCGACGAGTGCGTACAACGCCCCTATTGCGAACCGGGGTTGAGGAAGACGTACGGCATCGACGTCACCGGTGTGGACCCAAAGGGCGTCGGTACCACGCAGGCGAAACGGGCCGTGCAGAACGGTCAGGACCAGATGGTGCTCACCACCACGACGGACGCGACGCTCGACGAGTTCGGACTCGTCCTGCTCGCGGACGACAAGGATCTGCAGAACGCCGACTACATCGTGCCGGTCGTGAACCGCTCCCGGGCGGGCAGCGAGGGCGCGACCGGGGCACTGGACAGGCTCAACGACGTACTCACCACCGCCGATCTGGCGTCCATGAACGAGCAGGTCGACAGCTGGCGCCGCCTGCCGGAGGACGTGGCGCGCACGTACTTGGAGGACAAGGGCCTGCTGAAGTGAGCACCGGGACGAGCCCGGGGAAAGCTCCCTAGGCGTCCGCCACCGAGTCGAACTCCACCTGGCCCCGCGCCACGCCCAGGGCGTCCGCGTCCACCGACCGTCGCAGCGCCTCGTGCAGCTTCGCGGGAGTCAGTACGCCGAGGAATCGCGCGCCCTCCAGCACGGCGACCCACCCGGCGTCGTGCTGGAGCATCACACCGAAGGCCTGTTTCAGCGGGGCGCCCACCGGTACCCAGGAGTTCATGCGGTGGGCGAGGTCGCCGACCGTGCCGCCCGCGGCGAGCTCGTCGACGCCGACCCAGCCGTGCAACTCGTCGTCGGAGTCCAGGACGACGGCCCAGCGGGCGCCCTCCGTGTTCAGCCGGGCGGCGGCCCGCTCGGCCGGCTCGTCGAGGCGCGCGACCGGCGGCTGCTCCAGGTCGGCGGGCTCGATCTCGGTCACCGACAGCCGCTTCAGGCCCCGGTCGGCGCCCACGAACTCGGCCACGTACGGAGTCGCCGGGGTGCCCAGCACCGCCCCGGGCGTGTCGAACTGCTCGATGCGCCCCTGCCCGTACACCGCGATGCGGTCGCCGAGCCGGACGGCCTCCTCGATGTCGTGCGTGACCAGCAGGACCGTCTTGCGCACGGTGGCCTGCATCCGCAGGAACTCGTCCTGCAACTGCTCGCGCACCACGGGGTCGACCGCGCCGAACGGTTCGTCCATGAGCAGCACGGGCGGGTCGGCGGCGAGGGCCCGCGCCACGCCGACACGCTGGCGCTGACCGCCCGACAGCTGGTCCGGATAGCGCGAGCCGAACGTCTTCGGGTCCAGACCGACCAGGTCGAGCAGCTCGGCCGCCCGCGCCCTGGCCTTCGCCTTCTTCCAGCCCACGAGTGTCGGCACGGTCGCCGTGTTGTCGAGGACCGTGCGGTGCGGGAAGAGGCCCACCTGCTGGATGACGTACCCGATCCGGCGCCTGAGCTTCACGGGGTCCACCGCCGCGATGTCCTCGCCGTCCACGAGGATCCGGCCGGACGTCGGCTCGATGAGGCGGTTCACCATCATCATGGTCGTCGTCTTGCCGCAGCCGGACGGGCCCACGAGCGTGACGAGTTCGCCCTCGGACACCTCGAACGAGAGGCCGTCCACGGCCGTCGTGCCGTCCGGATAGCGCTTGGTGACCTGCTCGAACCGGATCATGGCCTCACGCTAACCGCGTCCGTCACTCTCCGCTCACCAGCACCACCTCAAGGGTGCGCGGCCCGTGCACCCCCTCGACCCGGTCGAGTTCGATGTCACTGGTGGCGGACGGCCCGGAGATCCAGGTCAGCGGACGGGCCGGGTCGAGGCGCTCCAGACCCGGGGGCACGGAGGACACGACCTGGTCGGGGACGCGTACGACACAGATGTGGTGGTCCGGCACCAGGGTGATCCGGCGGCGGCCCTGGTCCGGGCCGCCGTCCAGGACGATGGTGCCGGTCTCGGCGATCGCGACCGCGCACGCGGTGACGACACTGTCCACGCGGTCCAGTTCGGCCGGGGTGCTGTCGAGCCGGTCCGGAACCCGCATCACGTCGGTGGCCGCGAGCCACTCCGGGTCGAGGCCCGTCGGTACGACGACCGACGTCGAACCCCGCTCGGCCAGCAGCCCCGCGATCGTCGCCGCCAGCCCATCGGCCGCACAGCGGTGCACCTGCGCCCGGTAGTCCGCCAGGTTCTCCGCGAGCAGATCCACCGTTTCCGCGACACTCCGGTCCCCGTGCTCGCGCAGATACCCGCGCTCGAAGGCCTGGTCGTACGGCGTGTCGTCCCGTGGCACGTCCGCCAGCGCGCGCCGCACCCGGGCCAGGATCAGATCCCTGCTGCTCACTTCGACGTGTCCTTTCCGCCATGCGTCCGCTGCCACCAGTCGCGGAACGGCTCCGCCGGAACCGTCGGCAGCGCCCGGGTCTCGCTCCACGCCTTGCCGGGCCCGGGCAGCGTCCGCGGATGGAAGCGGCGGGTCCGGGACGCGAGCCGCTGGCCGGTGCGCAGCGCGCCCGGGTGACCGAAGGCCCACCGCGCCGCGCGCATCGCCGCCCGCTCGGCGGCATGCCCCTTCGCGGGCTTGAGCACGACCTTGGCGCCGCCCCGGGTCACGACACCGCCCTCGACGACCCGCTCCCGCAGATGCACCAGCACCTCCGGGATGTCGATGGCCACCGGGCACACGTCGTAGCAGGCACCGCACAGCGAGGACGCGTACGGGAGCGAGGCGTCGATCTCGCTCTGTGTGCCCCGGAGTTGGGGGCTGAGGATCGCGCCGATCGGGCCCGGGTAGACCGAGCCGTACGCGTGACCGCCCGCCCGCTCGTACACCGGGCAGACGTTGAGGCACGCCGAGCAGCGGATGCAGCGCAGGGCCTGGCGGCCGACCTCGTCGGCGAGCGTGTCGGTGCGGCCGTTGTCGATGAGGACCAGGTGGAAGGTCTGGGGACCGTCAGCCGTCTCGGAGTCTGTCGTGCCCGTCCAGGTGGAGGTGTACGGGTTCATGCGCTCGGCCGTGGAGGAGCGGGGGAGCGTCTGGAGGAAGACCTCCAGGTCCTGCCAGGTCGGCACGATCTTCTCGATGCCGACGACCGAGATCAGCGTCTCGGGGAGGGTCAGGCACATCCGGCCGTTGCCCTCGGACTCCACGACGACCAGTGTGCCGGTCTCGGCGACCATGAAGTTGGCGCCGGAGATGCCGACCTTGGCGCGCAGGAACTTCTCGCGCAGGTGCACGCGCGCGGCCTCCGCCAGTTCGGCGGGGGTGTCGGTCAGGCCCTCCGGCGCCGGGCGGCCCCACTCGCTCATCTCGCGCGCGAAGATGTCACGGATCTCGCCGCGGTTGCGGTGGATGGCCGGGACGAGGATGTGGGAGGGCCGGTCCTTGCCCAACTGCACGATCAGCTCGGCGAGATCGGTCTCGTAGGCGTGGATGCCCTCGGCTTCGAGCGCCTCGTTGAGACCGATCTCCTGCGTGGCCATCGACTTGACCTTGACGACCTCGCTCTCGCCCGTCGCCTTGACGAGGTATGTCACGATCCGGTTGGCCTCTTCCGCGTCGGCGGCCCAGTGCACGGTGCCGCCGGCCGCCGTGACCGACTCCTCCAACTGGACCAGGTACCGGTCGAGATGACGGAGCGTGTGGTCCTTGATCTGCTTGCCGGCCTCGCGCAGCTCGGCCCAGTCGGAGACCTCCGCGACCGCGTTCGCGCGCTTGGCGCGGATGGTGTGGGTGGCGTGGCGCAGATTGCCGCGCAGGGTCTGGTTGTGGACGGCCTCGTGTGCGGCCTTCGGGAAGGACGGCATTCCGACGAAAGTCCCACCGCTCATGCGCCCGGCTCCTCTCCGCTGTGGCTGTTCGTGCCGGCGAACGTCCCGCTCATGCGTGGGGCTCCTCCTCCGTGCTCGCCAGGATCTCCGCGATGTGCACAGGACGCATGTCCGTCCTGAGCCGGGTCATGGTGCCGCCGATGTGCATGAGGCAGGAGTTGTCGGCGGCGCACAACACATCGGCACCCGTCGACTCGGCGTTGCGCACCTTGTCGGCACCCATCGCCGCCGAAACATCGGAGTTCTTGACGGCGAACGTGCCGCCGAAGCCACAGCATTCGTCCGCGCCGGGCAGCTCTTTCAGCTCAAGTCCCTTGACAGACCGGAGCAGTCGGCGCGGCCGGTCGTCGAGCCCGAGGCTCCGCAGCCCGTGACAGGTGGGGTGGTACGTGACGGTGTGCGGGTAGTACGCGCCCACGTCCGTCACCCCGAGCACGTCCACCAGGAACTCGGTGAGCTCGTACGTCTTCGGCACGACCGGCGCGAGCGTCGCCGCGAGGGTGTCCCCGCGGCCCTCGGCACGCGCCCGCTCGCCCATCCGCGGATACAGCTCCCGCACCATCGCGCCGCACGATCCCGACGGGGTCACGATCGCTTCGTACCCACCGAAGACATCGGAGAAATGCCGGGCCATCGGCTCGGCCTGGTGGCGGTAGCCGGTGTTGTAGTGCGCCTGCCCGCAGCACGTCTGCGCCATCGGGAAGTCGACGTCCACGCCCAGCCTGGTCAGCAGTTTCACCACGGCACGGCCGGTGTCCGGATAGAGCGTGTCGTTGACACAGGTCAGGAACAGAGCGACACGCATCGCGGCTCCTTGGGGTCGATCATCGGATGAGTGCACAGTACGCGGCGCTGGCTTGGCTGGGAATGAGGTTGCCCTCCGCGTGGGGTGCCGTTTCCGGGCCGCCGATTCCTGGAAGCGTCGTTCGGGGCCGCAGGTTGTTCGTGGCTGGGCGCGCAGTTCCCCGCGCCCCTTTGGGGCGCCTCTGCTGGGGCGAGATTTCTTGTCATCGGCGGCATCGGTGGCATCGGCGTCATCGGTCCGCGAGCCTGGCCTCGGCTGTTTGCCATGCCGCTGTGGAGTCCCGCGGTTCGTAGCGGGTCAACTGCTGCGTGCGGGCCAGTAGTTCGCGCATCGAGGTGCGGTCGCCGACCAGGCCGTGGGCTCGGGCCTGTACGAGTACGTTGCCCAGGGCCGCGGCCTCCGTCGGGCCCGCCACCACCGGGAGGCCGCAGGCGTCCGCAGTCAGTTGGCACAGCAGGGCGTTGCGCGTGCCGCCGCCGACGATGTGTACGACGTCGACGGGGTGGTCGGCCAGTTCCTGGGCCTGGGTGATCGCCCGGCGGTGGGCCAGGGCGAGCGAGTCGAGGATGCAGCGCGTGATCTCGGCGGGCGACTCGGGCACGGGCTGCCCCGACTCGCGGCACGCGTCCGCGATCCGGGCCGGCATCCGCCCCGGAGCCAGGAAGGCGGCGTCCCCCGCGTCCACGACGGACCGCAGCGCCGGTACCTCGGCGGCGGCCGACAGGAGGTCTCCCAGGTCGGGGTCCCCCCATTCCCGTACGCACTCCTGGAGCAGCCAGAGCCCCATGATGTTCCGGAGATAGCGGACCGTGCCGTCCAGGCCCAGTTCGTTGGTGAAGTTGGCCGCGCGGCTCGCCTCGGTGAGGACCGGCGCCTCCAGCTCCAGGCCCGCCAGCGACCAGGTGCCGGTGCAGATGTACGCGAAGCGCTCGCCGCCCACCGCCGGGACGGCGGCCACCGCGGAGGCGGTGTCGTGCGAGCCGACCGTCGTCACCGGCACCGGACCGGTCAGCCCGGTCTCGTCCAGCACACTCTGGCGGAGCAGCCCCGCCGGATCCCCGGGTTGCCGCAGCGGCGCGAACAGCGTCAGGTCGATGCCGAGGCGCTCCGCGAGGTCGTACGACCAGTCGCGGGTGCGCGGGTCGATCAGCTGGGTGGTGGAGGCGTTGGTCAGCTCGGTGCCCAGCACGCCCGTGAGCCAGTACGCCAGCAGGTCGGGAATGAGCAACAGACGGCTCGCATACGCCAGTTGGGACGACGAGCGGGCCGCCACCAGCTGGTACAGCGTGTTGAAGGGCGCGTACTGGAGCCCGGTCGCCGCGTACAGCTCGGCGGCGGGCACGGTGGCCCACACCTTTTCCGCGACGCCCTGGGTGCGGGTGTCGCGGTAGTGCACCGGGTTGCCGAGGAGGGCCCCGTCGGCGTCGAGCAGGCCGTGGTCCACGGCCCAGCTGTCGATGCCGACGGAGTCGACCTGCCCTGCCGCGCGCAGCCCGTCGAGGACGCCCGCGTACAGCGCGAGGATGTCCCAGCGCAGCCCTTCGGGCGTCCGCACCGGCCGGTTCGGGAAGCGGTGCGCCTCCGTCAGCTCCAGCGTGCCGGGGCCCACGCGGCCGACCATGACGCGCCCGCTGGACGCGCCGAGGTCGACCGCGGCGTACGACTTCACAGCCGCCTCCTGAGGTTCAATGTCGTTCCCTGAGTCACGTGCGTCACCGGATGCATC
Organism: Streptomyces sp. NPDC050988; assembly: GCF_044456225.1. Taxonomy (NCBI): domain Bacteria; kingdom Bacillati; phylum Actinomycetota; class Actinomycetes; order Kitasatosporales; family Streptomycetaceae; genus Streptomyces; species Streptomyces sp. NPDC050988. Next base: position 428,752 of record NZ_JBITFQ010000001.1, on the reverse strand, counting down.
ACCCGATGCGTCATCGGAGGAACGCGGCGGCGACACCGGCGTCGACCGGGACGTGCAGACCGGTGGTGTGCGTGAGGTCGCCGCCCGTCAGGGCGAAGACGGCGTTCGCCACGTGCTCGGGCAGCACCTCGCGCTTGAGGATGGTCCGCTGGGCGTAGAACTCGCCGAGCTTCTCCTCCTCGATGCCGTACGTGGCCGCGCGCTGAGCGCCCCAGCCGCCCGCGAAGATCCCGGAGCCGCGCACGACCCCGTCGGGGTTGATGCCGTTGACCCGGATCCCGTGTTCACCCAACTCGGCGGCCAGCAGCCGCACTTGATGGGCCTGGTCGGCCTTGGTGGCCGAGTACGCGATGTTGTTCGGACCTGCGAAGACGGCGTTCTTGGACGCGATGTAGATGACATCCCCGCCGAGCCCCTGAGCGATCATCACCCGGGCCGCCTCGCGCGAGACGAGGAAGGAGCCGCGGGCCATGATGCCGTGCTGGAGGTCCCAGTCCTTCGCCGTGGTCTCCAGGAGCGGCTTGGAGATGGAGATGCCGGCGTTGTTCACGACCAGGTCGACGCCGCCGAAGGCGAGCACCGCCGCCTTGAAAGCCTCGGCGATCTGCTCCTCGGAGGTCACGTCGACGGTGACGGCGACGGCCTTGTCGGGCCCGCCCAGCGCGGTGGCGACGTCGGCGGCGTTCTCCGCGTTCAGGTCCGCGATCACGACACAGGCACCCTCGGCGACCAGCCGCTCGGCGATCGCCTTGCCGATACCGCTGCCCGCACCGGTCACCAGCGCCACCCGCGTGGCGAGCGGCTTGGGCTTCGGCATCCGCTGGAGCTTGGCCTCCTCAAGGGCCCAGTACTCGATGCGGAACTTCTCCGACTCCTCGATCGGCGCGTACGTGGAGACGGCCTCGGCCCCGCGCATCACATTGATCGCGTTGACGTAGAACTCGCCGGCCACGCGCGCGGTCTGCTTGTCCTTGCCGAAACTGAACATGCCGACCCCGGGGATGAGGACGATCGCCGGGTCGGCGCCGCGCATCGCGGGGGAGTCCGGCAGGGCATGCCGCTGGTAGTAGGCGGCGTACTCCTCGCGGTACTCGGCGTGCAGCTCCTTCAGCCGCGCGATCGCCTCGTCCAGATCGACGGTCGGCGGCAGATCGAGGACGAGCGGCCTGACCTTCGTACGGAGGAAGTGGTCCGGGCAGGACGTGCCGAGCGCGGCGAGCCGCGGGTGCTCGGCGCTCGCGAGGAAGTCGAGCACGACCTCGGAGTCGGTGAAATGGCCGACCTGCGGACGGTCCTGCGAGGCCAGCGACCGGATCACGGGTGCGAGGGCGGCGGCCCGCTCCCGCCGCTCGACGCCGCCGAGAGCCGCGTACCCCTCGACGACCAGCCCGAAGGGCTCGTCCTTCCCGCGCTCGGCGAGGAACGTCTCGGCGGTACGGATGATGTGCAGCGAGTTCCGCTCGCACTCCTCGGCCGTGTCGCCCCAGGCGGTGATGCCGTGCCCGCCGAGGATGCACCCGATGGCCTGCGGATTCGCTTCCTTCACGGCGGCTATGTCGAGACCGAGCTGGAACCCGGGCCGCCGCCACGGCACCCACACCACGCTGTCCCCGAAACACTCGGCGGTGAGCTTCTCCCCGTCGACGGCACAGGCGAGCGCGATCCCGGAGTCGGGATGCAGATGGTCCACATGGGCCGCGTCCACCAGTCCGTGCATGGCCGTGTCGATCGAGGGGGCCGCCCCGCCCTTCCCGTGCAGGCAGTAGTCGAACGCGGCCACCATCTCGTCCTCGCGCTCGACCCCCGGGTAGACGTCCTTGAGCGCCAGCAGCCGGTCGATCCGCAGCACCGCGAGCCCGGATTCGGTGAGGGTCCCCAGGTCGCCCCCCGACCCCTTGACCCACATCAACTCGACGTCCCCACCGGTCACGGGATCGGTGTCGGTGCCCTTCGCGGACGTGTTCCCGCCCGCATAGTTCGTGTTCCGCGGATCAGAGCCAAGCCGATTCGACCGACCCAGCAGAGCAACGGCTTCGGGATGGGGTGCCATGTTCCTAGTCCTTAGAAGAGTGCGTACACATATTGATGGGAAGTGCGGGCGCCCGTTCAGACTCGGGGCCGGGGAAGCGCCCCGTCTTTCAGGGGCGCGGGGAACTGCGCGACCAGCGACATACGACCCGCAGCCTGCAACGAACCGCACCAGGCAGACGGAACCCAGGGATCACGCCCCCCACCCCGCCTGCTGCCCACCAACCCGCTCGGCAGCGATCTTCTCCGCCCACCCGGAGCGGCGATACGCCGCGATCGGGTCCGCGTCCAACCCCAGCTCCTCACGAACCTCACCCACCAACGGCCGCACATCCGTGTTGTACGCGTCCATGACGACAGCGTTCGCACCGAGCACGTCACCGGCCCGCTGAGCGACGACCAGAGCCTCACGGTCGACGAGCAGGGCCTTGGCCGTCGCCTCCTGCACGTTCATCACGGAACGAATGATCGCCGGGATCTTCGCCTCGATGTTGTGGCACTGGTCGAGCATGAACGCCACATCCGGACTGAACCCGCCCCCGCGAATCACCTCGTACATGATCCGGAACAGCTGGAAGGGATCGGCGGCCCCGACCATCAGGTCGTCATCGGCGTAGAACCGCGAGTTGAAGTCGAACGCCCCGAGCTTCCCCTCGCGCAGCAGCGTCGCGACGATGAACTCGATATTGGTCCCGGGAGCGTGGTGCCCGGTGTCGACGACGACCTGCGCCTTGGGCCCGAGCTTCAGACAGTGGGCGTAGGCGGTGCCCCAGTCCGGCACGTCCGTCGTATAGAAGGCGGGCTCGAAGAACTTGTACTCCAGCAGCATCCGCTGGTCGTCGCCGAGCCGCTCGTACACCCGGGCGAGCCCCTCGGCGAGCCGGTCCTGGCGCTCGCGGATGTCGTCCTGGCCGGGATAGTTCGTGCCGTCCGCGAACCACAGCTTCAGGTCCTTCGAACCCGTGGCGTCCATGATGTCGACGCACTCCAGCAGGTGGTCGAGCGCCTTGCGGCGGACCGCCGCGTCCGGGTGGCAGATGCTGCCCAGCTTGTAGTCGTCGTCCTGGAAGGTGTTGGAGTTGATCGCGCCGAGTTTCAGGCCGCGCTCCTCGGCGTGCTTCGCGAGCGCGGCGTAGTCCTCGACCCTGTCCCACGGAATGTGCAGCGCCACGGTCGGCGCTGCGCCCGTGAACTCGTGCACCTTCGCGGCGTCGTCCAGCTTTTCGAAAGGATCGCGCGGGACTCCTGGCTGCGCGAACACCTTGAAGCGGGTTCCCGAGTTCCCGTACGCCCATGACGGCGTCTCTACTGCCTGGGTCTTGAGGGCGGCCTTCACCGCGGCAAGCTCGGTCACTTCAGGGCTCCTGTGACTTCGGTTGTGGCTTCGGGTCCGAAGGGCTTCAGCGCGGCTTCCGCACGACGTGCAGCGTGAGGTCCAGTCTGAAACGATTCAGAAGGCTGAAGCTATGAGCAGCCCGAAAGGCTGTCAACCCCTCCGACGAATACGTCTCTCCGTGACTCGGTTGTGACCTTTGGCTATCGAAAATTTCGGCCTGTACCCATTGACGTGACCTGGGCTACATGCCTAACGTCCCGGCAACCTAGTTGAAACCTTTCACGACGTCGTGAGGCCGCATCGCCCGCGTCGTTGAGGAGCCCTCATGACCCACCGGTCCGACGCGGGTCCGGCCCCCGTGCTGGCACTGAAGGACATCTCGAAGTCCTTCGGCGCCGTACGCGCCCTGCGGGACGTGTCCCTCGAACTCTTCCCCGGAGAAGTGCACGCACTCGCCGGAGAGAACGGCGCGGGCAAGTCGACCCTCATCAAGACGCTCGCCGGCGTGCACCGACCGGACGCCGGTCAGGTGCTCCTGGACGGCGAGCCCACCGTCTTCCACGGTCCCGCCGACGCCCGGGACGCGGGAATCGCGGTGATCTACCAGGAGCCCACGCTCTTCCCCGACCTGTCGATCGCCGAGAACATCTTCATGGGCCGCCAGCCGCGGCGCGCGCTCGGCCGGATCGACCACAGGGCCACGCACGCGTCGACCCTGGCCCTGATGAAGCGCCTCGGCGTCGAGCTCGACCCCGACCGTCCGGCCCGCGGCCTGTCCATCGCCGACCAGCAGATCGTCGAGATAGCCAAGGCGCTCTCCTTCGACGCCCGCGTCCTGATCATGGACGAGCCGACCGCCGCCCTCACCGGCAGCGAGGTGGCCCGTCTGTTCGGTGTCGTGCGCACGCTTCGCGAGCAGGGCTCGGCCGTGCTGTTCATCTCGCACCGCCTGGAGGAGATCTTCCAGATCTGCCAGCAGGTCACGACCCTGCGCGACGGCGCCCTGATCTCCAGCGAGCCGATCGACGGCATGACCGAGGACGACCTCGTACGCCGCATGGTCGGCCGCGACCTCGACGAGCTGTACCCCAAGCAGGACGTCCGGGCCGGCGAAGTCGCCCTGAGCGTACGGCGGCTGACCCGGGAGGGCGTCTTCACCGATGTCTCCTTCGACGTCCGCCGCGGCGAGATCGTCGGCCTCGCCGGACTCGTCGGCGCCGGGCGTACGGAGGTCGCCCGGGCCGTCTTCGGCGTCGACCGCTGGGACGCCGGAGAGGTCGAGATCGACGGCAGGAAGCTGACGAACGGGGCGCCCTCCACGGCCATGGCCGCCGGGCTCGCCCTCGTCCCCGAGGACCGTCGCGCCCAGGGCCTGGTGATGGACATGTCCATCGAGCGCAACATCGGCCTCACCGGCCTGCGTACGACCGTCAGGGCAGGCCTGATGGACCCGCGCGCCGAGCGCAGCCGCTCCCTCGACTGGGCCGTCAAGCTCCAGGTCAAGTACGCGCGGATCGCCGACACCGTCAACACCCTGTCGGGCGGCAACCAGCAGAAGGTCGTGCTCGCCAAGTGGCTCGCCACCGGCCCGAAGGTGCTGATCGTCGACGAGCCGACCCGTGGGATCGACGTCGGTACGAAGGCCGAAGTGCACCGGCTGCTCAGCCAGTTGGCCGCCGACGGGGTCGCCGTCCTGATGATCTCCTCCGACCTGCCCGAGATTCTCGGCATGGCCGACCGGGTCCTCGTGATGCACGAGGGCCGGCTCACCGCCGAGATCCCACGCACCGACGCCACCGAGGAAACCGTGATGGCCGCAGCCACCGGGAGGGCAGCCGCGTGACGGTCACCGCTCCTAATCCCGCCCCCGCCGCCGAAGTGCCCAAGTCCAGCGGCACCCGGCTGGTGGACCGCGTCTTCAAGATGCGTGAACTCGCCATCCTGGTCGTCTTCCTGGTGATGATCGTCATCACCCAGATCGGCAACAGCGACTTCCTGTCCGAGCAGGGCATCAAGGACCTCCTGCTGAACGCGACCATCCTCGTACTGGTCGCCACGGGACAGTCGCTGGTCGTCATCACCCGCAACGTCGACCTGTCGGTCGGCTCGACGCTCGGCATCAGCGCCTTCGCCGCGGGCACCTACCTCCAGGGAGGCGGCAACTCCGTCGTCGCCGTGGCCCTCGCGGTCCTGCTCGGCATCGGCTGCGGACTGGTCAACGGACTGCTCGTCAGCCTCGGTCAGGTACCGGCGCTGGTCGTCACCCTCGGCACGCTCTACATCATCCGCGGCATCGACTCCATCTGGGTCGGCTCACGGCAGATCACCGCCGCGGGCCTGCCCGACGGATTCATCGACTTCGGCTCCGGCGGCCTCTCCGCCGTGCCGTGGCTCGCGATGATCGCACTGGCGGTGCTGATCGCGACGGCGTACTACCTCAAACACTTCGGCAGCGGCCGCGAGTTGTACGCGCTCGGCTCCAACCCGGAGGCCGCCCGCCTCGCCGGCATCCCCGTACGCAAGCGGATCCTCGCCGCCTACACCTTCTGCGGAGCCCTCGCGGGACTCGCGGGCGCGCTGTACCTCGCCCGCTTCGGCAACGTCGACTCCGGCACCGGCAACGGCTACGAACTCACCGTTGTCAGCGCGGTGGTGGTCGGCGGCGTCGTCTTCACCGGCGGCTCCGGCAGCGTCTACGGGGCGGCCCTCGGCGCTCTGCTCCTGACCTCCATCAACAGCGTGCTGCCCGCCCTCGGTGTCAGCTCGGTCTGGGTGCTCGCCATCAACGGCATCCTGCTCATCCTCGCCATCGCGGTCGACCGGATCGTCGCCCTGCGCGTGGCGACCGCCCTGAAGAAGAGGAACGCCCGCCATGGCTGACTCCGCTCTCGCGCGCGCCGTCCGCTGGGACACGGTCGTCGGCGCCCTCCTCATCGTCGTCCTGCTGCTGTCCTTCGGAACCGTGGACGGCTTCGGCAACGCCCTCAACCTGTCGTTCCTGCTGGGCAACACGCTGCCCATCGCGCTGATCGCCCTGCCGATGACCCTGCTCGTGGTGTCCGGCGAGATCGACCTCTCGGTCGCCTCCACGGCCGGTCTGTCCGGCGCGGTGATGGGCGCCCTGTGGAACCAGGGCATGACCATCGAGACGATCATTCCGGTCTGTCTGCTCCTCGGCGTGGTGTGCGGGCTGATCAACGGTCTGCTGGTGACACGGCTCGGACTGCCGTCCCTCGCCGTCACCATCGGTACCCTCGCCGCCTACCGGGGCATCGCGCAGATCGTCCTCGGCTCGGACGCGGTGACCGACTTCCCCACCCAGTACCTGGACTTCGCGTCCGGACGCATCGGCGACACCTTCGTCCCGTACGCCTTCCTGCCCTTCCTCGTGCTGCTCGCGATCGCGGTGGTCGCGCTGCACGCGACGCCGTTCGGACGCTCGCTGTTCGCGATCGGTGCCAATGAGGAGGCCGCGCGGTTCGCAGGCATCCGCGTCAAGCGGCAGAAGCTGATCCTGTTCACGCTGACCGGTCTGATGGCCTCGCTGACCGGCATCTTCTGGGCGCTGCACTACGCCAGCGCCCGCTACGACAACGCCACCGGGCTCGAACTGTCCGTCGTGGCGGCCGTGTTGCTCGGCGGCATCGACTTCGACGGCGGCAAGGGCACGTTGGGGGGCGCGATCGCCGGGGTGTTTCTGCTCGGGGCGTTGCAGAACGTGATGAGTCTGCAGGACGTCTCGGCGCAGTCGCAGATCGTCGTCACCGGTGTGCTGTTGGTGCTGTCCGTGCTCGGGCCGCGGGTGGCTCGGCAGATCTCCATCGCGAGGGCGCAGAGGCTGACGTTGTAGCGCCGTTCCAAAGCTGCGGGCCGCATGTGGCTGGTCGCGCAGTTCCCCGCGCCCCTGAAGGGGTGCACCGTACTCATCCCAGTAAAGGATCCAGCCATGCGCAAGTCATCCCTCCGCCGGGCCTGTGCCGCCCTGGCCGCCGTCACCTCACTCGCCCTGGCGGCGACCGCCTGCGGTGGCGGTACCTCCAAGGACGACGTCAAGGAAGAGGGCGCGTCGAACGCCGCGGCCGGCAAGGCCGACCCGAACGCGGCCACCAAGAAGGGGCTGACCGTCGGCTTCCTGCCCAAGGCGGTCAACAACCCGTACTTCACCACCGCCGACAAGGGCGGCGAGAAGGCCCTCACCGAGCTGGGCTCGAAGTACAAGGAGGTCGGCACCAGCAGCGCCACGGACACCTCGGGCCAGGTGAGCTACGTCAACACGCTCACCCAGCAGCAGGTCGACGCGATGGCCGTCTCCGCGCAGGACCCGGGCGCGCTGTGCACCGCGCTCAAGCAGGCCATGAAGAACGGCGTCAAGGTCGTCACGTACGACTCCGACACCAAGGCCGACTGCCGCAACGCCTTCGTCTCGCAGGCCAGCGCCGAGGCCCTCGGCCGTACCGAGGTCCAGCTCCTCGCCGAGCAGATCGGCTACAAGGGCGAGATCGCGATCCTGTCCGCCGCGCAGACCGCGACGAACCAGAACACCTGGATCGACTTCATGAAGGACGAGCTCAAGGACCCCAAGTACAAGGACATGAAGCTGGTCAAGGTCGCGTACGGCAACGACGACGCCCAGCAGTCCTTCCAGCAGACGCAGGGCCTGCTCCAGGAGAACCCGAAGCTGGCCGGGATCATCTCCCCGACCACCGTCGGTATCAAGGCGGCCGCCCAGTACCTGTCGGGCTCGAAGTACAAGGGCAAGGTCAAGCTCACCGGCCTCGGCACCCCGAACGACATGCGCAAGTACGTGAAGAACGGCACCGTCGAGGCCTTCGAACTGTGGGACCCGGCGAAGCTCGGCGAGCTGGCCGCGCGTACCGCCGTCGCGCTGTCGTCCGGTCAGATCACGGGCAAGGAGGGCGAGACCTTCAAGGCCGGTGCCATGGGCACCTTCACCATCGGCAAGGACGGTGTGATCGACCTCGGCAAGCCGACCGTCTTCGACAAGAAGAACATCGACCAGTACGACTTCTGATCCCCCTCACCCGGGAGTTGCCCTTCATGCAGCGCGTCTGTTTCCTGCTCAAGGTCCGCGAGGACCGGCTCGACGAGTACCGCGAGAGACATGCCGCCGTGTGGCCCGAGATGCTCGAAGCGCTCTCGGCCACCGGCTGGCACAACTACTCGCTCTTCCTTCGCGAGGACGGCCTGCTGGTCGGCTACTTGGAGACCGAGGACTTCGCAGCCGCGCAGGCAGGCATGGAGGCCGCCGAGGTCAACGCCCGTTGGCAGGCCGAGATGGCGCCGTTCTTCGAATCGCTGGACGGCGCCAGGCCCGACGAGGCCATGAAACCCCTCACCGAGGTGTTCCACCTCGCCTGACCCGCAGTGCTCCTCCCCGCTCGCCCCTCCCCCCTGCTCTTCCCCTCGCTCGTTCTCCTCGTCCCCGCAGCCCAGGAGCCCCGACATGAAGAGACGCACCCTGCTGGCGACCGCCCTGCTCGGCAGCGTGGCGGCCCCCGGCATCGCCGGCACCGCCCGGGCCGCCGACCCCGGTCCCTCGGTCACCCGGACCGGCACCACCACGCTCGACGGCCAGGCCATCTTCTTCGTCTCCTACGACGGCCTCGTCAACAACAACTCGTTCCAGAAGAACGGCCTGCTGACCTACAAGGGCTACCAGTACGCCGTCTGGTACACCGCCGACCGCAACGCCGTCGTCGGCCGCCGTGTCCTCGGCGGGAGCACCTGGTCCACCGTCAAGGTCGGCCACACCCTGCGGTACAACGACTCCCACAACGTCATCTCGATGGGCGTCTCCAAGGTCGACGGCCGCCTCCACCTCAACATGGACTCCCACAGCGACGGCTTCACCTACGTGAAGTCGGTGGCCGGGCTGATGGACAACCCCGCCGGGCTGAGCTGGTCCGCGAGCCGCTTCGGAGCGCCGCAGTCCACCCTCGACGGGCTCGCGCTCACCTCGCAGTTCACGTACCCGCAGTTCATCTCCACGCCCGACGGAAAGCTCCAGCTCAGCTACCGGGTCGCGGTCTCCGGCAACGGCCGCAACGCCCTCGCCGAGTACAACGGCACCTCCTGGACCAGTCTCGGGGAGTGGACCAGTTCCACCGGCACGTACACCAGCGAGCACGGCTCCAGCACCGTCCGGAACATGTACCTGCACGGCATCGACTACGACAGGAACGGCCGGCTGCACTCCTTCTTCACCTGGCGCGAGCAGAACGCCGCCGTGATGTGCAACGGCGGCGGCATCACCAACCACGACACCGGCTACGTCTACTCGGACGACCGCGGCCGCACCTGGCGCAACAACGCGGGCACGGTGGTCGGCACCACGGGCGGCTCCGACAAGGTCGCCGTCACCGACAGCGGGCTGGTGATCGACGCGATCAACCCGGACCACTCCCTGATGAACCAGGAGAGCCAGTTCACCGACTCGGCGGGCCGTCCGCACGCGATCATCAGCTACGTACCGGGCCGCTTCGGTCAGTGCACCACCAACTACGTCGCCGACCGGACGGCCAACGGCCGCGCCTTCCACGTCCGCAAGACGTCCACAGGCACCTGGCGCAAGACCGAGATCCCGGTCCCTCTGAACTCCAGCCAGCGCACCAAACTGGTCCTGGACAAGTACGACAACGCGTACGCGATCCTGCCCTTCGGACGGATCGTCGCAGCGTCGGCCGCCTCCGGGCACACGGACTGGACGACACTGTTCGACGGCAGCGGCCTCAACGCCTTCGGTGAGGTCGTGGTCGACGAGACCCGGATCGCCCAGGACGGCGTGCTGTCGATCCTCTACCAGGTGAAGTCCAGCGGTACGACGCCCTCGGCGCTCCATGTCGTGGACTTCAAGCTGCCCGCATGACGGAGTCCGTTCCACGTGGGCACGCGGGTAATGTGACTGCGTGCCCACCACTCCCCGTTCCCCGGAGGTAACCGCCTGATGGCCCAGTCGGTGGGTATCAAGGACGTCGCACGAGTCGCCGGAGTCTCCGTCGGCACGGTCTCGAACGTCATCAACCGCCCGGACACCGTCGCCTCCGAGACCCGCGCCCGCGTGCTCTCCGCCATCGACCGGCTCGGCTACGTCCGCAGCGAGTCGGCCCGGCAGCTGCGCGCCGGACGCAGCCGGATCATGGGCCTGCTCGTCCTCGACATGGGCAACCCCTTCTTCGTGGACGTGGCACGAGGCGCCGAGCGCGCCGCCCGTGAGGCCGGGCTCGGCGTGATGGTCTGCAACAGCGCGCAGAGCCCCGGCGAGGAGGCCGACTACCTGTCGCTCTTCGCCGAGCAGCGCGTCCGGGGCGTCCTGCTGACCCCCGCCGACGCGACCGGGCGCAACATAGAGGCGTTCCGCCGCCACGGCATCCCCTTCGTGCTCGTCGACCGCGTGGCCGAGGGCACCACCGAGTGCTCGGTGTCGGTCGACGACGTGGCGGGCGGCGCCCTGGCCGTACGGCATCTGATCGACGCGGGCCACCGCTCCATCGCGTACGTGAGCGGGCCGCCCGGACTGAACCAGGTCAGGGACCGCCGGACGGGCGCCCTGAACGCACTGGGCGAGGCGGGGCTCGGCCCGGAGTGCCTGCGCGAGCTGCCCACCGAGCGGCTCGACGTGGCCGCGGGCCGCGACGCCGGCGCCCGCCTCCTCGGCCTCGGCGACCGCCCGACCGCCGTGTTCTGCGCCAACGACCTACTCGCCCTCGGCGTCCTGCAAGCCATGTTCGCGGCCGGGGTGAGCGTCCCGGACGACCTCGCGATCGTCGGCTACGACGACATCGAGTTCGCGGCCGCCGCGGCCGTCCCGCTGACCTCCGTACGGCAGCCCGCCGTGACGATGGGCGCGCTCGCCGCCTCGCTCCTCCTGGAGGAGACCGAGGCCGAGACCGCACCCACCCCGCACGAGCACCAGCGCGTGGTGCTCCAGCCGGAGCTGGTGGTGCGGCGCTCCAGCCTCCCGCCGCGCTGAGCGGTCGTTCAGTATGTAGGCGGTTCCCGGCCTGATCGGCCGGTCAGTACGATTTTCTTGATCCCCGGGCTCGGCTCACCGGAGAACTTGTGCTGAACTGGTTCGCGGTCAGGAATCCGTCCGTCTCGGGAGCCCCTTTTGAGTGTCAGCTACCGTCAGCCCGGTGTCGTCCTCAGTGACCGCCGCTTCACCGTGCCCCTCGATCACGACAAACCCTCCGGGGAGACGATCGAGCTGTACGCGCGTGAAGTGGTCGGCAGCGACAAGGCGGACAAGGACCTGCCCTGGCTGGTGTATCTCCAGGGTGGCCCGGGCTTCGGGGCGAATCGTTTCGTCGGTAGGCAGGCCTGGCTCGGCCGCGCCCTGGAGGACTACCGCGTCCTGCTGCTCGACCAGCGCGGCACCGGCAGCTCCACGCCCGCCAACCGGCAGACCCTCCCGCTGCGCGGCGGCCCCCGTGAACAGGCCGACTACCTCGCACTGTTCCGCGCCGACTCCATCGTCCGCGACTGCGAGGCGATCCGCCCGGCCGTCACCGGCGGCGCCCCCTGGGCCGTCCTCGGCCAGAGCTTCGGCGGTTTCTGCACGGTCCACTACCTCTCCACCGCGCCCGAGGGCCTCAGTGCCGCCCTGATCACCGGCGGCCTGCCCACCCTCGACGGCCACGCCGACGACGTCTACCGGGCCGCCTACCCGCGCATCGAGCGCAAGGTCGCCGCCCATTACGCCCGTTACCCCCAGGACGTCGAGCGCGCCCGGCGCATCGCCGAGCACCTGCTGCGGCACGAACCCGTGCTGAACGGCGGCTACCGCCTCACCGTCGAGGCCTTCCAGTCCCTCGGCATCCTCCTCGGCGGCGGCGAGGGCAGCCACCGCCTGCACTACCTCCTGGAGAACGCCTTCGTCCGCACGGCCCAGGGCCCGGCACTCTCCGACGCCTTCCAGGAGGACGTCCAGTCCCTCCTCTCGTACGCGGGCCACCCGCTGTACGCGCTGGTCCACGAGGCCTGCTACGCCCAGGGCGACCGCCCCACCGCCTGGTCCGCAGAGCGGGTCCGTGCAGACTTCCCGCAGTTCGACGCCGCCAAGACCCTCGCGGGCGACGGCCCGGTCCTCTTCACCGGCGAATCCGTCCACCCCTGGACCTTCGACTGCGACCCGGCCCTGCGCCCCCTCCGCGAAACGGCCGACCTCCTCGCCGAACGCACCGACTGGCCCACGCTGTACGACCCCGACCGCCTCGCCGCCAACGAGGTCCCCGTCGCCGCGGCCGTCTACCACGACGACATGTACGTCGACACCGGCCACGCCCTGAGCACGGCCCGCACGATCCGCGGCCTGCGCACGTACGTGACGGACGAGTTCGAGCACGACGGGGTACGGGCGGGCGGCCCACGGGTACTGGACCGCCTGATCGCACTCACACGCGACGAGGCCTGATGTCAGGGCGCTTCCCTTGTGAATGGGTGGCGGCCCTTTGTGAGACGGGCACGGGCACGCGCTTTCAGGGGCGCGGGGAACTGCGCGCCCAGCCACATGCGGCCCGCAGAATTCAGATGACAATGCCGACGAAACGCCTATTCTGCGACCATGACCGTCTCGACGAACGACCAACTCAAGCCCATGCCCGAGGACTGGAAGCGCGCGCTTGCCGTGGTCGCGCACCCGGACGACCTGGAGTACGGCTGCTCCGCGGCGATCGCGTCGTGGACGGACGGCGGTCGCGAGGTCACCTACGTCCTCGCAACGCGGGGCGAGGCGGGGATCGACACCCTGGAGCCGGAGAATTGCGGCCCGCTGCGCGAACAGGAGCAGCGGGCCAGCGCGGCGGTCGTGGGCGTCACCGAGGTGGAGTTCCTCGACCACAAGGACGGCGTCGTCGAATACGGCACCGCCCTCAGGCGGGACATCGCCGCGGCGATCCGCCGGCACCGCCCCGAGCTGGTGATCACCCTCAACCACCGAGACACCTGGGGCGGGGTCGCCTGGAACACGCCCGACCATGTCGCCGTGGGCCGGGCCACCCTGGACGCGGCCGGGGACGCGGGCAACCGCTGGATCTTCCCGGAGGTGGGCGTGGAGCCCTGGAACGGGGTGCGCTGGGTCGCGGTGGCGGGCTCCAACGCCCCCACGCACGCCGTGGACGCGACCCCGGGCATGGAGCGCGCGGTGCTCTCCCTCCTCGAACACCGCACCTACATCGAGGTGTTGACGGACGAGGACCCCGAGACGTACGTGCGCTCGTTCCTCACCGGCTACGCGCAGACCACCGGCGAACGCTTCGGCGGGAAGCCCGCGGTCGCCTTCGAGCTCTTCAGCCGCTGAGGTCCCTTGCCGGCTCAGGCGGCCACCGGCTCGCGCATCGTGCGCAGCGGGCTCACGACGCGTCCGTCCGGCAGGAGTTCGCCGGTGTCGTCGAAGACGATGGTGCCGTTGCACAGCAGGTTCCAGCCCTGTTCCGGGTGGGCGGACACGATGACCGCGTCGTGGTGGTCGGGGCTGTCGGCGGTGGGGCACGTGGGCCAGTGGGTGCACATGACGTCTCTCCGGGGTCTGTGAAGGGGCTCTTTCCTCCGTGGTAGCGGAGTTTGTTTTCAGCTGTATTAGAGACACCTCCGGCGCCGAAAACTCATCGGTGAGTTCGTCGCCAGCAAGGGAGTTGGATGTCCGGGAGGTCCAACGGCGTCTCGCACACCGGTGATCGGTACGGGCGCGCGCTGCGTAGGGTGGGGGACATGCAAGACGAAACCGGCACCGCGGTACCTGCCCCCACCGAACTGAAGGCGGACTGCGCCCAGTGCTTCGGGCTGTGCTGTGTGGCGCTGCCCTTCTCCGCCTCGGCGGACTTCGCGATCGACAAGGCCGCCGGAAGCCCCTGCCGGAACCTCCGGACGGACAACCGCTGCGGCATCCACACGGAGTTGCGGCAGCGCGGCTTCAACGGCTGCACGGTCTACGACTGCTTCGGCGCGGGCCAGAAGGTCTCGCAGGTCACCTTCCAAGGCGCGGACTGGCGCTCGGGCTCCGGGGAGCGGGCCCGGCTCATGTTCGACGTGTTCCCGGTCGTACGACAGCTCCACGAGCTTCTCCGGTACCTCACCGAGGCGTTGGAACTGTCCGCGGCCCGCCCGATCCACCCCGAACTGCGCCGTGAGTGCGACAGGACCGAGGCGCTCACCCGCCGGGCCCCGGAAGAGCTCGCCGTGCTGGACGTGTCGTCGGTCCGCCAGGACGTCAACGTCCTGTTGCTGCGCGCCAGTGAGCTGGCACGTGCCGGTCTCGGCCGGGGCAGGAAGAAGGAGCGCCGGGGCGCCGACCTCATGGGCGCCCGGCTCAAGGGCGCCGACCTGAGGGGCGCCAATCTCCGCGGCGCCTTCCTCATCGCCGCCGACCTGACGGGCGCCGATCTGCGGAGCGCGGACCTGATCGGCGCCGACCTGCGCGACACGGATCTCACGGACGCCGACCTGACCGGCGCGCTCTTCCTCACCCAGCCGCAGGTCAACGCCGCGAAGGGCAGCCCCGGCACCAGGCTTCCGGCGTCAGTCACCCGCCCCGGTCACTGGACACCGTGAGGCCGAGGACGTCTCCGACACCGCCGGGACCTCCGGCCGCGCGGGAGCCGCGGAGGAGCGGCGGTCGAGGTGCAGCGTCAGCCCCTCCGGCATCAGCGTGAGCCGCTCGGCCACCCGCAGCCGGTACGCCGGATCCGGCCGCAGCTCGTAGCGGCGCAGCAGCAGCCCCAGCACCAGCGTCGCCTCGTGCAGCGCGAACTGCCGCCCGATGCACGCCCGCGCACCGGTGCCGAACGGCTTGAACGTGTGCGCGGGCCGGGCCCGTACGGCACCCGGCTCGAAGCGGTCGGGATCGAACCCCTCCGCGTCCGCGCCCCACACCTCGGGGTCGCGGTGCAGCAGCGGGATCAGGACCAGGGCCCACGCGCCCCGGCGCATCGGATGGACACCGCCGAGAACCGTGTCCTCCTTGGCCTCGCGGGCGTACGCCGGCGCCGTCGGCCACAGGCGCAGCGACTCGTCGAGCACCCGCCGTACGTACCGGAGCCTGGCGACCTGCTCGTAGGCGGGCAGGGGTGTGTCGCCCCACACGCGGTCGACCTCCGCGCGGGCGCGGGCGGCGATGTCGGGGTGCTGCGCGAGGTAGTGCAGGGCGAAGGAGAGCGCGCCGGACGTCGTCTCGTGGCCCGCGATCAGGAAGGTGATGACCTGGCGGCGGATGTTCTCCGGCGTGAGGCGTTCGCCTGTCTCCGGATGGGCCGTGTCCAGCATCCGGTCCAGCAGGTCGCCTTCCCCGGCGGGCCCGTTGATGCGGGCCTCGACCACGTCGTCGACCGTGCGGTTGAGGTACGCCACGTCGGCGTCGTTGCGGCGGGTGGCGGAGCGCATCAGCACCGGGGCCAGCGGTACGGGCACGACGTTGAGCCGCTGCGCGTACGTCAGGGCGCCCACCATGGCCGTGACGAAGGGGTGCGGCCTGGTGCGCTCGAACGAGCCGAAGTCGTGGCCGAAGCCGGTGCGGGCGATCGTCTCCAGCGTCAGCTTGGTCATGTCGCCGGGCACGTCGACGGCCCGGCCCGCCGCCTGATCGCCGTCCCAGCGGTCCGTCAGCCGGCCTGTCACCTCCAGCATCATCGCGTGGTAGCTCTCCATCGCCTCGCGGCTGAAGCCGGGTGCCAGCACGTCGTGCGCCAACTGCCAGTTGGGCTCGTGGTTGTACGCGGTGAACAGGCCGTCCCCGGCGACCGGCCGCAGGTTGGCGACCCCCAGCCCCACGTGCTTGGCGAACCGCGATTCGTCCGCCAGCTCGCCCGAGAGCTTCGCGCCCCACACGAAGACGATCTCCTTGCCGAACCCCTTGCGCCGGAAGATCGGCCCGAGCTGCCGTCCCACGCGAAGCGAATCCTGCAACGGGGTGCGGAGGTTGACGCCGACGACGTCACCGGCCAACGGCACGCGGTGCGGCGGACGCGGGATGCGGTGCAGCTCGGGCCAGCCCAGCTCGGCACTGCGGAACCCCTTCGGCAGCGTGCCCCTCGTCGTCCCCGCCATCACGCCATCTCCCTTGTGCCGACTACCGGTTGGGCTTGTTGTACACGGATTCAACAGCGACCGTCAGTGTGATCCCGCTGTTGAACCGACGTCAAGTAAGGTGCGGACATGGCCGCCAACGAGGGGGAGCGCACACGCCGTCGGCTCAGCACCGAGGAGCGCCGTGAGCAGTTGCTCTCCGTCGGGGCGCGGCTGTTCTCGGAGAGCCCGTACGAGGACGTCTGGATCGAGCAGGTCGCCGAACTCGCGGGCGTCTCACGGGGTTTGCTGTACCACTACTTCCCGACCAAGCGGGACTTCTTCGCGGCCGTGGTGGAGCGCGAGAGCAGGCGGATGTTGCGGGTCACCGCCGCCGTGCCCGGTGTGCCGGTCCGTGAGCAGATCGACGCCGGACTCGACACCTTCCTGGAGTACGTCCAGGAGCACGCCCACGGCTTCCGCGCCTTCCATCGTGCCGAGGCGGCGGGGGATCAGGCGGTGCGCAGGGTGTACCGCGAGACGCTCGCCGCGCAGCAGCGGCAGATCCTGGAGGCGCTCGCGGCGGACCCGGAGACCGCCTGGACCGAGGAGGACCTGCCGGCGCTGCGGATCGCCGTGCGGGGCTGGCTCGCCTTCATGGCGGCGGCCTGTCTGGAGTGGCTCAAGGAGCCCGGACTGTCCCGGGATCAGGTGCGCGACCTGTGCGCACGGGCGCTGTTGGGTGCCATCACTCCGTGAATTCCCCGTCACCAAGGTGTGACGACCGGTGCCGCGTGGTTGGCGTACACCCCGATCTTCGATAGGTTAGGCAAGGCTTACCTAAGGGAGGTTTGGGATGGGTGACCGTCACAGCTGGACGGCCGCGCCGGCCACGGCACAGCGTGCCCGCTCGGTGCTCGCCGCGGCATGGTCCTGCGCGGTGACCGCGGAAGGCGGTCGGGAGGAGTTCATCGGCGTGCACACCGTCGCCGAGGACGGCCGGGTACTGCTGCACCTGCCGGACGACAGTACGCTCGCCGCGGCCGCGATCTGTGCGCCGCGCGGAGAGCCGTCCGCCGTCCTCGAGTTCGCCGATGTGGCGCCCGTCCCCGTACGGAACCGGATCCGCGCCAGGCTCTGGATGGCCGGCTGGTTCGCGCCCGAGGAAGGGCACTTGGCGTTCCACACCACGCGCGCCGTGCTCCGCGAGCCCGGCGGGGCGGTCGTCGTCGACCTCGATGAGTTCGCCGTCGCCGAACCCGACCCTCTGGCCCTCGCGGAGGCGCAGCTGCTGACGCACCTCGCCGACGCCCACCCGGACGCGGTCGAGCGGCTGACCCGCCTCGTCGAACCGGACAGCCTGCACGGCGCCGTGCGCGTACAGCCGCTCGCCGTCGACCGGCACGGACTGACGCTGCGCATCGAGCGTGCGCGCGGCCACGGCGACGTACGGCTGCCCTTCCACCGGCCTGCCGACGACGTCGGGCAGCTCACCGAGCGCATGCACGTCCTGCTCACACAGGCGAGCAGCGCGAGCTGCCCGCGCGCGCTGCAGCGGCAGCGCACGGAGGGCGACGGGTGAGGTGACGGAGGGCGACGGGTGAGGTGAACACTCCGGCCGCGGGCCGGAGCCGGCTTCACCACTCGCCGTCCACGACGGGCTTGCCCGGCGCGTCTCCCAGCGGCTTGACCTGCTGGGGCGACGGCGGTTGCCACGGCGTGTGGTCGTCGCCGAGCCAGTCGCCGACCGGCTTGACCTCGCCGAGCGTGTCCGTGGGATCGAGGTCCGCGGCGTCCTGGTCGTAGTAGTCGAACCAGGGCAGTCCGGCCCGGGTGTAGGCCGCGCGGTCGACGGGCGACGGCGGGGGAGCCTCACCCGTGATGCGGCGCCACTCGGGCGGCGTCACGAGGTGGACGAAGACACGGCCGGCCGCCGTGGTCGACCAGTCCGACAACGGACGGTCGTCCTTGTAGACCTCCTGGCGCATCGAACCGCCGACACCGAGACCCATCGCCGCCGCGGCACGCGGCGCGGCGGCAGGCGCCGGCGCCGGAGCACCCCACTGGGGCGCGGAACCGGGCGCCATGGGCATCGCACCGCCGTAGCCACCCGCCGCGGCGCTCCTGCGGCGGCTCTCCGCCGCCTCCGCCAGCCGGCGCTGCTCCTCACGCCAGGCGTGCAGCGCGGTGTCGTTCAGCGGGAACGACTGCAGTTGTACGCCGCCCCACACCTCCTCGCCGGTGACCTGGCCCTCGACCGTGGCACCGAGACCCAGCGGGACCGCCACGAACTGACGGACCGTGCCTTTCCCGGAGTTGATCCCGTCGAGCCACGGCTGACGGGGCAGGACCACGTAGTTCTGCGGCTTCCGTGCCGGCCGGGGGCTCCAGGGCTTGCCGGAGACCGCGCACACCTTGCCGACGCCCACCTGGAGAGCGGCCGGTTCGGACGTTCCGCCGAAGCTCAGCCACATCGCCTCGCGCAGATACACCGGCAGCATCACCCCGCCGCGCGCCAGCCACTCGGCGGGCACCGTCTCCGGGTAGTCCTCCACGCGCCGCAGCGGGAACTCGCCGAGCCCCGGGGGCAGGGGATGCGTGCCCGTCTCGGGCAGACGCAGGGTGCGGATGAACCGGACCTGCACACCGCCCGCCAGTCGCAGTGAGTTCCCGTCGATCCGCACGGTGCCGTCGGCCATCCGTAACTCCCTTTGTCGTCATGTGGACATGTCGTTCTGCGATCGCCGTGTGTGTACGTCCATGGTGGGGATGTCGTACGGCGATCGGCACGTCACGTAGTACGACGTGAGGGGGCGGTACGGTTCCGCCGGGCGGAGCGCAGCCGTCGGCGGAGGCGGTCCAGGCGGGGCATGCGCTCGCGCTGTTCCCGCGTGCAGCGGTCCAGCTCCTCCAGGAGCCGGCGCGAGCGGTGCTCCATGTCGAGTTCGTCGAGTATCCGGGTGACCTCGGTGAGGGCGGCCCCGTGCAACTGCCACTGCCGGGCGTCCCGCTGGACCTCCTCCAGGAGGAGCTGGCTCAGCTTGTCGCGGGTGGCGGTCGCGGCGACGAGCTCGGAGGCGAGCCGGGACTCCGCCGACTCCGCGCTGTGACTGACATCGGTGGTGACCAGAACGGCGAAACTGACCACGGCGTCACCGACCTCCGCCAGCAACTGCTCCAGGGTCGCCCCGATCTCCGCCTCGAACAACGGCTCGGGCGCCCGCTCCTTGGCGAGGTCCGTCAGGGTGCGCGCGAGGACCCGCAGCACCACCGTGCAGATCTCCAGCGTGTCGAGGCCGGTGCGCAGCACGACCCGGTGCAGCAGTCCCTCCCGTACACGCGGATTGAGCCGCAGGCTGTCCTCGGCCTGTTTGAGGGCCGCGTCCACCTCGACGATGTCGTGGTCGAGCTCCCGTGCCTCGTGGAGCCGCGCCGCCGCGACCGCCACGGGAGTGCGGCCGGCGGCCTCCTCGCCGACGCGCAGCAGCAACTGCCGCATCCGGCGGGCCAGATCCTCGATGGACTGGCCGGCCGCGCCGACCCATACCGGGGGAGCGAACAGCAGATTGCAGCCGAATCCCACCAGAGCGCCGATCAGCGTCTCCAGGATCCGTGCCCAGGCCGTGTCGCCGACCCGGGTGACGCCGAGGACCAGCATGGCGCTGATCGCCACCTCGGGCACGAACTCGCTGACCCGCACCAGGTGCCCGACGGCCAGCGAGGCGAGGATGAGCAGCCCCAGACTCCACCAGGTCAGCCCCACGAGCGCGCTGAAGGCGATGGCGACGAGAACGCCCGCCACCACGGAGTTGACCCGCCGTATGCCGGTCGTGAGGGTGGCGTAGAGCGTCACCTGGACGACGAGGAGCGCGGTCAGGGGAGCGGTGAGAGGGGCGGCCTCGGGACTGAACCGCAGCGCCACCACGTACGCGATCGTCGCGGCGGCCGCAGAGCGGACCGTCTGGACGATCACTGGCTCCTGGCGCCACTTCGTCACCCGGGCGCTGCCCGCGGCCCACGCCTCACGTACATCTCGCATCCTTGGGCACTTCCCGTTCCACAGCCGCACCGAACTCGTCCAGACGGCGCAGCTCACCCGAGACGACGGCAAGGAGGCACAGGCCGAGCGGTCAGTCTGACATGGCCGGGAACGCGTTGACCAGGGCCGTTCGTGTCCGTCTCGACCCTGCTCGTCCGCCCCGGCGTCGTGGCGTCCGGCACGACACCGGCGTCGGCCCCACCCACGGACAGGGAGGTCGTACAGGCCCTCCAGCGCGCCGACCCCTCAGGCGTACAGCCGGTCCAGGAAGGCCGACAGTTGCAGGGTCACACCGGTGGGCCGGCCCGCCCGCTCGGTCACCAGGTAGCTGCGGTCGGGTGCTCCGGGGTCTCGCCAGCCCAGGAAGTCCAGGTCGTCCCACGGTCGTTCTGCCAGATCGCGCGGTACCGCCAGCCGTTTGGCCTCGCCCTTGGAGCAGTTGACAAATGAGTTGCGGATGTCCTGCTCGGAGAGTGGTCTCATCGTGAAGGGTTCTCCTGGCGCGTCGGTGGTCGACTTGGGGAAACCTAGGGCTCCTAGGTTCTGGCCTAGATTAGGTAGTCGTGTCGAGGGAGATCCAGTGAATTTCGGGGGCATTCGCTCACCGCGGGCGCGGGCTCTGCGTCATGTCGCGGCGCTGTCGTCCGGACCCGCCCTCGACCCGGCGCTCCGGCTGACCCTGAATCTGCACCCGGACCGCCTGGTGGGAGGGCGCCCGATCCTGGAGGCGCTGGCCGAGGACGGCACGTACCACTCGCAGTACGTCACGGGCACCAGCAACGGTGGGCTGACGGCGCATCCGGGCGGCGACCGATGGCGCTGGGAGAGCCGGATGTTCGGCGGGGCATACGACGCGGCGGCCCCGCACGAGCGGCCGGTGTACGGCGCGCTGAACTTCCGGCACCAAGTGGTCGGCGCCGCACCGAGATTCGGCTCCGCGCACTTCCGGCTGGCCCCGGACGCGCTGTGGCGCGCCACGTTCTGCTACCCGGACAGCTCCGTCGACCCGACGGCGTTCGGGGTCGCCGACGGGATGTCCCTCATCGGTCTGGCCGAGGCGGACGACCGGGACGCCCTCGACGACTACATCGAGGCGCAGGTGCACGGACGGGTCGCCCTGGACCGGGACACGGAGACGCTGGTCCTGGACGCCTGCTACCGCGGCACCCCTGTCGAGGCCGCGGCCCGGCGGCTGCCCTGCCCGGTCGAATGGCACCCCGGGTACCGGCTCTCCGTCGAGGAGTTGCGCCGCCACCCGGACTTCCGCGGTCCGCGGTACGTCGAGCTGGGGGCGCGGATCGCCGAGGACGGGCACCTGGACCCGCGGGTCATCGGCGACGCCGCCCGCACCGGGCGTCACGACCCGCAGGACCTGAAGAAGGTGTGGCACTGCCTGGCCAGGTTCGGGGCGCCCGCCGGACGAACCGCCTCGACGAGCGAGTCGGCGGGCCGGTCGTCCCGCTAGTCGGGGGGAGCGGCGGACGGCGGCCAGGTGCCGGGGGCGAGTACGCCCAGGGCGTAGGCGCGGGCGACGAGTTCCGTGCGGTTGGCCGCCTTCCAGCGGCGGGTCAGGCGGCGCAGATGGTAGTTGACGCCGTCCACGGTGAGGCCGGTCTCGCGGGCGGCGTGCGCGGTGGTCGCACCGCCGGCGAGCAGGGCCAGGATGCGGGCCTCGGCCTCAGTGGCCGGCGGCCCGGCGGGAGCCGGCGTCGGCGTCCGCGGTTCGTGTTCGCCGAGCACCCGTAGCAGGACGAGCAGATTGGTGGTCGCGTCGACGGTGTCACTGACCGGGTCTGCCGTCAGCTCGCCGTACCGCTCGATGCCGCCGGTAGCCCGCCAGCGGACCGCGATCTGGTAGCGCGAGCGGTGACGAAGCCGCAGCGCCTCGGCGATGCGGTCCACCTGCGTCGCCTGCTGGGGCTGGAAGAGATCCAGTACGTCCCGGCCGCGGAGGCCGCCCGGAGTCGCGCCCCATTCCGCCGCCATCGCCGGGTTGGCCAGGACGATCGTCCCGTAGACGTCGCACACCGCGATGGGCATGGGGGTGCGGTCGAAAAGGGTCATGGCCCGGTTGCGCCAGACCACCGCGGACTCGGGAGGTACGTCGGGCATGGTCAGGCGTCGTCGTCGCTGTCGTCGCCGTCGTCGTCCGTGTGCGTGGCCGAGTTGGACAGGCGCAGCGCGAGGGTGCGCAGGAGTTCGGTGCTCTTGATGTCGGTCCGGCCCGTGTCGTGGACCTCGGCGAGTTCCGAGAACAGGAAGGCGAAGGCGCCGACCAGGGAGATCGCCGCGGGCATCAGGGCGTCGATGACGGCCTGACCCGCCTCGGCCGGGGTTGCGTCGCCGGGGACCTCCACCGCCGGGAACACCTCGGTCACCAGCCTGCCGAGCTGTGCCTCTCCGGCGTCTATGTCGACCTCGACGTCCTCGTTGAGCCTGCGCACCATCTCCTGGGTCTCGGTCAGGACGCCGATGGCTCGCAGGATGATCTCGCTCTGTTCCATGTGGCGGAGCCTATGCGCTCCGCTTGTTCGGCGGGGGAAGCGTGCTGGGCGTTGTGATTCGGGTGCGGGTTGGCTGTGGCTGATCGCGCAGTTCCCCGCGCCCCTAAAAGCCGCGCAGCCGCAAGCCCTGTCCGCGGGAAAGTACTGCACGATCATGTAGCCCCGTGGCGCGAACGGCTGCGCGGGCTGGTTGAAGCTGGGACGGCCGTGACTTCCGTACCACGAAAGGCAGTTGTCGCGTCATGACCCCCACCGTGTCGCATCCGCATGTTGTCGGGACCCTTGATGGGGTTCCTGTTGTTGACATTTCCGCCGTCGGGCCTGGCCGCACCCCACTGCAGCAGGTCATGGAGTTGAGCCGGGCCCACGGGCCGGTGCTCGTGCGGCGGCTGCACGGGCGGGACACCCTGTTCGTGAGCGACCTTGAACTGGTGACCGATCTCGCCGACGAGACGAGGTTCGCCAAGCATGTCGGGCCCGCTCTGGAGAACGTGCGGGAGTTCGCCGCGGACGGGCTCTTCACGGCGTACAACGACGAGCCGAACTGGGCCAGGGCGCACGACATCCTGATGCCGGCCTTCGCGCTCGGGTCGATGCGGACGTATCACCCGGTGATGCTGAAGGTGGCGCGCAGGCTGATCGACTCGTGGGACCGCGGGGCCCGTGACGGGGCTCCGGTGAACGTTCCCGACGACATGACGCGGATGACGCTCGACACCATCGGCCTTGCCGGGTTCGGCTACGACTTCGGGTCGTTCGAGCGGGACGAGCCGCATCCGTTCGTCGAGGCCATGGTCAGATGCCTGGAGTGGAGCATGACCAGGCTGGGCCGCCTCCCCGGCCAGGACCACTCCGCGGCGGACGCCGCCTTCCGGGGCGACGCCGACTACCTGGCACAGGTGGTCGACGACGTGATCGAGGCCCGGGTCTCCGAAGGAGAGGGCACTGCGGAGGACCTGCTCGGACTCATGCTCTCGGCCGAGCACCCCGTCGACGGCACCAAGCTCGACACCGCCAATATCCGCAACCAGGTGATCACCTTCCTGATCGCGGGCCACGAGACCACGTCCGGCGCCATGTCGTTCGCCCTCTACTACCTCGCCAAGCACCCCGCCGTGCTCCAGCTCGTACAGCGCGAGGTGGACGCGCTGTGGGGCGACACGGCCGGCCCCGAGCCGACGTTCGACGAGGTCGGGCAGCTCGCGTACACCCGGCAGGTGCTCAACGAGGCGCTGCGGCTGTGGCCGACGGCCGCCGTGTTCGGCCGGCACGCACGGGAGGACACGCTGCTCGGCGGGCGGATCCCGGTGAGTGCCGGGCAGGGCGCCATGGTGCTTGCTCCGATGCTGCACCGGCAGCCGGTGTGGGGCGACAACACCGAGCTGTTCGACCCCTCGCGCTTCACCCCGGAGGCGGAGGCCGCGCGCTCCCCGCACGCGTTCAAACCGTTCGGCACCGGTGAACGCGCCTGTATCGGGCGGCAGTTCGCGCTCCACGAGGCGACCATGCTGCTGGCGATGATCGTCCACCGCTACCGGCTGCACGACCACGCCGACTACCGGCTCACGGTCAAGGAGACGCTGACGCTGAAGCCCGACGGCTTCACGCTCACGCTCACCCCGCGCACGACGGCCGACCGGGAGCACGCCCAACTCCCGGGCACCGCACGGGAACAGGCCGCCGTGGCCGACGAGAAGACGCTGCCCGCCCGGGTACGCCCCGGCACCCGGGCGCTCTTCCTGCACGGCAGCAACTACGGGACCTGCCGCGAGTTCGCCGCCCAACTGGCCGACCAGGCAGCCGCATTGGGGTGCCAGACCGAGGTGGCGGCGCTGGACGCGTACGCCGACGGGCTGCCTGCCGACCGCCCCGTCGTCATCACCGCGGCCTCCTACAACGGCCGGCCCACCGACGACGCCACCGCCTTCGCCGCCTGGCTGGATGAGGCCCCGGCCGCCGCCGACCTGACGTACGCCGTCCTGGGTGTCGGCGACCGCAACTGGGCCGCCACCTACCAGCACTTCCCGACCCGCATCGACGACCGGCTGGCGGAGCTGGGCGGTACCCGGCTCCTGGACCGCGCGGCCGCCGATGCCTCGGGCGATCTCGGCGGCACCGTCCGTGGCTTCACCGCCGAGCTGCGCACGGCCCTGCTGGAGAAGTACGGCGACCCGGAGGCCCCGGACGCCACCGCACCGGACGACACGGCGGCGGCCTACGAGGTCCGTACGCTGACCGGCGGCCCCCTCGACGCGCTCGCCGCCCGGCACGATGTCGTCCCGCTGACGGTCACCGATGCCTATGACCTCACCGCTCCCGGCCACCCGCGCACGAAGCGCTTCGTGCGGCTCGCCCTGCCCGACGGTACGACCTACCGCACGGGCGACCACCTCACCGTGCTGCCCGTCAATGCTCCGGAACTCGTCGAGAGGGCCGCGGCCGCTCTTGGCGTGGACCTCGACGCCGTGCTCGACATCCGGGCGAGCCGCCCGCGCCGCGACGGAATCGCCGTGGACCGGCCGTTGACAGTACGTCAACTGCTCACGCATCACGTGGAGTTGCAGGAGCGTCCCACCGCGGACCGGTTGGCGGTACTCGCCGCCGCCAACCCGTGCCCGCCCGAGCGGGCCGCCCTCGCCAACCTCCAGGCCTCCGATCAGCGGACTCTGATCGAGCTGGTCGAGGCGTACCCCGCGCTGCGCGGCGCACTGGGCTGGCCGCTGCTCCTCGAAGAGATCCTCACGCCACTGCGCCCTCGTACCTACTCGATCTCGTCCTCGCCCGCCACCGACCCCTCTCACGCCGACCTGATGGTCTCGCTGCTGGAGGCCCCGGCCCGCTCGGGGAACGGCGTCTACACGGGGACCGGCTCCGGCCATCTGAGCGCGGTCAAGCCGGGCGACACCGTACTGGCCCGGGTCCAGCCGTGCCGGGAGGCCTTTCGTATCGACCACTCGGCACCGGTCGTCATGGTGGCCGCGGGAACGGGCCTCGCCCCTTTCCGCGGGGCCATCGCGGACCGCACTGCGGCGGACACCCAACTGGCCCCTGCCCTCTGCTACTTCGGCTGTGACGCCCCGGACGCCGACTTCCTGCACGCCGAGGAACTCCGCGCCGCCGAGGCAGCCGGAGCCGTCTCCCTCCGCCCTGCCTTCAGCGCGGCCCCCGTCGACGGCATGACCTTCGTCCAGCACCGGATCGCCGCCGAGGCGGACGAGGTGTGGGAACTGCTCAACTCCGGTGCCCGTGTCTACGTCTGCGGCGACGGTTCACGAATGGCACCCGGGGTGCGTGACGCCTTCCGTACCCTGTACCGGGACCGTACGCAGGACGCCGACGACGCGGCCTGCGAGCGGTGGCTCGACGAGCTGGTCGCGGCGGGCCGCTATGTGGAGGACGTCTACGCGGCCGGGTGAGCCGCGTGGCGACGGATCGCCGACCGGGCGGGCGCAACACCGAGCGGTGCAACGACAAGCGGTGCAACGACGGGAACGGGGTGGGCGGGATGTCGGAGGAGCGGGCCGGACGGATCCTGGAGGCGGCCGGGTTTCCGCCCGGCGGCCTCGCCGGCCGCCGTCCGATGAGCGGCGGGACGTACAACACCGTCGAGGAACTCCGCCTCACCGACGGAAGCCGGTACGTGCTGAAGATCCCGCCACCGCCGACCGTGCCCGGCATGAGCCACGAGCGTGAACTCCTCGTCTCGGAGGCGGAGTTCTACCGCGCCGCCGCCACGGTCGACGTGCCCGCGCCGAGGGTCGTGCACGTCTGCCTGGACGCGTCCGAGGGCTGCCATCTCCTGATGACGGCCTGCCCGGGTGACGCTTGGGACGACACCTGCTCGGACGCCGAACAGGCGCTGTTGCGCCGGGAGTTGGGGCGGCATGTGGCCCGCCTCCATGAGGTGACCGGCCCCGGCTTCGGGTACCCGTCCGGGGCTCTCGGGCCCCTGTCCACCGACTGGCGTTCGGCCTTCACCGCCATCTACGAAGCCGTCCTGGACGACGCCCGCCGGTACGAGGCCTGGCTGCCGCGCCCGGTGGACGAGGTGGCCCGCGCGGCCAAGTCGGCGTACGACGCCCTGGACGAGGTCACGGACCCGCGCCTGGTGCACTTCGACCTGTGGCAGGGGAACATCCTGATCGACCGCCCGGAAGGCGGCGGCGAGCCCCGGATCGGCGGACTGATCGACGGCGAGCGCATGTTCTGGGGAGACCCCCTCGCGGACTTCGTCTCCCTGGAGCTCCTCGGTGACATCAGGAAGGACCACGCCTTCCTGACGGGTTATCAAGAAGCGGGCGGACGGGCCGAGTTCACCCACTCGGCCCGTCCGCGCCTCGCCCTCTACCGCAGCTATCTCTACCTGATCATGCTCATCGAGACCGTCCCGCGTGGCGCCGGTGACGAGCAGGTCGCCTGGGTCAGGAAACGCGTCGCCCCGGAACTCACCGCGGCGCTGGACGAACTCGGCCAGTAGGCCCCGCACTTGGCCAGTAGCCCTCGAACCCGGCCAGTTGGCCTCGGTCTCGGTCAGCGAGGTTGGGGCCGGCTCGGCGGAGTGAGCCTCAGGCCGCCTTCCGTGCCCTCCCGCCGTGCTCCTGGATGATCTCCGCGTACCGTCGCCCGCTGCCCTTCACCGTGCGCCGCTGCGTCCGGTAGTCGACGTGCACGAGCCCGAAACGCTTGTCGTAGCCGTACGCCCACTCGAAGTTGTCCAGCAGCGACCAGGCGAAGTAGCCCGCCAGGGGAGCCCCCTTGCGGACGGCCGACGCACAGGCCGCCAGATGCTGTTCCAGGTAGAGGGTGCGCTCGGGGTCGTCGACCGTGCCGTCGGCGCGGACGACGTCCGGGTAGGCGGAGCCGTTCTCGGTGACGTACAGCCGCCGGGCGCCGTAGTCGTCGGTGAGGCGCAGCAGCAGGCTCTCGATGCCGGACGCGTCGACCTCCCAGTCCATGCCCGTGCGCGGCACACCCGGCCGGCGGACCGACTGGGCGAAGGGAGCCGGCCCGTCGGGGTCGTCGGTGACGGCCGACGGGAAGTAGTAGTTGAGGCCCAGCCAGTCCAGGGGCTGGGCGATGGTCGCCAAGTCGCCCGCCCGCTCGGGGAGTTCGACTCCGTACACCTCGCGCATGTCCGCCGGGAAGCCGCGGCCGTGCACCGGGTCGAGCCACCAGCGGTTGGTGTGGCCGTCCATGCGCCGGGCCGCCGCGACGTCCTCGGGGCGGTCGGTGGCGGGCTCGATGCTGGAGAGGTTGTTGACGATGCCGACCTCGGCGGCCGGTGCCGCGGCCCGGATCGCCTGCGTGGCGAGGCCGTGGCCGAGAAGCAGATGGTAGGAGGCTCGGACGGCCGCCGTGAGGTCCGTGAAGCCCGGAGCCATCTTCCCCTCCAGATGGCCGATCCACGCCGAGCACAGCGGCTCGTTGAGGGTCGTCCAGTGCTTGACCCGGTCACCGAGGCGCTCGGCGACGGCCGTCGCGTACGACGCCAGGTGGTACGCCGTGTCGCGCTCGGGCCAGCCGCCCCGGTCCTGGAGCGCCTGCGGCAGGTCCCAGTGGTAGAGGGTCACCGACGGCGTGATCCCCGCCTCCAGCAGGCCGTCGACCAGCGAGTCGTAGAAGTCGAGGCCCTTGGCGTTCACCGGGCCGTCGCCGCCCGGCACGACGCGCGGCCAGGCCACCGACAGCCGGTACGCGTTGGTGCCCAGCTCCTTCATCAGGGCGATGTCCTCGCGCCACCGGTGGTAGTGGTCGCAGGCGATGTCCCCGTGGTCGTCGCCGTCGACCTTCCCCGGTGTGTGCGAGAAGGTGTCCCAGATGGAGGGCGAGCGGCCGTCCTCGGTGACGGCACCCTCGATCTGGTACGCCGACGTGGCCGTCCCCCACACGAAGTCCTGGGGGAGCGCGGCGAGGTCGATGGTCACAGAAGTCCTTTCGGAGGAAGGGGAGTTGGAGCGCGGGGAGGAGTCGGTCACTTCACGGCTCCGGCGGTGAGCCCGGCGACCAGATAGCGCTGGAGCAGCAGGAACCCGGCGACCACGGGGACGCTCACGACGAGCGAGGCGGCCATGACCTGGTTCCAGTACACGTCGTTCTGCGTGGCATAGCCCTTGAGACCGACGGCGAGCGTACGGGTGGTGTCGTTGGTCATCACCGACGCGAACAGCACCTCGCCCCACGCGGTCATGAACGCGTACACCGCGACCGCGACGATCCCGGGGACCGCGGCGGGCACGACGACCCGGAAGAGCGCGCCGAGCGGCCCGCAGCCGTCCACCATCGCCGCCTCGTCCAAGTCCCGTGGTACAGACTCGAAGTAGCCGATCAGCATCCAGATCGAGAACGGCAGCGAGAACGTCAGATACGTGAGGATCAGGCCGATCCGCGAGCCGAAGAGCGCGATGCCGGTGGCGTTGCCGATGTTCACGTAGATCAGGAACAGCGGGAGCAGGAAGAGGATCCCGGGGAACATCTGGGTGGACAGCACGGTCACGGTGAACAGACGCTTCCCGCGGAAGCGGTAGCGGCTCACCCCGTACGCGGCGAAGATCGCGATCACCACCGAGAAGACCGTCGCCGCGCCCGCCACGATCAGCGAGTTGACGAAGTACTTCGCCAGCGGAACGGTCGACCAGATGTCGATGTACGGGCGGATCGTCAGCCCGCTGGGCACCCAGCGGAACTTGCCCGACACGTCCTGCAGCGGTTTCAGCGAGCTGGACAGCATCACGTACACCGGCAGCAGGACGAAGCCCGTCAGCAGGGTGAGGAAGATGCGGCGCGACCAGAGGAAGGACCGGGGCGCGGCCATCGGGGACCGCGACGCCGACGGCGACCGCTTGGACGGTGACTGCTTGGGCAGTGACTCCTTGGACAGCGCCTGGCTAGACATCGGCCGCCCTCCGTCCGCGTGAGGTCAGGACGAGGTAGACGCCGGTCACGAGCAGCAGGAACAGCAACAGCATCACGGACATCGCCGATCCCGTCCCGAAGTTCCATGTCACGAACGACGACTGGTAGATGTGGATCGAGATCAGGTCCGCCGCCTCCGGTGCCGCCTGGCCGAACAGCACGTACGGCGTGTTGAAGTCGTTGAACGTCCACAGGAAGAGGACCAGGACGAGCACCTGGTTGACCGGGCGCAGCGAGGGCAGCGTGATGCGGCGGATCTGCTGGAGCATGCCGGCCCCGTCGATCGCCGCCGCCTCGTACAGCTCCTTGGGGATGTTCTGCAGGCCCGCCATCACGATGAGGAAGGCGAACGGCCAGCCCTTCCACACCGACACGACGAGCAGGGCGACGAAGCTGTTGTCGCCGATCAGCCAGAAGGACGGGCTGTCGGTGAGGCCCAGCTGGTCGTGCAGCACGTGGTTCACCAGGCCGTTGTCGCGCTGGAACATGAACGCCCAGGTGATGACGGCCGCGTACACCGGAAGCGCGTACGGGATGAGGAAGACCGCGCGGAGGAAGCCGCGGCCGCGGAACGTCTCCTGCATGTAGACCGCGGCCACCGTGCCGAGCAGCCAGCACAGGCCGACGGACAGCACGGTGAAGGCGCAGGTCACGAAGAAGGAGTGGAGCAGCGCTTCGCCGACGGGCGCGTCGAAGTCCACGGACAGGCTGTAGTTGTCGAACCCCGCCCAGGGCGCGGCGCCCCAGTCGCGGATGTAGAACTGCGTGAGTTCCTTGAAGCTCATCACGATGCCGATGACCATCGGCACCAGATGGACGAGGAGTTCGAGCAGCAGGGCGGGCAGGAGGAGCAGATACGGCAGGGCGATACGGCGTACTCGCCCGGTGCGGCGGCGCGGGGTGGGCCCCGTCGCACCGGGCAACGCCTCCTCCCCGACCGCGGGTTCAGCGGTCACGGTCATCGAACGCTCACTTCTTCGGCATCTGCTGCTGAGCCTCGGAGAGCTTCTCCTTGACCGAAGCGGTCGTCACCGCCCGGCCGGCCGCCGCGTCCGCGAACAGCTCCTTCACGGCCGTGCCCACCGCCGTCTCGAACTGCGACTCGTTGGGCACCTGGGGCAGTGGGGCCGCGCTCTTGGCGAGCGTGTCCCTGATCACCTTCAGCGCGGGCGTGTTGAACGCGGGATCGTCCTGGGCCGCCTTGACCGGGGGGATGGACCCGTACGTCTTGTTGAGCGTCTTCTGTTCGGCGTCGCTCGTCATGAACTTCACGAATTTCAGGGCGCCGTCGATGTTGTCGGTGTTCTTGAAGACGGCCAGGTTGATGCCCGCCACCATCGAGTTGACGGCGGTGCCCGAGCCCGGGCTGCCGGACTGGACCGGCACCGGCGCGACACCCCAGTCGTCGTCGCTCATGCCGTGCGCCTCTAGCGTGGTGGCGGCGGTCTGCCACAGCACCATCGCCGTCTTGTCCTTGGCGAAGTCCTGCAGCGACTGGTTCTGCGCGTACTCGGCGTTGCCGGGCGCGATGACCTTGTCCTTGCCCATCAGGTCGACGTACTGCTTGACCGCCGCGACGGCCCCGTCGGAGGTGAAGTCGGGCTTCCCGTCGGCGTCGAAGAAGTCGGCGCCGTGCTGCTTGCCGAGGACGAAGACGTGGTGGATGTTCTCCGACGGGTTCGAACCCTCGGCGGCCAGCGCCCACTTGCCGTCCTTGGAGATCTTCTTCCCGTCGGCGACCAGGTCGTCCCAGGTGGCGGGCGGCCCGGATATCCCCGCGTCCGCGAACATCTTCTTGTTGTAGTAGAGCGCGTACGCCATCGAGTACAGCGGCACCGCCGCCGGATCCGAGCCGGTCGCCCCGGCCGAACCGAGCGCCGACTCGACGAACCGGTCCTTGCCGCCGATCTTGTCGAAGTTCTTGGCGTCCCAGGGCAGCAGGGCCCCCGTCGCCTGGAGCGAGGCCGACCAGGTGTTGCCGATGTTGAGAACGTCCGGGCCCTGGCCCGAAGTGGCCGCGGCGAGAATGCGGTTGAGGAGGTCGGACCAGGGGATGACCTCCAGCTTGACCTTGATGCCGGTGTCCTTCTCGAACTTCTTCAGCTCGGGCGTGAGGATCTTCTTGTCGGCCTCGATGCTCGGGCCCTGGTTGGAGGCCCAGTAGGTGAGCGTCTTCGGCGAGTCGTTCGACCCGCCGTCCGTCGACGAGCCACCGCCGCAGGCGGTCACGGCGGCCAGCAGTGAGACGGTGACCGCGCTCGCGGCCGCGGCTCGGGTTCTGCGCATGACGTCTGGCGTCCCTTCCCGGAGGGAGATGCGTGAGGGCGCCGCGTTCACTTCCCGAACGCCCTCACGTCTTAATTTAGGACGTGAGTTAAGACCTGGAAGAAAGTCGCGTCAAGGGATAGCGCAGGGGTATCTTGCAGGTCGGGGGACGGCGGGAAGGAGCCACATGGCTGGGCGGAACGGCCGCACGGTGCGTGACCTGCGGCGGGGCAATCGCACGGCCGTGCTGCGTCGGCTCTACTTCGACGGACCGATGAGCCGTTTCGAACTCGGCCCGGCCACCGGACTGAGTTCCGGTTCCATCAGCAACGTCGTCGCCGAACTCGTCGCCGACGGTCTGGTGGAGGAGGCGGGCAGCGTCGACTCCGACGGCGGCCGCCCACGCACCCTGCTGCGGGTCGCGCCCGCCAGCGGCCACATGATCGGCGTGGACGTCGGCGAGACCCGCGTACGCGTCGAGCTCTTCGATCTCACCCTCACCGAACTCGCCCGCACGGAACGGCCCTTGGAGCATCAGGGCTACGACGTCGACGTCATCGTCGGCCACATCCGCGACGGCATCACGGAGGTCCTCGCCGCCGCCGGCATCGCCCCCGAGCGGCTGCTGGGCGTCGGCATCGGAGTGCCCGGCATAGTGGAGCGCACTCCGGCCGAGGGCGCCGTGGTGCACGGCCAGACCATCGGCTGGCCGGCCGTCCCGCTGGAGTCCCTGCTCCGCACGGCCTGCGGACTCCCGGACTCCGTCCCGTACTTCACCGACAACGGCGCCAAGACGCTCGGCCAGGCCGAGATGTGGTTCGGCGCCGGACGCGGCGCGGACAACGCGGTCGTGGTCCTCTTCGGCTCAGGCGTCGGCGCCAGCCTCGTCACGGACGACGTGGAGCGGGGCCGGGCCGTGGAGTGGGGGCATCTGACCGTACGGGTCAGGGGGCGCCGCTGCCGGTGCGGTGCGCTCGGCTGCCTGGAGGCCTACGCCGGAGCCGAAGCCCTCCTGGAGCGCTGGGAGGAGGCGGGCGGACACCCGCCGAAGCGGGTCGACGAGGAGACCGCCCTCACCGCGATGCTCGCCGCCGCCTATCCGGCCGACGACTCGAAAGCCGACCCGATGGCGCTCGCCGTGCTGGAGGAGACGGCCGAGTACCTGGGCGCGGGCCTCTCGGACCTGATCAACCTGTTCCAGCCCGAGCGCATCCTCATCGGCGGCTGGGCCGGACTCCAGCTCGGCTCCCGCTTCCTGCCCGCCGTTCGCGAACACGCCGTCTCGTACGCGCTGCGCCATCCGGCCGAGCGGGTCACCATCGAGCTCGGCGCCCTCGGCCCCGACGCCGTCACGGTCGGCGCGGCGATCCTCCCGCTCGCCGACTTCTTCGCACACGGCGGACGACGCCCGGGCCCCGAAGCGGGCGACAACCAGCTCCCGGCGTGGCGCGCGGCCATGGAGGAACGCGCTCCGCATTAACGCCTTCCGGGGGTTTCACCGGTCGCGTCGGCAGGTACCCGCACCAGGGCCGACGCGGAGGTCCGACGGAGTTCTGTCCGACGTTCTGTACGACGACGAATTCCGTACGACAAGGAGTTCCGCCCGGCCGGGAACCACACCGACGAGGAGGGGAGCGCGCCGTGAGCGACGACCGGACGAAGAGGGCCGGGGAGGACGCGGGCCCCGTCCCCCGGGACCTGCCCGACCAGCAGGCCCAGGAGGGTGGGGACCGCTGGGACATCACGCCCGCCGACCCCACGCGGCACGAGGGCTCCGACGACGACACGCCGGAGTCGGACACCGACGTCCCCGACACCGACGAGGCGGGCACACGGCGGCGAGGTGACGAGCACTCCAGCAGCACCGTGCACCCCGAACACCCGGGGCCGGAGGAGTCCCCGGCCTGAGCCGGCATGGCGGCCGGGCCGTTGATATCGGCGGCCTGAGCCGATCTCCGGCCGGGCCGTTCGACGTCTGCGGCCTGGGCCGATGCCTCGACCCGGCCGCTGATGTCCGCGGGTCGTTCGTGGCCGGTGCCGCCCGCGCGGAGGAGCCGCACGACGTTCGCAGCCTCGCGCCCTCACGAGGGCCGCGGCGACCGGGATTTCACCGGCCCGCCCGCGCGGTCGCGGTCAGGTGCTCAGGCGAAGGCGTTCACTCCGGTGAGCTTCGCGGAGAGGGCCCACAGGCGGGCCGCCGACGCCGGGTCGACGGCGTAGGCGCGTACGCCGATGCGCTCGCCGTCGGCCGGGGCGGGGTCGGAGATGTCGCAGTCCTCGCAGTAGACGCCGCCCATGCCGGACAGCTGGGGCGAGGTCGCCGCCCACACCTGGGTGGCCGCGCCCTGCTCGGGAGTCTTGAAGCCCTCCGGGTTCAGCGGAGTGCCGTTCTCGTCGATCCAGCCGCGCTCGACCATCTCTTCTTTGGCGAGGTGCCGCTGGAGCGGGGTGAGGATGCCGCCCGGGTGCAGCGAGAAGGCCCGTACACCGGAGTCCTTGCCGAGGGCGTCGAGCTGTACGGCGAACAGGACGTTGGCGGTCTTCGCCTGCCCGTACGCCTCCCACTTGTCGTAGCCCTGCCGCCAGTGCGGGTCGTCCCAGCGGATGTCGGAGTTGTGGTGGCCGGCCGAGGAGACGGAGACGACGCGGGCACCGCCCGGGGCGATCGCCGGCCAGAGCCGGTTGACGAGAGCGAAGTGGCCCAGGTGGTTGGTCGCGAACTGGGCCTCCCAGCCCGGGCCGACGCGGGTCTCCGGGCAGGCCATGATCCCGGCGTTGTCGATGAGGATGTCGACGGTGCGGTCCGAGGCGAGGAACCTCTCGGCGAAGGCGCGGACGCTGTCCAGGTCGCCGAGGTCGAGCTCGTCCACCTCGACACCGTCGAGGGCGGCGACCGCCTCCTCGGCGACCGACCTGCGCCGCGCCGGGACGACGACCCGGGCACCGGCCTTGGTGAGCGCGCGGGTCGTCTCCAGGCCGAGCCCCGAGTAGCCGCCGGTGACGATCGCCAGCTTCCCCGTGAGGTCGATGCCGTCGAGCACGTCGTCAGCGGTGCTCCTGGGGCCGAATCCCGAACCGATCTTGTGCTGTGCAGTGGTCATACGGCCGACGCTACGAATTGAAGCGCTCTCGAAGTCAAGCGCGGCCCGGCGTGGCGCGAGGGAAGTGCGGAGACGGACAGCGGAGACAAGGGAGGAGACAGACAGCGGAGACAAGGGAAAGGCCCCGACCGGACGGGGGAATCACGGTCGGGGCCGTCTGTGGGTGGCCACGGATGGCGGTCGCCTCTCGGCGGGATGCTCCACAGGGCTTCAGCCGAACGATCTTCCCTGTGGGCGGAAGGTGAGGCCCGGGGACACTGTCCCATCCGCACCCACAGCTGATTTAACGGGAAACTACCGGCGGGTGTTCCCAGGTCCGCACGGCGTTTCCCGTGACGTGTGTCACGAAGGGGTTTCACGACGTCCCGTCCACGCCAGCAGCTCCTCCGCGGTCCAGGTATTGACCACGCGCTCCGGAGGCACCCCGCACTCCTCGGCCCGCGCGCACCCGTACGGCTGCCAGTCGAGCTGCCCGGGCGCGTGGGCGTCGGTGTCCACGGAGAACAGCACACCCGCCTCGACCGCCCGGCGGAGCAGCCGGCGCGGTGGGTCCAGCCGCTCCGGACGGCTGTTGATCTCGACCGCCGTGCCCGTCTCGGCGCAGGCGGCGAAGACCTCGTCCGCGTCGAACTCCGACTCGGGCCGCCCGCGCCCGGTGACCAGCCGTCCCGTGCAGTGACCCAGCACGTCGGAGTGCGGATCGCGTACGGCGGCGACCATCCGGCGCGTCATCGCGGCCGCGTTCATCCGCAGTTTGGAGTGGACGGACACGACCACGAGATCGAGCCGGTCCAGCAGCTCGGGCTCCTGGTCGAGGGACCCGTCGTCAAGGATGTCGCACTCGATTCCGGTGAGCAGCCGGAAGGGAGCCCAGCGCTCGTTGAGTTCCGCGACGAGGGCGAGCTGTTCCCGCAGCCGCTCGGGGGACAGCCCGCGCGCCACCGTGAGCCGCGGAGAGTGATCGGTGAGCACCGCCCACTCGTGCCCGAGCCGTGCCGCCGTACGGCCCATCTCCTCGACGGGGCTGCCGCCGTCCGACCAGTCCGAGTGCAGATGGCAGTCGCCGCGCAGCAGCGCCCGCAGCTCCTCACCACCCTGGACGAGAGGGCCCGCGGCCTCCTGTTCCTGTTCCAGCTTCTCCAGGTAGCCCGGCGTCTGTCCGGCCAGCGCCTCGCGCACCACCTGCGCGGTCTTCGGCCCGATGCCCTTCAGCGACTCCAGCGATCCCTCGGCGGACCGCCGGGCCACCTCGTCGGCGGGCAGCCCCGTGACCACGCCCTCCGCCGTGCGGAACGCCTGTACGCGGTAGGTGGGGGCCAGGGACCGCTCCAGCAGGAACGCGATCCGGTCCAGGGCCTCGGCCGGGTCCATGGTTCCAGCGTGGCGCAGCCCGCCGCCGCCCGCACGGCAGCCGACATGGCCGCCTTGTGCCACCATGAACTGCGACCTCGTACGGACGCCGGTCACGCCGGCGCCGCCGAGTGCCACGACGACCGACAGCGCCGCCCGGGCAGGCTTATCGGCGGCACGCGTGTGGAACCGGTGGGATCATGACTGAAATCGCAAGCCCCCACATCTCGCACCCGCGGATCACGGTCCTGGGCGTCCAGCCCGGCGATCCGCCCTTCCGCATCGTGGAGATCGACGGCGCTGTCATCGGCGAGGCCAGGAGCTTCACGGACGTCCTGATGGCCGCTGCCGCGTACGGGATTCCGGTGCATGACGCCGATGACCCGGCTGTGGTGCGGTGGGTCGGTGGAGACAAGCTCACCTGGCATCTTCGGTAGGGCTCCGCGGTAGGGCTCGGCGGTAGGGCTCCGCGGTTGGGCTCCGCCGAGGGGAGTGGGTACACCGCGGGCCGGTGGGGGTTGATCGCGCAGTTCCCCGCGCCCCTATGGGGGCGCGTCATGGTTCTCGCCCGCTGTTCGGGTGAATGTGGTTGGGGGCGCGCGGACCTGGGTTTTTGCGCCGTGGTGAGCCGTCGTGGACTGGGCTGCTCCGTGCATCGGGAGGCGGGCGCGGCCGCGCATGGGCCCGCTCCCACGAGGGCACTTTGATCTTGGCGGTCACCGTGATCACGATCCGGCCAGGTTGCCCCGCGCGTATCCCTCCCTCGTACGACTGGAGTCGTCATGTTCCGTCGCCCCGCCCTGCCCGCGGCCCTGCTCGCCGCCGTCGCCGTCCTGGGCGCCGCTCCCCTCGCGACGGCCGCGCCGACGGCACCCGCCGCGGGTTCCGTGTGCTTCTGGACCGGAGCCGGACAGCACGGCACGTCCTGGTGCTACACACCACCGGGCTATACGGACGTACCGGAATCCCTGCACGACAAGGCGGCGTCGTTCCGCTCGGACGCGAACACCGCCGTGTACGCCATCGACTGGGCCCGGGACACCTGCTACTACCGGCTGATCCGGGCGCACGACCTGGCGGACAACTGGCCCTGGGGTGCCCGGCTCGACGGGGTGTCCGACACCACGATGGGCTGCGAGGTCGGCTGAGCCGTGCGACTGCCGCGTGCGCTCGGCGCTGCCGTCTCCGTCGTATTGGCGCTGCTGGCGTTGTTGGCATTGGGCGGATGCGTCACGCCGACCGGCGCGGGACCGGACGCGCCTGCGCTGCCCAGGACCGAGCGGGAGCGGGACGACCTCATCAAGGCCGCTCAGCAGGTTCTCGTCGAACGGTGCCTGGCCGGGCGGGGGCTGTCCTCGAAACCGGCCGCCGGCGAACGGCGGGAGGGCGGAACGGACGACGCCGCGGACCGGCGACTGCAGGGCGCCCTCTTCGGCCGTGGCCGTACCGAACTGTCCGTCACCCTCGCCACCGGATACACCGTCAGGGCGCACACCGACGGCTGCCTCGCCGCCGCGCAGCGCGAGCTGTACGGGGACGAGCGGCGCTGGTTCCGAGCCCAGGTCGTCGTGAACAACCTCCGCGCCGAGGCCGGGCTGCGACTGAAGGACGACCCCGACCACCGGGCAGCGCACGGCCGTTGGGTCCGGTGCGTCACACCGGACCACGGACCCAGACCCGAGCGGCCCGACCCGGCGGTCGCCGCGCGCTGCGACCGCGAGAGCGGCCTCGGCGGGGTGCGCGCCCGGCTGGAACCGGCCCTGCTGGACCAGGTCCGCGCCGAGCGGCGCGACCAGTTGACCACCTACCGGCAGCTGCGCACCCGCGCACTGCACCGCGCGGCGGATCTGTACGCCGAGCGGACCGTTCGGAAGAACCGAGAGAAAGGCAGTACCCCTTCGTGATCATCAAGCGCTTCGCCGTCTCCGCAGCCGCGGCCGTCCTCGCCCTGAGCGGCGGTCTGGCCCTGGCCTCGCCCGCCGGCGCCGCCAGCTGCCCGAGCGGAGAGTTCTGCGTCTGGGAGAACGCGAACTTCGGCGGTCAGCGAGCCAACTGGTCGGGCGACGACGGCTGGTGGGAGAGCTGGATCGCCGACACCGACTCCTCCTGGGCCAACCACGGCATCTCCGGACCCGGCATCAAGGACCACGTCCGGGTGTACGAGGACGCCTATCGGGGCGGCGACATGACGATCTGCCTGTCACCGGGACAGGAGGTCGGCTACAACGGCGTGGCCAACGACCGCGGCGACTCGCACACCTGGGCCATGAACTGCTGACAGTCACCGGCCGCGCGCCCGGCGGGTGACCTCAGGAGGGGAGTGGCACGCCCGAGCGATCGGGCGTGCCACGTGATGAACGGGTCGCACGACGGAGCGCGTGGCGAATGTGCGGGAGATGTCCGGGAACGGCAACAGCGACGGAGGAGAGCACAACGCCCGCCGGGGGCGGCGGGTCTGCTCCTGTGACCAGCCCAACTCATGGGCACAGCAAGGAAAAAACGGGGTACCTCACATGTTCCGCACCGTCACGCGCCCGACCAAGCGTGTCGCCCTCGCCCTCGGCTGCGCGGCCGTCCTCGGTCTCGGGCTCGCTTCCACCGCACCGGCCTCCGCCGCACCCGCCGCGGACCCGAACGACCGCTACACCGCCGAGGAGATCCACACCTTCCTCGGAGACTTCTACGGCGACCACGGGCCCGGCGACTTCGCCCGGAAATACGGCATCTCCGAGCACCTGAAGGAGAAGGTCGCGCAGAGCGAGGGCGTCGACATCCTGCTCTGCGCCCAGAACGAGCCGCGGTCCATCGACATCGGCTCGGTGAGCACGGCCCAGTCCGCGGGCGTCGGCTACGCCACGGTGACCACGCACTGGGGCGAGCAGGGTCAGGACACGGCGACCTTCACGGCGTACGTCGGCCTGGACGCCACGCGGCCCATCCAGCTGCAGGACACCGACTGCGAGGCGAGCGACTGACAAGCAGGTGCGGGCGTGCGGCCGACTCCCCACGTCAGTCGGCCGTACGCCCGCACCTGCGGGTATTGCTTCCGCGTCGGCGGGTGGTGCCTCTGCGTCGGCGGGTGGTGCTTCCGCGTCGGTCAGTTGTTCCGACCGGTCAGCCGACGGTCCACTTCTGGTTGGCTCCGCCCGAGCACGTCCAGATCTGGAGCCGTGTGCCGTTGGCGGAGTTGTTTCCCGTCACGTCCAGGCACTTGTTGGCCTGTGGATTCACGATGTCGCCGGCCGCGCTGACCACCCAGCGTTGATTGGCCCCGCCCCCGCAGTCCCAGAGCTGCACGGTCGAACCGTCCGCCGTGCCGTTGCCCGTGATGTCCAGGCATTTGCCGAGCGCCCGGATCGAGCCGTCGGAGGCCACGGTCCACT
This sequence comes from Streptomyces sp. NPDC050988, assembly GCF_044456225.1. Lineage (NCBI taxonomy): Bacteria > Bacillati > Actinomycetota > Actinomycetes > Kitasatosporales > Streptomycetaceae > Streptomyces > Streptomyces sp. NPDC050988. Next base: position 388,820 of record NZ_JBITFQ010000001.1, on the reverse strand, counting down.
GCTGCGCGGCGGAGCTGTTGCAGTCGTAGAGCTGAACGGGCGTGCCGTTGGCGGAACTCGCGCCCGCCACATCGACGCACTTGCCCGCGAGCCCCCTGATGGGCGCACCGCCACCGGAACCGTCGCTCGTCGTCACCTTCACCTCGTCCACGACGAGTTGCTGGGGGAACTGGGTCGAGCCGTCCGGGTCGCCCGGCCAGTAGCCGCCCACCGCGAGGTTGAGGATCAGGAAGAACGGCTTGTTGAACACCCACTGCCTGCCGCCCAGATCGGCGGGGGTGCGCCGCTGGTAGACATTGCCGTCCACGGACCAGGTGACCGCGTCGGGGCTCCAGTCGATGGCGAAGGTGTGGAAGGCGTCCGCGAAGGCCTGGCCACCGGGCAGCGAGTAGGCGGCGCCGATGCCTCCCGAGCCGGAGTAGCCGGGGCCGTGCAGGGTGCCGTGGACCGTCGAGGGCTCGAAGCCGACGTTCTCCATGATGTCGATCTCGCCCGAGTTGGGCCAGCCGACCTGTCCGATGTCGTTGCCGAGCATCCAGAAGGCGGGCCACATGCCCTGACCGCGCGGGACCTTCAGCCGGGCCTCGACCCGGCCGTACGTCGTAGTGAACTTGCCGGCCGTGTTGAGGCGGGCCGAGGTGTACTCACAACGCCCGTACCAGCACTGGTAGTTGTTAGGGTTCTCGCGGCGGGCCTCGATGACCAGGTGGCCCTGGCCGTCGAGCTTCGCGTTGTTGTTGCCGGCTGTGTAGTACTGCCGCTCGTGGTTGTTGACGTTGTCGCCGGTCTCGATCTGCCATTTCGAGGAGTTGACGGCCGAACCGGCGGCGCCGTCGAAGGTGTCCGAGAACGTCACGGCCGCGGCGGCCTTCGGCTCGGGGGCCGCCTGCCCTGCGGCGGCCTGCCCCGCATCCGCCTGCGCGGGCATGACCGCGGCGGATGCGAGGAGTACGGCGGACAGGGTGGCGAGGAGGCATCTGCGGAGCAGGCGTGGCGAGTCCACGACTCTCCCTTCCGTACGGCGATCCCTGTGGGGGGATGGGTGCCGACTGAGGTGGGGGGTGCGCGCTTCGACTCTTGATTTAAGAGGTGAGGTAAGGGGACGTCAAGACTTTGGTACGTACCATTCCTTCACAACTTGACGTTCACCCCTACGACTTCACGCCCTCAGGCCCCCGTGCCTCCTCGCACGAGCCTCCATGCGTTCACACCTTCAAGCCTGCGAGTCTTCAAGCCTCCAGGCGCTCACGCCTCCGAGTTCTTGCTGCGGCGCTTGCGCGGATGCACCGCACGGTTCAGCCGCCGGCCGAGGAGCAGGTAACCGACGAGCGCCCCGCTGGTGTTGAGGATGACGTCGTCGACGTCGAAGGCGCGCCCGGTGACCACCGCCCCCTGCACCAGCTCGACCATCATCATCACGGCCGCCGTAAGGAGGAGCACTCGCAGGATCCCGCGCGCCTTGGGGACCAGGACGGGCAACAGCACCCCGAAGGGGATGCCGAGGACGAGGTTGCCGCCGATCTGTTTGAAGGCGTCACGCAGTTCGGGCTGGTCGAGATAGGCGCGCAGGGAACGGCCCGGATGCAGGTTGCTGTGCGTCAGTGCCTCGGAGGCCGGCGACGGCTGCAACGTGATCTGGGCCAGCGCGGCGGCGAAGGCCACCATCGCCGCGAAGGCGATGAGCATGACCACGAACCGGACGACAAAGGGAAGTGGTCGTCGTTCGCCCGGAGCCGTCGACGAGCGGGGGTCGGACTTGGTGCCGGGGGAGCGCGACTTCTTGGTACGAGGGCTGGCTTTCTTGGCGTCGGAATGAGGTGTGGAGCGAAGGCGTAGTGCGATGCGCGGGCGTGACACTGCGCGGGCCATTCAACCCTCCAGTTTTCAACTGTCTTCCGATGGCAGGCGATTACCCCCGAAGGGGCCGAAGATGCCGACGACATGTGTGCCGGGCCCGAGCCCCCGATCGCCCCGGCTCTGCCTTGTGCTGCCGGGGCGATCGGTGTGCTCGGGCCGGAGGGGCGATGGGGCGTCGACGAGCGTGCGCGGGCCGAGGTCACGGGCCGGAGTCACGGGCCCAGGCTCATGACCCGTACGTCACCTTCACCTCCTTGAAGCCCAGGGAACCCAGCAGCCCCTTGAGCATGCCGGTGGTGTTCTCCTCGGCGCGGGCGGTCAGTTCGGTCTTCTTCGCGGCGTCACCGATGTGCCTGGCGGCGAGCCGCTGGACGGCCCGCTCGTCGTTCGGGTTGTCCGAGAAGACATCGCCGAGCCGGTCGAGGAGACCGCGCTGCTTGGAGACGGCGTAGGACTGGTCGGGGTCGAGTGCGGGCTTGCCCAGAGCGGCGTGGGGGAGCTTGAGCGTGGCCGATGTGCGGTCCTTGTTGACCTTCACATCCTCGTCGCGGATCTTTCCGAGGTCGACGTAGGCGTCCACGGTGCCCGCGCCCACGTACAGGGTTCGGGTGCCGCGGACCGCGTCCGGCAGGTACTTGGTGTCCTTCTCCAGATCCACCACCACCTGGAAGTTGCCCGAGGCGGCGTCGTAACGGCTCATGTCCTGAATGGACTTGAGGAGTGTGGGTCCTGTCCGGTCGTGGGTCTCCTCGCGGAACACGTCACGCAGACCGGGCAGCAGGCTCAGCTGCAGTCCGGCACCGAGTATCACCAGAACCAGCACGACCGCGCTCAGGATCTTGGCCCATCCGGGCATGCGCTTCAGGGACGTCGTCATGTGGCCGTCCTCCTTCCTCCTTCCTAGTGCCCCCCAAATCCCTGGCCAGACAGGCGTGTTGACCGGATGGTTGATTGCATAAGTACATCGGTGACTGCCTGGTGCGCGGGCTGGTGCCCGGGGAGCACCACGAGCAACGAACGGTCGCACGAGGCACATTCCGCTTCTTCGTCATCAGCCCTCGCGTGAGCCTTCACGATTCAGGACAGGCTCCTCGACTCCGTGGACACGGCGGGCGATCGGCAGTACCGAATAGACGAGGAGAGACGAGAAGCGACGGGACCACAAGCAGAAGACGCTCATATCACCCGGGTGATCAGGAGGGCTCGCAGTGGCCAAGGCCAAGTTCGAGCGGACCAAGCCGCATGTCAACATCGGCACCATCGGGCACATCGACCACGGCAAGACGACTCTCACGGCGGCCGTGACGAAGGTCTTGCACGACAGGTTCCCCGACCTCAACCCGTACACGCCCTTCGACCAGATCGACAAGGCGCCCGAGGAGCGGCAGCGCGGCATCACGATCTCGATCGCTCATGTCGAGTACCAGACGGAGCGGCGGCACTACGCGCACGTCGACTGCCCGGGGCACGCGGACTACATCAAGAACATGATCACGGGCGCGGCGCAGATGGACGGCGCGATCCTGGTGGTCGCCGCGACCGACGGTCCGATGCCGCAGACCAAGGAACACGTCCTGCTGGCGCGCCAGGTCGGCGTCCCGTACATCGTCGTCGCGCTGAACAAGACGGACATGGTCGACGACGAGGAGATCCTCGAACTCGTCGAGCTGGAGGTGCGCGAGCTGCTCACCGAGTACGAGTTCCCCGGCGACGACGTCCCGGTTGTGAGGGTCTCGGCGCTCAAGGCCCTTGAGGGCGACGAGCGGTGGGCCGCCTCCGTCCTCGAACTCCTCACCGCAGTCGACGAGTTCGTGCCCGAGCCGGTGCGCGATGTGGACCAGCCCTTCCTGATGCCGATCGAGGACGTCTTCACCATCACGGGCCGCGGCACGGTCGTCACCGGCCGCATCGAGCGCGGTGTGCTGCATGTCAACCACGAGGTCGAGATCATCGGCATCCACGACCAGAAGACGAAGACGACGGTCACGGGCATCGAGATGTTCCGCAAGCTGCTCGACGAGGGCCGTGCGGGGGAGAACGTCGGGCTGCTGCTGCGCGGTGTGAAGCGCGAGGAGGTCGAGCGTGGGCAGGTCGTCATCAGGCCGGGCTCGGTGACGCCGCACACGGAGTTCGAGGCGAGGGCGTACATCCTGTCGAAGGACGAGGGCGGCCGGCACACGCCCTTCTTCCACAACTACCGGCCGCAGTTCTACTTCCGCACGACGGACGTCACGGGAGTGGTGACCCTGCCCAAGGGCACCGAGATGGTCATGCCGGGCGACAACACGAGCATGCACGTCCAGCTGATCCAGCCCATCGCGATGGAGGAAGGGCTGAAATTCGCGATCAGGGAGGGCGGCAGGACGGTCGGCGCCGGTCAGGTCACCAAGATCCTCAAGTAGCGGCGCGCTGTCATAACGACTCCGAGGCGGCCTCGGGCCGGCCGAGGGCCTCGTCCATGCTCGACAGCGGAGGCAGCACGTCGTCGAGCCCGGTCACATGCAGGATGCGCAGGGTCAGCGGGTGGGTGCACACCAGGTGCAGCCGCCCGCCCCGGGCGAGGACCCGGCGCCTGGCCCGGTACAGCAGGCGCAGACCCGAGCAGTCGAAGAACTCGATGTGCCGCAGGTCGAGCACGACCCGCGCGGCCGGGTCTCCCGTGGCCGCGTCCAGGGCCGGGACGATGTCCAGCGCCGCGATGATGTCGATCTCTCCGTGGAACTCCAGCACGGTGTGCCCGCGGTCCTGGTGGACACGCAGATGAGGAGTGAACGGCGCGGACTCGTTGCGCACGACGACATCACCTCCAACAGGGTCACCGGGGGTCAGGGTGACGTCGTTCCGTGAGCGTAGACGCGGCCGTGTGCGGCTGGCGGCCGCCCAACCGTTCCCCACTCAGCAAGTTACCCTCGATAGGGTGAATTTCAGCATGTTCGATTGACATATGTCTTCGATTTAAAGGACGTGTCGCTCGTCAGTTTCAGGACAGCGACTGCCACGCCTTCGACAGCGCCTGCCGGAGCTGGTCCGTCTGGTGCGCCGTGAGATCCCGGACCATGCGCTCCTCCAGCTCCCGCACGGGCTCGGCGTGCCGAGCGAGCACGTCGCGGCCAGACTCGGTGAGGAGGATCAGCAGCTCGCGACGGTTGCGGGGATTGCGCTCGCGCCGTACGAGACCGCGCGTCTCCAGGGACCGGATCACATCGGCCACGGACTGCGCGGTCACGAACGAGTCGCGGGCGAGCTGTGCCGCGGACAGGCCGTCGTGCCGCTCCAGGACGGTGAGCGAGGTGTACTGCAGCGCTGTGATCCCCGTGGGCTTCAGCAACTCGTCGAGGCGGGACCGCACGACGAGTTCCACCTGCTTGACCATGTACAGGAGCGACGGGGGTGCCTTGGTGACGACCATGCGTTCAGCCTAGGGCATTGACAGGAAACCTGTCCGTAAAGAGACTGCGAACCAACAGGAATCCTGTTGGTTGAAATCTTGGCGATCGAGGCTGAGGAGTGGGCAATGACGACCACCTTCGAGAGCGGGCCCGGGCAGCTGTTCATCGGTGGACAGTGGCGCGAGGCGGCCGACGGAGCACGTACGGACGTGTTCGATCCGTCGACGGGCCAGGTGGTCACGACGGTCGCGGAGGCCTCCGCCACCGACGTCGACGCGGCCGTACGCGCCGCGCGGGAGGCGTTCGACAGCGGACCGTGGGCCACGATGAGCGGTCGTGACCGCGGTCGGGTGCTGCACCGCGTCGCCGAACTGATCCGGGAGAACGCGGACGAGATCGCGGCCCTGGAGAGCCAGGACGTCGGCAAGCCGATCACGCTGTGCCACGCGGTCGACGTGACGAACGCGGCCAACGACTACGAGTACTACGCGTCCCTCGCCTGGACCCTGGACGGCGCGACCAGGGACACCCCGCTCAACGGCCTCGCCTACACCAGGCCCGGCCCGATCGGTGCCGTCGCCGCGATCACGCCCTTCAACTTCCCGCTGATCCTCGCGGGCTCGAAGATCGCCCCGGCGCTCGCGGCCGGCAACACGGTCGTGCACAAGCCTGCCGAGGAGACCCCGCTCAGCGCCCTCTACATGGCCGGGCTGCTCCAGAGGGCGGGCGTCCCGGACGGTGTCTACAACGTCGTCACCGGCACGGGACCGGTCGCGGGCGAGGCGCTCCTGCGCAACCCCGGCGTCGACAAGATCGCCTTCACCGGATCCACCGCGGTCGGCCGGCGCGCGGCGAGCGTCGCGGGCGAGGGCCTGAAGTCGGTCACCATGGAACTCGGCGGCAACGCGGCGCACATCGTCTTCGAGGACGCCGACGTCGAGAAGGCCATCGGCGCGGTCATCAAGGGCTTCGTCTTCAACACCGGTCAGTTCTGCATGGGCGGCCCGCGCCTGCTCGTCGCGCGCCCGCTCTACAACACCGTGGTCGGCATCCTCGCCGACGCCGTCCCCGGCGTACCGGTCGGCGACCCCCGGGAGCCCGGGACCGTCGTCGGGCCGATGGCGGGGGAGAGGCACCTGAAGAAGGTCGAGGAGTACGTCGAGCTGGCCCGCAAGGAGGGCGGCCGCATCGTGTGCGGCGGCGAGCGCCTCGACCTGAACGGCGGCTTCTACTACAAGCCCACGGTCATCGCGGGCCTGTCCAACGACTCCCGGGTGGTCCAGGAGGAGATCTTCGGCCCGGTCCTGACCGTGCAGCCCTTCGACTCCGAGGACGAGGCCGTCGAACTGGCCAACTCCACGCCGTACGGCCTGGCTTCGGGCCTGCAGACCACCGACCTCGCCCGCGCGCACCGCGTCGCCGACCGGCTCCAGGCGGGCATCGTGTGGGTCAACGACTGGGCGATGCTCGACCCTGCGGTGCCCTTCGGAGGAGTCAAGTCCTCCGGCTTCGGCCGCGAGTACGGGCCCGAGGCACTCGCCTCATACACCAAGGTCAAGTCCGTCGTCATCTCGTTCGACTGAGCGCCCCCGCAGCCAGGCTCACCCCTTCAACTCACCCTCACCCAAGGGAGTTCGCAGCATGTCCACCACCACTCGCGCAGCCGTGGTCGAGTCCGGGGGAGCGCCCTTCACCCTCGCCGACGTGGAGCTCGACGAGCCCCGCGCCCATGAGGTCCTGGTCCGGATCGTGGCCGCGGGCCTGTGTCACACCGACCTCGGGGTCGCGAGCGGCGGCCTGCCGTTCCCGCTGCCCGGCGTACTGGGCCACGAGGGCGCCGGGATCGTCGAGGCCGTCGGCCCGGACGTCGTGGGCGTCGAGCCCGGCGACCACGTCGTGCTGTCCTTCACCTCCTGCGGCTCGTGCCGCAACTGCCGCGACGGCCACCCGGCGTACTGCGCCACCTGGCTGCCGCTGAACCTCCTCGGCGGCCGCCGCGCCGACGGCTCCGCCACCATCAGCCGTGACGGGGCCCCGCTCGGCGGACACTTCTTCGGCCAGTCCTCCTTCGCCGAGCGGGCGTTGGTGGACGAGCGCAGCCTCGTCAAGGTCGACAGGGACATCCCGCTGGAGTCCCTCGCCCCGCTGGGCTGCGGCGTACAGACAGGGGTGGGTGCGGTCTGGAACGTCCTTCAGCCCCGTACGGGCGACACGGTCGTGGTCCTGGGCGCCGGTGCGGTCGGTCTGTCGGCGGTGATGGCCGCGGCACTGACGCCCGCGACCACCGTGGTCGCCGTCGACAAGGTCGTCGAACGGCTGGAACTGGCAAGGGAGTTGGGCGCCACCCACACCGTGAACGCCAACGAGGCGGACATCGTCGAGGCGGTTCAGCTGATCACGAGCGGGGCCGGGGCCGACGGGGTCGTCGAGACCACCGGCAACGTCATCGTCCTGCGCAAGGGCGTGGACGCGCTCGCCGCCCGCGGCACGGCGGTGATCGTCGGCGCCCCGCCCTTCGGTTCCGAGGTCGCCCTGGACGTCAACGGAATGCTCGGCGGCAAGCGACTGGTGGGCCTGACCCTCGGCGACCAGGAGACGCAGACCGCGATCCCGGCCCTGGTCAAACTGGTCCGCGAGGGCCGCCTGCCCCTGGACCGGCTGATCAGCACCTACGCGTTCGAGGACATCGGCCAGGCGGTCCAGGACATGGCCGCGGGCAAGACGATCAAGCCGGTACTCACGTTCACCTGAGCGCCCCGAAAGGGGCGCGGGGAACTGCGCGACCAGCCACAACCGGCCCGCAGCTCAACACCACCTGCGGTACCCGCGCCCCACAAGGCAGGCCCTACCGAACCTGAAGAACAAGCTTCCCCACGGTCCGCCCGGTCTCCCCGAGCGCATGCGCCTTCGAGGCCTCGGCCAACGGAAACACCTCGGCAACCGCGGCACGCAACCGCCCCGAAGCGACCAGCTCGGCAATCGCCCGCATCCCGCCCTGATCGGCCTCCACGAGCAGCTCGATCGCCCGCACACCGAGCCCCCGCGCCTCCTCGGCGAGCGCCGGCGACCCGGACGGCAGGATCGACACCAGCAGCCCGCCCGGCCGCAGAGTCTTGAGGGATCGCGACCGATACTCGCCCCCGACCGTGTCCAGCACGACATCGACATCCCGCACGACCTCGGCGAAGTCGGTCTCCCGGTAGTCGACCGTCTCATCGACGCCCAGTCTCCGCAGGAACTCGTGCTTGCCCGCGCTGGCAGTACCGATCACGTACGCCCCGCGCTCCTTGGCGATCTGCACGGCCAGATGCCCCACTCCGCCGGCCGCCGCGTGGATCAGCACCCGCTGCCCCGGCCGGACGTCCGCCGTGTCGACCAGCGCCTGCCAGGCGGTCAGCGCGGCCAGTGGAATCGCGCCCGCCTGCGTGTGGTCGACCTCGGCCGGCTTGTGCGCGAAGGCCCGCGCCGGACCGGTGACGTACTCGGCGTGCGCCCCCACGCCGTACGGGTACGGCAGCATGCCGAAGACCTCGTCGCCCGGCTTGTGGAGGGTGACGCCGAGGCCTATCGCCTCGACGACGCCGGACACGTCCCAGCCGAGGACGAACGGCGGCTTCCCGAGGAAGTTGCCGTTCGCCCGGTGCTTCCAGTCGGTCGGGTTGAGGCCCGCCGCGTGCACCCGGATCAGCACCTCGCTCGGTCCGGGCCTCGGGATCTCAAGTTCCACTTCCTTGAGGACCTCGGGACCGCCGAGGACGTCCTGACTGATCGCGCGCATCGTGTTCTCAGTGCTCATGCGCTCCAGCCTGCCGGGCCGCGAGAGCCTGGAAAATGGCATGATTGCCATTGTTCGATAGGATCGTGCCATGCTGCAGACGCGATGCGGAGAGCGCCCCGACCCCACCGAGACCTCCCGGCGCGGGGAGTACGACGGACCCGTGGAGCGGGTCGTCGTCCTGGCCCTGGACGGGGTCTACCCCTTCGAACTCGGCATCCCGAACCGGGTCTTCGGCTCGGCCGAGGGCCGGTACGAGATCCTGACCTGCACGGTCGACGGGCAGCCGGTGCACAGCAGCTCGGACTTCTCGATCACCGTCGAGCACGGCCCCGAAGTGCTGCGCACGGCCGACACCGTCGTCATCCCGCCGTTCGCGCTGTCGCAGCTCAGTGATGATCTCCCCGAGGCGGTGGCCGGCGCGCTGAGGTCGATCCGGCCGGACGCCCGGATCGTGTCCATCTGCACGGGCGCCTTCGTCCTGGCGGCGGCGGGGATGCTTGCCGGACGCCGGGCGACCACGCACTGGCAGCTGGCCCCGCTGTTCCGGAAGATGTTCCCGGACGTGGACCTGGACGCCGATGTGCTGTTCGTGGACGAGGACTCCCTCCTCACCTCGGCGGGAGCCGCGTCCGGTGTGGACGTCTGCCTGCACCTCGTGCGCAAGGACCACGGCAGCGAGCTGGCCAACCGCGTGGCCCGGTCCTGCGTGGTGCCGCCGTGGCGGGACGGCGGCCAGGCCCAGTACATCGAGCAGCCCGTGCCTGAACCCTCGAACGCGGGCACGGCGGCGACCCGGCAGTGGGCCCTGGAGCGCCTCGGCGAACCGCTGACCCTGGGCCATCTCGCCGCGCACGCCCGGATGAGCCTGCGTACGTTCGCCCGCCGGTTCAACGACGAGGTCGGGATGAGCCCCGCACGCTGGCTCATCCAGCAACGCGTCGTCCGCGCACGGCAGTTGCTCGAAGCCAGCGATCTCCCGGTGGATCAGATCGCCGGCGAGGTCGGCTTCGCGACCGGCACCTCGCTCCGGCAGCATCTGCACGCGGCGATCGGCGTCTCGCCACAGGCCTACCGGCGTACGTTCCAGACGGCCCGGCAGAGCTGACGCAACGCCACAAACCGAAACTCGTCAGCCACTCCCCACTCTGACTGAAGCGGACTCCGTCCGAACGTCCTGAGGGGCCCGCGCGTCGGAGGAGGGACACGGCAATACGGCAGGCGGGGGGCGGCGCTATGCGGGGGATCAAGGCGGGCGGACTGGCGATGGCGGGCATCGCGACGGTCGCGACACTCGTGACGGTGCTGGTGGAGAGCGAGAAGGGGCACACCGACGGAGGGCTCCTCGACGGCGGACCCGCGTCGGCCACGCCCTACAGCGGACCGCTGCGCGTGCCGCACAAGGAGTACGACGAGGACAGCCAACGGGCGACCGAGGCGGAGTCGGGCGCGGCCGGGCTGGCCCTGGAGTGCGAGGGGGACATCCACTCGGGCGGGTTCGGGGGCAACTGGAGCGAGGGCGACGGCGGTTCGACCCCGGCGGCAGGGCTTGAGGCGTACTTCGACATCGAGCAGCCGGACGTTCCGAGGTCCGGCTACCGCGTGGAGCGCGACGACGGGGACCGGGTGCTGTTCTCGTACGATGTCGGGGGTCTGACCAAAGTCGCCGTCATCGTCGCCAAGGACCAGCCGAACCGGCCCGGTTGGGGCCCGGAGACGACCGCCTCGTGCGACCCGGCCGAGTTCCCGGAGAGTTTCACCGACGACCAGGGCTACGAGGTCTGGACCGACGCGAGTGGCCGTCGGCTTCCGGTCACCACCATCAGCAGTTCCCAGGGCTCGGAGCACTGCGACTGGCAGTCGGCCCACTTCCTCGAACTCGGGCACGGCGCGAAGCGCGTGCTGTACGCCCGTGACCCCGAGGGCGTGCTGTCCGGCCTGCTCACCGCCCCGTACGACGGCGACGTCACCCTGCCGGACGGCGCCCGCGACACCGGATACCGCCACGGCGAGCGGGAGTTGTGGCTGACGGCCGACAAGAAGAAGGCGTACGTCCGCACGCCGGACGGGGTGGAGGCGTGGCCGGCGGTGAAGAAGGGGATGGGCTGCGACTGACCTCCCGTCCGGCGGCGTCCTATCGGCTCGCGTGCAGGGCCACGAGCAGGCGCCACACCTTGTGGGCGATCTCCTCCGGGGAGGCCTCGACCAGCCCGTGCAGCCAGTCGGCGAGGACGCCCGCGAAGGTCGCGGCGACGGCGGAGGCGACGAGTGGGGCCTCCGGCGCGCCGACGAGTTCACGCTCGGCGAGGCTGCGGGCGCGCAGGTCCCGGTGCAGGACGCGGCCCAGCGGTCCGCCCCCGCCCGGGCTCAACAGGGCGCGGTAGAGCGGGGCATGAGGGGGCAGGCTCGCGAAGAACGTCAGCAGGGCGTCCGGTGCGGTCCTGGGGTCGGGCCTGCCTCGCCACGCGTGCAGGGCGTCCACCGCGTCCCGTACGACATCGGCGCAGGCGTCGACGGCCAGCGCCTCCAGGTCGGCGTAGTGCAGATAGAACGTGGCCCGGCCGACCCCGGCCGCGCGCACCAGTGCGGCGACACTGACCTCCGCGAGCGGCCGTCGGGCGCACTCGTCGAGGAGGGCCCGGCGCAGCTTGGCCCGGGTGCGCTCGGCCCTGGGATCGGCCCTGGGGTCGGAGGTCACCGGGCGACGAGGACGGCGGCCAGGGCGAGCGCGCCGGGCAGGGCCTGCGCGAAGAGGATGCGGCGGTTCGCGGTGACCGTGCCGTACACACCCGCGACGATCACGCACGCCAGGAAGAAGACCTGCACGCGGAAGCCCGTCGGGTCGTCGGCGATCAGTCCCCAGACGAGGCCGGCCGCGAGAAAACCGTTGTAGAGCCCCTGGTTGGCGGCGAGGGCGGCGGTGGCCTTCGCCATCTCGGGGTCGAACCCGTGCAGCCCGCGCCCCGGCTTCTTCTCCCACAGGAACATCTCCAGAACCAGGATGTACGCGTGCAGGGCGGCGACAAGGCCGACCAGCACGTTCGCGAGTGTCTGCATGGGGAGGTGGGCTCCTTCACGGGGGAACTGCCTGGAATTTCCTGGACAGGTGTCCACTATACATGGACACCTGTCCAGGAAATCCCAGGCATCGAGGAGCGCTGCCCGGTGGCGCTGTCAGACCCGGCCGCTACCGTCCTGTCCCATGAGTGACCACCACGACCAGCCAGTCGTCCGCCGGGCCCGCCCCGAGGACATCCCAGCGCTCGTCGCCTCCAGCGCGGCCCTGTTCGCCGAGGACGCGGGCACCCGGGACGCGACCGTCGACATCAACTGGCCTCTCGCGCAAGGTGCGGAGAGATTCGCCGCGGGCATCGACGATCCGGCCCGGCTGTCGCTGGTGGCCGAGCGGGACGGCGAGGTCATAGGACACCTCGTGGGCGCGGTCGCGGACGGCTCGGCCATGCGTCCTGCGAAGATCGCTACCCTGCGCAGCCTGTACGTGCGCCCGGCCCACCGCGGCACCCGGGCGGGAGCGCGGCTCGTGGCGGGCTTCCTCGACTGGGCGCGGGAACAGGGTGCCCAGCTCGCGGAGGTGACCGCGTACGCGGCCAACGCGGACGCGATCCGGTTCTACGAGCGCAACGGCTTCGGACCGCACACGCTCACCCTCGGCCGGCCGCTGTGACGGTCACCCTCGGCCAGTGCTGTGAGGCTCACCCTCGGCCGGCCGCTGTGACGCTCACCGCGCTCGGGCCGCCCTCCGGAGTTTGAGCGCCCGCAGCGCCAACTGCATCTCGAACTGGGTGGTGGGGTCGTGGAGCCGGTCGCCGAACAACTCGTCCAGCTGGCGCATGCGGTAGCGGACCGTCTGCGGATGGACGGCGAGACGGGCGGCCACCTCGCTCGCGTTGTGGCCGCACTCGAGCCAGCTGAGAAGTGTCTCCGCGAGACGCTCGCGCTGGGGCAGCCGGATGGTGTCCAGGGGGCGCAGATGCCGGTCGGCCATCGCCTCCACCAGAGCCTCGTCGCGGAACAGCATCAGCGTGGCCAGATGGTCCCGACAGCGCACCATCTGCGTGTCCGGCAGCACGCCCCGCCGGGCCAGATCGAGCGCCTCGGCCGCCCACCGCAGCGACCTCGCCCCCTCCTGGAGCGCGACGCTCGGCCCCATGACGGCCCGTAGGCCCTGCAACGCACCGGCGACGGCACGCGCCCTGCCCGGGCCCTCCGGGTCCGGCACCACCAGCACGGCCGGGCGCACGTCGAACCGGGCCAGGAACTCCGGTGGCACGATGGGCGGTTGGGACGCACCGGCCTGCGTCCCGTGATCGATGACGACCACGGCCAGCGAACGGGGCACGGGCCACTGCGCGGTGTGCGCGAGATCCGTGATGGCCGCGACCGACGCGGGCGGGTCCACGATCAGCAGATCGATCAACCGCGAACGCCGCTGCTGCAGTTCACCGGCCGCGTGCAGCCGCGCCTCCGTGTACCCGGCCGTCGTCGCGGCCGCCATCTCGTCCAGGTGCAGGAACAGCGCCTCACCGAACGCGGCCAGCACGTGACGCGGCAGCAGATCGGCGTCGACCAGCGCGTTGATCCGACGCCATGTCACCCGCGCGCCGAGCCGCAGCGCCGACTGGAACGCGTCGAGACTGCGCCCCTCGTCCGCCTCGCCCCGGCCGATGCGCTGATACGTCGCCGTCACCGGCTGCCAGTCGGTGTCCGGCTTCGCCATCCGCTCCAGGAACCCCTGCAGCGCATGCTCCACGCCCTGATGCACGACCTGCATGTACGTGTCGTCCGTCGGCCGCGCGTACTCCGGGATCTCGGTTCTGATCGCCCGTACGACCTCTTCGGTGATGTCGTCGAAGAACGGTCTGAGATGGTCGTGCAGACCCGAAGGGAACGCCTTGAACGGGCCCTGGGCCTCCTCGGCCCTCGCCGTGGCGTTCGTGGCCTCGATCTTCTCCAGCATGCGGAATCCGGTCACGCAGCGGCTCCTTCTGCGCACGGGAAGTGGGGCACGGTGACGATACCCGCACAGATTCTGCCCAGCTTCATCGGCGACTGACAGACATGCACCGGGGGCTTGTCACTTCATGACAAGGGGAATCTTCGCCTTGGCCTTGGTTCTGGTCCTGGTTGTGGCTCTGCTCCGCGTCACCACCCGCCGATGACGCCCACGACGGCGCAGCGTCACCAGCGTCACGAACGCACCCGCGAGTACGCAGCACGCGGCGAGCCGGAGACCGAGGTCGTAGCCTTCCAGGAACGCGTCGCGCGGATCGGCGCCCGAACGCAGTTCGGAGCTTTCACGTCGGGTGAGCACCACGCCCACCAGGACCACCCCGAACACACCGGAGACCTCGCGGGCCGCGCTCACCAGACCGGTCGCCATCCCCATCCCCGCCTCCGGAACCTTCGCGAGACAGCGCACGGTCAGGGGAGTGGTGAACGCGGAACCCCAGCCGATCAGCAGCAGCCCCGGCTGCAGATCCCAGAAGCCGGCCCGCGCGCCCGCGCCCGAGACGGACAGCAGACCGACCGCCACCAGGCAGAGGCCGGCCGCGATCGAGACATGCGCGCCCAGCGCACGGGCCGCCCGCTCGGCCATCGGCGTCCCCAGCAGCAGCGCGCCCGCCAGCGGCAGAAACGCCAGCCCCGCCCCGGTCGGCGAGAAGCCGAGCACCCGCTGGAGATAGAGGGCCGTGAAGAAGAACACCCCGTTGACGCCGATGCCCCACAGCACCTGTGCGGCGATCCCACCGGTGAGGAACCGGTCGCGCAGCAGCCGCAGTTCGACGAGCGGCCGCGCGGTCCGCGCCTCCACGAACACGAACACACAGGCGGCCACCGCCGAAACCCCCAGGCACAGCGGTACGGGCGCGGTGCCGAACCCGTGCTCCTGCCCGCGCACGAGACCGTAGGTGAGCAGATAGAGCGCGAGCACGGACAGCAGCACTCCGGGCAGATCGAGACCGCCGCGCCGAGATGCGGAGGACCGGCCGGGCACGGCCGGCATCAGCAGCAGCGCGATCACCCCGAACGGGACGTTGAGCGCGAACACCCAGCCCCAGCCCCACCGTTGGGTGACGAAGCCGCCCACCACGGGTCCCAGTGCCAGCGCCACGGCCAGCGCCGCGGTCCACAGGCCCACGGCCGTGGCGCGCAGTCGCGCGGGCAGGTCGACCGCGATGACGGCGAGCGAGGCCGGGATGACCAGCGCGGCCCCCACGCCCTGCACGGTACGGGCCGCGATCAGCGTGCCCCCGCTGTCCGCGAGGGCGGCCGCCGCCGACGCCGCCGTGAAGACCAGGATCCCGGCCGCCAGCACGGATCTGCGTCCGAACAGATCGGTCAGCCGCCCGCCGGGCAGCAGCAGCGCGCCGAAACTGAGCACGTAACTGGCGGCCACCCACTCCAGGTCCGGCACCGTCAGACCCAGTTCGCGCTGCACGGTCGGCAGGGCCACGTTGATGACCGTGTTGTCGAGCGTCGTGATGAACCCGGTCAGCGTGAGCAGGGAGAACAGCGCGAACAGCCGTGCACGTCCCACAAGACGCTCCTTCCGCCGTCGCACGGATTGTCGGCTTGAGGCGGTCGCCGGGGCTCTGGCCCACGGCATGGAATCGACGGCACGCCTTTGTCAGCGAACTGACAGAAGGCGGAAGACGAACTGTCAGGACGTCGTCTAACCCACGGTCCGCCCGGAGGCGGAACCTGGGGCACCGCCCCGAGCGGACACCCTCGCCCCAGCTCCTCCCGTTCAGCTCCTCCCGCTCTCGCTCGACTCGCGCCGCCGCCGACCCAGTTGGAGCCCCCATGACCTCCGTCCGGCCCGCCGCCGAATCCGCCTCACTCACGGACCACCTGAGGCACTGGGCCAGACACCGGCCGCAGCAACGCGCCTTCAGCCACGTCGACTTCCCCGACAGCGCCCCCACCGGAGTGCACCGGGCGCTCGGCTGGCGCGCCCTCGACGCCCGGGCCAGGTCCGTGGCGGCCCGGCTCGTCCAGATCGCCTCCCCCGGCGAACGCGCCGCCCTCGTACTGCCCCAGGGGCTCGACTACGCGGCCGGATTCCTCGGCTGCCTGTACGCCCGCGTCGTCGCCGTACCTCTCTTCGGTCCCCAACTCCCCGGCCACGAAGGGCGACTGGCGGCAGTGCTGGCCGACTGCGAACCGGCCTGCCTGCTCAGCGACTCCGAAACGGCCCGCGCGATGGGCGAGTTCATCCGTGAACGCGGCCTGCCGGAGCTACCCGTCGTACCCGTCGACCAACTCCCCGTCCAGCGGGGCGGATTCGGAGAGACGGGCGAACCCTGGGCGGTTCCCGAACCGGACGACATCGCATACCTCCAGTACACCTCCGGCTCCACCCGCAGCCCGGCCGGCGTGATGATCAGCCACGCCAACGTCGTCGCCAACGCCCGCCAGGCCATCGACGCGTTCATCGCCGACCCGGACGCCGCCACCACGGTCGGCTGGCTGCCCCTCTTCCACGACATGGGCCTCGTCCTCAGCATCGCCGCGCCGGTCGTGGGCGGTTTCCCGTCCGTCCTCATGGACCCCTCAGCCTTCCTCCGGGAACCCGCCCGCTGGCTGCGCCTCCTCGGCTCGTACGAGGGCACGGTCAGCGCCGCCCCGAACTTCGCGTACGACTACTGCGTGGCCCGCACCGACCCGGCGCTCGTCGACGAACTCCGCCTGGACCGCGTGCGGGTGCTCATCAACGGCAGCGAACCGGTGCGCGCCGGGACGGTGGACCGCTTCCACACGACGTTCGCGCCCGCCGGGCTCGACCCGGCCGTGCACTGTCCGGCCTACGGCCTGGCGGAAGCCACCGTGTTCGTGACCGCGAGCTCCCGGGACGAACCGTCCTCGGCCGTCGCCTGCGACGCCGACGCGCTCCGGGAGGGGCGGATCGAGGAGACGTCGGACGAGTCGGCGGCCGTCCTCGTCCCGTGCGGAACGCCCGTCGGTCAGGAGCTGCGGATCGTCGGCCGCGACGGTGCCGTGCTGCCGCAAGGGCGGGTCGGCGAGATCCAGTTGCGAGGCCCCAACATCGGGCTCGGCTACTGGAAGCGCGCCGGACTCACGGCCGAGACCTTCGGCTTCGGCGCGGCCGGAGACTGGCTGCGCACCGGTGACCTCGGCGCCCTGCACGACGGGCGGCTTCTCGTCACCGGCCGACTCAAGGACGTACTCATCGTGGACGGGCGCAACCACTACCCCCAGGACATCGAGGAGACCGTACAGACGGCCGTGGCCCTGATCCGCCGGGACCACCTCGCCGCGTTCGGAGTGACCCGGGCGGACGACGTGGGCGAGGACCTCGTCGTGGTCGCGGAACACCGGCGCGGCACCGAACCGACGCCCAAGGACACGCGGAACGCCGAACGCGTCGTGCGCGCCGCGATCTCCGCCCGCCACGGACTGCGCCTCGGTTCGCTGCGGCTCGTGCCGCCGGGTTCCGTCCCGCGTACGAGCAGCGGCAAGGTGTCCCGCGCGGCCGCCCGGGCGCGCTTCCTCGACGGCGGGTTCGGGCCGCGATGAGCGTGTCGCGCAGGGAGATCCGCGAGCTGGTCGCCGGGCGTCTCCAGGACTGGTACGGGGTCGGCCCGGGCCAACTCCCCGACGACAGGCCCCTGGCGGAGGCCGGCCTGACCTCCCGGGACGCGGTTGCCCTCACGGCGGACCTGAGCCAACTGGCCGGAAGACGCCTGCCGGACACACTGCTGTGGGAGGCACCGACGATCGACACCCTCGTGAGACGACTTGGGGCAACCGCGCCCCTTAAGGGGCGCGGGGAACTGCGCGACCAGCCACGGCCGGCCGGCACCAGGCAAACCGAGCCGATCCTCACGGTCGCCATCATCGGCGTCGGCTGCCGCTTCCCAGGCGGCATCACCTCCCCCGACGAATACTGGCAACTCCTCACCGAAGGCCGCGACGCGGTAGGCACACTCCCACCCGGCCGCTGGGACCCCTTCGTCCGGGATCCGGAACGCCTGCCGGACGACGTGACCCGGCACGGCGCCTTCCTCGGCGGCCTCGACGACATCGCCGGCTTCGACGCCGAGTTCTTCGGCATCCCCGCCCACGAGGCCACCGCCATGGACCCCCAGCACCGCATGCTCCTCGAAGTCACCCGGGAGGCACTCGACCACGCGGCCCTCGCCGCACCCACGCTCGCGGGCACCCGCACCGGAGTCTTCGTGGGCATCAGCGGCAACGAGTACGCGCACCTCACGACCGCCGACCTCCGTGCCGTGGACGCCTGGACGGCCACCGGCGCGTCCATGAGCATCGCCGCAGGCCGCCTGTCGTACGCCCTCGACCTGCGCGGCCCCAGCCTGTCCGTCGACACGGCGTGCTCGTCGTCGCTGGTCGCGGTGCACCACGCCGTACGCAGCCTGGTGACGGGCGAGAGCGACACGGCACTCGCCGCCGGGGTGAACCTGCTTCTGACCCCCGCCGTCACCCTCGGCTTCCAGCGCGCGGGAGCCCTCGCCCCGGACGGCCGCTGCAAGGCCTTCGACGCCGCGGCCGACGGGATCGTACGCGGCGAGGGCTGCGGAGTCGTCGTACTGAAACGGCTCGCGGACGCCGAACGCGACGGCGACCGCGTCCTGGCGGTGATCCACGCGACGGTCGTCAACTCCGACGGCCGCTCCAACGGCCTGACCGCCCCCAACTCCGAGGCCCAGTGCGCCCTCCTCGCCGAGGCGCACACCGCCCCGACGACCGTGGACTACGTGGAGGCGCACGGCACGGGCACCGCCCTCGGCGACCCCATCGAGGCGAGCGCCCTCGGCGCCGTACTCGGCCGTGACCGCCCCCTGGACCAGCCCCTTCTGATCGGCTCCGCCAAGACGAACCTGGGCCACCTGGAAGCGGCCGCCGGTGTCGCGGGCCTGATCAAGACCGTGCTCGCCCTGCACCACGGCGAGATCCCCGCCCACCTGCACTTCACCCGCCCGGGCCCGCACGCCGACCTCGACGCGCTCGGCCTGCGCGTGGTGGGCTTGCCCGAACCCTGGCCCCGCTACTCGGGCACGGCCACCGCGGGCGTCTCGGCCTTCGGCTTCGGCGGTACGAACGCCCACGTCGTCCTCGCCGAACACCGCCCGGCCGCCCGGGCGAAGGGTCCCGCCGGGCGCCCCGCGCTGCTCCTGCTGGACGGGCCGACCAAGGAGCGAGTACGCGCCTACGCCGGCGAACTGGCGGCCTGGCTGGACACCCCCGACAGCGGGCGTGTACGCGACGCCGACCTCGCCCGCACCCTCGCGGGGCGCACCGGCCGTGGCCGCCATCGCGCCGCTCTCGTCACCCGCGACCGCACCGAGACCCTCACCGCACTCGACCGCCTCGCGGCGGGCGAGCCCTCCCCGCGGCTGGTCACGGGGGAAGACCGGCCGGGCGGGCCAGGACCCATGGTGTGGGTCTTCTCCGGCTACGGCTCGCAGTGGCCCGGCATGGGCCACCAACTCCTCGCCACGGAACCGGTGTTCGCGGCCGCCGTCGACCGGCTGGAACCCCTCGTCCGCTACCACGCGGGGCTCTCCCTGCGCGCCGGACTCCGCCCCGACGCCGACCTCTCGACCCCCGCGGCGGTCATGCCCGTGCTCTACGGCATGCAGGTCGCCCTCGCCGAACTGTGGCGCTCGTACGGCCTGGAACCCGACGCCGTCATCGGCCACTCCCTGGGCGAGATCGCGGCGGCGGTCGTGTCGGGCGCGCTGGACCAGGCGACCGGCGCCCGGATCGTCGCCGTACGCTCCCGGCTGCTGGACCGGCTGACCGGCGGAGCCATGGCGGTCGTGGAGCTGCCGGCGTCCGAAATCCCGGTGCTGGCAAGGGAGTTCGGCACGCTGGAAGTGGCCGTGCACTCCTCGCCCGCGCAGTGCGTGGTCACGGGTGCGGCCGAGGACGTGGCCGGGCTGGTCGCCCGGGTGACCGAGAACGGCGGCTTCGCCCGTCTGCTGGGTGTGTCGGGAGCCGGCCATTCGCCCGAAGTCGAGCCACTGCTCCCGGAGTTCGCGTGGGAGCTGGGCGAGGTCCGGCACTCCGAACCCCGCCACCGCCGCTACTCGACCGTGCTCGGCGATCCCCGGGAGACAGTGCCCTGCGACACGGAGTACTGGGCGGCCAACCTGCGCCAACCCGTCCGCTTCGCACAGGCGGTACGCGCCGCCGCCGAGGACGGACACCGCGTCTTCCTCGAAGTCGCCCCGCACGCCACGCAGTTGCACCCGCTGACCGACACCCTGCGCGATGCCGGCGCCGGGGACGCGCTGATCGTTCCCACCCTGCGGCGCGACACCGACGACGCGCTCGCCTTCCGTACGTCGCTGGCCACACTGCTCGTCCACGGGGTACGGGTGGCCCAGCCGCGGGAGGGCCTGCATCCCGAGGGCCGCATCGTGGACGTCCCGCCGCCCCGCTGGCGGCACCGCCGCTTCTGGGCGGGGGAGGAGCCGTCCGAGGAACCGTCCCGTGTAGTGCCTCTCGACCCGGCCGCCGGTCCTCTCGAACGGCTTCGGCTGTGTGTGGCCGCGGTCATGGGCTACAGCCCCGAACGCCTGGACCCCGACACCCCGTTGACCGATCTCGGACTGGACTCCCTCACGGCCGTGCGCATACGGGCCGCGGTGCAGCGGGAGTTCGGCATCGAGGTGGAGCCGGGGGTGCTGCTCAGGCGCGGGACACTGAGGCGTGTGGCCGGCCTGCTGGAGACCGGGGGAGAAGCGGTGACGGCCGGTGACCCGGGACGGCAGGCGATGCCCGGCGATCCGAAAGAGCGCGGGACGGCGGTGGGTTCGGCCGCCGACACGCCCGTACCAGAAGGATCCGGGCCCCGGCCCGACGCCCCGACCCCTCTCCGCGCGTTCCCGGCGACCGGCCCCGGCATCCCCCTCTTCCTGGCTCACGCGGCAGGCGGATCCGCCGATGTCTACGCCCGGCTGGCCCAGCGCCTGGACGGTGACCGCCCGGTGTACGGCTTCGACCGACTGCCCGACCCCGACGATGTGCTGGGACGGGCCGAGGAGTTCGCCCGGAGGATACGGGAGGCGCGGCCCAAGGGGCCCTGGCTGCTGGGTGGTTGGTCGTACGGCGGTCTGGTCGCGCAGGAGGCGGCCCGGCATCTCACTCCGCACGGCAGGGTCGGCGCCCTGGTCCTGCTCGACTCGGTCCTGCCCCTGCCCACCGGCCTCACCGCGACCGACCTTGCCCTGCGGCACTTCCGGGACTTCGCCGCGTACGTGGAACGCACCTACGGCAGCGCGCTCGACCTGCCGTACGACGAACTCGCCGGGCTCGACGACGCGGGACGGATCGACCTCGTCGTCAAGGTGCTACGAGACACCGTCGAACTGCCGGAAGCGGTCCTCGAACACCAGCGGACCTCCTACCTGGACCTGTGCAGCGGCGAGCGCCACCGGCCCGGCGGCTACGCGGGCCGCACCCTGCTCTACCGGGCGAGCGAGACCGCCCCGCACACCGTCCACGACCCCCGTTACGAACGCGGCGACGCGACGCTCGGCTGGGAAGCGCACTGCGCCGACCTGACCGTCGTCCCGTTGCCCGGCCACCATCTGTCGCTCCTCGACCCCCCGGTCGTCGACACGCTGGCGGCACTGCTGACACGCGATCTGCGGGACTCCTGAAGGGACTTGCCCCATGACTCGTAAGCGGAGATGTGCCGCGCTCGCGGTGACGACGGCCCTGCTCGGCGCGGGAGTCGGGCTCGACGCACCACCCGCGACGGCCGCTCCCGCCGCCGCGGTGGCCGCGGGCGCCACGATCGTCGCCGAGAAGTGGCTCGACACCCGAACCGTCGACCTCACGGTCGCCTCCCCGGCGGTCGGCGCGTCCCTGCCCGTACGGGTGGTCCTGCCGACCGCGTACGCCGCGCAGCCCGACCGCACCTGGCCCGTGCTCTACCTCCTCCAGGGCGCGCACGACGACTACACGTCCTGGACGAGGGAGACGGACGTCGTCGACTTCCTCGCAGGCCAGAACGTCATCACCGTGATGCCGTCGTCCGGTCCCACCGGCATCCCCACCGACTGGTGGAACTACGGCAGCGCCGGCGCACCGGACTACGAGACGTTCCAGGTCGACGAGTTGATGGGGGTGCTGCAGCAGAAGTTCCGGGCGGGGACGAAACGTGTGGTCGCCGGTGTCTCCACCGGTGGGTACGGTGCTCTGGCCTTCGCCGCACGGCACCCCGGGACCTTCGCGGCGGCCGCCTCGTACAGCGGGATCCTCGACACCACGGCGTTCGGCATGCCGACCGTGCTCAACGCGATCGTCGCCCGGGAACAACTGCTGCCGCTGACCCTCTGGGGCAGCCCGCTGCTCAACCGGGACAACTGGGACCGGCACAACCCGTCCGCGCAGGCCGCCAATCTCAAAGGCACCAGCCTGTACATCTCCCAGGGCAGCGGCCTGGCGAGCGGTGACTTCGACAACCTCGAAGGCGCGGCGCTCGAAGGCGCGCTCTGGTCCCAGGCGCACCGGTTCACCGAACGGCTGGAAGCCCTGGGCGTCCCGGCCCAGGTGCACTTCTACAACGGCGGAGCACACGCGTGGCCGTACTGGCGACAGGAGTTCAAGGCGTCCTGGCCCATGCTCGCGGCGGGCCTCGGCCTGAGCTGACTCGGGCCCCGGCATGAGCGGACCCCTGACCCGAGTCGATCCCCTCAAGGAGGAACCACCATGGATGCCCTGGCCGAGGCAGTCGTCGCGGGAGCCGCCCGCAGCGAACTGGAGCACCTGCCCCCACCCGACCGCTTCACCGCCGCGCACCTGCGCGCGGAGGACGTCGACAGCTTCACCGGAGTCGCCGACAAGGACGTACGGAAGTCCATCCACATCGGCGCGGTACCGATGCCCGAACTCGCCCCGAACGAGGTGCTGGTGGCCGTCATGGCCAGTGGCATCAACTTCAACACCGTCTGGTCGGCGATGTTCGAACCCATCCCGACCTTCTCCTTCCTGAAGCACTTCGGCCGCCAGGACCGCTGGGCGGCCCGGCACGACCAGCCCTTCCACGTCATCGGCTCGGACGCCTCCGGCGTCGTGGTCCGCACGGGGTCGGGCGTGCGCAGATGGCGGGTCGGCGACCACGTAGTGGTGAGCCCCGTGTACGTCGACGAGGAGGACCCGGCGACCCACGCCGACGGCATGCTGGGCACGGGCATGCTGGCGTGGGGCTTCGAGACCAACTACGGAGGACTGGCCCACTACGCCGTGGCCCGGACCAGTCAACTCCTGCCCAAACCCGCCCACTTGACCTGGGAGGAGGCCGCCTCGAACCCGCTGTGCGCGGGCACGGCGTACCGCATGCTCGTCAGTGACCGGGGTGCCCGGATGACCCAGGGCGACGTGGTGCTGATCTGGGGAGCGGCGGGCGGTCTCGGCGCGTACGCGGTCCAACTCGTCCGCAACGGCGGGGGCATAGCCGTCGGTGTCGTCAGCAGCGAGCAGAAGGCGGAGTACGCCCGCCGGCTGGGCTGCCACCATGTGATCAACCGGGAGGAGATCGGCCTCAGCGGCAGCGAGCCGCCCGCCGATCCCGCCCTGGTCGGCAAACGGCTCGGCAAGCTGGTCCGGGCCGCGACCGGGGAGGACCCGCACATCGTCTTCGAGCACGTCGGCCGGGCCACCTTCGGCGTCTCGGTCTTCGTCGTCCGCAGGGGCGGGGCGGTGGTGACGTGCGGCTCAAGCACCGGCTACCAGCACGAGTTCGACAACCGGTACCTCTGGATGCGCCTCAAGCGCGTCATCGGCAGCCACGGCTCCAACCTCCACGAACAGGCCGCCGTCGGCCGCCTCCTCGACCTCGGCCACCTCACCCCCGCCCTCACCGAGACCTACCCGCTCACCGACACGGCCGAGGCGGCCCGCCTGGTCCAGAACAACACCCACCTGGGCAAGGTCGGCGTACTCGCACTGGCTCCCGGGCCGGGTTTCGGGGTCATGGACGCCGAGCGCCGGGAGCGGCTCACCGGGATGTGACCGTCATCAGGAACGCCATCAGGGACGTCATCAGGAAGGAGTGGGTTGTTCCTCGTGCTCCTGGGCCTTCGTCGGGACCCGTGGCCGCGGTGTCATCGAGAGCTTGTCGGGTTTGACCGTGACGATGGCCTGGGGGCGCGGGGGAGCGGACGTCAGGGTCAGCCGCCAGCGTTGGACGACGGTGGCCAGGACGATGAGGAGTTCGGTCCAGGCGAACTCCTCGCCGATGCACTTGCGCCGGCCGTCCCCGAAGGCCAGGAACGAGGAGCGGTTGATGCTCTTGGCGCGCTCGGGTTCCCAACGGCCCGGGTCGAAGGCAGCGGGGTCCGCGTAGACCTCGGGGTCGTGCTGGTGGACGTACGGGCTGTATACGACGTCCGCGCCCTCGGGGATCGGAACTCCGTCGAGGACGACCGGGCGCGTGGTGGTACGCGTGACGAGCCAGGCGGGTCCGTACATGCGCATGGCCTCCTTGAGGACACTGCGCATGTACGGCAGGGAGGCCAGGTCCTCCTGGCGCAGCGGGCGTTCGCCGCAGACGGCGTCGAGCTCGGCGTGCACCTTCCGCTCGATCCCCGGGTTGCGGCTGATCTCGTACAGGGTCCAGGCCAGGGTCGTTCCGGTGGTCTCGATCGCGCCGGTGAGGAGGGTGATCGCCTCGTCCTGGAGCTGCTGGCGCGAGAGAGGGCCCGTCTCGGGGTCGTCGGCCGTGAGCAGAGTGGAGAAGAGTCCGGTCTGCGACGCGGTGCCCTCGGCCTGGGCGCCGCCCTGATGGGCGGGGCAGCCTGGCGGCGGCGCGGGCTGCTCCACGGACGCCAGCTGGGCCCGGTGGTGGTCGATGGCCTGGTCGATGAGGGTCCGCAGCCGGGCGACCCGCCGCTCGTGCGCGCGGTTCGCGGGCAGGGGCAGTTTCGTCACCCAGCCGGGCAGGATGGTCTGCCGGATCGTGCCACGCATGATCTCCGGCATGAGGCCCTGGAACTCCTGCTCGACATGTCCCGGCAGGCCAGAACCGAAGAGCGCCACGAGGAAGGTCGACAGCGTCAGGTCGTTCATGTCCTCGTACGTGTCCCGCGCGACACCCTCCGCCCAGGTCTCGGTCGCCGTCCGTACGTGGCTGATCATGACGTCGCCACGGGTGGCGATGTGGGACTTGTTGAACATCGGCTGCATCAGCCGCCGGTGCTTCATGTGCAGGTCGCCGTCGGCGATCGTGGCGAGGCCGTCACCGAAGAACACCCGCAGCGCGTCGATGATCTTGCCGCCCTTTGCGAACGCGTCGACCTCCGTCACCAGTACCCGGCGGGTGACGGCCGGATCGGTGACCACATAGGCGGCGGTGGGACCTATCAGGATCTTCACGACGCTGCCCTGTTCGCGCAGCGCGTTCATGAACTCCAGGGGACGTCGGGCCAGTTGGTGTCCGTGTCCGATCAAGGGCAGGCGGCCGGGTGCGGTCGGGGCCGCGGCGGGAGAACCTGATACGCCGCTCATCGGTGAGTCTCCTCAAGATCAACTCGGGTGCTGTGATCATGACATGCATGCCCATGCGATCCATGTCGTACCCGCCGTTTTCGTCACAGCGCCCTCCGGCCGCGGCGATGAGTAAAGGGATTTGTCGACCCGAACGGCCTGTTCGGGGAGTTGCCAAAGCTTCACAGAAGTGAGCCGGTGAGGTTGATCTGCGGTAGATCAAACCCGATAAGGTTCCCTGAGGCGCGGCGAGTTGACGCGACAGCAATCGGTTGTCGCTCGCTGTCCACGCATGCCCGTCGCGGGGTGGATCGCCGCGCGACGAGTGCTGCCCCGAGCTTCTCCCCCTGTTCGATCGTGTTGCTTCGAAGGATGCAGATGGAACTTGCCACTCCGCCACCGGAGGCGCGGGCACCGGCCGCCTGGTACAGCTGGTGGCTGATGCCGCTGGCCTTAGGCGCTGGAACCGTCGCCGCCGCGGTCGCCGGACCCGACTCGACCCAGATACCCGCGATCGTCTCCGGGGTCGCGGCGACGGCTGCGAGCGCCATCTCCGTACGACTTCTCGTCCGCTCCCAGCTCCAGCTGCGCCGCAGCGCCGGCGAGTTCAGGAACGCGCAGGCCGAGCACTCTCAGCAGTGGCAGCAGCACGTGGCCGGTCTGGAGCGCAAGTACGCGGCCGAACGGTCCACGTACGACGCCCAGTTGGCCGAGCAGGCCAAGGCCTACGAGGCGCGGATCGCCGAGCAGACGCAGGCCTGGCAGGAGCAACTCGACCGGCAGCTCGCGGCCGTCGCCCAGCTCGCCGACCAGCAACTGCCCGAGGCGCTGGAGCGGCTGCGGGCCGGTGACTCCATCGACGACGTGCTGCCTTCCGTCAACCAGTGCGCCGAGGTCAACGCCGACCTGCAGGCCCAGCTGCGCAAGGTGCTCAGGACGGCGCTCATCGGCGTGGAGCAGGAGTTCAACCGCTCCACCTCCGCCGAGCAGGCCGTCATCAGCATCGGCAGCCGTATCCACGTGCTGACCAGCAAGCTTCGTGGCCGGCTCCACGAGATGCAGGGCGAGCACGGCAGGCTGCCCTCCGTCGCCCAAGGCCTGATGGAGCTGGACCAGCAGCTCGGCCCCGCCGACTCGCTGGCCGCGAGCATCGGCGTACTCGGCGGCTCGGACCGGCCCGGCCGCCAGTGGCAGGAGCCTCAGCGACTGCTCAGTGTGGTGCGCGGCGGCATCGGCCGGATCAAGGACTTCGACCGCGTCCAGGTCCAGCACCTGCCCGAACTCGGCGTCGACGGCGGCATGGTGGACCACCTCACGCTGATCTTCGCCCACCTGCTCGACAACGCGGCACGCTACTCCCCGCCCACCGAGCCGGTGATCGTCTCCGGCAAGGAGGTGCCCAACGGCGTCGGCGTCGAGATCCAGGACTCCGGCAAGGGCCTCAACGAGGAGAAGAAGCAGGAGGCCCTCCAGTCGCTGGAGGGCGTGGCTCCCGGCCCCGGCCTCGGCGGGGTGTCCGAGGACGCCCACCTCGGTCTGCGCGTGGTCGGAGCCCTGGCCCGCCGGTACGGCATCAGGGTCACCTTCGCGGACTCCCCGTGGCTCGGCACCTCAGTGGTCATCGTGGTACCTCACAAGTACTTCAGCCAGTTGCCCGCCGCCGTCACAGCGCCGGCTCCTGCCGCAGAGGCCTCCGCCGCGCCGAGCACCGTCTCGGCCCAGGCCGAGGAACCGGGTCCGGCCGAGGAGCCGGAGGAGACCGGGGACACCACCCCCGGCGGTCTGCCCCGGCGCCGCAGGCGAGCCGAGTCCGAGAGGCCCAAGCCGGTCGCACGGGAGGAAGAGTCCACCGCCACCGCCTCGCACGCGGTGCCGCCGGACGAGTCCTTCACCGGCCTGGCCGCCTTCGCCACGGCCGGACGTGAGCCGGCCGCCGGACACGAGCCGACCGCCGGACGTGAGTCCACAGAGCACCGCACTGAAGAGAGCGACTAGTCCACATGACGCAACAGGGAACCGACGTGAGCTGGGCGCTCCGCGATCTGGTGGAGAGCATCCAGGAGATCCGCTTCGCCCTCGTGGCCTCCAGCGACGGCAAGGCCATCACCTCCTACGGCGCCGACGACCCCGACGACGTGGACCGTTTCGCCGCAGTGGTGGCGGGCCTTCAGGCACTGGCCCAGCCCGTGGCCGAGCAGTTCCCCAAATACGCCGGGCAACTGCGCCTGGCGATGATCGAGGTCGACGGCGGTCACCTCTTCGTGGTGCGCGCCGGCGTGGAGACGTACCTCGGAGTACTCGCCAGGGAGGGGCTCGACCAGGGCCTGCTCGGCCACCAGATGAGGGACCTTGCCCGCAGGATGGGTGAGCTCCTCGGCACCACTCCGCGCCTGGAGGAGCACTCTGGATGAGTGGTCCCCGCCGACCCACGGACCCGTCCGGTCTCGAGCGCTACTACGTCCTCACGGGCGGTCGCAGCGGACCGGGCGGTTCGTCGTCGAGCCTTGACGTGGCGACCCTCATCACCTCCCGTGCCGCGGCCGTCCCCGGTCTGCAGCACGAGCACGAGGAGATCCTCCGGCGCTGCCGCGATCCGCTGTCGGTGGCCGAACTCGGCGCCCATCTCGGATTGCCCTTCAACATTCTCGCGGTGCTCTTGGCCGATCTGCTGGACGCAGGCCGCGTTGAAGCCCGTCACCCCATCCCGGCGTCAGGCGCCGGTCGCGGGCCCGACCTCGCGCTCCTTGAGGAGGTACTCAGTGGACTTGAAAGGCTTTGACCATCCCGACCGGTACTCGGCCGACGGCACTCTGCCGGCCGGCGCCCGCTCGGTGAAGGTGATGATCGCCGGCGGGTTCGGCACCGGTAAGACCACCATGGTCCGGTCGGTCAGCGACATCAAGCCGCTCACCACCGAGGAGACGCTGACCCAGGCCAGCGCGGACGTCGACAACCTGATCGGGGTGGCGGACAAGCAGGAGACCACCGTCAGCCTCGACTTCGGCAAGATCGGCATCAACGACCAGCTGGTGCTGTACCTGTTCGGCACTCCCGGTCAGGAGCGGTTCTGGTTCCTGTGGAACGGCCTGTTCAAGGGCGCGCTCGGGGCCGTGGTCCTGGTCGACACGCGTCGACTGGCCTCCAGCTTCCGGGCGATCGAGGAGATGGAGCGGCAGAACGTGCCGTTCGTGATCGCCCTCAACGTCTTCCCCGACTCCAAGGACCACCCGGTCGAGGAGATCCGCGACGCC
The DNA here is from genome assembly GCF_044456225.1 of Streptomyces sp. NPDC050988. Lineage (NCBI taxonomy): Bacteria > Bacillati > Actinomycetota > Actinomycetes > Kitasatosporales > Streptomycetaceae > Streptomyces > Streptomyces sp. NPDC050988. The sequence continues at coordinate 360,045 of NZ_JBITFQ010000001.1, read as the reverse complement.
CTGGACATCTCCCCGCACACCCCGATCGTGGCCTGCGACGCCCGCGACCGGGCCTCCAGCCGCGATGTGCTCATCGCGCTGATACGCCACCTCAAGGATCGCTCCGCAGTCGCTCTGGAGTCCCGATGACCGACCAGCCCTTAAACGGTCCCGACGCCCCGCGCGGCTGCCCGGTCGCGCACGGCGGGGGAGACGGGCTCACCCGTCTCTACGGGCCCGACGCGGCGACCGACCCGATCGGCATCTACTCGCGGCTGCGCAAGCAGCACGGGCCGGTCGCGCCGGTACTGCTGGAGGGCGACATCCCGGCGTGGCTGGTCCTCGGCTACCGGGAGAACCGGCGGGTGCTCGACAACCCCCGTCAGTTCAGCCGGGATTCGCGGATCTGGCGGGACTGGAAGGACGGGCGTGTCGAGAGCACCTCGCCCCTCATTCCGATGCTGGGGTGGCGGCCCGACTGCGTCTCCCAGGACGGCGAACCGCACCGCAGGCTGCGCGGTGCGGTGACGGACAATCTGCAGGCCGTCTCCAGCCGTGGCATCCGCCGCCATGTCACGCACTTCGCGAACAAGCTGATCGACACGTTCGCCGGGGCAGGCAGCGCCGACCTGGTGTCCGACTATTCCGAGTATCTGCCGATGCTCGTACTGACCAGGGTGTTCGGGCTCGCGGAGAGCGAGGGGCGGCAGCTGGCCGAGTCCACGGCACTGGTCATGAAGGGCGGTGCCGAAGCACTCGTCCACAACGACCGCATCATGCAGATCCTCGGTGAACTGGCCGAGCGCAAGCGGGTGGAGCCGGGCTCCGACTTCACCACCGGGCTGCTGGAGCACCACGCCGATCTCGACGACGACGAGATTCTCAACCATCTGCGTCTGGTGCTGATCACCGCCAACGCCACCACCAGCAATCTGCTGGCCCGGGTGCTCCAACTGGTGCTCACCGACACCAACCGGCTCTCCGGTCTGGTCAGCGGGCAGCTCAACATCTCCTCCGTCGTCGAGGAGGTCATGTGGAACACCCCGCCGCTGGCCGTGCTGCCGGGGCGGTTCGCCGCGGCCGACCTCGAACTGGGCGGGCACCGCATCCAGGAGGGCGACCTGCTCGTCCTCGGCCTGACCGCCGGCAACGTCGATCCGGAGATCCGGCCCGACGTCGGCATCTCCGTGCACGGCAACCAGTCGCACCTCGCGTTCAGCGGGGGGCCGCACGAGTGCCCCGGGCAGAACATCGGGCAGGCCATCATCGAGACGGCCGTCGATGTTCTGCTGCACCGGCTGCCGGGGCTGCGGCTCGCGGTGACGCCGGACGAGCTCACCTCGACGGCCTCCACGTGGGAGGCGAAACTCGATCGGCTTCCGGTCGAGTTCTCGGTGTAGGCCCTCCGCTGGTTCTTTGCGGCGACTGTTGTGGGTCGGCTGCGGGTTCGTTGTGGCTTGTCGCGCAGTTCCCCGCGCCCCTTTCGGGGCGCGGGTTTCTGCGTTCAGACTGCCAGTAGGTCGTCCAGTGAGCCCTGGCCCGCCAACTCGGCCTTGGCGGCCGGGGATTCCTTGTCCGCCGCGTAGCGGCCCGAGGTCAGGGCCCACTCGTAGTTGCCGTTTATCCAGTGCTGGATGGCCTCGACGCCCATCCGGACCTTCACGCGGTCGTCCTCGTCCAGGCCGAGTTCGTCGCACATCTGCGGTACCTGCGCCTCCAGTTCGAGGTACTCGGCAAGGCTGTGCGTGGTCATCTTGACCGCCTCGTCGGCGGCCTCCTGCCAGCCGCAGCGGCGCTCGCGGTGCAGGACGGCTATCAGGTTGTGGCCGTCCCCTCGGCGTTTCTCGCGCTCGAAGGAGTGGATGTCGTTCATGAAGCCGATGGTGTCGGCGGCCAGGTCCCGCATTCTCTCCATCAGGGGATGCGCCTGCACCTCGGCCGGCACCTCGAATCCTCGGCTGCGCTCACCGGCGTCGATGCTGTGGTGGATGCCGACCGTACGGCGGCGGAACTCGGCGTACTCCTGAAGGTCGAGCGTGCCGGCCAGGCCGCGGGCCGCCAGGTCGACCTCCTCGGTGTGCGCCACGAGGAAACGGCCCCAGGAGGCCGCGAACCGCGTCCGCCATGTCAGAGACATGCCGTCCGAAAGGTGGGCCCAGACCTCCGCCCAGGCCACGGTGATCGGGCACGCCACTCTGGGCGTGATGCCCGCCGGCCGCAAAGGGGTGGCTATGAGTTCCCGCGCGACCTCCGCTATGCGGTCGGCGCGATCCGGCCTACCTGAGTCGAACTGGTCATCGAAAAGGAAGGCCAGCGAGAACCAGTTCATCAGGACGACCATGTCTTCGGCCGAAGCGTGGGGGTAGGTACGGGCGGCCGCCTGGGGCAGATCCCAGGAGCGGTATTCCTCGAATCCGGCCTGGCTGCGCACCAGGCCCTTGTCCCATACCCAGCGCAGATGGCGGGCGCGGGCATACTCGAGGTGCTCACTGACGGGGGTGGTGAAGGGGAGGTCGAACCTGACGTCCTGCGGCATTCGCGTCCTCTCTTGAGACGATGCACAGGGCCCCCCATCCCTGTGGGACAGGCGTCGAAATCGACGCCCGCTGGCTCGAACTGCGTTTCCCGAGACGAAAGTTGACTCGATTTACGCTACGAGGCTGCCCTGATCGTAAATGATCTATGCCGCGACCTCGGTGACTTGACCGTGACCTGCGTTACACCACTCCGTGATCTCGGTGATTCGCCGGTCTCTGTGGCCGAATGAGCGCGTTCGCCTCCGGCGCCGACGGGTCGTGGGCGCGCGGCCGACTGAAACCCGCGGGCGGGGTACCCGGTCGCCGTGGAGCCGTGGGCGGAGCGCCGCTCGTGGTCGGTCGGTGTACGGAGGAAACATGGCACTGGTAGTGGCGGGCGTCGTGGTGTTGGACTGTGCCGAGCCCGAGAAACTCGCCGCGTTCTACATGGAGTTCCTCGACGCGGAGCAGACGGACGCGTCGGCGAACCGTGTGGAGATCAAGGGAGCCGACGGGTTCCGGATCGCGTTCCGGCGGGACGTGAACGCCACTCCGCCGAGCTGGCCGCGTCCCGAGAACTCCCTCCAGGCCCACCTGGACTTCCACGTGGAGGACCTGGACGAGGCCGAGCGCAAGGTCATCGGGCTCGGCGGCCGGGCACTGGACACCAAGGACCCGTCCGGTCCGTTCGAGGAGCGGGGATACGCCGACCCGGCCGGCCACTCGTTCACCGTCCGCAGCAACCCCACCACCGCGCCCAAGCAGGGCTGAACGAGAGCGCCCAGGCATGGCTGGGCGAGGCGCCGGGCTTGAACGCCCCCGGGAGGGCCGGGCCGGGCGAACAGGGACTGTCTGTTCAGCCGTTGTGCGTGCGCAGGGCCGCCAGGGCGCGGTCCGCGTGCGCGCTCATCCTGAACTCGCTGCGCACCACGTCCAGGACCTTCCGGTCCTCGGAGATCACGAAGGTGACCCGCTTCGTGGGCGCCAGCGAGAAGCCCCGCTTCACACCGAACCGCTCGCGGATCAGCCCGTCCGGATCGGACAGCAGCGGGAACCCGAGGGTGTGCTTCCCGGCGAACTCCTGCTGACGCTCGACCGTGTCACCGCTGATCCCCACCGGACGGCCCCCGGCGGCCGTGAACTCGGCGGCCAGATCGCGGAAGTGGCACGCCTCGGCGGTGCAGCCGGCAGTCATCGCCGCGGGATAGAAGAACAGCACGACCGGCCCCTCGACCAGCAGCTCGGAGAGCTTGCGCGAGGTGCCGGTCTCGTCGAGAAGCTCGAAGTCCTCGACGGTGTCGCCGATGTCTATCTGGTTCTTCACGATCGCTCCCCTGACTCCCGGCCGGCCCCGGGCCGACTGCGTGGAGGCCAACCGTACTGGACGGTAAGGGGAGTCAGTCGCGGCCCCCCTTGTCACCGGAGGGCCACACTCCGGTCGACCGTTCGATGGCCGTCGCCCCCGTCCGGTCCACCGCGCTGCGGACGACCGCGAAGAGCGCGCCCTGGATGGCCGCGGCCAGCAGCACCTCGCCCCAACCGCGGTCCTTGTCCAGCGCGTCCGGCGCGTCCTCCTCGTGGCGTATCGCCTTCCAGGTCGCCTGGAACGCCATCCCCGCGAGGGCCCCGCTCGCCCAGCCGAGCACGAACCCGAGGGGCTTGTAGACGAGTGGCAGCTTCTTCTTCTGCATCTGGGTCTCCTTCGGCTCGTAATCCCGGACCCTTGGCGAGTGTCCAGTTCAGCGGCACATAAGCAAAGACCCGGCGGATGCGTGGCGGCCCAGGCTCGGACGTACGGACGGTTCAGGGCCGGCCCGCCGCCGGTACCTCCTCGCCCTCGCGCACCGGCCCCGGCGGAGTCCCGTCCCCGAAGGGGCGCCCGTCCAGCTCCTCGCGGCCGTGGGACGTGAGCCAGCCGGACAGGTCCGGCCCGAGCGGCACGATGCCGGTCGGGTTGATGCCCGAGTGGACCTGGTAGTAGTGCCGCTTGATGTGGTCGAAGTCGACGGTGTCCCCGAATCCGGGCGTCTGGTAGAGGTCGCGGGAGTAGGCCCACAGGACCGGGTCCTCCGTCAGCTTCCAGCGGTTGCACTTGAAGTGGCCGTGATAGACGGCGTCGAAACGGACCAGCGTGGTGAACAGCCGGATGTCCGCCTCCGTGATCGTCTCCCCGACCAGGTACCGGCGCCCCGCGAGCCGCTCCGACAGCAGCTCCAGCCGCCGGAACACACCCTCGCAGGCAGCCGCGTACTCCTTCTGGCCGGTGGCGAAGCCGGCCCGGTACACCCCGTTGTTGACGTCCTCGTACACCTCCGCCATGACCTCGTCGATCTCGTCGCGGAGGTCCGCCGGGTAGAGGTCGGGCGCGCCTTCCCGGTGCAGGGCGGTCCACTCGGTGGCGAGGTCCAGGGTGAGCCGCTGGTAGTCGTTGGTCACCAGACGGCCGGTGGGCACGTCCACGAGCGCGGGCACGCTGACGCCGCCCGGAGCGCCCGGCTCCCGGGCCTCGTACGCCTCGCCGAGATACCGGATGCCGAGTACGGGGTCCCGGCCGCCGGGGTCGAGGGTGAACCGCCAGCTGCGGTCGTCCTGGATCGGGTCGGCGATCGCCATCGACAGGGCGTCCTCCAGCCCCAGCAGCCGTCGGGAGATCACCGCGCGGCTCGCCCAGGGGCACGCGCGGCTGACGACCAGGCGGTACCGCCCCGCCTCGACGGGCCAGCCGTCCCGGCCGTCGGCCGTCACGCGGTCCGCGAAGTGGCTCTTGGACCGCTTGAAGGACTTCCGCCCGTACGACCTGTTGCCCTCGGTGTCGCTCATACCTGGCTCCTTCCGTGCGCCTGCTCTGGGGAGGGTTCCCCGAAAACCGCCTTCGCCCCGTGTGAGGGCCGGTGGGAGGGGCATTCGGCCGAGATGAGTCACAGGCCCTCCACACCGTCCGATCGCCGGACCCGGGTCACCGTGCTGGTGGCGCTGGCCGCGAACCTCGTGATCGCCGTGGCCAAGGCCGTGGGCGGGCTGATCGCGGGATCCCCCGCGCTGCTCTCGGAGGCCGCGCACTCGGTGGCCGACAGCCTGAACGAGGTCTTCCTGCTGGCCGCCCTGCGCCGCAGCCGACGCCCCGCCGACAGCCGGCACCCGTTCGGTTACGGAAAGGAACGCTTCTTCTGGTCCCTGCTCGCCGCCGTCGGGATCTTCGTGATGGGCGGCTGCTTCTCCTTCTACCAGGGCTTCGACGCCTTCAGGAGCGGGAGGACGGAGACCCACGACGGCTATGTGGTCGGACTGGTCGTCCTCGTCGTCGCCCTGTTCGCCGAGGGTGCGTCCCTGCTACGGGCCCTCCACCAGGTGCGCCGACAGGGCGGCCTCGCCGCCGGAGCCCGTGACCCTGCCCTGCGTACCGTCGTCGCCGAGGACGGCACCGCCGTGCTCGGCGTCGCTCTCGCGATCGCCGGAATGTCCCTTCACATGGTCACCGGCCGGATCGTCTGGGAGGCGTCGGCTTCGCTCGCCATCGGAGCCCTGCTCGTGTACGTGGCGTACCGGCTGGGCCGCGACGCACGCGACCAGTTGATCGGCCAGGCCGCGGACCTGGAATCGAGCAGCCGTATCCGCGCGCTGCTGGACGCGCAGCCCGAGATCGACTCGGTGGAGTCCCTGCTGACCATGCAGCTCGGCCCCGACTCGACGCTCGTCGCCGCCCGGGTCGACCTGGTCCCCGGCCTGGACAGCGAGGAGGTCGAACTGGTCGCCGAGCGCATCAAGAGGTCCGTATCCCACACGATCCCGGAGGCCGACCAGATCTTCCTCGACGTGACGGACGCCGCCGTCGCGCGCCGCGCCGCACGGGCCGAGCACGCGGGTTCCCGCCCCGGCGCACACGTCGGCGGCCCCGCCGCGACGGGGGAGCGCGGCGGGGCCTGAGCGTCGGGTGCCCGGCGGTCCGGGAATCATGCCAACTTTTCTCGAACGAGTTCCGGGAGCCGTCGCGGAGCCATCGGGGAGCCCCTGCCAGGACCGGAACGGCGGGCCGTACCGGGACACTGTCCCGGTACGGCCCGCCGTCATGCGTCCGAGCCGCTCACGCCCCGGCGGCCGGCTCCAGCACGAAGACCGGTATCTCGCGGTCCGTCTTCTTCTGGTAGTCGGCGTACGCCGGATACGCCGCGACGGCCCGCTCCCACCACTGGGCCTTCTCCTCGCCGGTCACCTCGCGTGCCGTCATGTCCTGGCGAGTGCCGCCGTCCTGGAGTTCCACACGGGGATCGGCGACCACGTTGTGGTACCAGACGGGGTGCTTGGGCGCGCCGCCCAGTGAGGCGACGGCGGCGTACGTGCCGTCGTGCTCCACGCGCATGAGCGGCGTCTTTCGGATCTTCCCGCTCTTGGCACCCAGGGTGGTCAGCACGATCACGGGCAACCCCGTGTCCATCAGCGTCGTTCCCTCGGTTCCGTTCGAGCTCTCGTACAGCTCGACCTGATCGCGTACCCACTTGGTGGGGCTGGGTTCGTACTCGCCCTTGAGAGGCATGACATCCATCCCATCGATCGTCGTTCGTGCGACTCGTGTCGTTGCAGATTCAACACAGCCACCCAAGGGATTTCATCCCTTCCGCAGGCCCCTCCCGCCCACGGCTTCCACTCACTGGATGCGGCGCGTCACGACGGCCCAACGAGCATGCGTACGGCCAGCGCCAGGATCACGGCGCTGGACACCAGCGCGGTCACCAGCCGCCCCCGCCGACCAGTGAGAACCCGGCCCAGCAGCGTGCCGCCGCCCGCGAGCAGCAGTTGCCAGCCGGCCGACGCGGCGAAGGCGGCCAGGACGAACACCCCCTGTTCCAGGAGTCCGGCGGCCGCGCCGGCACTGCTGCCGAGGACCAGTGCCGCGAAGTACACGACGGTGGTGGGGTTCAGCATCGTGATGCCGAGCAGGGCCAGGTACGCGCGGCCGGGGCTCACCGGTGTCCGGTCGGAGCGGGTGGCGGGCCGCTGCTCGCGGTACTGGCGGAGCGCGGTGACTCCGCCTCGTACGCCGAGGGTTGCGAGCACGAGTCCCGAGGCCCGGCGCAGCGGGACCAGTACGGGCTGGAGGGCGGTGGCGAGTGCGGAACCGCCGAGCGCGGCCGCCAGGGCGTACAGCCCGTCGGCCGTCGCCACGCCCAGCGCGGCGCACACGCCGATCCGCAGGGACGTACGGGCGGTGAGGGAAACGAGGTAGGTCGCGACCGCTCCGACGGGCATGGCGATGCCAAGGCCCGCGAGAAGCCCCGCGACGAGCGCGGCGGTCACGACCGCGGAAGTGAGAGCCTCCGCGGTCGGCCGGACTGCTGCTGGACCCGCACCGGACGAACGGCGGCGAAGGTCGGCGGCAGAAGGGCTTCGGTCGTGGTCATGGGCAGATGGTGGCGCCGGGGCAGCCGCCCGGGCAACTCATTTGCCGGCCCGCCTGGAACAGTCGGCCCGCCTAGAACGGGAAGTGCGCCTGCTGCGTCGCCAGCGTCACCCAGCGGGTGTTGCTGAACGCCTCGATGCCCCAGCGCCCGCCGAAGCGGCCGTATCCGCTGGCCTTGAACCCGCCGAAGGGGGCGTTCGGCTCGTCGGCGACGGACTGGTCGTTGATGTGCACGATGCCGGTACGGATCCGGCGGGCGACCTTCAGCCCGTGGGTGCCGTTCTCGGTGATGATCCCGCAGGTCAGCCCGTGTTCAGTGGAATTGGCGAAGGCAATCGCCTCGTCGTCCGTGCCGAAGGTGCTGATCACGGCGAGCGGGCCGAACGCCTCGCCGTGGTAGAGGTCGGCGTCCTCGGGCAGGTCGGTCAGCACGGTCGCGGGATGCACGGCGCCCTCGGGGGCGGCGCCGCCGATCAGCACGGTGGCGCCCTTGGCGACGGCGTCCTCGACGAGCGCGGCGACCCGGCGGGCGGCGTCCGCCGTGACGAGCGGGCCGACGACGGTGTGCGGGTCGGCCGGGTCACCGGACGCGAGCGACTCGGTCTTCGCGGTGAACTTGGCCGTGAACTCCTCGGCAAGGCTCTCGTGGACCAGGATCCGGTCGGCGGACATGCAGATCTGCCCGGAGTTCATGAAGACGGAGAAGACGGCGGCGTCGACCGCGTAGTCGACGTCGGCGTCGTCGAGCACGATCACGGAGTTCTTGCCGCCGAGTTCCAGGACCGCGGGCTTCAGATGCCGGGCCGCGTGTACGCCGATGATCCGGCCGACGCCCGTGGAACCGGTGAAGTTGACGGCCCGTACGCGCTCGTCGGCGATCAGGGCCTCGGCGACGGCGGCCGCGTCCTCGGGAGCGTTCGTGATCACGTTCAGGACGCCGTCGGGCAGGCCCGCGTCGCGCAGGACGTCCGCGACGAACAGCCCGCAGGCGATCGGCGCGTCCTCGCTCGGTTTCATCACCACGGTGTTGCCCGCGGCGAGCGGCGCGGCGACAGCCCGGACGCCCAGGATGACCGGGGCGTTCCACGGCGAGAACGCGGCCACGACACCCACCGGTTCACGGACCGCGAGCCCCAGCGCGCCCTCCTCCTGCGCGCTCAGCACCTCGCCGCGCGGCGCGGTCACCGCGGCGGCCGCCTCGCGGAGGATGTTCGCGGCAAGGCCGACGTTGAACATGGCCCAGGGCCGGGTCCCGCCGACCTCGCCCGCCATGATCCGTACGGCCTCGTCGGTGCGGGCCTCCAGCAGGTCGGCCGCGGTGAGGAAGATCTTCCGCCGCTGGGCGGGCCCGAGCGCGGCCCAGTCCGCGAAGGCCGCGTCGGCGGCGTCCACGGCCCGGGTGACGTCCTCGACGCCGGCCGCGGCGACCGTGGCGTACACCTGTGAGCTGTAGGGATTCACGTCCTCGGCGGTGCGGCCGGAGGTCGCGGGCAGGTCCTTGCCGCCGATCAGCAGGTCACGATGCAGGGTCATGCGCGGCTCTTCCCGTCGTGCGACGCACAGCGCCGCGCTCCGAACGGGAGCTTCGGCGCGTTCGCCTGGTGAATAATTCTCCGTTGAATCTTCAAATGGAGTCTGCAACTCGACGGGGCGACAGTCAATGGCCGACGGTCCCGCCGTGTCCCTCCACCAGCATCCGAGCCGCCCGCCCGGCCTGCTCGGCGGGCTTCGAGCCGCTCTGCTCGATCCCGGCGGTGACCATGGCGCCCTCTGCCAGCAGATAGACCTGTTCGGCCAGGTCCTGGGGCAGCCCGGCGTCGCGCACGAGGCCGGTCAGGTAGTCCTTGAAGGCCTGCTTGTGGGCGCGGACCTGGGCGGTGACCCGCTCCGACGTCGCGCCCAGCTCCCCGTACGAGTTGATCCAGGCGCAGCCCCGGAAGTCGGGCTCGCGGAACCACTCGCCGAGCCAGTCGAAGACCGCGAGGACGCGCCGCCCGGGATCCTCGTGTCCGGCCACGTGGTCGGCCAGCCGCTGCCGCCAGCGGATGTCGCGCCGCTCCAGGTAGGCCACGACCAGCTGTTCCTTTGCGGGGAACAGTTGGTAGAGCCTCTTGAGGGAGACCCCCGACGTGCCGCGGATGTCGTCCATGCCGACGGTCTGTATGCCCCGCCCGTAGAACAGGGCTTCCGCCGCGTCCAGTGCCTGTTCCCTGGCGATCGCGCTGTCCATGTACCGGCCCGCTCCTTGGCGTCTTGACGGGAGAACCAACGTTCTCTACGTTAGCAGTCGTGCCGGAGAACGTACGTTCTCCCGCTCGTCGCACCGCCATTGAGCTGCGTCGCCTTCGAGTCGCACCGCCATCGAGAGGAAGCCGTCATGACCGACCGACCGCCCCTGCCGCCGTTCACCCGTGAGACCGCGGCCCAGAAGGTCCAGGCGGCCGAGGACGCCTGGAACACTCGCGATCCGCACAAGGTCTCGCTCGCTTACTCGCAGGACTCGGTCTGGCGCAACCGCGACACCTTCGTCACCGGCCGCGCCCAGATCGTGGACATGCTCACCGACAAGTGGGGGCGCGAGCAGGAGTACGCCCTGCGCAAGGACCTCTGGGCCTTCGACGGCAACCGCATCGCCGTCCGCTTCCAGTACGAGTGCCGCGACGCCGACGGCCAGTGGTGGCGCTCCTACGGCAACGAGCTGTGGGAGTTCGACGAGCACGGCCTGATGACCCGGCGCGAGGCCAGCATCAACGACGTACCGATCGAGGAGAAGGAACGCCGGATTCACGGCCCGCGCCCGGATGCGGAGCGAGGGGATTCCTTCCCCGTCCAGTAGCGGGCCGCAAGGGGCCAGGGCCGCATGGGTCAGGACCGCGAGACGGCGTTCAGTAGGGTTCCCGGGTGACTGAACAGGCCCGGAAGCCCTTCCTCTACGTCGTCGTCTGCGCCGCCGGAGTCGCCGAGGGGGTCGAGGAGTTGATCACCCTGGCGCAGGAGCGGAACTGGGAGGTCGGGGTCTTCGCGACGCCGATCGCGACCGGCTTCTTCGACACAGCGGCGGTCGAGTCGCGGACCGGCAGGCCGATCCGGTCCGCCTGGCGGGCCCCCGGCGACCCGCGCCCGTTCCCCGACCCGGACGCCGTCACCGTGGCGCCCGCGACCTTCAACACCATCAACAAATGGGCGGCCGGGATCGCCGACACCCTCGCCCTCGGCACACTCTGCGAGGCGTACGGGATGGGGGTGCCGATCTCCGTACTCCCTTGTGTGAGCGAGGCGTTGGCGGCCCACCCCGCGTATCAGGACAGTCTGAAAAGGCTGCGTGGGATGGGCGTCCGGTTCGGCGAGCATGCCTTCGGCGGCCCGGCGGGCCGGGAGTTCCGCTGGGAACAGGCCCTGGACCTCCTGGAACGGTGACCCGGTCCGGGCCGGGTGTCAGTGCCCCAGCTCCTCCCGCAACTCTGGCTGGAGCAGCTCCCGATGAGCCCGTACGAGGTCGTCGCACAGGTCCCAGATCCGCTCCACCGGAAGGGCCGCCGCCGTCGCGGGGTCGGCCATCGCGGCATGGCGGATGTGCCGCGGATCGCCGTCCGTGGCCGCGCGGACGACCAGGTCGGTGACGGAGACGTACGCGCTGTTGAGCGCCGCGCACTGCGGGGGAAGTGGCCCCACGCGGGTCGGTTGGACGCCCAACGCATCGACCAGGCAAGGCACTTCGACCACGGAGTCGGCGGGCAGGTTGTCGATCAGCCCGCGGTTCGGGACGTTCCCGTAGATCGTGCGCGGGGTCCCCGTGACGACACTGTGGATGACCTGGGGCGCGTACTCCATCGTGCCCTCGACGGGCAGTGGAGCGTCCGCGAGCAGGGCCCGGCGAGTGCGCTCGTAGTCGGCGGTGTTCTCCTCGATGATCTCCAAGTACGCGCCCACCGGCAGCCGGAGGCGTTCGATCTCGGTGTCGTGGTGCAGATACCAGGGGACGTACTCGGCGGAGTGCTCGCTCGTCTCGGTGGGGTAGTGGCCGAGCCTGCGGTACATGTCGACCCGTACGCGGCGCAGGAGCCCCGGGTCCTCGGCGATCGCGGTGTCGAGGAGCGGGTGGAGGTCGCGGCCGTCGCGCTCGAAACGCAGCACCCAGGCCTGGTGGTTCACACCGGCGGCCAGATAGGAGACCTCTTCGAACGGGACGCCCACCAGCTGTGAGAGGTCGTGCATCGTCCAGTACACCGAATGGCACAGGCCCGTCACACGCAGGGCCGGTGCGATCCGCGACAGGTACAGGACGTTCATCGCCATCGGGTTGGTGTAGTTCAACAGCAGGGCGTCCGGGCAGAGTTCGGCCATGTCCTCGGCGAGACCGCGCAGCACCGGGAAGGTGCGCAGGGCGCGGAAGATGCCGCCGATGCCGAGCGTGTCACCGATGGTCTGGCGCACTCCATAGCGGGCCGGGATCCCGAAGTCCGTGCGGGTGGCCTCGTTCATACCGACCTGGACGGTGTTGACGACGAAGTCGGCGCCTTCGAGGGCGGCGCGCCGGTCGAGGTGCGCGGTGATCGTCGGTTTGGCGCCGCGCTCGTCCGCGATGTGGCGGGCGGCTCCCTCCGCCGTGGCAAGCCGTTCCCCGTCGATGTCGTGCAGGGCGATCCGGGCGTGCCCCAGCTCGGGGAAGGCGAACAGGTCGGCGAGGAGCCCCTGCGTGAACACCACGCTGCCGGCTCCCACGAAGGCGATCTTTATCTCGGTCATGTGCGGCTCTCCAGGTCGGTGTGGGCGCAGGCCTCGTGCCACGTCGGCTGCGCCGCCGTACCGCCGTGGCCGCGCGTCGAGAGCGAACCGCAGACGGCGGCCAGCGCGAGCGATGAGCGCAGGTCAAGACCGCGCAGGGTCGCCGCGACGAAACCGGCGTCGAAGCTGTCGCCCGCACCCACGGCGTCGACCGGCTCCACCGGCACGGCTGGTACCCGCCGGACCCGCTCTCCGTCGTGGGCGAGAGCGCCCTCGGAGCCGTCCTTGACGACGACCAGCGGGACGGTTTCCGCCAACGCGGCTGCCGCCGTGTCCAGTTGGGTCTCGCCGGTGAGTGCGCGGGCCTCGGCGGCGTTCGGCAGCAGGATGTCGGTGAACTCCAGTACGGGGTCGAGCAGTTCGTGGTCCCATTCGCTGTCTGGATCGTCGTTGGTGTCGAGCGAGGTGCTCGCCCCGTGGGACCTGGCCCGCGCGAACACGGCTGCCAGGGAACGGGCCAGACGGGGCATCAGAAAGAAGGACGCGGCGTGCACTTGCCGGGCGTCGGCCAGCAGTGCCTCGGGCACGTCCCGCGCACTCGTCGCCGTCAGACAGCCGGGCGAGGTGAGGATGGCCCGGTCACCGTCCTTGTCGTTGAGCACCACCGTCAGGGGCGTGGGCAGGTGAGGGTCGATGGTGAGATGGGTGATGTCGACGCTGTGGTCGGTGAGCTCTCCGCGGACGAACGCGCCCGCGGGGTCGTCCCCCACGCGCCCGGCGAAGGCCACCCGCAGCCCCAGCCGTGCCGCCCCGCACGCCATGATCGCCGCCGAGCCGCCAAGGACCAACCGGCCCTGCTCGACGAGCTGTTCACGCTGGCCGAAGGCGACCGCGCCGGGCACCGGACCCACCACGACATCGGGATTGACGTCACCGATCACCAGGAGATCGAAGGAACGGGACAAGGCGGCTACCCCTTCAGTCCGCTGGACGTGAGCGACTGGACGAACGTCTTCTGCGCCAGCAGGAACGCCACCAGCACCGGCAACACCGTGATGACGTTGCCCGCCATCACCGCGGACCACCGCGCGTGGTGCTGCCCCTGGAAGGTGGTCAGGCCCAACTGGAGCGTGTACTGGGTGTCGTGGTTGATCGCGATGAGCGGCCAGGACAGGTCGTTCCACGTGGTGAGGAACGTCAGCACCGCGACCGTCGCGAGGGCGGGCCGGGCCAGCGGCATGACGATCGAGAAGAGCACGCGCAGCCGCGAACACCCGTCGATCCAGGCGGCCTCCTCGATCTCCCTCGGCAGCGTCAGGAAGAACTGCCGGAACAGGAACACGGCGAACGGCGTCACCAGCGACGGCACGATCAGCGCACCCAGCGTGTCGATCAGACCGAGCCACTTCATCACCAGGAAGGTCGGGATCATCGTCAGCTGGAACGGAATGACCATGGTCGCCAGCATCAGCCCGAGCAGTACCCGCGACCCCGCGAACCGCATCCGCGCGAACGCGTAGCCGCCGAGCGACCCGAGCAGCAGGTTCGACACCACGGCGACCGACGCGACGATCAGCGAGTTCGCGAACCAGCGCGGGAACATCGCGTTGCCCAGCACATACCGGTAGCCGCCCAGATCGACGCCGTCGGGCCAGAGCGCCGGCGGAAACCGGTTGATCTCCGCGTTGGTCATCACCGAACTCAACAGCAGCCACACCAGCGGCAGCGCGAACGCCAGCGCCAGCGGGGCGAGCAGCAGATGCCAAGGGCTCGCTCTGCGCGAACTCGCCCTGCCCGCACTTCCCTTGAGCGCGGTTGCCTTGAGCGCACTCGTCGGACGCGTACTCATCGGAGGGCCCCTTCCACGACGCGCCCCTGCTGGCTCCGCACGACACGCAGCGCCACCCCCGCGACCAGCATGGCCAGCGCGAGGACGTACGCGGCCGCGGCCCCGTATCCGGCCGTGAACATCTGGAACGCCTGCTGCCAGACGAAGTACACGATCACGGTGGTCGAGCCGAGCGGGCCGCCCTTCGTGGTCACGTACACGAGGTCGAAGACCTGGAGCGCGGTGATCAACTGCCACAGCAGCAGGAAGACCGTCACGGGGGTGAGGGCAGGGAGGGTGATGTGCCGCAGTACGCGCCACCGGCCGGCCCCGTCGATGCGGGCGGCCTCGACGAGTTCGCGCGGTACGTCCTGCAGCGCGGCGAGATAGACGACCACGCAGAAGCCGACACCGCTCCACAGCGAGATCAGGACCAGCAGGTAGATGGCCTGGTCGGGATCGGTCAGGAAACCCTGCGGCGAGATGCCGAACTTGTGCAGCAGCGAGTTGGCCGCGCCGAACTCCGGATCGAGGATGAAGGAGAACAGCACGCCCTGCGCGGCCGCGGACACCACGAACGGGATGAAGAGCAGGGTCCGGTAGAGGCCGATGAACCGGATGCGCCGGTTCAGGGCGAGCGCGAGCGCCAGACCGCCGAGCAGGCTCAGCGGCACGAACAGCGCCGAGTACAGCAGCGTATTGCCCACCGCCGTATGGAAGTTGGGGTCCTGGGACAGCGCCCGGTAGTTGTCGAGGCCCACCCAGCGGCCCGGCGTGACCAGGTCGTCGGCGCGGAACGACAGCAGCAGCGACCAGACGACCGGGACGATGCCCAGGCCCAGGATGACGAGAACCGATGGGGCGATGAACGCCCAGGCGGTGGTCTTCTCCCGCCGGGCGCGCCGCCGCGCGCCGCGCCGTGAGACGGCCGGTGCCCGCGGCTGCGGCTGCGACTGCGACTGCGGTGCGAGGGTGATGGCGCGGGGCAGTGATGTCATGCGGCCTTCCTCCCTTGGTACAGCGCGGGATCAGCACAGGTCGAGCGGGATCCACGAGGGATCCGTGAGGGATCCGTGAGGCGTCCACGAGGATCCGTGAGAGTCGTCAGCGCGGGATGAGCAGCGCCGCGTCGGCCTTGTCGGCGCACCGGCGCAACGCCTTGGCGGGGGAGTCCCGGCCGAGCAGCACGGAGACGATCGCCTCGCCGAGGGCCTGGGAGATCTGCGGGTACGCGGCATGGACGGGCCGGACCCGGGCGGAGTCCAGCGCGCCGGTGAACACCGAGAGTCCCGTGGTCTCCCGGGAGTGCCTCCGCCACTGCGGGCGCCGCTCGGTCGCGGAACCGAGGGGCAGGCTCCCGGCCCGGATGTCCCACCGCGCGTCCTGCTCCGGCCGCATCATCCACTGGACGAACTCCACGGCGGCCCGCGAGCGCGCGGAGCCGTTGTCGAAGACCGTCCAGGTGTCGGGGCCCGAGATAGTCACGGGCCGCCCGCTGTAGGACGGCAGCGGTACGACGTCGTAGTCCACCTCGGCGTCCAGGATGTCCGGCAGCTGCCAGGGCCCGGTCGCCACCATCGCCATCCGGCCGCCCAGGAACACCTGGTACATCTGCTCGCCGCCGGGCTTCGGATCGACGTACACGCTCTTGTCCCGGACGAGTCGGCGGAGGGTGTCGAGCGCCCGGACGCCCTGGGCGGCGAAGCCGATGCTCCTGCCGTCGTCGGCGACGACGTCACCGCCCAGGTCCCAGATCATCGGCCACAGCCGCCAGACCGTGTCCTCGTCACCCGTGCCGGGCCAGCCCGTTCCGAAGACGCCCCGGCCGGAATCGGTCAACTTCCGTGCTACGTCGGTGAATTCGTCCCACGTCCAGCCCGCTTCGGGGAAGGGGACGCCGGCCTGCCGGAACAGTTTCTTGTTGTAGACGACGGCCAGCGAGTCGAGCAGCGCGGGCGCGGCCCGCACCTTGCCGTTGACAGTGACTGCCTCACGCACCGGCGCCCAGAAGCTGTTCCAGGCCGTTGGGCCGCCGCGCATCGCGTCGGTCAGGTCGACGACCCGGGGGCTGCGGGCGATGCTGGCGAGGTCGGAGCCGAAGACGTACGCGATGTCCGGATATGAGCCGGCGGCCAGGGCGGCCGTCACCTTCTGCAGCATCGCGTCGGAGACGACCCCGCCGCCACCGGCGTCCACCCGGATTTTCGGATGCGTCCGGTTGAACTCCGTGACCAGCGCCTGTATCGCGTCCTTGGCGATGTCGACCTGGCCGTGCCACAGCTCCACGGTCACTCTCCCGTCGGCATCCACGCCGTCGGACGCGCCCTGCGAACAGGCGCCCAGCAGCGGCGCGGCGGCGATCGCGGCAGCCCCTTTGAGCAGGCCGCGGCGCTCAACAGGGCACAACACACCTCTGGTTCGAGCCATCGGGAGCCTCCGTCAGCGGGTCTTGCGGACGTAGTCGGCGCTGTCCGGCGTCGACACCAGCACATCCCGGCGCACGATGCTCAGCCGGTCGCCGAAGCCCGAACGGGCCTTCCTGAAACCGTTGTCGGTGTACTCGATGACGACGACCCGGTCGTCGAACGCCTCGGCGTACTCACCGCACTCGTCGTACTCGCCGCACTCCTCCGCCACCGCGAAGTCGAGCCCCGTACGGCCTCGTTGACCGGCCAGCTCCACGGTGTTCTTCTGTCCGATGGCCAGGCCCCGGGAGTGCGCGTGGTCCGAGAGCAGCTTGATGAAGGCGGTGGCGTCGGCCGCGCTCAGCAGACCGCGGGAGCGGGTGAAGCTGTCGAAGTTGTCCGGCTCCACGGCGTCGTAGCCCTTGTCCGCGCAGCCGTCGATCCACTCGTTGATCCGGGCCGCGACGCGTTCGCGCTTGGCGGGCGTGCCGATGTCGAGCAGGGCCTCGTCCCAGTCGCCGTCGACGACTGCCTTGCCCTTGCCGTCGCGCAGCAACAGGTCGGCGGGCCAGTCGTCCCGTTCGTCCGGCTGGGCCTGGAACGCGTTGACGTAACAGATGTTGTAGAGGCCCCGGGCGGGTTCGGCCTCGCGGTCACGGGCGACGATACGGACGCCGGCGGGTGGCGGATAGGCGCCGCCGATCTGGTAGTCGAAGCCGACGTGCACGGGGGGCAGCCGAACGGCCTTCGGGCTCGGCTTCGGCTTCGTGGATTCGTCCGGGCCCTTGTCGTCCGGATCCGACGTACAGGAAGCCAGTGCCGCGAGGACGATCAGGGCGGCGGCCGCCCTGAACACTCCCACGCGGGCGCCACGCTTGACGGGCATGTCCGCTCCATCAATCGCGAGTACGTCCCCGCCTCGGACCCCGTGACGGTCCTGGCGACTTTGGCCGGACTGAGAACCTTGTCCGATACCGGCTGGGCGTACCTCTGTGTGCCGGGCCGCGGGCCTGGGCACGCCCTGGATCAAACCGTGCGAATTCCTGCGCGTCAAGTCCGCGCAGGTTTGTGGGGTGGCTCCGCCTGGGCCGGTGTGTTGTCGGCTGAGGGTGGGTGGGGGCTGGTCGCGCAGTTCCCCGCGCCCCCAGGAAGCGGGTGGCTTGAGATCGTTGTCCGCTGCCGGTCGTCGTGGGTTGCTCGCGCAGTTCCCCGCGCCCCTGGGTGGGTGGGCGTCGCGGTCGGTTGTCCGGGTGCGACGACCTGCCCCCGTCAGGGGCGCGGGGAACTGCGCGATCAGCCCCCACCCACCCGCACCCGACGACGATCCTTCTCAGAGCCCGGCGACGCAGGCGGTGGCTCACTGCCATGGTGCCGTGCGGGGAGCGCCGGGCTACCGTTTCCGGAGGCCGACGCCCGTTGCCGTACGGGCAGGGGCAGAACCGTGACGGAGGCAAGGAGAGCCGTGAGCACCCCGCACAAGCCGCTCGTGATCCTGCAAGCCGACCCGCACCCCAAGGAACGCATCTTCACCCCGGACGCACTGGCCCGGCTCGACGACCGCTTCACCGTCGTGGAACCGGACAGCGAGGAAGCTTTCGACAAGGCGCTGCCCGACGCGTTCGCCGTCGTCGGACAGCCCGACCTCCCGGCCGAACGCCTCGCCAGGGCAGGCGAGTTGAGGGCCCTGCTCAACGTCGAGGGCAACTTCTTCCCGAACGTCGACTACGAAGGGTGCTTCCGGCGCGGCATCCACGTCCTGGGCTGCGGACCGGCCTACGCCCAGGCCGTCGCCGAGTACGCCCTCGGGCTCGCGCTCGACCTCGCGCGCGGCATCAGCCGAGAGGACCGCGCCTTCCGCGCCGGACGCGAACGATATGTGTCCGACGGCAACACCGACGCCGTACTGCTGCGCGGCGCGGACGTAGGTCTGATCGGATTCGGGAACCTCGGCCGCAGCCTCCACCCGCTCCTGGCGCCCTTCCGTCCGACCCTCCGCGTCTACGACCCCTGGCTGCCGGACGCCGTCCTGCGCGAGCAGGGTCTCGTCCCGGCCGGCCTCGACGAGACCCTGACCCGCAGCCGGTTCGTCTTCGTCCTCGCGACCGTCACGGACGACAGCCGTCATCTGCTCGGCGAGCGTGAACTGGGACTGCTGCCCGACGGTGCCCGGCTCGTGCTGGTCAGCAGGGCGCCCGTCGTGGACTTCCCGGCGCTGCTCGCGCGGGTCGCCGAGGGCAGGCTGCTCGCGGGCATCGACGTCTGGCCCGACGAACCCGTCGCCGCCGACGAGCAGGCCCGCGAACTGGAGGGCCTGGTCCTCTCCGCCCATCGCGCCGGCGGCATCCCGGAGGCGTTCCTGACCATCGGCGACATGGTCGTCGACGACCTGACCCTGCTGGCCCAGGGGCTGCCGCCGGCCCGTATGCAGGCCGCCGCGCGCGAACTCGTCGGCCGCTACCGCAACCGTCCCGTCACCTGAGGGCCCGGCCATGTCTCGCTTTCCAGGCGGCCACACCGCCCCCGGGAGAGCGGATCGGCCGACGTGCCCTGCCCGGAACCGCCCCTGTGAGGTGCATTTCAGTGAACATCCCCTGCGAGGGCCTCCTGTTCGACAACGACGGCGTGCTGGTCGACTCCGACCTGGGCGTCGACCAGGCATGGAGCCAGTGGGCCCGCGCCCGCGGTCTGGCCGCCGACCGGGTCACCGCGATGGTGCACGGCCGGCGCTCCGCCGACACCGTCGCACTGCTCGTGCCCGACCCCGGGGAACGGCCCGCCGCCCTCGCCGAGATCGACCGCCTGGAGATCGAGGCGGCGGCCACCACGACCGCACTGCCCGGCGCCCTCGACCTGCTGACGAGCCTGCCGCAGGGCAGTTGGGCCGTGGTCACCTCCGGAGTGAACGCGCTCGCCCGGGCCCGTATCGCCGCCGCGGGACTGCCCCTGCCGCCCGTCCTCATCACAGCGGACGACGTCAGCCACGGCAAGCCCGCCCCGGACGGCTATCTGGCGGCCGCCGGGAAATTGGGCGCGGACCCGGCACGCACGGTCGTCTTCGAGGACAGCGCGGCCGGTGCGACGGCGGGGGCCGCGGCCGGGGCGTACGTCATCGGCGTCGGGCCGCGCGGTCTGGACACCGACGCCCCTGTCGTCGTACGGGATCTGCGCGGGGTGGCCTGGCACGACGGTGTACTCGACCTGGGCGCGGCGGAGTTGCTGCGCTCCTGAAGCGCGCGTCTGGCGGGGGCCGCGCCTGACCGGGGCTTCAGTGCGGGCCCGCCGGTTCGAACTCCGTGCCGCACGGGCCCGCGCCCTCGCTCTCACGCAGTGGCACCGGGTCCCCGCTCATCGTCAGAGTGGGGTAGAAGCGGCCGATGCGCTCGGCGGAGCGGCCGACGTAGTGCCCGATGTACGAGCGGCGGAAGCGGTCGGTGCTGTGGTTGGGCTGGGAGCCGTGCACCAGGCTGCCGTTGAAGAACAGGACGTCCCCCGGCTCCATGTCGACCGGAACGGGGGCCAGTCCGGGCGGCGGCGGGACGTACTCGCGGGCGAACGACACCCCCTCGTCGGCCTCTTCGGGGCAGAACACGTCCATGCGGTGGGTGCCCGGGACCACTTCGAGGCCGCCGTTCTCCCGGTCGATCACATCGCAGGCGACCCAGGCGGCCACACACGTGCCCGGCTCCACCCGCAGATAGAAGTTGTCCTGGTGCAGGGCCTGGCCACGGGCGCCCGGCGGCTTGAAGTAGAACATGCTCTGCGCCGCCAACACCTCCTCGCCCAGCAGCAGTTCGAGGATGACCCGCAGCCGGGGTTCGAGGAGATGGCGCAGTGCCAGGTCGTTGATGCGGTGCGGGTTCATGACCCGGGGGTAGACGTGCAGCGGGTCCGCGGGGCCGGTGGTCTCGGTCGCGCGGGGTTCGAAGTGTCCGGGAACCGGTCCGCGGGCGTGGAGTGCGGCGAACTCGGCGCACAGCGCGTCGATCTCGGCCGGGGCGAACAGCCCGCGCGCCACGGTGAAGCCGTCCTCCTCGAAGCGCCGCACGACGTCCTCGCCCGCGCCCCCGCCCGCCTCTGTCGTCGCGCCCCTGTCCGTGACTGTCATACGACCGTCCCTTCGCGTCGGTGTCCTGCATGCCCCACGCTAGGCAGAAGCGCCTTCCGGGAGGATGCCTGTGCGTGCTGTCCAGTTGCCCGAGCCTGCTGCCCCGTCCCCGCCGCCCGGCCTGGTGACGGTCGGCCGCTTCGACCAGCACCCCGGCTACAGCGTCAGCCGGCCGGGCGGCGCCGACAGCTGGCTCTTCGTCTGGACCACCGGCGGTGAGGGCCGCCTCGCCCAGGGCGCCGCGGAGACGGGGGCGAGCGCGGGAGACCTCGTCGTCCTCGGCCCGGACCTGCCCCACCACTACGCGGTCGCACCGGGGGCGAGGCACTGGGCGTTCTGGTGGGTGCACTGCCAGGCACGGCCGAACTGGACGGAGTGGCTGCGGCCGTACGCGCTCGGGGACCGGCTGTACGCCGTCGCACCGGTCCCGGACGGCGTACGGGGACGGCTGAACTCGGCGTTCCGGCGGATGCTCGCGGACGCCCGCTGGACCGGGTCGGGGCCTCCGCCCGAGGGAAAGTCAGAGGAAGCGCTCGACGGGGAGCCCGAGGACGCCCGGGTCGCCGTGGCCCATGGAACCGCCGCCCGCGAGCTCACCCTCTGCTCCCTGGAGTCCGCCGTCCTGCTCGCCACCGCCACGGCGCGCGGGGAACCCGACCGGTCCGGTCTCGACGCACGGATCCGGCAGGCCGAGGCCCTCATCGCGGCCGACCCGGGCGCCCCGCACACCGTGGAATCACTGGCTGCGGGGGTCTCGCTCTCGCCCTCCCGCTTCGCGCACCTCTTCACCCAGCAGCTCGGCCGGTCCCCGATGCGGGCACTGCTGGCCGCCCGGCTGCTGCACGCCGCGCGACTGCTGGAGGCCACCGACCTGCCGGTGGAACGGGTCGCCGCCGCCTCCGGCTTCGGCAGCCCCTTCCACTTCAACCGCGCTTTCCGGCAGCGCTACGGAGCCCCGCCCGGCGCGTACCGGGCCGGGCTCCGACGCTGACGACCGTCGTGATCTAGTCGCGCGGCGGGCAGCGCTCGGCGGCGAAGGCCGCCAACCAGGCCAGCGGGGCGTTCCAGTTGACCGTCACCTCGTTGGTGGAGTACGAGCCGATGTCGTCGATGTAGCAGGCCGCGGGGGAGCAGCCCGCCAGGTGCTCCTGCGCCACCGGGTCCTGCAGACCGCTGTTGGGACCGCCCGCGAGGGAGCCCGCCGGCGGGTTCGGCAGCGAGGCGTCGTACTGGTTCGCCCAGAACCGGTGGTGCTGGTTGCGGGCGTACGTGTCGCCGTAGCCGGTGACGTAGGAGAGGTCGAGGGTGTTGCGGCCCAGCAGGTAGTCCATCGACTCCAACACCCCGGCGCGGTACCGCTGTTGACCGGTCAGCGCGTAGGCGGTGGCCATGACGATCGCGTTGTTGGTGACCTGGCTGTTGGAGCCCCATACGTACCCGTTCGCGGGGATGGGCACCGCGTAGCCCTGGCCCGCCATCATGGCGAGGTGTCCGTCGGCCGCGGCCGTCACGGACGCGCGCACCCGCCTGATGTCGGAGGCGGGCAGCCCGTTCGGCACGGTCGCCAGGGTCAGCCGGCCGAGCGCCGCGGTGTCGGCCCAGTTGAAGCCGGTCGGCGTGAGCGCGCTCGACGAGGTGTGCCAGGGCGAGGACGTGACCGCGTCCCGGTAGGCACGCTCCCCGGTCGCCGCGTACAGCTCGGTCGCCGCCCAGTAGAAGTCGTCCGTGACCTGCGTGTCGTTGTAGGGGCCGCCGCCCGTGCTGTCCGATTCAGGGGCGTAGATCGCGGGGTTGGCCTTGGCCGCGGTCCACGCCGTGCGGGCCACGCTCAGACACCTCTTCGCGTACCTGGAGTCGTACGGCTTGAAGACTCGCGCGCACTGGGCCGCCGTGGCGGCGAGGTTGAGCGTGGCGGCGGTGGACGGGCGGTGCAACTCGCGTGGCTGGGCGTCGAGTTCGGGGCGGGTCGGGATGCCCGTCCAGGCCGCGTCGTGGATCTTGTGGAAGGCCATTCCGGCGTACGGTTTGCCCTCCGGCACCTGCATCCGCATCAGGAAGTCGAGTTCCCAGCGGGCCTCGTCCAGCACGTCCGGGAGGCCGTTGCCGCGCTCGGGTATCCGCAGGGTCGAGTCGCCGAGCGCGGACGCGTTGCCGGCCCGCTTGGCCCGAGCGAAGGAGTCGACGAGCGTCCAGACGGAGATCCCGCCGTTGACGACGTACTTGCCGTGGTCGCCCGCGTCGTACCAGCCGCCCCGCACGTCCTGGGTGTAGTCGCACACCCCGGCCTGACAGGGCACGTTCGTGTCGCCCTGGTTCGGCGCGACCCCGATGTGCGCGGCCGGGCGCGCGTAGGAGGGACCCACCAGCGAGGCCTCGATCGGCGTGCCGCTGCGCTGGTGGTAGAAGAACGCCATCGCGTCCGAGCGCAGGCTGTCGTACAGGTCCGCACGGATGTCGAAGGGCGCGCTGCTTCGCCCGTCGACCACCAGGACGAACCCCGAGCCCGTCTTCCGGTATGCCGAGAAGTCCGCGGTGTGGGTCGCCTCGCCCGAGGCCGTGTCCGCGCCGTGCACGACGGTCCGGCCGGAGGCGGCCATGGCGCCCGACGCCTTGCGCAGCTGCCAGGACAGCGGCCGGGCGGCCGAGGTGACCACCGTGGCCCGCTTGGGGCCGTCCGGCAGGTAGCCGGCCTGGTTGACGCGCACGGGCGTCGTCGCGGTGGCGGCCGGGTCCGCGGCGGACGGCGGTGCGGCCGACGGTGACCCGGCGGACGACAGCCCGGTCGCGCCGGGGGCGAGGGCCGTACCGCCCGAGAGCAGGGCCGCCGTCAGCAGGGCGGCCGTCGTGCGTTTTCTCGTACGGCGTCTTGTGGGGCGGCGGTGCACGTACGGGAACGTGAGCATGGAGCGCCTCCCGGTGCCTGGACTGGGTCCACGGATGCCGTCCCACGGGGACGACCAGAACGGTGGGAGCGCTCCCAAAACGGAGCATTGCATGGCCATGTCACAGCGTCAATGCTCCGCGCACGACCCGGCCGGGACGCGACGGCCAACCCGGTCGAGGTGGCCCGGTCGAGGTGAACCGGTCGAGGTGCACCGGTCGAGGCGCACCGGGGGCGTGCGCGCCTCAGCCTCCGAACACGCGCAGCGAGAGCCAGAGGGCCACGACGGCCGGGATCAGGGTGGCGGGCACGGTGATGAGGCCGAGGCGCGTGAACTCGCCGAGATCGACGTCGTGTTCGTGCTGATGCACGATGCGCCGCCACAAGAGCGTGGCCAGCGACCCGGCATAGGTGAGGTTGGGGCCGATGTTCACCCCGAGCAGTACGGCGAGGACCGGGCCGGGGCCCGCCACAGCGGCCAGGGGCAGCAGCACCAGGACGGCCGGCAGGTTGTTGATGAGGTTCGCCAGGACGGCGGCGAGGGTCGCGATGCCGAGCAGCGCCGGCAGGCTCGCCGAGTCCGGGACCAGATGGCCGAGCACGTCCGCGAGGCCGTTGTCGACCACGGCACGCACCACGATCCCGAGCGCCAGGACGAAGGCGAGGAAGGCCGGTGAGGTGGCGCGCACGACGGCGAGCGGTGTGGTGCGCCCGCGGACCAGTGCCCGGACGGCCAGGACGAGCGCCCCGGCCAGTGCCGCCCAGGCCGGTTCGATACCGAGCGCGGACGCCACGGCGAAGCCCGCGAGCGTACAGGCGACGGTGACCAGCGCGAACACGGGCAGCTCGACCGGTGCGGCCGTGGTCGGCTCCGGGGCCTCGCCCTTGAGGTCGTCGGCGAAGAAGCGCCGGAAGACCAGGTACTCGGCGGCGATGGCGACGGCCCACGCGGGCCCCATCAGCACGGCGAACCGGGTGAAGCTCAGCCCGCTGGCCGTGAACGCCAGCAGGTTGGTGAGGTTGGAGACGGGCAGCAGCAGCGAGGCCGTGTTCGACAGATGGGCGGTGGCGTACACGTGGGGCTTGGGGCGGGCGCCGAGCCGGGCCACGGTCGCGAACACCACCGGAGTGAGCAGGACGACGGTGGCGTCGAGGCTCAGCACGGCCGTGATCACCGAGGCGAGAAGGAAGTTGGCGGCCAGCAGTCGTTGCGGCCGCCCCTTGGACGTACGGGCCAGCCAGGCGCCGCACGCCTGGAAGAGCCCCTCGTCGTCGCAGAGTTTGGCCAGCACGAGCACCGCGGCCAGGAAGCCCACCACGGGTCCGAGCAGCTCGGCCTCGGCGCGTGCGTGGTCGAGCGTGATCGCGCCGGCCGCGATCACCAGGCCGGCGGCCGGGACCGCCACGGTGGCCTCCGGCAGGCCGAAGGGGCGGATCACGGCACAGGCCAGTACCGCCACGAGGAGAACGGCGGAAAGGGATGTGGCGAGTGCGGAACTCAGGGTTCGTCCTTCGGGAGTGATTGTCGATTTCGTTGAATCGAATCAGACGGCCTGTTGCGGAGGCGAACGGGGGTGTGCCGACGACTCCGCCGTCAAGCTCCTTCCTCTCCTTCCTTGCGTTCTTGGGTTGCATATTCCAACGAATTACCGGCAGCGGCCCCTTCTCCTCTGCTGCCAAAACGGTACTTACTTCGAGTAACTTGAGACCTTGCCATTCCGAATCGCATTGCTTCGGGCCGCTGTTGACGCTTTGTCTCCACCAAGGCGTCGCGGGGGAATGGGGGATTGGGAGCGTTCTCTTGTTCCGGGGCGTGCGTTGTGCAAAGGTGCACCCGTCAGCGTGCAGGAAAAATTCCGTACCCCTTGGTATGGACTATTTCTGCGGGGGCTTTGGAGGAAAGTGCACGTGAGCGACGCGACCCCGTCGAATTCCCCTGTGACCGGAAGCCTGTTCGATGCGACCGACGAACGGCTCACGGCGGACCTGAAGAGGGGCTCGGGCAAGACACCCGCCCAGTATCCCTCCGGGGAACTGCTCTCCCGGCACTGGGTGCCGGTCTTCTCGTACGCCAGGTTGTGTACGAACGGTGCGCAGTACGCCGGAATGCTCACCACCGCCGCATTCACCCGGCTCTTCGGGGAGTCGGTTCGGCGCACCGGACCGAAGTCGGCGTGGCGACCGCAACTCCTGGTGGCCGTGCGCCGAATAGCGGGCGAATGGGACGCGGACAAACGCCGGGACCTGCTCCATCCCGAGTTGCGGTCCGAACCGCACGACAAGGCACGGGCCGCGGACCGGCTTCTTCCGCCGGAGAACAGGCGGCTGGTGTCCCGCGCGTTCCATCGGCTGCCGGAGTCCGCCCGCTGCGTTCTGTGGCACGCGGAGGTGGAGGCCGAGGATCTCGCGGTACCGGCACGTCTGCTCGGAATCTCCGTGGAGGACGCTTCCGTCGCGCTGGACCGGGCGCGGGAACTGCTGCGCCAGAACTGCCTGGAGAACCATCGCGAACTCGCCCCCGACGAGGAGTGCCGCCGCTACAGCCGGCTGCTCGACGTCTCGCTGCGGCCCGGCGGCAGGATCTGCCCCGATCTGCGGGAGCACATGGCCGTCTGCCCGCACTGCCAGTCCACGGCCGGCCAGCTGGACCAGTCGGGCGGCCGTCTCGCCGCCCTGCTGGCCGAGGGGGTGCTCGGGTGGGCGGCCCAGCGGTATCTCGAGTCCAGGCCGGGGCGCCGGGTCCGGACGGAGGAGACACAGGCGGGTCCCGTGGTGTCGGTGGCTCCAGGCATGGACCCCCATCCGGGGATGGGCTCCTACCCGGCGGCCGCGGGATCCCAGCCGGGCACCGGGACCGGGCCCGCTCCGGATTTCGTCCCTCAGCAGGGTTCCGCCCCTCAGCCGGGCACCGGACATCCCTCGCAGCGCCCCTCGGACGCCGATCTCTTCTCGGACACCGATTCCGTCTGGGGGCCCAGTCCCCGGCAGGCCGCCGATGCCCCGGGCACCGGCACCGGCCCTCGTCCCGCCCCTCATCCGGGAGCCGGCGCCCACCCGGCCGCCGGCCCGGGAGCCGATCCCGGTCCGGGAACCGGGTCCCACCCGACCGCGAGCGGCCACACGAGTACGGGCCATGCCTCGGGTGCCGGCTCACACCGGGACACCGGTCGTCGTGCGGGCGCCGCCCTCCACAGCGCGGGTCCGCGCCACGCCGTACGGCTTCCGCCGCATGCGGACTCCCGCCCGGGGGAGCCCGGCAGGCGCTCCCCGCGCCGCCGCAACGTCGCCCTCGCCATCCTTGCCGTGAGCGGCTGCGTACTCGTCCCACTGGTCCTGTGGTCCGGCGGGGACAGCACGGGGCAGCCCTCCTCGTCGGATGCCGGAACGGCGTCGCAGGAGCCGGACACCAGGCCGACCAGAGTCGGCACCGGCGGTACGGAGACCGGCACCGTGAGCGGACGGCTCCGCAACGTCGCGAGCGGCGACTGCGTCGGGATCGCCGACGGCAAGGCCACCGCGGGCGTGGAGGCCGCCGTCGCCACCTGCAGTTCCTCGGAGCGGCAGCAGTGGGCGTACGAGAGCGACGGCCTGCTGCGCAGCCTGGCCGACAAGGACCTGTGCCTCGACTCCAGGCTCCCTTCCTCCGTCAGGCTGGGGCCGTGCGACGGCGACAAGGACGAGGTGTCCGTCCGCTACGACCTCACCCTTGAGGGAAACCTGGTGCCCCTGGGGCGCCCGAAGCTCGCGCTGGCACCCGTCTCGGGCGACGAGGCGACGGGCCTGGTCCTCAAGACCCGTAGCGAGGGCGAGGCCCAGCGCTGGGAGATCGACACCTCGGTCGACTCGCTCCAGATGGAGTGGATCACGTCGTACACGAACAGCGACCCGGCCGAGCCGACGCGCGATCCGGGCCCGGGGCCCACCCGTACACCGCCGCCCCCGCCCCCGAAGCCCGCGCCTTCCCAGACGCCCCCGCCGCCTCCGCCCCCGACGCCGGCCCCCGCTCCGAGCTGGGTGTGTTACGGCTACTACTGCTGGTACGACGGCGGGTCGGGCGGTGGCTATGGCGGCGGCAGCGGTTACGGAGGCGGTTACGGCGGTGGCTATGGAGGAGGCGGCTACGGCGGCGGATACGACGGGTACGGCGGGGGTGGTTACGGAGGCGGCGGCTACGACGGAGGAGGTGGCGGCGGCGGCCGGTGAGCCGACGGCTCGTCAGGCCACCTGAGGCTTCCGGCGTATCACTCCTCGCCGAGTGTCAGCTCCGCCCAGATCGTCTTGCCCTCGGGGGTGTGGCGGCTGCCCCAGCGCTCGGTGAGCTGGGCGACCAGGAGCAGACCGCGGCCACCCTCGTCGAAGACCTTGGCGCGACGCAGATGCGGGGCGGTGTGGCTGGCGTCCGACACCTCCACGATCAGCGTGGTGGCGTCGTGGATCAGCCGCAGCCGGATCGGACGCTCGCCGTACCGGATGGCGTTGGTGACGAGTTCGCTGACCACCAACTCGGTCGTGAACGCCGCCTCGCTCAGCTCCCAGGTCTCCAGCTGCTGGACGACCTGCTTGCGGATCGGGGCGACGAGGGCCGGATCGGCGGGGATGTCCCAGGTCGCCACCTGCGAGGTCGGCAGCCCCTTCGTCCGGGCGAGCAGCAGGGCCACGTCGTCGGGGGCGCCGGTCGCCGGGAGCAGCGACTGGAGGATGTCGTGGCAGGTCTCGTCGAGGGAGCCCGCACCACGTGCCAGTGCCCGGCACAGCACCGCTCGGCTCTCGTCCGGGTCACGGTCGCGGCTCTCGATCAGACCGTCGGTGTAGAGGGCGAGCACGGTGCCCTCGGGCAGCCGGAACTCGACCGACTCGAACGGCAGCCCGCCCAGGCCCAGCGGAGGCCCCGGCGGTACGTCGATCTCCTCGGGCGAGCCGTTCGGCCGCAGCATCAGCGGTGGCGGGTGGCCCGCCCGGGCGAGTGTGCAGACGCGGGTGACCGGGTCGTACACGGCGTACAGACAGGTGGCACCCACCTCGCCGGTCGTCCCCTCGGTGCCGGCCTCCGAGGAGAGCCGGACGACCAGGTCGTCGAGGTGGGTCAGCAGCTCGTCCGGTGCCAGGTCGATGTCGGCGAGGGTGCGCACGGCGGTCCGTAGCCGCCCCATCGTGGCGGACGCCTGCACCCCGTGACCGACGACGTCTCCGACGACCATCGCGACGCGCATCCCCGACAGCGGGATCACGTCGAACCAGTCACCGCCCACCCCGGCCCGTGCCGCGGGCAGATAGCGCGAGGCCGCCTCGACGGCGGCTGTCCGGGGGAGCATGCGGGGCAGCAGACTGCGCTGCAGGGCGATCGCGGTCTCGCGCTCGCGGGAGAAACGCCGGGCGTTGTCGATGCAGACGGCCGCCCTGGCCGTGACCTCCTCGGCCAGCAGGACGTCGTCGGCGGTGAAGGGGTCGGGGCGCCGGAACCGGGTGAAGACGGCGACGCCCAGCGTGGCACCGCGGGCCTGGATCGGGACGGACATCGTCGTGTGGATGCCGAGTTCCCTGACGCGCTCGCCGCGCACCGGGTCCCAGGCGAGCCAGTCCGCCAGTGTGCTCATGGGGTTCGTCGCCACGATGGGCCGACCGGCCACCAGGGAGTCGGCCTGGGGCGAGGACGCGGGGTAGACGTCGACCTGGCCCAGCTTGACCACGGCCTCCGGATTGCCGGGGTTCACCGACCGGTGCGCGGCGCGGCGCAGGCTCACGGGAGCGGAGAACGGGCCGGTGTACGGCTCGCCGCCGTGTTCCGGCGGGTCCACGAGATCGATGCTGACGAAGTCGGCGAGCGCGGGCACGCAGACATCGGCCAGCTCCTGGGCCGTACGGGTGACGTCGAGGGTGGAGCCGATGCGGATGCTCGCCTCGTTCACGATCTGGAGGCGCTCCCGGGCGAGGTACTGGTCGGTGAAGTCGTGGGCGGACAGACAGACGCCGAGCACCCGGCCCTCGGCGTCGGTCAGCGGTGCCATCCGCGCCAGCCAGGCCAGCGCGCCGTCCACCCTGCCGGTGCCCAGGGTCTGTACGTCCTTGCGCTGCCCGGTCAGGAGCACCTGGAGCATGGACGCCTCAAGCTCCTCGTTCTGCGGTCTGCCGCCGATCTCCGGGATGCGCAGCCCGCGGATACGTTCCTCCGGGAGGCCTATCGACTCGGCCATCACCGCGTTGACCCGCCGGAGCCGCAGCCGTTCGTCGAAGAGGGCGGTGGCGCAGGGTGACTGCTCCAGGAACATGGCGGAGAGCGAATCGGCCTCCGTCGGCGGCTCGCCGTTCTCCAGCGGGGTGACGACGAGCCAGTCGCTGCGGTCACCGAGCTCGGGGCTGCGCCGGTGCGCGAGCAGCCATACGTTCAGGATCCGGCCGTCCCGGTGGCGCAGCGCGAGTGTCTCGTTCCAGCGGTGGTCGGCCGACGGGGGAAGCAGGGCTCCCGCGTCCGGGGCCAGCAGGTTCGCGGCGGGCAGGCCCACGACCTCGGCGGGGGCATGGCCGAGCAGGCGCCGGGCGCCATCGTTCCACTCGACGAGGATGCCGTCGCCGTCGATGACGGCCCGCGCGGTGGCGGTCTCGTCGAACGGGTACCCCGGGCTGTCGCCCGGGGCTTCGCTGTGGCTCGTCATTGACGCCACTCCATATTGCGCACACTCACATTGAACCCTCCCCCAGCCGAAGCAGGGGGATTCCTGGCTCAGGAAGCCTCACCGGTCAGCGACCTGTGAGGTCTTACTCCCTCAGCACCAGCCGGGACGGAACCTGCCCGGTTGCCCGAAAGCATTGGTGTGCGCCGACTTGGTTCTCGCTCAGCGCATCGTGCGTGCTTGGTTCTCGCTACGCACAGTGGGCAGCCTACCCGATCGCGTAGGGGCCGATGCGACGCGCTGGAAAGGAAGCGCTACCGGAGGGGTGATGGTTACGTCCTCGCGGGCACCTCCGACGGACACCGCTCTCCGTGACCGGCCCGCCGCCGGAGGGCGGACCGTCCCGCTCCGCGACGGCTGGCGCTTCGCGCTCGTCGACCCGGCCGGACTCACCGACCCCACCGGCGCGTACGCCCGGGCCGCCGAGCCCGACTACGACGACTCGGCATGGCGGCGGGTCGCCGTACCGCACGACTGGAGCATCGGGCTCAGCCCCACCACGGACCACGGCACGACCAGCGGCACCGGATTCTTCCCCGGCGGCCTCGGCTGGTACCGCATCGCCTTCTCCCTCCCGAAGGCGTACGCGGACAAGCGGGTCTCCGTCGAGTTCGACGGCGTGTACATGGACTCGTCCGTGTACTGCAACGGGCAGCTCGTCGGTCAACACCCGTACGGCTACACGGGGTTCGCCCTCGATCTCACCGATCTGCTGCACACGGACGGCACCACCCCGAACGTCATCGCGGTCGAGGTCCGGAACCGGCTCCCCAGCAGCCGCTGGTACTCGGGCAGCGGAATCCACCGCGAGGCCCGGCTCGTCGTCACCGACCCGGTGCACGTCCAGCGGTGGGGCACACAGGTGACGACACCGGAGACCGGGAAGGACCGCGCGCTGGTACGGGCGCGGACGAGCGTCGTGAACGCGTCGGGCGAGGAGAGGCGGGCCGAGGTGAGATCGGCGGTCGTCGACCCGGACGGCCGTACGGTGGCGCGCGGGACGTCCACGGTCACGGTCGGCGCGGCCCCCGCGACCGTCACGCACGACCTCACCGTCCGAGGTCCGCGGATGTGGGACATCGACACGCCCGCGCTCTACACCCTGAGGACCGAGGTCCGAGTCGACGGCCGCACCGTCGACACCTACGAAACCCCCTTCGGTATCCGGCACTTCACCATCGATGCCGACAACGGCCTGACCCTGAACGGCCGTTACCTCAAGCTCCGGGGCGTCAACCTCCACCACGACCTGGGCGCCCTCGGCGCGGCCGTCGACGCGGACGCCGTGGAACGCCAGCTGAGGATCATGCGGAGCATGGGTGTCAACGCCCTGCGCACCTCGCACAACCCGCCCGCCCCCGAGGTGATCGCGGCCTGTGAGCGGCTCGGCATCGTGATGATGGTGGAGGCCTTCGACTGCTGGCGGCGCGGCAAGAACCGGTACGACTACGGGCGTTTCTTCGACGCGCACAGCGACGCCGACATCGCGGAGATGGTCCTGGCCGCCCGCAACTCGCCCGCCGTCATCATGTGGTCCATCGGCAACGAGATTCCCGACTCGACCTCGACGGCAGGCCTAGCCATGGCGGACCGGCTCATCGACGACGTACGGCGACTCGATCCGACCCGGCCGATCGTGATCGGCTCCGACAAGTACCGGAGCCTGCCGGCTGTCGGCTCGCCGGCCGATCTGATGCTCGCCAGGATCGACGGACTCGGCCTCAACTACAACACCGCCGCCTCGGTCGACGCCCTGCACGCCCGCTATCCGCGCCTCTTCCTCTTCGAGTCGGAGTCCTCGTCCGAGACCTCGACCCGAGGGGAGTACCAGGAGCCGGAGCGCCTCAACACGGGCGAGAACCACACCCCCGGCCGGCGCGCGACCTCGTCGTACGACAACAACCTCGCCTCCTGGACGATGAGTGGCGAGTACGGGCTGAAGAAGGACCGGGACCGGAAGTGGTTCACGGGCGAGTTCCTGTGGTCGGGGATCGACTACCTCGGCGAGCCGACGCCGTACGACGTCTTCCCGGTCAAGGCGTCCTTCTTCGGCGCGGTCGACACGGCCGGCTTCCCGAAGGACATGTACCACCTCTTCAAGAGCCAGTGGACCGAGAAGCCCATGGTCCATCTGCTCCCGATGAACTGGACCGACCACCGTCCGGGCGACGTGGTCGACGTGTGGGCGTACGCGAACGTCGACACGGTGGAACTCTTCCTCAATGGAAAGTCCCTCGGCACAAGGAAGTTCGACGAGAAGAAGACCACCGATGGGCGTACGTACCTGGAGACCACCGAGGCCACGGGTGACGACAAGACCGTCACCGGCGGTCCCTGGCCGGGGAGTTACACCAGCCCCAACGGCAGCGCGGGCAAGCTCCACCTCACCTGGAAGGTGCCGTTCGCGCCGGGCGAGCTGAAGGCGGTGGCCCGGCGGGACGGCAGGACCGTGGCCACCGATGTGCTGCGCACCGCGGGCAAACCGCACGCGCTGCGCCTCACGCCCGACCGCAAGTCCCTTGCCGCCGACGGCCGTTCACTGTGCTTCGTGACCGCGGAGGTGGTCGACGCCCGTGGGGTGGTGGTGCCCGGCGCCGACCATTCCATCGGGTTCGAGGTCGACGGCGGTTCATTGGCCGGCGTCGACAACGGGCGCGAGGAGAGCGCCGAGCGCTACCAGGCGAGCACCCGAACGGCCTTCCACGGCAAAGCCCTGGCGATCGTCCGCTCGGGCACCGAGGACGGAAGGCTCACGCTGCGGGCACGCTCGGCGGGACTGCGGACGGCGACCGCGACCGTACGTGCCACGGCCGCACGCCCGGAAGTCCGTACCCCGGCCGCCGACTTCGACCCCGACCCCGGACCGGGTGCTCCCGACTACCCGCTGGCGGACGCCAGTTACTCGGGCCGTCCGGACACCCTGCCCGCCGCGATGCTCGACGGCGACCCCGCCACCGCCTGGTCCAACGCGTTTCTCAAGGCGGCCACGGCCCTGCTGCCCGCCTTCGACGGCGCCCGCGAGGAGGACTGGGTGTCCGTCGACTGGGGCCGCGCCCGCGCCTTCGACCGGATCGAGGTCTCCTTCACGGTCGATGCCACGCACTCCCTGCCCGCCTCGGTGGAGGTCGCCGCCTGGGACGGGCGCCGCTATCGGCCGGTGCGGGGAGCCGACGTCGACTGGGCCACGGCGTCCGACGCGCCGACGGTGATCACCTTCGACGTGGCACGCGGCAGTCGGCTCAGGGTCACCATGAGGAGCCGCCATCCCGGCGAGGCCCGGGGCGCGCTGCGGATCAGCCGTCTGGAGGTCCCGCCTCGCTGACCTGACGTCCACTCACCTGATGTTCCCTCACCTGCTGTTCCTCCGGCCGCTGTTCGACGGCCGGGCGCTCAGCGGTCGGGTGCTCAGCGGCCGTGCGCTCGGCGTCTCGGTGTTCGGCAGCCGGC
Source organism: Streptomyces sp. NPDC050988 (assembly GCF_044456225.1). Classification (NCBI taxonomy): domain Bacteria; kingdom Bacillati; phylum Actinomycetota; class Actinomycetes; order Kitasatosporales; family Streptomycetaceae; genus Streptomyces; species Streptomyces sp. NPDC050988. The sequence continues at coordinate 326,096 of NZ_JBITFQ010000001.1, read as the reverse complement.
GGTTCGTCGGGCCGGTGGGCCTCGGCCTCCCGGTACTCCTCGGCCGTCGGCTTCGCCACCTGGGTACCTTCGCCGTACAGCGCGCGCGAGAGCCGGGCCCGCAGGCGCAGCATCGGCATCCGGCGGCTCGGGCTCGGCACGCCGTTCGTGTCCTCGGCCGGGCCGAGTTCGAGCGGCCGGGGCTGCTCGTGCTGGGTGAGGGTGTGCAACTCGGCGGGGGAGAGGGGGCGGTGCAGTTCGACGTACTCGCCGTGCGGGAGCCGTTTGATCACGCCGGTCTCGCGGCCGTGCAACACCAGTTCCCGGTCCCGGAGTTGGAGGGCCAGACAGATGCGCCGGGTCGCGACGAAGACGATCACCGGGACGACGAAGAGCGCGATCCGGACGGCCCAGGTGACCGTGTTGATCGACAGATGGAAGCGGGTGGCCACGATGTCGTTGCCGCCGCCCGCGAGCAGGATGAGGTAGATGCTGATCCACGCCGTGCCGATGGACGTACGGATCGGCCGGTTGCGCGGACGGTCCAGGAGATGGTGCTCGCGCTTGTCACCGGTGATCCAGGACTCCAGGAACGGATAGGCGCCGATGAAGATGAGCAGCAGCGGGAAGACGACGATCGGGATCAGCACGCCGAGGACCAGCGTGTGTCCGGCGATGTTGATCTCCCAGCCGGGCATGATGCGCACCAGGCCCTCCGCGAAGCCCAGATACCAGTCCGGCTGGGCTCCCGTGGACACCTGGTCGGCGCGGTAGGGACCGTACGACCAGACCGGGTTGATCGACGCGACCGCCGAGATGAGCGCGATCACCCCGAACACCAGGAAGAAGAAGCCGCCCGCCTTCGCCATGTAGATGGGCATGAACGGCGCGCCCACGACGTTCCGTTCGGTCTTCCCGGGGCCGGGGAACTGGGTGTGCTTGTGGTAGACGACGAGGATCAGATGCGCGACCACCAGAGCCGCCATGATCCCGGGAATCACCAGAATGTGCAGCGAGTAGAAGCGCGCGATGATGTCGTGCCCGGGGAACTCGCCGCCGAAGAGGAAGAACGACAGATACGTTCCGACGATCGGCACGGACAGGATCGCGCCGTCCACGAACCGCATTCCGGTGCCGGACAGCAGATCGTCCGGCAGTGAGTAGCCGAAGAGGCCCTCGAAGAGTCCGAGGAACAACAGCGTCCAGCCGAAGAGCCAGTTGACCTCACGGGGCTTGCGGAACGAGCCCGTGAAGAAGTGCCGCATCATGTGCATGAGCATCCCGGCGATGAAGATCAGCGCCGCCCAGTGGTGGATCTGCCGGATCAGCAGACCGCCCCGCACGTCGAAGCTGATGTCCAGCGTCGAGGCGTACGCCTCCGACATCCTGACGCCGTTCAGCGGGACGTAACTGCCGTGGTAGGTCACCTCGTTCATCGACGGATGGAAGAACAGCGTCAGATAGACGCCGGTCAGGATCAGGATGACGAAGCTGTAGAGGCAGATCTCCCCGAGCAGGAACGACCAGTGGTCCGGGAAGACCTTGCGCAGGTATTTCCTGCCGAGGCTGTGGGTGCCGAGGCGGCCGTCGAACCAGTCGGCGACGCGCTGACCGGAGGACTCCTTCGCCGCCTGCCGTTCGGTGGTGGTCACGCGGTCCCCTCCTTCTCGTCGTCCTTCTCGTCCATCTCGTCCGTCTCGGCCAGGTGCACGTGCGTGAGCTTTTCGGGGTTGGAGACGATGTAGAGGCCGGACACCCGGTCGCCCTCCGGGGTGAGGTCCATGACCATCACCGCGTACGGGGAGTCGCCCGCGAACAGCACCGCGGCGTCGTCGCCGTTGACGCGCCGGTAGCGGATGTCCAGCGCGGGCACGCCGCCCCGTGAGGCGTAGGAGGCGATGAGGCGGATCGCCTTGTCCCGTCCGTGAATCGGCCGCAGCCCCGCCGGGCGCCGTTTGCCGCCGCCGTCGGTCCACATCGTCACGTCCGGCGCGAGGATCTCCATCAGGGCGCCGATGTCCCCGCCGAGCGCGGCCTCGACGAAGCGCTCGGTCGCCTCCCTTCGCACCCGCGGATGCGCCTCGTACAGCGGACGGCGGGCGTGCACGTGCCGGCGGGCGCGGTGCGCGAGCTGGCGGACGGCCGCGGGGCTGCGGTCGATGACCTCGGCGATCTCGGTGTGGGCGTAGCCGAACACCTCGCCCAGGACGAACACCGCCCGCTCCAGCGGGGACAGCGACTCCAGGACGACGAGCATCGCCATCGACACGGACTCGCCGCGCAGCACGCGGTCGGCGGCGTCCGCGGACACCGCCCCGGCCTCGGCGGTCCCGGCCACGAGCGGCTCGGGCAGCCAGGGCCCGACGTACGTCTCGCGTCGGCGGCTGATCGCGGCCCGTCGTTTCAGCGCGTGGTTCACCGCTATGCGCACGAGATACGCGCGAGGGTTGTCGATCTCCTGGTCCGGCGCCCGGTCGCGGCTGCCGGTCCAGGACAGCCAGGTGTCCTGGAGTACGTCCTCGGTGTCCGCGACGCCGCCCAGCATGTTGTAGACGATCGCGAACAACAGCTCGCGGTGGTCGATGAACAGCCGGGTCGCCGTGTTCAGTGTCTCGTCGGTCGCCGGTGCCGGACTCTCGGACATGCGTGTGCCTCCCGTGGCGCGCTCACCCATGCGAGGGCCGAGAGGGTCCGGAATGTGACAGACGGAGGCTGAAATGTGACGCAGGTCTCAGGCTCGTTGATTCGGGTTCGTGGGGGTCGTACTCGCCCGGTACCGTTGTTCATAGTGCTTGACCTGCATGTATTTACGAGTAAGTACCCGCGCGGTACCGTGAGGGCATGCCTGCTCTCAACGTGGAATTCAGCGAGCGCGAGCTCGAGGATCTGCGGCAGATCGCCAAGGAGCGCGGTACGTCGATGAAGGCCCTCGTTCGTGAGGCGGCCGCGGCCGACATCGTGCGGCACCGAGCGCTGCAGGAAGGCGCGGACGTCTTCCGCCGGTTCTTCGCGGCGCACGCGGACGAGTTCGCCGCGGCCTTCCCCGACGACGAACCACCCACCAGGGGCGAGGGGCGGGCCGCCTGACTCATGGCACCCGTCATTCACATCGACGTGCCCTGGCTGCTCCAGCGCCATGAAGAGGTGCTGCCCGACCAGCCGACCGTCAACGACTTCTCGGTGCTCGTGGCCGCCGTGGCCCGGCACAGAGTGGACCCGCCCCGGCTCGGGGTGGACTCGGACCCGGCCTGGCGGGCCGCCGCGCTGCTGCACACCCTCGCCCTGCTGAAGCCGCTGCCGTCCGCCAACGCCCGTTTCGCCTGCGCGACGGCGGTCTCGTACATGTTCGTGAGCGGCGTCGGGATCGATCCGCCGTACGGGGCACTCGTGGACCTCGCCCGCGACCTGATCTCCGGCAAGGTGGACGTTTTCGCGGCGGCCGACCGTCTGCGGTCCTGGCAGATCTGAGATCCGTGTTCCTGACGGACGCGGGCCACGTACGCCGGACGTGACGACCCGCCCTCGGGGCCGCCGACCGAGGGCGGGAGGATCGGGGTCGGCGGCCTGCTTCGCGCGGGAGAGCCGCCGTCCCGTGCGGGGCCTCCGAGAAGGGCCGCTACCAGTGGACTACTCCCTGTCGCGCGCCGGGAGCGTGCGAGAGGCGCCGGCGTGGGCGCACGCTTCACACGGGGCGCATGGCAACGATTGCCATGTCGAAATTCGGTACGGCCGAGGCGAGTTGCCCCAGGTGTGACTGACTTTCCTTCAATGCCGCGGATGTTGCTGAAGTAGCTCAAGTGCCTTGTTGGGTGTGAGAGTTTTGTGCAAGGGTGAACTTCCTCGTACGTGGCCAATGGCCAGGTCTGATTCGCTGCTCGGGATTTCATCGTGCCGTCGGGCTCAAAAGGCTCGCGGCCGACGGACGTCGACTGGTCGACATCCCGACCGCTTTCCGTACGTCAAGCCAAAAAGGTATGCACCAACCAGGAGCTCCTTTTCGGCGGTCACAACTTCTGTGTGCCACCTTGTGCCTTGGAAGGAAACCGCTCAGTGCACACCCCCCACCCGCCTCGTCCCCCGTATCCGCCGGGCTCCGGTGCCGCTCCCGGCGAATCGGACGAGAGCCTCGCCGCCCTCCTCAGAGCGCAGCCGGAGGGCGAGCTCACCCACTCCGTGGCGCTGTTGCTCGCACGACACTGGCAGCCGACGCACGACTACGCGGTCCTCTGCCTCGCTTCCTCGGCGAACGTCGCGTCCATGGTCACCGCCGCCGCGTTCCAGCAGGTACTGGAACGTCTGCGGCGCGCCGGGTCCGCCGTCGCCCTGCGCCCCCAGCTCCTGGTGGCCGTGCGGGACATCATCAAGGCATGGTCCGCGGAGGACCGGATATCCGCCGTACTGCCGGATCTCCGGAAACCCGCCGGGGGGCGGGGTATGCGCGCGACGAAGTCCATGACGCCGGAAAATCGCAAGCTCGCCGAGCGTTCTTTCCAGTCCCTCCCGGGACTCGCCCAGTGCGTGCTGTGGCACACCGAGGTCGAGGCCGAGCCCATATCCGTACCGGCCGGTCTGCTGGGTATGGATACCGACACCGCGTCGGCAGCCCTGGAACAGGCCCGGGAGAAATTCCGCGAGGGCTGTGTTCGGGCCCATCGTGAACTCGCGCCGAACAAAGACTGCCGCTACTACAACCGTCTCCTGGACGTTCCGATTCGCCGCGGTGGCGCACTGCTCCCCGATGTGCAGCAGCATCTCCTGGAGTGCCGGTTCTGCCGTTACGCGGCTGAGCAACTCAGTCATTTCGAGGGCGGGTTGGGCGGTCTGCTCGCCGAGTCGATGCTCGGCTGGGGCGCCCGCCGCTACCTGGAGTCCCGGCCCGGCCGCGGCCACTCGGGCGTCCGTACGGGCCGCTCCGGCGGCAGACGCCCGGGCAGCGGCGACCGTCCACGTCTGCTGTCCCAGCTCTCGCCCAGGCCGTCCCGGCAGGGGCGCCACTCCTCGCCGGGCTCCCGGCACTCGAAGGCGCTCCTCACCGGAGCGGGCCTCGTCTCGGTGGCTCTGCTCGCCTCCGTCCTGGTCGCCAGCCTGTGGTCGTCGGACGACGGCGACGCGGATCCCTCGGCCTCCGCCGGCGCGTCCAGCAGCGTCGTTCCGGGCGCGGACGGACAGACCCCGCCCGCCAGGTCCTCGTCCCCGCCCAACTCGGCGGGCCTGCCGACACCTCCCGGCCAGACCCGGCTGCGCAACCTCGCCGCGGACCTCTGCCTCGACATCAGGGACGGCAGGGCCAGGGCGGGTGTCGGCACCAAACTGGAGACGTGCTCCGCGGCCGAGACACAGAAATGGTCGTACGAGGAGGACGGACTCCTGCGCAGCGTCGCCGAACCCGAGCTGTGCCTGGACTCCCACGTGGACGCCGGAGTCGTCGTCCTGGGGCGCTGCGTCGACGCGTCGGCCAAGCGCGGGGACGACGTGCGCTACGACCTCACCGTCCAGGGCGAGTTGCTGCCCCGCTGGCAGGAGGGGCTCGCCGTCGCACCCTCCTCCACGGACCCGGACGCGGAGGTCGTGGTGAAGATCCGCGACAGGTCGGACGAACAGCGCTGGCTGACCGACGCCACGTCGGCCAGCCCGGAGTCGCTGTCGATCGCCGGAACGGGCGCGCCGTCGTCCGACCGGCCGGCGACCGACTCGCCGTCCGACGACTCGGACGCCGGAACCGACTCCGAGTCCGACTGCGCCGAGTCCCCGTGCGAGGTGGAGCCGTCCGCCGCGGAGAAGGACGCGGAGCCGGAGCCGACCAGCACCGTGTCCGGGCCCTATTCGGAGCGCCGCGCCGTGACCGTCGACGACTCCGCCCCGCGGTCCGCCGCGCCGGTGCCCCTGCTGCTGGCGCGGACGGTCTCGAACCTCGGTCTCTGACCCGATCCTGCCGTGACCCGGTCCTGTTCCGGCCAGGTCCCGCGCCGACCAGATCCGACTTCGGCCGGGCGCTAGGAGACGACGTCCCGGGGTGGTTCGCCCGCCAGGAACCCGGTGACGTTCTGGACCGCGGCCAGCGCGATCCGTACGAGGGTCTCGCGGGTGACGCCGGCGACGTGCGGCGAGAGCACCACGTTCGGGGCCTTGAGCAGCCGCAGGGCCGGTGTGGGCGGTTCGGGGTCGAAGACGTCGATGCCCGCCCCGGCCAGGGCACCCGACTCCAGCGCGTCCGCGAGGGCGTCCTGGTCGATCAGCGCGCCCCGCGCGGAGTTGACGACGAACGCGGTCGGCCTGAGCAGCGCGAGCCGCCCGGCGTCGAGGAGATGCCGGGTCGTGTCGTTGAGCGGCGCGTGCAGCGTGACGTAGTCCGACGCGCGCAGCAGCTCGTCGAGGCCGACATGGCGGGCGCCGCCGAGCCGGGCCTCGGTCTCCGGGCCGACGGACCGCGGTCCCGCGTACAGGACGGTCATGTCGAAGGCGACCGCGCGGCGGGCGACCTCCTGGCCGATGTGGCCGAGTCCGATCACGCCGAGGGTCTTGCCGGACAGTTCGGTGATGGACCGCTGGAGCCGCGGCAGCGCCCAGTCGGCGTCGACGAGCGCGGTGTGCGCCGGGATCAGTTGCTTGGCCAGGGCGAGCATCAGGGCGAAGGTCTGCTCGGCGACGTTCTGCTTCTCGGCGCCGCTGGAGCCGATGGTGCACACGGGGATGTTCCGGGCGCGGGCCGCATCGAGGTCCACGTAGTCGAAGCCGTGGCTCGCGCACTGGATCAGCTCCAACTCCGGGGCTGAGGCAACGTGTTGGGCCGTAACCGGGGCCAGCCCGGAGATGACGACGTGCGCCTCGCGCAGCGCGGCCGGGTCCTCGTCGGCCGACTCGACGACGGTGACGCGGGCCTCCTTCGGGAACAGCGTGGCGAGCCCGGCACCGCCCGAACGGCCGCCCACGTGGGGCGAGATGACGGCCAGGACGTTCTTGGCGGCGGCGGGAGCAGCCCCGTGGGCAGGGGCGGGGGAGTCGTCGGTCATGCGGTCTCCTCGGCGAGGTCGTCGGCGCTGACGGTGGCAGGGCCCGCGTGACCGGACAGCGCGAGGGTGAGGTCGAGTTCGGCGAGCAGACAGCGGATGACGTGCTCCACCCCCGCCTGGCCGTCGAGGCCGAGCCCATAGGCGTACGGACGTCCGACGAGTACCGCCTCGGCGCCCAGCGCGAGCGCCTTGAAGATGTCGTCGCCCGTGCGGATCCCGCCGTCGAAGAGGACGGTCAGCCGGTCACCGGCCGCCTCGACCACCCGGGGCAGCGCGTCGGCGGCGCCGACGGAGCCGGCCACCTGACGGCCGCCGTGGTTGGAGACGACCACCCCGTCCATCCCGGCGGTGACGGCCCGGCGGGCGTCGTCCGGGTGCAGGATGCCCTTGAGAACGATGGGTCCCTCCCAGTTCTCGCGCAGGAACTCCAGGTCGGGCCAGGTCTTCGCCGGATCGGCGAACATCCCGACGAAGTGCATGACCGCCGCGTTCGGGTCCTCTTCCACCGGCTTGGCCAGACCCGCCCGGAACGCCGGGTCGGAGAAGTAGTTGGCCGTGCCGATCCCGTGCAGGAACGGCAGATACGCCTGGTCGAGGTCGCGCGGCCGCCAGGCGAGCAGCGGCGTGTCCAGCGTGACGAACAGCGTGCTGAATCCGGCCGCCTTCGCCCGGTTCAGGAAACTCCTCGTGACCTCGCGGTCCTTCGCCCAGTACAGCTGGAACCAGCGCTCCGCGTCGCCCATCGCCTCCGCGACCTGTTCCATCGGGGTGCTGGACGCGGACGACAGGATGTACGGCACCCCCTGCGCCGCGGCGGCCCGGGCGGCGGCCGACTCGGCGTCCGGGTGCATGATCGACAGCACACCGACGGGCGCCAGGGCGAGGGGAGCGGGCAGCGGGCGTCCCAGCACCTCGACGGACAGGTCGCGTTCGTGCACATCGCGCAGCATGCGGGGCACGATCCGGCGCCGTTCGAGCGCGGCCCGGTTCGCCCGCGCCGTACTGCCGTTGCCCGCGCTGCCCGCCACATAGCCGACCGGACCCGGTTCGAGCCGCTGCTCGGCCAGCTCCTCCAAGCGGGTCAGATCGGTGGGCAGCCGGGGCACCGCGCCCGTCATGCCGTTCAGATAGATCTCGTACTGGAAGTCCGCCCAGTGCTTCGTCATCCGTACGTCCCGCCTCTCGCCCTTGATCTCGCTGTCGAGACCGTGCCGTTCGCGCTGGAGACCGTGCCCCGTTCCGCCGGACACCTCGCTGTTCCTGCGACGATCCTGACGAGCGGGACAAGATCCGTCCACCGTCGACGCGAAGATCGCCGGGCCGGCCGGGCTCAGCGGGTGAACGAGCTGGTCTCAGCTCGGGAACGACACGCGTACGGCGACCAGTTCGCCGGCCGGGCCGAGCTCCGCGGACACGGGGAACCAGCCGTCGCCCTGACCGGTCATGGTGCAGAGCACGCGCGCGCCGCCGACCTCGACGGTTCCGGACTCGACCGCGGAGGCGCGGACCTCGCGCATGACCTGCCAGTGGTGGGAGTGCGGGCGGAAGTCCACCATCAGCCGCCGCCCCGGGGCGGCCTCCTTCCAGTCGAAGAGGGCACCGGCCCGGCGCATCGCCTCCGGCACGGTCAGCCCCGTCCAGCCCCTGACCCCGTCCTCGCCGGGCTCACCGAGGGCTGGAGCCCCGAACTCGGCCGCGGCCTCCTCCTCGGCGGCGCCCCAGAACGCGACGTCGGCCAGCCCGTCCACGGGCTCGTCGTGCTGCCAGGCGTTCAGCGCGTCGGCGTCCCCGAAGAGCAGCCGGGCCCAGTCGACCCGGATGTCGCCCAGTTCCACGACCTTGGCAGCGGGGGCCGGGTCCACCGGGATCACGATGCCGGTACCGGACGCCAGCACCGGCAGGGCCCGGTCGCGGGGCAGGCCGCCGAGCGCCACGACCGGCACCCCGTGCATCAGAAAGCAGCCGCCGCCCTGCGCCGCGCACCGCCGGACCCGCTCCCGGTGCGGAACCCGCTCGCCACAGGCCTCCAGCCGGGCGTCGAAACCGTGCTCCCGGCAGTGCGCGTCGAAGAGCCCACGCAGCCGCGCGACTCCGGACGCCGGGATGTCGTGGAGCATGCGGCCGGGCTGCCGGTCGAAGGAGTGGGCCGCGGTGTCGGCGTCGGGGCCGGTGATCGTGAAGTCGGTCGCTCCGCTCACATCGGCGGCGACCGCCGGATCCTGGACGCCGAACGCCCCCGGGTCCACCTCCGCAGGTGACCGCTCCCCGCTCCACATGCCCAGGTGACCACCGTCGAGGACCACCAACTCGCCGGACGGACACGTGATCGCGCCCAGCTCGTAGATCTCTTCCATGGCGCGGCAGTCTACGAAGGCACCGCTCCTCGACGACCCCCTGCCGGGCGGGCTGTCCGGATTTCGCCCCCCGAAGTGCTCAGAAGGCGTCAGAAGTCGTCAGGAGCCCTCGGTGGCCAGGACCGGGCGGTTCTCGTCGGCCTCGCTGCCCGGTCCGGTGATGGGTGGTACCGGTACATCGACGGTACGGACCAGGCGGGCGCCCTCCGGCCCGTACGCCGCCCGCGGTTCGGGGAAGAACCACAGCAGCGACAGGAAGAGCACGGCGGAGACCGCCAGGGAGATCGGCAGGCCGATGTCGACCCCGCCGGCCAGGTCACCGAGCGGGCCCACGAACTGGCCGGGGATGTTCGTGAAGAGGACGCCGATGACGGCGGAGACCCACCAGGCGGTCATCCCGCGCCAGTTCCAGCCGTGCGCGAACCAGTAACGGCCGCCCCGCTGGCGCCGGTTGAAGACCTGGAGCGCGTCAGGGTCGTACCAGCCGCGCCGGGTGAGGAAGCCCAGCATCATCACGACCATCCACGGCGTCGTACACGTGATGATCATCGTGGCGAACGTCGAGATGCTCTGTACGAGGTCGAAGCCGAAGCGCCCGACGAAGATGAACGCGATGGACAGCACGCCCACCAGCACCGTCGCCTGCACCCGGGACAGCCGGGGGAACACGGACGAGAAGTCGAGCCCGGTCCCGTACAGCGCGGTCGTGCCCGTCGCCATGCCACCGATCAGCGCGAGCAGACACACCGGCAGGAAGAACCAGCTCGGCGAGATGGCCAGCAGCCCGCCCACGTAGTTCGGGGCTGCGGGATCGACGTAGTCCGGTGCCTTCGCCGCGATGATACTCGCGGTTCCCAGGCCGAAGACGAACGGGAGCAGGGTCGCGATCTGCGACAGGAACGCGGCGCCGATCACCCTGCGCCGCGGGGTGCTCGCCGGGATGTAGCGCGACCAGTCGCCGAGGAACGCCCCGAAGGACACCGGGTTCGACAGCACGATCAGCGCGGAGCCGATGAACGACGGCCAGAACAGATCCTGTGTCGCCGCGTCGGCCGACGCCGTGAAGACGCCCGCGTACGAGGGGTCGAAGTCCCCGGCGAAGGCCACCGCGCCGACCAGGAACAGCAGGGTCGCCGACGTCACCGCGACCTTGTTGACGAACAGCATGAAACGGAAGCCGTACACGCACACCGCGAGCACCAGCACGGCGAACAGCGCGTACGCGACGACGTACGACAGGTCGCTGCGGCTCAGTCCGAAGAGCCGGTGCGCACCGCCGACCAGGGCGTCGCCCGAACTCCACACCGAGATGGAGAAGAACGCGACCGCGGTGAGCAGCGACAGGAACGAACCGACGACCCGGCCGTGCACGCCCAGGTGGGCGGAGGAGGAGACGGCGTTGTTCGTGCCGTTGACCGGGCCGAAGACCGCCATCGGACACAGGATCAGCGCACCCGCGACCACCCCGAGGAGTGTCGCCGCGAGCCCCTGCCAGAAGGAGAGGCCGAAGAGGATGGGGAAAGCCCCGAGTACACAGGTGGAGAAGGTGTTGGCCCCGCCGAAGGCGAGCCGGAAGAGGTCGAGCGGGCTCGCGGAGCGGTCCGCGTCGGGGATCCGCTCGACACCGTAGGGCTCGACCTCGGTGAGCGACGGCGGCTGCGTGGCGGGGGAGTTCTGGGACGCGGGGGAGTTCTGGGACAAGGAGGGGCTCCAGCGAAGGACCGACACCCCGAGGGGCGGCAGGGCGGGGGAGCGCGTGGTGACGCGGCTGGCCGGACGGCGTGTCGCTGTCGCTTGGGTGCGCGGAGCGCGGGGAAGCCGTCCCTTGGTGCGGTGATCTGCCGAAGCTACGGGCTGGGCAGAACGCCGCACCAGTGGACGAACCATCCATCTTCGCGGTCGTCAGTGGATGAATCGCACGGTCTGACGGCCTGCGATGTTCCTCAGGCGAGCGTGCCCGTCACGGGCCGTTGCTCACGGGCGCCAGGGCCGCGAATCCGCAGACGAGCAGCGCGAGCACGGTCAGCCGTGCCCGGAGGCTGTTGACCACTTTGCGCATGAAGTCCTCCCGTAGACGTCGTTTCCCGGACCGGCTCAGGTGTCAGCCGTCGGTCGGAGTGTCCTCGGGACCCGCCTCGTCGGCAACGGGTCCCGGCGCGTCGGGCCCCTGCGCGCGAACCCGCTGCACGTGCTCCAGGGAGTCCCTCAACTCCGCGAGCCAGTCGTCCGCGTGGCGTTCGACGAGACGCACGCACCAGGCGAGCGCGTCGCTGCGGCTGCGGGCGACACCGGCGGCGATCAGGGTGTCGAGGACCTGTCGCTGCGGCTGCCGCAGCCTGGTCATCACGGGCGCCGCGACATGCGTGAACAGGGCTCGCTCGCCGCCGCACTCCACACCCCACGAGACCTTCTTGCCGAATCGATGCTCGGCCTCGCGGGCCACGGCGACGCGGGCGTCGCGGGTGCGCTCGCGGAACTCCTGGATACGGGAGCCGACGGCCGCCTCCCGCTCGGCGTCCGAGGCGCTCTCGGCGAGCCGGGGTTCGGGGATGCGGCCGATGACGGTGATCTCCTCGCGGTCGACCGTGACCTCGCCGAGGCTCTCGAAGAGGTCGTCGGGCAGTCGGCCGGCGAACCAGCCGCGCAATTTCTCGTGCTGTTCGGCTGTAATCATGTAATGACGATTACTCGCTTGCGGCCAGGATGCAAGAGTCCGGCCCTCAGCTGGAAGCGGAATGTTTCAGGCCTATTGCTGAGCAGTGCATATCCGGCCAGCGTGTCCGCTCGGTGGCGCAGGGTCCGCTCAACTCCAGGGTCCGCGCGTTCGAATTCCGTAACTTCACGCCACTGATTCAATACGCAAGGTTACCGAAACGCGTGGGGTCGACGTGTGTTTCCGTCGCGGACTCGGCAGACTCGCGCTCGCCGCACCGGCACTCGACCGAGCCGGCGGCAACCAACCGAGCGGAAGGATGCACACAATGCCGAACACCGCGCGCTGGGCAGCGACGATCACGCTGACGGCCACCGCCGTATGCGGACCCATCACCGGATCCGCCCTCGCCGCCACCCCCTCGCCGAACTCCCTCTACGCCCCCTCCTCCCTGGTGCTCACCATGGGGCACGGCGAGATCAAGGCCGACGCCGCTCCCGAACGCGCGGTCACCCTGACCTGTGCGCCGACCGCCTCGGGAACCCACCCGGCCGCGGCGTCGGCCTGCGCCGAACTCCGGGCGTCCGGAGGGGATTTCAACACCCTGCCAGGAAGAACCGAAGCAATGTGCACCCGCGAATACGATCCCGTCGTCGTCACGGTCGACGGTGTCTGGCAGGGCAAGCGGGTGTCCTATGAACGCACCTTCTCCAACGAGTGCGTGAAGAGGGCCTACGGGTCGACCGTCTTCACGTTCTAAAGGGACCGGGGTCGCGCGGTTCGCCGATGTGCGTCGACGGAGGCCCGCGGATGCGGATGGGGAGTGCGGGTCCCCTCGCGGAGTGCCACGCGATCTCGCTACAGGGGCCGGCGGAGACGGAGTGGGGCCGTCTCCGCCGGCCCCGGCGTCGTTCCCGGGACGGCCACGGCGTCAATCCTGAGCCGACTTCTGCGTCGATCCGGAGCCGATCCCGGCGTCATGCCGAAGCGGTGATGCTCCAGGAACCCACTTCGCGGTAGTCGGAGTCGGAGACGGCCGCCCCGTCGCCCGGCTTCAGCTCGTAGTGCTGGAGGTTCCCTCCCCAGTAGCGGAGGATCCGCCCCAGCTCCCGTGCGGCGTTCCCTTCCCAGGCGGTGTCACCCATGTCGACTTCGAGAACGAACTTCATGGCGAGGCTCTCCTCTTCCTGGTCCTGTGCCCCCGGTCTTGTTCCGGACTGCTCTCCTTCAATCGTTTCATTGAAGTGCTTCTTGAGACTTGATCCGAGTTCGTGCCAGTCCAAGGCCACGGCCTACTCTGTAACCCTCAAATCATGGTGAAGCGGCAGGCCGAGGAGACCGGGTGGGCGAGCGACTGCGGGCCGTCGACCTCGCGCGTGAGGCGGGCATCTCGACGCAGCAGGTCCGCAACTACGTGGAGACGGGCATCCTGCCGCCCGTCGAGCGCACGGACAGCGGCTACCGGGTGTTCACGACCGCACACGCCGAAGCGCTCAGAGCCGGCCGCGCGCTGGCCGTCGGGCACGGCTGGCCGACGACCGGCGCGATCATGCGGGCCGTGCACGGCGGCGACCTGGAGACCGCGCTCGCCATCCTCGACGAGAGCCACGCCGAGCTTCACCGCGAGCGCACCGAACTCGCCGAGGCCATCCGGGCGCTGGGCACGCTGATCACCCACGAGACCGAACCGCCGGACCGGGACCGTGGCGGGATGCGCATCGGCGAAGTCGCCGACGCCATCGGAGTGCAGACGCCCGTACTGCGCCTGTGGGAGACGCGCGGCCTGCTGCGGCCGACGCGGGAGAGGGCCACCGGATACCGCCGCTACTCCGCCTCGGAGGCGCGGCTCGCCCAGATCGTGGCGCTTCTGAGGCGCGGTCACCATCCGTTCTCCACCATCGAGTCGGTCCTGGCCGAACTGCGCACCACCGGCAGCCCCGAACGTGTACGGGCCGAACTGGCGGGCCGAGAGCGCGCGTTGCACCTGCGGAGCCGGAGCCGACTGGAGGGCTCGGCCGCTCTCCACGCGTACCTCCAAGGGCTCGCGAAAACGTTTTAAGCGGTCTCCGCAGGTCGGCATGCCTACCGCGCCAAGGCCAACTACCGGTCTGTGTCAGAAGTGTTGACCCCGTATTGGAAACGTTTTAATTTCCCCTCACCCAACAGCCAGAGGCGAGGAGGTTCCGTGGCCGCGGTGGTGCGGGAGCGTGCAGGTGCGGAGGCAGTGACCCCATCCCGCCGCCGTCCGACCGGTGCGTTCAGGAGAAGAAAAGGTTTCCAGAGCCGCAAGAACGGGAGACGGAGAAACCGGGCGCTGTTCCTGCTGATGCTCCCCGGGCTCGGCTACTTCCTGCTGTTCCACTACGGCGCCTTGGCGGGCAACGTCATCGCCTTCAAGGACTACGTGCCCTTCGACGGCATCTGGGGCAGTCCATGGGTGGGACTCGGCAACTTCCAACGGATGTTCCAGGACGCCGAGTTCTGGGACGCGGTCCTCAACACCCTCTGGATCGCGGTCCTCCAGATCGTCTTCTACTTCCCCGTACCGCTCGCCCTCGCCCTGCTCCTGCACACCCTGACCTGGACCACCGTCCGCCGCTTCGTGCAGTCGGTGGCGTATCTGCCGCACTTCATCTCATGGGTGATCGTGGTCGCCCTGTTCCAGCAGGTCCTCGGCGACACGGGGCTGGTGAACGGCTACCTCGGCGACGCGGGCCTGAGCACCGTCGACATCATCGGCAACCCCGACGCCTTCAGACCGCTCACCGTCGCCCAGGTGATCTGGAAGGACGCCGGCTGGGGCACGATCATCTTCCTCGCCGCGCTCTCCCAGGTCGACGAGCAGCAGTACGAGGCCGCCGCCATCGACGGCGCCGGACCCTGGCGGCGCTTCTGGCACGTCACCCTGCCCGCGATCCGGCCGGTGATCGTGCTGCTGCTCATCATGCGGCTCGGCGACATCCTCTCCGTCGGGTTCGAGCAGATGCTGCTCCAGCGCGACGCGGTCGGCCCGGAGGCCGCCGAGATCATCGACACCTTCGTCTACTACCAGGGCATGGTCGGCGGCGACTACGGATTCGCCGCCGCCGCGGGCCTGTTCAAGGGCGTGATCGGCGCGCTGCTCGTCTACGCGGCCAACAAGGTCGCCCACCGCCTCGGCGAACAGGGGGTCTACAAGTGAGCGCCCACGCCCGTCCGGCCTGGATGGAGAAGCCCAGGCCCCTGACCCAGGCGGCGAAGGCCGTCGCGCTCGTGGCCGTCGTCCTCCTGGTCTGTGTGCCGTTTCTGGTGATCCTCTCGACCTCGCTCGCCTCGCCCGAGGAGGTCGTCGACAACGGCGGCTGGGTGCTGTGGCCGACCGAACCGACCGTGCAGGCGTACCGCGACATCCTCGACGGCGGCATCGTCACCCACGCCCTCGGCGTCAGCGCGGGCGTGACCGTCGTCGGCACCCTGTTCAGCCTCTTCTGCACGGTCACACTCGCCTACGCCCTGTCGCGCCCCGGAGTCTTCGGCGGCCGGCCCGTGCTGCTCCTCGTCCTGTTCACGTTCCTCTTCCCGCCCGGCATGATCCCCAGCTTCCTGCTGGTCAAGGAGCTTGGCCTGCTGGACTCGTACGGGTCGCTGATCTTCCCCGTGCTCATCAACGTGTTCAACCTCGTGGTGCTGCGCGGCTTCTTCCAGTCGATACCCGACGAGCTGTACGAGGCCGCGCGGCTGGACGGGGCGGGGGACTGGCGGGTGCTGTGGTCCGTCGTGCTGCCGCTGTCCAAGGCCGCGCTCGCCGTCGTCGGTCTCTTCTACGCGGTGGCGTACTGGAACTCCTGGTTCTACGCCTCGCTGTATCTGGAGAGCGACCACTGGCCGCTTCAGCAGGTGCTGCGCACGTATGTGGTGGCCGGGTCGGGGCTCACGGACACCGCGACCAGTGAGGGCACGGTGAATGCTCCGCAGACCGTGCAGATGGCTGTGCTGGTGATCGCCACGGTGCCGATTCTCCTGGTCTATCCGTTCCTGCAGAAGTACTTCACCAAGGGTGTGCTCACCGGAGCGATCAAGAGTTGAGCGCCTTGCTTGTGCGGCGCTCCTTGTGCGGTATGTCGGCTGCCGGCCGGTGGGGGCTGGTCGCGCCCCGCGGCGGAGCCGCAAATGTCACAGCCCCGCGCCCCTGAAGGGGCGCGCCCGTCCCAACCAATCATCCAGAGCTGGGAGAGAACACGTATGTCCCGTACACCGCTGTCCCGTCGTGCCCTGATGCGTACCGCTGCCGTGGGTGTTGTTGCGCTGGCTGCTCCGGTCGGACTGACTGCCTGCTCCACGGAGTCGGGGGGTGACGGGGTGTCCAACGCGGGCAAGAAGCTCGCCCCTTGGCCCGCCTACAAGGCCTTCGCGGGGCCGAAGCCGGATCTTGCGCCCACCGCGGAGGGGGTACAGCCCGGTTACGTGTCCTACCCGGCCGATCTCGCGCGGTCGGTGTCCCGTACGCCGGGGGACGGGTCCACCGTCAAGGTGATGTCCGTGTCGTTCGGTACGCCGCCGAAGCCGGCCTCGTCCAACAAGTTCTGGCAGGCCGTCGAGAAGGCACTCGGCGTGAAGATCGAGTACACGGTCATCTCGCAGACCGACTACCAGAAGAAGATGGCCACCGTGATGGCGGGCGATCCGGATGAACTCCCGGACATCATCAACATCTTCTCCGGGTTCGCGCTGCCCCGCGAGGCCCAGTTCGTGCAGCGGCGTGCCGAGGACCTCACGCCGTTCCTCTCCGGGGACGCGGTCGAGGACTATCCGAACCTCGCGAATATCCCGACGCACGCCTGGCGTGACATGGGCCGGATCGGTGGACGTATATACGGCATTCCGCTGGAGCGGCCGCTGCCCGGATCGACCCTCTGGCTCAACGACGAGTACTTCGAGGATGCCGGGATGAAGGAGGGCTGGACCGACCAGGACTTCGCGGCGGTCGCCAAGAAGGGGACGGGCGGGAAGAAGTACGCCCTGGGCGCCGCGGTCGGATCCGTGTTCGGGGACGGGTTCCACTCGGCGGCGCACGGTGTGCACGCCCGGGGCTGGTCGGTGAAGGACGACGGCACGTTCCTGCCGGTCGTGGCCGACGAGCGGTACAAGCAGATGCTCGACTTCCAGCTCGGACTGCGCAAGGCGGGCTCCTACCACCCCGACGCGACCTCCATCTCCCAGATCGACATGATCGCCCTCTACTACAACGGGACGGTCGGCTCGCTCCAGGACGGATTCGGCGGCTACCTCCCCAAGTTCCTGGAGAAGGGCCGCACGTACACGCCAGCACCCGCTCTCCCGTACAGCGTGGGCGGTACGCCCGGCGGGATCGTCGGGGCACGCCGCTCGTTCGGCTACACCGTCGTCAAGAAGGCGAAGAAGGAGCGCGTGCAGTTGTTGCTGCGCATCCTCGACTATCTCGCGGCTCCGTTCGGCAGCAAGGAGTGGGAACTGGTCCATTACGGAGTCGAGGGCACCCACTTCACCCGGGCCAAGGACGGTTCGCCCGAGCCCAACGCGCTCGGCCAGGTCGAGAACAACACCAACCTGCCGCTGAAGTACCTCGCCGAAGGACCCCAGGCGCTGTTCGTGCCCGGGATGCCCGACGCCGTGAAGGCCCTGCACGCCTGGCAGGTCAAGACCGTTCCGCACGCGGTCCGCAATGCCTCGTACGGGCTGCAGTCCCGGACGTACACCGCACAGGGAACCACCCTCGAAACGCTCCTCAAGGACACCGCCACCGGCATCATCGCGGGACGCACTCCGCTGTCCGAATGGGACGCCACCGTCAGGACCTGGCGGCAGCGGGGTGGCGACAGAATGGCCGAGGAGTTCGCCAAGGACCACGCCGCCAACAACTGACGCGGCAGGTCGGGCGGTTGTGAGGGGAGACACGGGGAGATGGGCAACGACATGGCAGAGGCGGAGCCGACGGCGAAGCGACGCGTCACCATTCGCGAGGTCGCCGAGCGGGCAGGCGTGTCCATGGCCACCGTCTCGCGTGTACTCAGCGGCAACCACCCCGTGCCCGCGTCCACCCGGGCCCGTGTGCTGCGCGCGTCCCGCGACCTCGACTACGTGGCCAACGCGCACGCCCGCGCCCTGGTCGGCGGCGGCCGCAAGATGGTCGCCGTCGTCCTGCGGCAGGTCACCAGCCCCTTCTACGCACAGGTCGCCGAGGGCGTCGAGGCCGAGGCGGCCTCCCGCGGCTGGCTGTGCCTGGTTGGCACCACCGGCGGGGACCCGCAACGCGAGCTGGAGTTCGTGCAGTTGATGCGCGAGGAGGGCGCCCGGCTGGTCGTCCTCGTCGGCGGGGTCGTCGAGGACGACGCCTACCGGGAGCGCGTCGCGCACTACGCCCAGGCCCTCGACTCGGCAGGCGCGCGCCTCGTGCTGTGCGGACGGCCCGCGCCCGACCCGGACATCCCCGCGCTCGTCGTCGAGTTCGACAACGAGGCCGGCGCCCACGCCATCACCGGCCATCTCCTCTCGGCCGGCCACCGAGGGATCGTGTTCCTCGGCGGGCTGCCCGGCAACACGGCACTCGACGCGCGCGTCGCCGGATACCGCGCGGCGCTCGCGGAGCACGGCCTGCCGCCCGAAGCCGCCCATGTCGTCGACTGCGGCCTCGGCCGGGCGGCGGGCCACCGGGCGATGACCCAACTCCTCAAGGAGACGGCGACGACCCAACTCCTCAAGGAGACGCCGGACTTCACCGCCGTCTTCGCCGGGGACGACATGGTCGCCGCCGGAGCCCTGCGGGCCATCACCGAAGCCGGGCTGCGCGTGCCCGACGACATCTCCGTCGTCGGCTACAACGACATCCCGCTCGCCGAGGACTTCAACCCGCCGCTCACCACCGTGCGCACCCCCGCCGAGGAACTCGGCCGGGCCGCCGTACGCATCGCCCTGCGCGACCCCGAGCACGCAGCGGGCGCCCACCATCTGCTCGGCACCCACATCGTCGTGCGCGACAGCGTCCAGCCGCCCCCGCAGGCGCCGCGCGACGCAGCGCACGAACGCCCCCACTGACGGAGGACCCACCCCCGTATGACCGCGCCGCACGTGTCGCTCACCGACCCGACGCACCCGTCCTTCCTGCCGCCCCCCGACCTCGTACGGTCACCCGTCACCGGCTGGACCCGCGCACACTGGGAGGCGATGGCCGACCGACTCCTGGACGGCCTGCTCCCTTACGCTTCAAGGGAGTTGGCCCAGTACCGGCTGCCCGGCAGGCCCGGCCACGCCGGATCCTGGTCCGACGGCCTGGAGGGGTACGCCCGCTCGTTCCTGCTCGCCGCCTGCCGCATCGCGGGCTCCGGCGGGCGCGTCCCGCCGGGGCTGATCGAGCGGTACGCGGCCGGACTCGCCGCCGGTACCGACCCGGAGGGCGCCGAGCGCTGGCCGCCCATCACCGACCGGGCCCAGCCCATGGTCGAGGCCGCCTCGATCGCGATCGCCCTGCACGAGACCAGACAGTGGATCTGGGACCGTCTCGACGACGCGGTACGGCAGCGGGTGGCCGCCTGGCTCGGCGGATTCGTCGGCGCCCGGGCCAACGACTCCAACTGGCGGCTCTTCCAGGTCGTCACGGAGGAGTTCCTCGCCTCGGTGGGCGCCCCGCACAGCCGCGCCGAGATCGACGCCGGCCTGGCGCGGCTGGAGGACTGGTACCGGGGCGACGGCTGGTACACCGACGGCGACGGCCGCAAGTTCGACTACTACAACGGCTGGGCCCTGCACCTGTATCCGATCCTGTGGGCGCGCATCGCCGGACCCCGCGCGGACGACGCGCTGACAGAGGTCCACCGGGCCCGTCTGCGCGCGTTCCTCGGCACGTACCAGTACTTCTTCGGCTCGGACGGCGGACCCGTCCACCAGGGCCGCTCCCTCACCTACCGCTACGCGACGGCCGCCCCGCTGTGGGCCGGAGCACTCGCCGACGCGACCCCGCTGCCGCCCGGCCGCACCCGTCGTCTGGCGTCGGGCGCCCTCAAGCACTTCACCGAGCGAGGGGTGCCCGACGAACGGGGACTGCTGAGCCTGGGCTGGTACCGGCCCTTCCTCCCGGTCACCCAGCCGTACTCGGGTCCCGCCTCCCCGTACTGGGCGAGCAAGGCGTTCCTCGGGCTGCTGCTCCCCGCCGGCCATCCCGTCTGGACGGCTCCCGAGGAACCGGGCCCGGTGGACACGGCGGACGCGTGTCTGGCACTGCCCGCTCCCGGCTGGCTGCTCCACTCGACCGCCGCCGACGGGATCGTACGACTCGTCAACCACGGCAGCGACCGCCTGCCACCGCCGCCGGCCGCAGCCGAGGACAGCCCGCACTACTCGAAGTTCGCGTATTCCAGCGCGACGGCACCCGACACCCCCGCGGACACCCCGGCGGACGGTCCCGCGGACACCTCGGCGCACGGTCCCGCGCCCGGGCCCGACAGCCACCTCGCCCTGCTCACGGCGGACGGGACGGCGGCCTCCAGGCGTGGCCGGATCCATCCCCTCGGCGCGGAGGGCCGGCGTGCGGCGTCCTGGCACCGCGCGGTCCTGCCGGGCTCCGGCGAGGGGCACCGCATCGGGACGACCAGCGTGGTCCACGGCCCCTGGGAGATCCGGGTCCACCGTGTCGAAGGGCCGCCGGGAGCCGTCGTACGCGAGGGGGGTTGGGCCCTGGCCGACGACCGTGGGCCGTTGACCGAGGCCGCGGGGCCCGGTTGGGCGCTGGCGCGCCGCGAGGCGGACGGCCTGACGAGCGCGGTCGTGGCGCTGCGGGGGTGGGAGGAGCCTGGCGCCGACGGCCCGTCGGACGGCAGCGTCGCACAAGTCCGCGGCGCCAACGCCTATGGCGAGTACTCCGCCACCCCCTGCCTGCGGCTGACCGGCCACCCGGGTCGTCCGCATCTCCTGGTCACGCTCGTTGTACTGAGCGCCGATCCGGCGCGGCCCTGCGACCCCGAGGCGCTGCGGGCACGGGCCGGTACACGTGTCACCGCGGCGGGAGCGGTGGTGGTGCATTTCCCGGACGGGACGGAGGAGGAAGTGCCGGCAGGGGCGGGAAACGGCTGAGGAGCCCCGAGGCGCGTAGCAGCCGGTGGATGCGGGGCTGGTCGGAGATCAGGCGGAGGGAGCCGCCCCGCTCCTTCGCCCGGCGGTCTGCCCGGCACAGCACGCGCAGCCCGGAGCAGTCGAAGAAGGTGACCCGGCGGAGGTCGACCAGGACCTGGGGCGCCGGGCCCGCGGTCACGGCGTCCAGATGCTCGGCCAGATCGCCGGCCGTCGCCATGTCGATCTCGCCGAGCACCTCGACGACGGTGAACCCGCCGCTCGGATAACTGTGGGCGTACGGACTCGCCGTGGGGACTTCGGACTCCGCGGTGCCGCCCGCGGGCAGCCCGGGGGCCTGGTCTTGGGATTCCGGCGACATGTCGTCTCCACCTCTGCAGGGGAGGGCGTATTCGATCTCGGTAGATACCCCGCCCGCGGGGGAACCATCCACGCCGCGCCGTCCACAAGATCTGGTTCACTCGACCCGGTGAATTTCAGCTGCAAAGGTTGACTTTTGGTCTTTGTGTTTACTCAACATGCCCTGTGCAAGGGGGTGTTGCGGACGTAGGGTCGCCGTGCTGCCCCGGTCGCGGGCCGCGTTTCTGCCCGTTGTCCGCGCGATTGTCCACGAGCCGTGTTCGAATGACTGACCATGAACTGTCTGACCAAGGAGGGTTGGCGGTGGGAACGCCGGTACGTACTCCGTCGGGCGGGCCGCCACTGCTGACCGAGTGCGGGCTCATGGAACCGGTGCAGGAGATGGAGTTCACCGCCCGTTTCTCCCGCGCGGACGGGGAGTTCGCCGCCGAGGAGGCCGCCGTGGCGGTGACGCGGGTGATCGACGCCCCGCTGTCCTTCGTCGCCCCGGTCCTCGACGCCGGCCGCTCCGCGAGCAAGTGTCTGCTGGCGCGCAGTGCCGCCGACACCTGCCGGATCGTGCTCACCGCCGACCTCACCGGCATCACCGTGGCTGCCACCGACGATGTCAAGGTCTCCCTGGACTCCTGCGACCAGGCCGGCGCCAAGAACCTGCCGCTGCTCGCCGTCGTCGACGGACTGAAGGTGCACCACGGGCCGGACGGCCATGTCTGGGTGGTGTGGAAGGGCTCCTGGCGGCGGGTGGACGCCACCTCCGACGGGCAGGGCGGCGACACCCCTGACGGGTCCGCCAAGCCTTAATGCATATGATGCGCAAGTGCGCGACTACTGCATAAGAACGGCGACCCCCGACGACCTCGACGGCGCGCGGTCCGTGATGCTCGACACCGTCTACCGGGACTTCGGCACCGGATACGTACCGCGCTGGCACCGCGACATCATCGACCTGGACTCCTTCTACCTCGCACCCGACCGGCACACCCTGCTGGTCGCGGTCGACGAGCGGGACGGCACGGTGGCCGCGACCGCCGCACTCGACTCCCGGGGCCCGGCGCACCCGCCCAACCCGCGGCACCTGGCCGAGCGCTACCCCTCCGGGGACACCGCCCAGCTGCGCCGTGTGTACACGCGCGCCGATCACCGGCGACAGGGCCTGGCCCGGCGGCTGGTCGGCGAACTCCTCGACTTCGCGGCGGCGGACGGCGGCTACCGCGCCGTCTATCTGCACACCGACCCGGCGGTACCCGGCGCCGAGGCCTTCTGGCGGTCCCTCGGCAAAGTGGTCCACGACGAGCGCGAGGAACCCGGCGGCGGGCAGCGGATCGTGCACTTCGAAGTCCCCTTGCCCTGACGGACCCCTTGCCCTGACGGACCCCTTGCCCTGATGGACTCCCTGCCCTGACGGGCGCTCTGCCCTGCCGGACCCACTGCGCGTGCGTCGGCCCCCACGAATCTCTCCCCCCACGAAGAAAGAGACCATGCGCTTTCTGCCGCGCCGTCGCCGGTTCGTCGCCGGCCTGCTGCTCGCCCCTCTGCTCACCGGCTGCTTCGCCTCCGAGGGCGGGGAGGAGTCCTCCGGCGGTGGGGACGACTCCCGGCTGAGGGTCGCGCTCGCCTTCCCGCCCGCGGAGAACTTCAACCCGTACGGCGCCGATGCCACGATCCTCAGCCGGCTCGGCGTCACCGAGGGTCTGACCCGCCTCGACGCCAACGGCGCCGCGGCCCCCGCGCTCGCCGAGTCGTGGAGCCGCGAGAACGACGGCAGTTGGCTGTTCACCCTGCGGGACGCGGCCTTCCAGGACGGCACCGAGGTCACGCCGAAGGCCGTCGCCGCGGCCCTCACCCGGGCCGCGGGCGCCGAGCCCGTGACCGCCGCCCTGTCCGGCGTCGAGCTCACCGCCGAGGCCGCGGGCGACCGACGCGTCCGGGTGACCACCGCCGAGCCCGACCCCGCACTGCCGTTGCGTCTGTCCAGCCCGGGACTGGTCGTCCTCTCCTCCAAGGCGTACGCCGACAAGGACGCCGTCAGCCCGATAGGCACCGCCACCGGACCCTTCGAACTCACCAAGGTCACCGGCACCACCGCGGCCACCCTGGACCGCTTCGACGACTACTGGGGAGGCCGCGCCCAGGCCTCCGGTGTCGACGCGAAGTTCATAGCCGACGGCACGGCCCGCACGAACGCGCTGCGCACCGGCGCCGCCGACATCGCCGAGGCCGTGCCGGTCTCGCAGGCGACCTCCCTCGACGAGGTGGCCCGCCGCGAGACGGCCACCACCCGCACCACGAGCCTGCTGCTCAACACCGAGAAGGGTGCCTTCAAGGACCCGAAGGCACGGGCCGCCGCCCGCGAGGCGATCGACACCTCCGACCTCGCGCGGGGCGTCTACGAAGGGCACGCCGACTCCGGCGTCGGCATCTACGGACCCGCCCTGACCTGGGCGGCCGACAAGCGCGTCAAGCCGACCGGGAGGGCCGAAGCGTTGGCCGTCGACGGCACATCGGTCACCGTGGCCACGTACGACAACCGGCCCGAACTGCCCGAGGTCGCCCAGGTGCTCAAGCAGCAGCTGGAGAAGGCCGGGTTCAAGGTGAAGCTGGAGGTGCGCGAGTACTCGCGGCTCGAAGGCGACGCGCTGGCCGGGAAGTTCGACGCGTTCGTGTCCGCCCGCAACACCATGCTCGACACCGGCGACCCCCTCTCCATCCTCGCCAGCGACTACACCTGCAAGGGCAGTTACAACCTGGCGCTGCTGTGCGACAAGAAGGTCGACAAGGCGGTCGCCGAGGCCGAGACGGTCACCGACACCGCGAAGCGGCAGGACGCGGCGATGACCGCCGAAGCGGCGGTCCTCGGCACGGACGCCGTCGTGCCGCTGGTCCACCAGCGGATCGTCACCGGCGTCGGCGCCGCAATCAGCGGAGTGCTGCTCGACCCGTACGAGCGCGGCCTCGTCGGCGTCGGCACGCGGCGCTGACGGGCGGCGGCGTACGTGCTCAAGGCCGTCGTACGCGGCGGGGCGCCGGGGCTGCTCTGGCGCGCCGCCCTCGTCGCCGCCCTGCTGTGCGGTGTCGGGCTGCTGCCCTGGCTGTCGCTCACGGACCCGGCGCTCACCGTGCTCAAGGCACGGTCCGCCGAACGCGCCCCGACGCCCGAGGTACTGGACGCGATCCGCGCCCAACTCGGCCTGGACGCCGGGCCGTCGAAGCTGCTCGGCGACTGGTTCGGCGGGCTGCTGCACGGTGACGCGGGCCGGTCGTGGATCTCCGGCGCGGAGGTCACGCCGTCGGTGCTCCAGGCGCTCGGGGTCTCGCTCCTGCTGATGGGCGGGTCGCTGGCCGTCGCGGTGCTCACGGCGGGGGCGGTGTGCGCCCGTACGCTGCGGCTCGGTGCGGGGCGGCGGCTCGACGGCCGGCGCTCGGCGGGCACCGGATCGGCGCTCCTGTCCACGCTGCCCGACTTCCTGACCGCCTCGGTGCTCGCCGCCGTCGTCGGGGTGCAGCTCGGCTGGCTGCCCGCGCTCGGCTGGTACGGGCCCCAGTGGATGGTGCTGCCCGCGCTGTCGCTCGGCCTGCCCGCGGGCGCGCTGCTCGGGCGGATGCTCGACGACCTGCTGCCGGGCGCCTTCGCCGAGCAGTGGGCTCTGGCCGCCGCCGCGCGAGGAGTCCCGGGCCGGAGCATCGCCCGGCAGGCACTGCGCCGCTGCGTGCCCGGACTGCTCCCGAACTTCGGCCTGTTCGTCGTGGGCCTGACCGGTGGCGCGGTCGCCGTGGAGCAGGTCTTCGACGTCCCCGGCCTCGGACGACTGACCCTCCAGGCCGCGGTGGCCCAGGACCTGCCCGTCCTCCAGGCGGGCACTCTCGCACTCGTCCTGCTGGCGGCGGTCGCCGGAGGCCTCACCCGGCTCACGGCCCGGCTCCTGATCGGCCCGGCCCTGCGCGACGGCGCGCTCTCCTCGCTGCACCGCCCGACACCGCCCCGCCCAACGACCCTGCCCCTGCTGTACGGCGGCCTGCTGCTCGCGGTCGTCGCGCTGGGCCTTGCCCGCGATCCGCTGCGCCTCGACACCACCGCCCGGCTCCAATCTCCTTCCGGGGCACACCCGTTCGGCACGGACGGGCTCGGACGCGATGTGCTGGCCCGGGTCGGCCACGGGGCGCTGAGCACCCTGGCCCTGGCCCTCGCCGTGAGCGCGGCCGCGCTCGTGCTGGGCGTTCTGCTGGGTCTGCTGCCACGGTTCTCCGGACCGCTCGTCGACACGGTCAACGCCGTACCGCCGGTCCTCGCGGCCCTCCTCGTCACGGGCGTCGTGGGCAGCGGCCCCTCCACCCCGGCCCTCGCGGTGACCGCCGTCGCCTGGGCACCGCTCGCGGCCCACACCTCGGCACTGCTCCAACAGGAGCGCGCCACCACACACTTGACGGCCACCCGGGGCCTGGGCGCGGGCCCGCTCCAACTGCTCCGCCACGAACTCATCCCGGCCGTCCTGCCTCCGGTCGTACGCCACGCGCTGCTCCGCCTGCCGGGTGTCGCCCTGGCCCTCGCGGCCCTCGGTTTCCTCGGCCTCGGCGCGCAGCCGCCGTCCCCGGAGTGGGGCCTGCTCCTGTCCGAGAACCAGCCGTACGCGGAACGGGCCCCCTGGGCGGTACTGGCCCCCGCCGCCGCACTCGCCCTGCTGGGGGCGGTGGCCGTCACGGGCGGGGGCGGGGTGCGGTGGCCCCGACGCGTACGGCGCCGGGGCGCTGGTGGGAGCGAGTCGGTGGCGGGGCCGGGGGAAGAGGCGGCGGAACGGAAGGCGGCGGGTGTGCCGGTGGCCGCAAGGTCGGCGGAGGCTGCGCAGCTGACCCCGACCGACGAGGCTCCCGCGGCAGGTCCGGTGGACTCCGTGGATCGGGGGGCCTGGGCAGCGGCGGCCGGTGCCGCGAGTGCCGGGCGCCGCACAGGCTCGGCGGGTGCGGGCGGTCCGCTCAACACGTATGGCGCACCAGGCGCACCCACGGCACCGGCCTCACCTGGTCCGGCCGGTCCGGCCGGAGGCGTGACGCCTGATGTCTGAACCATCGCCACCGCAGGCGGCACCCGGGAAAAGCGCCACCACCCACCGCCCCCGCCGAAGAATCCTTTCCTCGCTGCGGACCTTCGCCTCCCTGCCTCCGCTGCTCCGGCTGCTGATCCTCACTCAGCTCGCCTTCAACATCGGGTTCTACGCGGTGCTGCCGTTCCTCGCGGAGCACCTCGGCACGGCGATCGGCATGGCGGGCTGGATGGTCGGGCTGGTGCTGGGGCTGCGGACCTTCAGCCAGCAGGGGCTGTTCGTGGTGGGCGGGGCGCTGGCGGACCGGTACGGCGTACGGCCGGTGGTGCTCGCCGGCTGTGTGCTGCGGATCGCCGGATTCGGCTGGCTCGGTTTCGCGGAGGCGAGCTGGGCGGTCGTCGGAGCCGTACTCCTGATCGGCTTCGCGGCAGCGCTGTTCTCGCCGGCCGTCGAGTCCGAGGTGGCCCGGCAGGCGGTGTGCCGGGAGGAGGCGGGGGAGGGCCCGCGCACCCATGTACTCGCCCTGTTCACCGTGGCGGGCCAGGCGGGCGCGTTCCTCGGGCCGTTCATCGGCGCGCTGCTGCTGGCCGTGGACTTCCGCGCCGTCTGCCTCGCCGGTGCCGGAGTCTTCGTACTCGTCCTGGCCGGGCACGCGTGGCTGCTGCCGCAGCACATCCCCGGCCGGGCACGCGTGCAGAACCGTGGTGCAGTGCGGCGGCTGGTGCGTAATCGTGGCTTCCTCGCGCTGTGCTGCGCGTACGGGGCCTATCTGCTGGCGTACAACCAGCTGTACCAGCTCCTCCCCGTCGAGGTGGAGCGCGCGGCGGGCTCGCAGGCGCCGCTTGCCTGGCTGTTCGCGCTCTCCTCGCTGCTGGTGGTGACGGCCCAGCTGCCTCTCACACGCTGGGCGGCGGACCGGCTCGACCTGCGCCGGTCCATGGCGACGGGGCTGCTGCTCATCGCGGCCGGCTTCGCGGTGGTCGCCGTGGCCAGGCCCGCCGCGTGGACGGGAACCGTGGGGCTCCTGCCCGCGGCCGGTTACGTCGTCCTGCTCACCCTCGGCCAGATGCTCGTCGCGCCCGCCGCCCGTGCCTGGGTGCCCGACCTCGCCGACGACGGCAGACTCGGCCTCTACACGGGCGCGCTGTCCTCGGTCTCCGGCTTGATCGTCCTGGTCGGCAGCGCGGCCACCGGTTCCCTCCTGGACACGGGCCTGCCCCCGGCCGTGCCCTGGCTCGTGCTCGCCGCACTGCCGGTGGCGGCGATCGCCCTGCTGCCGCGGCACCACCGCGCCGAGCCGCCGACATGAAAGGCCGGAGCCGGTGACACGAAGGACGCCATGAAGGTGACACGAAGGACGACATGAAAGAGGGGCCGCCGTCTCCCTGCAGACGGCGGCCCCTCGGCTTTCGGAGGGTCACATGTGGACGACCGGCGCGGCTTCCGCGTCCTGCTCGGGAACCCCACGGCGGTAGAGCAGGAAGGCGATCACCGTGCCCACCGCGAAGAATCCCGCGGACCACCAGAAGGCGGTGGTGTAGCTCTCGATCGTCGACTGGGCCTGGACCAGCTTGTTCGTGGCGTCCTTGCCGGACAGGTAGCTGGTGGCGGCGCTCGCGGCGAGCGTGTTGAGCAGGGCGGTGCCGATGGAACCGCCCACCTGCTGCATCGCGTTGACCGTCGCCGAGGCGACTCCGGCGTCCTCCGGCGCGATACCGCTCGTGGCCAGGGCCATGGCGGGCGGCATCACGATGCCGAGTCCCACGCCGATCAGGAGCAGCTGCGGCAGTACGTCGGTCGAGTAGCTGGAGTCGAGGCCGATACCGGTCAGCCAGGCCATGCCGACCGCGGCGATCGCGAAGCCCGCCGGGATGACGACCTTCGGGCCGATGCGCGGCACCAGCTTCGTGGTGGAGACCTGGGCCATGACCATCAGGGCCGCCATCATCGGCAGGAAGGCCACACCGGTCTTCGTCGGGCTGAAGCCCAGGTTCAGCTGCAGGTAGTAGGTGAGGAAGAGGAAGACTCCGAACATGCCCGCACCGGTCACGAGCACGGCGAGGAACGAGGCTCCACGGCTGCGGTCGAGCAGGACGCGCATCGGCAGCAGCGGGTGCGCGGCACGGGTCTGCCACCAGGCGAACACCGTCAGGAGCAGCCCGCCCGCGATCAGGAAGCCCCAGGTCTGCGGCGAACTCCAGTCGTGCGTCTCGGCGTTGGAGAAGCCGTAGACGAGGGCGAAGAGACCGGAGGAGACCAGCAGCGCGCCTGGCAGGTCCAGCTTGGAGCTCGCGGCGTCACGGTGGTTGCTCAGCAGCATCCAGCCGCCTACCAGGGCGATCACGGCGAAGATGATGTTGACGTACAGGGTCCAGCGCCAGTCCAGCGCGTCCGTCAGGACACCACCGAGCAGCAGTCCGAGCGCACCGCCCGCACCGGCGATGGCGCCGTACACGCTGAACGCCTTGGCGCGTTCCTTGGCGTCGGTGAAGGTCGTGTTCAGGAGCGAGAGCGCGGCGGGTGCGAGGAGGGCGGCGAAGACACCCTGGAGGGCGCGCGCGGTGACCAGCATTCCGAAACTGTTCGCCGCACCGCCGAGCACGGAGGCCCCGGCGAATCCCGCGACACCGATGAGGAACGTGGGCTTTCGCCCGAAGAGGTCGGCCAGCCGGCCGCCCAGCAGAAGCAGTGAGGCGAACGCCAGCGCGTACGCGGTGACGATCCACTGGCGGTTGCCGTCGGAGAAGCCGAGGTCCGCCTGTGCCGACGGCAGGGCGATGTTCACGATGGTCGCGTCCAGCACCACCATCAGCTGGGCGATCGCGATGATCGAGAGGATCCACCACCGCTTCGCCGTCGACGGCGCGTCGGCCTTGTCGGGTGTGCCCCTACGGGCATCTTCGGAAAGAGTCTCAGTCTGGGGCATCGGAGCATCACTCCAGGGAAGGTCGCTCGGGATGACGGCTACGTAAACGAAACCGTTTCGTACGCCTTGAGGCTAGACCACTTTTATCGAAACGGCAAAGTTTCGCTACTGAGAGAGGGCTCACATGCGCAGGGGCATGTTCGAGGTCGACGGGGCCGAGCTGTACTACGAGGTGCGCGGAGACGGGCCCGCACTGCTGCTGATCAGCGGCGCAGGGGGCGACGCCGGGTATTTCACGGGGATCGCCGACGACCTGGCGGACGCCTTCACCGTGATCACGTACGACCGGCGGGGCAACTCCCGCAGCACGGGCCAGGGCGACGCGCCCATGGATCTGGCCCAACAGGCCACCGACGCACGCGCGCTCATCGACGGCCTGGCGGTCGGCCGCGCCCTGGTGTTCGGCAACAGCGGAGGCGCGATCATCGGGCTGACGCTGGCCGCGCGCCACCCGGAGGCGGTCGCCGGGCTGATCGCCCACGAACCGCCCGCCGTGAACGTCCTGCCCGACGGTGACCCCGCACGCGACTTCTTCGCCGAGGTGGCCGAGGCGTACGCGCGGGACGGCGCCCCGGCGGCGGGCCGCCTCTTCGCGCAGACCGTACGCGGCGAGGGTACGTACCTGTGGCCTGAAGACCTCTGGAAGCGGTTCCTCGGCAACGGCGACCACCTCTTCGGCCGCGAGTGGCCGGGCTTCGCCGCCTTCCTGCCGGACGAGGCCGCGCTCTCGCGTGCCCCGTTCCCGATCATCCTGGGGGCCGGCTCGGCGGACCGAGGTACGTACTACGCGCGGCCCTCGATCGAGATCGCCCGCAGGGTCGGCGTGCCTTGGGTGGAGTTCCCCGGCATCCACATGGAGTTCCTGCCGCGCCCAGCGGGCTTCGCGGCGGCCCTGCGGGTCCTGGCGACGCAGATGTGGACGCGGGGCGGTGAGGTGCCTCAGGGGTGGCGCGGGTGAGGTCGCGGACGCCTGTTGGCGTTCCCGAGCCGTTTATTCCTTGACTGGCATATAACTGTAGAGGCATATTGGAGTCATGTCCGACGCCTCCCTCTGGGCCGCGCTCGCCGACCCGCACCGAAGGTCCATCGTCGCGCTCCTCCTTGAGCGGCCACGGCCCGTCGGTGAGATCGTCGAGGCGTGCGGTCTGAGCCAGCCGAGCACCTCCAAGCATCTGAAGGTGCTGCGGGACGCCGGCCTGGTGCGCGTACGACAGGACGCGCAGCGCCGCGTCTACGCGCTCGACCCGGCGCCGATCGCGGAGCTGGACGCGTGGCTCGCCCCGTACCGCAAGCTCTGGAGCACGAGCCTGGACGCGCTGGGTCGACGCCTGGACGAGACGGCGACGGCCGCGGAGCGGGCGACGGCCCCGGAGACCTCGACGGCGGGGGAGTCGTCGGACGCAGACACCCCAACCCCCTCCCCGAAGGACTGAGCCACCATGTCCACGGAACCCACCGGTACCTACCTGACCCTGGACGACGGCCGCCCCGCCGTCCGCTTCACCCGCACCTACGACCACCCCGTCGACCGCGTCTGGGAGTTCGTCACCGAGCCCGCGGAACTGGCCCACTGGTTCCCCTCCAGCGTCGAGATCGAGCTGCGTGAGGGCGGCACGATCAGGTTCGGCGGCGACCCGAACATGGACGACTCCACCGGACGCGTCCTCGCGGTCGACGCGCCACGGCACCTCTCCTTCAGCTGGGGCGGCGACGAACTGCACTTCGATCTGGAGGAGTTGGACGACAAGCGCACTCGCTTCACCCTCACCAACGTCCTGGAGGCCGAGAACACGGCTGCCCGCAACGGCGCCGGCTGGGAGGTGTGCCTCTCCGCCCTCGACGCGCACGCCCGGGGAGCCTCCTTCGGCGGCCCGCACGCGGGTGCCGATGCGCCCTGGCAGGAGGTCTACCGGGCGTATGTGGAGGCAGGCGTCCCCTCGGGCGCCCCGGTCCCCGGACTGGACACCTGACTCCGGCCCCTCCCGCCGCGTCCGGCTACTGCATCTGCCGCCGCACCAGCTCGTGCAGTCGCCCGCCCGTGTCCGCCAACAGCTGGGCGGGCGGGCCCTGTTGGGCGACCCTGCCGTCCTCCATCACGATCACGCGGTCCGCGTCCATGACGGTGGACAGGCGGTGCGCGATCACCACGCGCGTGGCGTTGAGGGCGCGGGTGCTCTCGATGACCGTGCGCTGGGTCTCGTTGTCCAGGGCGCTGGTCGCCTCGTCGAAGAACAGGATGCGCGGGCGCCGGATCAACGCCTGGGCGATCATCAGCCGTTGACGCTGGCCGCCGGACACGGCGCCGCTGCCGGAGACGATCGTGTGCAGGCCCATCGGCATGCGCTTGATGTCCTCGGCGAGACCGGCCATCTCGGCGGCGGCCATCGCCTCCTCGGGCGTGTAGGGCTCGGTGCCGCAGATGACGTCCAGGATCGACCCGGTGAAGGGCTGCGCGTGTTGGAGCACCACACCGCACTGACGGCGTACGGCGGACTGGTCGAGGGCCGCCAGGTCCTGGCCGTCGTACAGGACGCTGCCCGAGACCGGCTTGTCGAAGCCGATGAGCAGCCGCAGCAGGGTGGACTTGCCGCAGCCGCTGGGGCCGACGATCGCCACGAACTCGCCCGGCCGGATCGCGAAGGACACGTCGTCGAGGACGAGCGGACCGTCGTCGGTGTACCGGAAGGAGAGCTTTTTCGCCTCTATGGCCCCGGACAGCTCGGCGGGGCGTGTGCTCGCCACCCGCACCTCGGGCGTCGCGTCGAGGACCGGCCTGATCTCCTCGAACATCGGCAGCGCGGAGACCATCGACACGAAGGCACCCGTCACCTGGGTGACCGAGGTCAGCAGCATCGTCATCGAGGTGTTGAACGTCAGGAAGGCGGCGGCCGACAGCGAACCGCGCGCGGGGCCCGCAAGCAACATGAACATGATGAGCGAGCAGAGCGGCAGATACACCGCGCCCAGCACCGTCGTGAGGTTCTTGATCCGGCCCACGCGCTGCTGGAGTTCACGGCTGCGCGCGAACTCGCCCGCCCAGGCCGCGTACGCGTAGTTCTCCGCCGCCGCGACCCGCAGCTTGGGCAGACCGCGCAGGGTCTGGAACGCCTGGTTGTTGAGCTTGTTGCTCAGCACGACCAGCCGGCGCTGCCAGCGCACCTGCCACAGGCCGAGCCCGAGGAAGACTCCGGCGATGACGACGAGCATGCCGATCGCGGCGAGCGCCATCGGGACGCTGAACCAGAAGAGCAGCGCGAGGTTCATCGCGCCGACCGTCACCGACTGGACCACCACCGGGCCCACACCCGCCATCAGCCGACGGATCGCGCTGATCCCCATGGCCGCACTGGCCAGTTCACCGGTGGAGCGGGAGGTGAAGAACTTCGTCGGCAGCCGCAACAGCCTGTCCCACACGGCAGGTTGGAGCGTGGCCTCGATACGGCCCTCCAGCCGCAGCATGGTGAGGTTCTGCATCAGCATGAAGGCCGCCGACACCACACTGGCGATCATGATGGCCAGACAGAACTGGACGATCAGGCTCTCCTGGGCCTTCGGCACGAACTCGCCGAGCACCTTGCCGGTCGCGATCGGCACCAGCGCGCCGAGGGCCACCGTCACCAGACCGCTGAGCGCCAGGTTGCGCATGTCCCCGCCGGTGCCCCGGAGACTGAACCGCAGCAGCCGCAGCGGGCTCAGTCGGCGCTCGGGCAGCGGCCGGTAGAACATGACGGCCCGCTGCTCGAACTCCGCCGCGTTGGCCTTCTCAACCGGCGTCTCACGACCGCTCGACGGATGCACCGCCACATATCCGCCGCGCCGCCACAGGAGCGCGGCCGGGGCGCCGGACGCGACCCGGTGCCCGACAAGGGGCCCGATGTTGTCGCGCCACCAGCGCCCGTCGAGGCGTACGGCACGTACCCGGACCCGGGAGGCGAGCGCGATCCGTTCGACGGGGTCGAGCCGGTCGCTCTCCGCGCCGCCCTGCGACGGGTCGGCGAGCGTGATCCCGGCGGCGTGCGCGACGAGCTTGCAGGCGGCGTACGTGGCATCGGCGTCCGCCGCGCCCGGACCCGAGCCCGAGCGCTTGGACATGGAGGCGATGAGCGTCCGGTCGGCCTGCGCGCGGACCGCCTCGCCCGCCTTGATGCCCGCGGCCGTACGCGTCTCGTGCGTGCGCTCCAGCTGCTCGATCCAGCGGTCGAGGGTGGCCAGCAGCCGGTACTGCTGGTCGACCATCGTCTGCCACATCGCCGGGTCCACCAGGAGGTCCGCCGCGGCTTCGGCGCCGTACACGGAGCCGTACTGCACACTGCCCGGCGGCACCTGCATCCACAGTACGTCGTCGTCCGTGAGCACCGCGTCCCGCTCGGTCGCGAGGGGCGCCTCGAAGAGGATGGCGAGACCCCGGCCGACGCCGAGCGAGAGGGCGTACTCCAGCGGGCTGGTGGCCGGGGGGACGTACTGGGGGTTGCCGTACGCGTCGTACGTCCAGGTCTCGGTCTGCGGCGGCTGGTACAGCTCACGCAGCTCGATCCGGCGCAGTACGCACGCGCGCAGCGGCCTGCCGACCAGCGTGTGCTGGGGTCCCGCGACCGGGCCGAGCAGCAGCGAGCCCGCTTCGAGGCGGCCGAGGTGGTGCCAGTGGCCCTGCTGGGCGGCGTCGACCGCGAACAGGTCCATGGCGCCGGACGCGACCAGCCACAGCACGTGCGGCCCTTCGAGATCCAGACGGGTGAGGCCGGAGCCGTCTACCGGGGTGCCCATGCCGCCGAGCGCGGCGAGCACGTAGTCGCCCTCGGTGGCGGGCTGTTGGGGCTGCTCGTTCGGTTGATACTGCTGGTTCTGGTACTCGTGGTTCTGGTTCTGCTGGTTCTGTGGGTACGCGGATGTCATCTCATCGCTCCCTGACCAGCTCGGCGTACGCGCCGCCGGCCGCCACCAGGGCGTCGTGACGCCCGCGTTCCACGATCGTGCCGTGCTGGAGCACGACGATCTCGTCGCTGTCGCGCACGGTGCTGAGACGGTGCGCGATCACCACGCAGGCACAGCCGCGCTTGCGCAGGTTGTCCATGACGAGCTGCTCGGTCTCCGCGTCCAGGGCGCTCGTCACCTCGTCGAGCACGAGGATGCTGGGCCTGCGCACCAACGCCCGCGCGATCTCCAGGCGTTGGCGCTGGCCGCCGGAGAAGTTCCGCCCGTCCTGCTCGACCCGGCTCTGGATGCCGCCCGGGCGGCGCATCACCACGTCGTACAGTGCGGCGTCCTCCAGCGCGGCGACCACGGCCTCGTCCGGGATGGACGGGTCCCACAGCGCGATGTTGTCGCGGACCGAGCCCTCGAAGAGGAACACGTCCTGGTCGACGAAGGAGACGGAGGCCGCCAGCGCGCCGCGCGGGATGTCCTCCAGACGCTGGTCGTCGATACGGATCACGCCCTCCCAGGGCGCGTAGAGCCCCGAAATGAGCCTGGACACCGTCGACTTGCCGCTGCCCGAGCCACCGACCAGGGCGACCTGCTGGCCCGGGCCGACGGTCAGCGAGAAGCCCGACAGCAGCGGCTTGTCGAGCGGGCTGTAGCCGAACGTGATGTTCTCCAGCTCCACATGGCCGTGCAGCCTGCGGGTACTGTCACCCCCGCCGCGGCGCGAGTAGAGAGGATCGGCCGCGAAGTTCTCCACGTCCTTGAGACGGGCCACGTCTGCCGCGAAGTCCTGGATGCGGCCCGCGACACCGTTGAGCCGCGTGATCGGCGCGGTGAAGCGGGTCACCAGCGCCTGGAACGCGACCAGCAGACCGACGGATATGTGCCCCTCCACGGCCCGCATACCGCCGATCCACAGGATCAGCGCGCTGTTGAGCGTCGCGAGCGTCGGCGCGACCACACCCAGCCAGGCACTCGGCACACCGAGCCGCTGCTGCTCCTCCAGCGTGGTGGCGTGCTGCCCGGCCCACTTGCGGAAGTAGCCCTCCTCGCCGCCGGTCGCCTTCATCGTCTCGATCAACTGAAGGCCCGTGTACGCCGTGTTGGTCAGCCGCGCGCTGTCGGCGCGCAGCTTGGCCGTACGCGTCGCACGCAGCCGGATCACCACGCGCATCGCCACGATGTTGAGCAGCGCGACCGCGATGCCCACGGCCGTGAGCTGCGGATCGTACGTGTAGAGCAGCACGGCGTAGAGGACGACGACCACCGCGTCCACGCCCGCCGCCGCGAGGTCCCGGGCCAGGGTCTCGGCCACCGCGTCGTTGGACTGGAGGCGCTGCACCAGGTCGGCCGGGCTGCGCTGGGAGAAGAAGGTGACCGGCAGCCGCATCAGATGCCGGAGGAACTTCGCGCTGCTGAGCGTGGACGAGATGATGCGGCCGCGCAGCAGGTTCGTCTGCTGCAGCCAGGTCAGCACGACCGTCAGCAGCACCGTCGCGCCCATCGACGCGAACAGCACTCCGAGCAGCGAGGTCTGCCCGCCGATGAGGAACATGTCGATGTACGTACGGCTGAGCGCGGGCACCGCCGCACCGACCGCGACCAGCAGCAGGCTCGCCAGGACGGCTGCGGGCATCGTGCCCGACGTGCCGCGCAGCCGGGCGGGCATGGCGCCCATGACGCCGGGCTTGCGGCCGCCCTTCCTGAAGTCCGGACCCGGCTCCAGGACCAGCACGACACCGGTGAAGCTGGTGTCGAAGTCCTCCATGGGAACGAAACGGCGGCCCTTGCCGGGGTCGTTGATGTGCACACCGCGTCGGCCGAAGCGGCGCCCCATGCCGTCGTAGACGACGTAGTGGTTGAACTCCCAGAACAGGATCGCCGGAGCGCGCACCTCGGCGAGCGCGACCGTGTCCATCTGCATGCCCTTGGCGGTGAGGCCGTAACTCCGTGCCGCCTTGAGGAGGTTGCTGGCCCGGGAGCCGTCGCGGGAGACGCCGCAGGCGATGCGCAGCTCCTCCAGCGGGATGTGCCGTCCGTAGTGACCGAGCACCATCGCGAGCGAGGCGGCGCCGCACTCCACGGCCTCCATCTGGAGGACGGTGGGCGTACGCACGGTCTTGACCCGGCCCTTGGGGACGGTGCGCTTGGGCGGGGTGGCCTTGCGGCGGCCCCGTACGGGCGGCGGCAGTTGTGAATCCCGGCCGGCCGCGGTGGCGGTGGTCTCGCGGGGCGCGCTCACGGCAGCAGCCAGTCGACCGGACGCTGATCGTCCAGACGGATCGAGCCGGACGCCGTGGTCATGGAACTCAGCCGGAACGGCGGCCCGTCCGCGGACGACCACTTGTAGCCGGACTTCGTGGCCGACGAACGGTCGAGCCGGACGAGGACGGCCACCGGCCTGCCCTTCTTCGTGAACTGCTCGCCCAGTTGGCTGTCACCGAGGAAGGCGGCGATCTGCTGCTCCGACTGGGCGGCCCGGTCGACCGACTTCACATGGCCGCGCAGCACCCCGTACTGCTGGGTCGGCGCGGACTGGACGGTGAGGTCGACGGCCGCGTCCGAGGGAATCGTGGCGGCGTTCTCGGCGGGCACGTACACCGTCGCGTACAGCGGGTCGTCGGCGTCGGCGACCTTCTCCACGGCGGCCACGTTCGTGCCCGTGCTGATGATCGCGCCGATCGTGGCGGCGAGCCCGGTGACCCGGCCCGCGGCGACACTGCGTACGACCGTCTCGCCCTTCGCCGTACGGACCTTGAGTACGGGGGCGTTCGCGGCGATCCGTTGGCCCTGCTCGGCGACGACCGCGGTGACCTGGCCGGAGACGGGGCTCTGCAGGAGGTAACTGCCCTGCCCGTGCGTGAGGATGGCGGGCGCGCTCACCGTGGACGCCACGGAGCCCGTCACGGCCCAGACCGACGCGGCCGCCATGACGACCACCGTCACGAACAGCACGAGCCAGCCCTGGGGGCGGGCGAAGCGCACCGGGAGGTCGAGCTCCTCCGGCGACTGCAGCTTGGCGAGGGCCTGTTGGCGGAACTGCACGGTCTTCCCTCACCTGCGAGAAATGAGATCCGAACTTCCGAACTACGACATCCGTAAGTCCCGGAACCGGGAAGCGGTTCCGGGACTCACGGCACGCTATGCGATCACAGAGTGATCAGATGCCGGCGACCAGGCCGGTGACCGGGGCGGTGTTCAGGCCGGTCGCGCCCTCAACGGTGCCCACGACGGTGTCGACCAGGCCGGAAACCGGGGCGATGCCGTCGACGATGCCCGTGACGGTGCCGAGCGCGTTGACCGAGAGGCCACCGGAGACGTTGTCGAGCTCAGCGTCGGAGATCTCGACGGTGGCAACCTGGGGGGTGGAGTTCATGATGGAACTTCCCTTCCTATTGATATTCACAAGGGGGGAGCGGCCCCCTCTGGGGACAGATGGACGGCCGCGACCGCAGGCGTCCCGGAACCCGGAACCGGAAACCGTCGAACGACCCCCGCGGTGCAATGGATCAAAGCACGCTGCCGCGCCACTCATCCAATCAACGGCCCATGTGATCAGGGCATTTGAGAGCCGGATCGACTCAACGGTGCAGGCGTGCGCACGTCGCGGTGGCGACTTCTTCACATGACCCCGGGGTGATTCACATTTCGGCGACACGGGGTGTGAGTCCGAATCGGGCACACCTCACCAAAGACACGGCACGCGACGCTCCACTGTGTGGATTCGTCGCGTGCCGTGACCCGCGTGCGTATTCGATGTGCAGATTTGCTGAAGCCGGGATTCCGCTCCCTGGCTCGAACGGGCTGTTACCGCGTGGTGGCGGAGTGCAAGCCGATGGCCTCTGTTACGGGAGTGGCGTCCCCGGGCTACGGGAGTGGAGTCAGCCGAGCTTCTTGAGGAGCTCGGCGGCGAGCGGCGCGGAGGAGGCGGGGTTCTGGCCCGTGACGAGGTTGCGGTCGACGACCACGTACGGCGCCCACGGCTCGCCCTCCTGAAAGTCGGCGCCGGCCTCCACCAGCCGGTCCTGCAGCAGCCACTTGGCCTTGTCGGCGAAACCGGACTGGGTCTCCTCGGCGTTGGTGAAGCCGGTCAGCCGGTAGCCCGCGAAGGCGTTGCCGCCGTCCTCCTTCGTGGCGGCCAGCAGCGCGGCCGGGGCGTGGCAGACGACACCGAGGGGCTTGCCCGACTCCAGGGCGAGGGTGAGGAGCCGGCCCGAGTCGGCGTTGACGGCGAGGTCCTCCATGGGGCCGTGGCCGCCGGGGTAGAAGACGGCCGCGTACTCGTCCAGGTCCACGTCCTCCACACGGATGGGGTGCTGCAGCTCGGCGAACGAGCCGAGCGCGGCGGCGACCTCGGCGGCACCCTCCTCGCCGCCGTTGAACTCGGGAGCCAGGCTGCCCCGGTCCACGGTCGGCACGACGCCGCCCGGGGTGGCCACGACGACCTCGTGCCCCGCCGCCTTGAACGCCTTGTACGGGGCGACTGCCTCCTCGGCCCAGAAGCCGGTCGGGTGCTTGGTGCCGTCGGCGAGGGTCCAGAAGTCGGTACCGGTCACTACGAAAAGAATCTTTGCCATGCCTCGAAGGTAGGCCGACGGGACACGCAGATCCAATAGGGGATCCATTGGAGGGCATCGGATTTCCAATGGCATCACGGGAATAGACCCGAATGGCCGTCGGTGCGCCCGAATGTCGTCCTTTCATCACCCGCAACTGAAATAGACGGCTCCGGGCCCGGAAGCGGACCTCGAATCAGCCGAGCAGCGCGTACACGGTGCTCGCGCGGGCCGCGATCTCCTCCGTGCCCTCCGCGGTCATCGTGACGTCGGCGAAGGCCATCCGGCGGCCCAGTTTCGTCACGACCGCCTCGACCAGGACGTCCGCGTCCGTGACCGCGCGCTGGAACGTCGTGGACTGCTGGACCGTGGTCATCGGCCCGTACGCGCCGCGCGCCGCCGACACCGCGATCACCGTCGCCGTGTCCGCCGCGGCCATCAGGGCCTGCCCGGACAGCGAGCCGCCCTCCCGGGCCAGCCGACCGGACCAGGGCAGTCGCAGCACCGCCCGGGCTTCCCTCAACTCCTCGATCTTCAGACCGAGTTCGAGAACCCAGGGAGCGAAGTTCACCGAGAGGATCTTGTCCGCATCAGCGGTGGTCAGCGTCATGCGGGCATTGTTCCCCGGCATCGGCCACGGGGCACCTGGGACAACTGAATCGCGCTTTCGCAAAGGAAGTTGAGGAAAGACGTTGAACGCCACACGCACCGCTTGCGTACCTACAGCCATCCAGGCGCCCGCAGTCAGCTGCCATACGGCGGCTCGGACCCCCCAGTCCCCAGGAGGTCAAGAAGTTGAGTCACAAGCGGATACCCAAGCGCAAGGCCGTCATCGCCGCAGGAAGCGTGGTGGCGCTCGGCGCGGCGGCACTCATCCTGCCCAACGCGATGGCGTCCCAGACCGATGCGACGGAAGGTGCCGCGCCCAGAACGGTGAAGGCCGCGGAGGCGTCGGACCTCGCCTCGCAGCTGGCCGAACTGCTCGGTGAAGCCTATGCCGGTGCGTACTACGACTCGGGCAAGCAGCAGCTCATCATCAACGTCGTGGGCGACGACAACAACATCATCGTCCAGGCTGAGGAGGCCGGTGCCGTCGTCCAGCAGGTCGACAACAGCACCAAGGAACTCACGGCGGCCTCG
Source organism: Streptomyces sp. NPDC050988 (assembly GCF_044456225.1). Lineage (NCBI taxonomy): Bacteria > Bacillati > Actinomycetota > Actinomycetes > Kitasatosporales > Streptomycetaceae > Streptomyces > Streptomyces sp. NPDC050988. The sequence goes on along the minus strand of NZ_JBITFQ010000001.1, from coordinate 286,084 downwards.
CAGACGCTGAAGGCCGACGCGACCATCCCCGGCACCTCGTGGGCCGTCGACCCCCGGACGAACAAGATCCAGGTCACCGCCGACAGCACCGTCACGGGCGCAAAGTGGGACCAGCTCGAGTCGACCGTCAACACACTCGGTTCGGGCATGGCGACCATCAAGAAGTCCGCCGGCACGTTCAAGACGTTCGTCGAGGGCGGCGACGCCATCTTCGGCGGCGGCGCACGCTGCTCGCTCGGTTTCAACGTCGTCGCCGACGACGGCGCCCCGGCCTTCCTGACGGCGGGGCACTGCGGTGTCGCCGCGGCCGAGTGGTCGGACTCCGAGGCCGGCGCGCCGATCGGCACGGTCGAGGCCGCCACGTTCCCCGGTGACGGCGACTTCGCCCTCGTGAAGTACGACGACCCGGCGACCGAGGCACCCAGCACGGTGAACACCGGCCAGCAGTCGGTGGAGATCACCCAGGCCGCGGAGGCCGCTGTCGGCCAGGCCGTCATCCGGATGGGCAGCACCACCGGCCTGAACGACGGTGAGGTCACCGGCCTCAACGCCACCGTGAACTACCCGGAGGGCACGGTCACCGGTCTCATCCAGACCAACGTCTGCGCCGAGCCCGGCGACAGCGGCGGCTCCCTGTTCACCGCGGACGGCAGCGCGATCGGCCTGACCTCGGGCGGCAGCGGTGACTGCACCGTCGGCGGCGAGACCTTCTTCCAGCCGGTGACCACCGCGCTGGCCGCGGTCGGCGCGACGCTCGGTGCGGGCGACGCGGGTGCCGGCGAAGAGGCCGGTGCGGGCGAGGAAGCCGGTGCTGGTGAAGAGGCTGGTGCCGGTGAGGAAGCCGGTGCCGGTGGTGACGCGGTCGGCGGCGAAGAGGTCGGCGGCGAGGAGCAGGTCGGCGGCGTCGAGGACCAGAACGGGCAGGTCGAGGACCAGAACGGTAACGGCGTGGACGACGAGTCGGGTCTCACGAACCGTCAGTGACCTGAACGTACGTCGGTAACGGCGCCTCGTTGGTTTGGAGCGGCCCGGTTCTCCTGCTGGAGAGCCGGGCCGCTTCGTATGTATCGGGGGCCTTGGAGTGGTGCGTCGTCTGCGGGCCGCATAGGGCTGGTCGCGCAGTTCCCCGCGCCCCTGAAGGGCTGGGCCTCTCTTACGGGGCGGGGCTGGCTCGGAGCAGGAGCAGTGCCACGTCGTCCACCCGTTGTTCTGCCGTTCCGCTGTGTTCCACCAGGGAGTCGGCGACCTCGTCGAGGGGGCCATCGCCGATCTCGCCGAGGCGTTGGGCCAGGCCGGCCAGTGCGTCCTCGATGTCGACGCCCGGGGACTCGATCAACCCGTCGGTGTAGAGGGCGAGCAGCGCCCCGGGCGGCAGCGCGACGTCGGTCGTCGGGTAGGCGGCGGCCGGGTCGATGCCGAGCAGTGGCCCGCCGGCCAGGTCGAGGACCCGTACCTTGCCGTCCGGCCTTCTCAGCAGGGGCGGCGGATGCCCCGCCCTGGCCATCACGACCTGCCCGTGCACCGGGTCCAGACGCAGATAGACACAGCTCGCGAAGAGTTCCGTACCCAGGTCGATCAGCAGCCGGTTGGTGCTGCTCATGACCTCCCCGGGCGGCTGGCCGACGGTCGTGTAGGCACGTACGGCGGTACGGATCTGCCCCATCAGGCCGGCAGCGGTGACGTTGTGGCCCTGTACGTCTCCGATCACCGCCGCGGCCTGGCCGCCCGTCGGCACCAGGTCGTAGAAGTCCCCGCCGATCTCCATGCCCTGTGTCGCGGGCAGATAGCGGGCGGCCGCCTCGATGCCGGGCAGGGACGGCAGTGAGTGCGGCAGCAGCGCGGCCTGCAGACCGTGCGCCAGCTGGTGCTTGGCGTCGTAGAGGCGGGCCCGTTCCAGCGCCTGCGCGATCAGTCCGCTGAGGCTGGTCAGCACGGCACGCTCGTCGGCCGGGAAGGGATGCGGGTCGGCGTACGCGAGGACACAGGTGCCCACCGGCCGCCCGGACGCGATGAGCGGCAGGAACGCCCAGGCCGCCATGCCGTCGGGCGTGGCGTTCCGGGCCGGGTAGAGGCGCTCCAGCTGCTGACGGGAGTCGAAGAAGGTCGGCACACCGCTCTGCAGCGCGTGCGCCCCGGGAGTCTGGTCGGTCAGCGGCATCCCGTCGAAGCGCTCCACGACATGCGGATCCGGATAGCCGCGGTGCCCGAGGACGTGCAGCCGGCCCGCCTGCGAGCCGAGGAGCACCAGCGCCTGGCTGCCGACGGCGGGCGCGATCTCGTCCGCGACCAGCTGCACCACGTCCTGCACACCCACCGCCTCGGTGAGCGCCCCGGCCAGGCTCAGCACCTGCGAGATGGTCACGAGGCGCGTGCCGGTGTCCGCGTGCCGGAACCCGGCGGGGCCCTCCCGCGCCACGGCGCGTGCACGGGTGATGCGCAGGCTCAGCCCGTTCGTACTGGGATAGAGCCGGAACGACAGCCAGTCCGAGGGCGGCCGGAGCGCCACGAACGACGTCGCCTGCTGGCTGAGCAGCGCGGCCCGGTAGCGGTCCTCGTAGACCGGATCGTTGAGCCACGGCACGGTCGCCCACAGCTGGGTGCCAAGCAGCCCGCTGACCGGCAGGCCGAGCAAGTCGCCCGCCGCCGCGTTGGCGAAGCTGATCCGGCCGTGCAGATCGAGCGCGCACAGCCCGTACGGCAGCCGCGCCACCATCCGCGCCGCCTCCACCGTGCCAAGGGTTCCGGCCACCGTCGCCACCGACGCCGGGGCGATCAGATCGGGCTCCGGATGGATCGGCCGGCCCTCCTCGACGGCCCGCTCCAGGCGCATCGCGAGCCGGTCGCAGGCGGCGGTGAGATGGTCCCGCTCCCGGTCGGACAGCTCCGCGGGGTGCGAGCCCGGCCAGGTCACGAAGACCGCCCCGTACGTGGCCCGGTCGGTCGCCACCGGCAGCGCGGCCAGCGCGAACGGGTACGGCAGGACGACGGCGATCCGCGGATAGTGGCGGGCCATGTCCTCCTCGCCGCTCACCCACACGAGCCGCCGGTCGCGCGCCGCCTCCGCCACCGGGATCGGCGCGCTCAGGCCCACCCGCTCCCAGGGCGCCGCGAAGGCCCTGGGCAGCCCGGCCATCACCGCCATCTCAAGGACCGGCTCGCCGGGGGTCAGCAGATACACCGCGCCCGAGTGCGCGTGCACGTCGTCCATGAGCGCGGCGAGCGTCAGCGACAGCAGCGGCCGGCCGACCGGCGGCGGGGCGGCGTCCCGTCCCTGCCCGGACACGTGCCAGTCGGACACGCCGACCACCTCCTCCCACGGACACGCGAAGGAGCCCAGGGCACAAGGCTCCCTCGGGAGGACGGTTCCCGCACGGCGAGGGGGCCTCGGGGTGTCACGGCCACCGCCTTCGACGCCTCGGCCACCGGCCTCGACGCCATGGTCACCGGCTCTTGGGCCTCGGTCACCGACCATGGCCGGTTCTTCACGCCCGGGACAGGAGAGAAGTGGGACGCGCCTGTCATTGGGCACACGCGCAGAGCACGAAGGAATCGGCAGGCGGAGGGCGGAGAAGGGACGGATGTGATCCGGGTGCTTCTGGTGCACGACGTGTGTCTGGTGCGGTCGGTCCTGGCGGAGTGGCTGCGCCATGTGTCCGACTTGACGGTGTTCGACGCCGAGTGGCGCGGTGCGCCCGGGAGCGCCCGATCGCTGCGGCCCGACGTCTGCGCGGCGGATCTCGAACGCGCCGACTCGCACGAGATGCCGCCGCTCGGCGACCTGTGCGGTCGGGGCGTTTCGGACCCCCGGCTGCTGGTCCTGGCCACGGCGCGAAGACCTGGTCTCCTGCGGCGCGCGTTCGACGCCGGGGCGCTCGGCTACGTCGACAAGGAGGGCTCGCCGGAGCGGCTGGTCTCCGCGATTCGGCGGGTGGCCGCGGGCGAAAGCTTCGTCGACGACTCGCTCGGCTTCGGCTTCCTCAGGGCCGCCCGGATGCCGCTGACCAGCAGGGAGCTGAGCGTGCTCTCACTGGCCGCCGAGGGGGCCTCCGTCGCGGAGATCGCCGGAAGCCTCCATCTGTCCAACGGGACCGTACGCAACTACATGGCGGCGATCACGCGGAAGACCGGCGCCCGCAACCGCGTCGACGCCATCCGGATCTCGCAGGGGGAGGGCTGGCTGTAACGCCTCCGCTTGGTGGGCGGCCGGGGTGGCTGGGTCGGCGGGGGCTTCGCCGACCGGCGACCAGGCGCCGACCAGGTCGCGGTAGAGCGGAGACCGCGCCATCAGGTCGTCGTGGCCGCCGTACGCGGTCCGTGGGCCGTCCATGACCAGCACCCGGTCGGCGCGGAGGGCGGAGCTGATGCGGTGCGCCACGACCATGAGCGTGCCGCCCCGCCGGGCGAAGGCGCGCTCCACGCGCTCCTCGGCCGCCGGGTCCAGGTGACAGGTGGCCTCGTCCAGCAGGGCGAGGGAGGCCCGCGCCAGGTAGGCGCGGGTCAGCGCGATGAGCTGGCGTTCGCCCGAGGACAGGGTTCCGGGGTCGACCTCCGCCGTCGGCCCGCCCAGCCGGTCGAGCAGCGCGCTCAGCCCGACGGCCTCGGCCGCGGCCAGTAACTCCCGCTCCGGCACGCGGTCCGGCCGTAGCTGGCCGAGGTTCTCGGCGATCGTCCCGGTGAAGACGTACGCCTCCTGCGGGATCAGTACGCGGTCGGGGTGCCCGGGGTGGCCGTGCGCAGGGACGTCGGGCGCGGGGCGGTCGGCCGCCGGGCGTATGTCGACGGAGCCCCCGGTCGGTGCGAGGAGCCCGGCGACCAGGGCGGTGAGCGTCGACTTGCCGATGCCGCTGGGGCCCACGATCGCCAGGTGGGTGCCATGGGGGACGGACAGGTCGAGGCCGTCGATCACCGGCTCGCTGGCGGGGCCGTAGGCGAAGGTGAGGGAGGAGAGGGTGACGGCGTCGGGAGGGCGGCCGGGCGGTGTGGAACGAGGGGCGGGTGCCGTGTCCCGAGCGGAGACCTTCGTGGGCGCCGGGGAATCGGTGGGTGCCGGAGTGTCCGGCGCGAGACGGCGGAGTACGACCGCCAGCCGTGACCCGCTCGTACCCAGTCCGTGGATCAGGTTCTGGAGGGCCGGGAGCAGGGACTGCGTGACATAGGCGAGGGCACCCACCAGCGCGCCGGGTGTGACCCCGTGGGCGAGGAGCCAGGGTGCGGTCGCGAGCAGGAGGACGATCGGGAGCTGGCCGCCGATCGCCAGGGCCACCACCCGCAGGACACCCCAGCGAGCCAGTGACCGCGCGGCGCACTGCTCTGCCGCGATACGCGCCCCCGCGTCGGCGGCGACCCGGTCCTCGGCACCGGCGGCCGTGATGTCCCTCAACCCCGGGCAGATCGTGCCGAGTTGGGCGGCGAGTTCCTCGTCAGCGACGAGGAAGGCCTCCTGACGGCGGGTCAGTGGCCGCAGTGTCAGGGCGAACAGGGCCACGCCGGCGGCGAGCGGCGGCGCCACCACGAGCAGCAGCGTCGGCGCGAGCGAGAACAGGCCGATCAGGGCTCCGGCGGCGGTGAACACGAACGAGCGCGACACCATGACCAGTCCGGCGAAGGTGTCCCGGGCGATCTCCACCTGCTGGGTGAGCCGGGACAGCGCGCCCCGGTCCGCGTCCCGCACCCCCCGCTCGACCACGTGCCGCACGAGCCGGTCCCGCAACGGCTCGACCAGCGAGGCCACGGCCCCGTAGACCCGCCCGGTCCCGTACGCCCCGACGACCACGGCGACGGCGGCCGCCGCGAGCCAGCCGAGCCCGACGTCCACCCGGCCGGCCAGGAACCCGGCGTCGAGGGCCCGCGCCAGCGCGTACCCGGTGAGGAAGGTCTGCGCCGTCTCCAGTACGGACCACGCGGCGAGCCGCCCGACCACGCGCCGCCTGGCCCGCAGGAAGCGGAGCCCGCGCCGGTGGACGCTGTTGTGCGTGTCCGAGGTGGTGGGGCCGGAGCGCCGGGCGCCACGCGGCGGCTCGGCTCCGGGACGCCGGCCGGCCGATGGATCCCCGCTCACGGACTCCCTCCGTTCCGCTCGTCGCCTCTGTCGTTGGCCTTGTCGCCCGCATCGCTCCCGAACACGGCCCGGTACTCGGGCTGCGCCCACAACTCCCCGTGCCGGCCGACGGCCCGTACGCGCCCGCCGTCCAGCCAGGCCACCGAGTCCGCCCGTGCCGCCGTCGAGGCCCGGTGGGCGACGACCAGTCGGCCGCACCCCGGTGTGCGCCGGAAGAGTGCCTCCGTGACGTGGTGTTCCGTCACCGTGTCGAGGCTCGACAGCGCGTCGTCCAGGATCAGCAGCCGCCCGCCACGGGCGAACGCCCGTGCCAGACCGAGGCGTTGGGCCTCACCGCCGGAGAGCGGGGCCGCGGCGCAGGGTGTCGCGTAACCGTGGGGGAGACGGCGTACGAAGGCGTCGGCGCGGGCGGTTCGGGCGGCCTCCCGGACCCGGTCCGGGGGCGGTTGAGGGTGGCCGAAGCCGATCGTGTCCTCGACGGTCTCGCCGAGCAGGGCGGGGCGTTCGAAGGCGTAGCCGATCGCGCGCCGCAGCGTGTGCCGGTCCAGTTCGCACAGCGGGACCCCGTCGAGGACCACCTCGCCGGAGTCCGGGTCGGCCAGCCGCCCGGCGAGCGCGGCCAGCAGGGATTTGCCCGCGCCCGAGCGTCCGACCACGGCCAGTGTGGTTCCGCCGGGGACGACGAGGTCGACACCGTGCAGCACGGTACGGCCGCCGCGGTTCCGGGCGGTCACCGCACGCAGCTCCAACTGCCCCTGCCCCGGCGGGAGATGACGTGTTCCGTACGCAGTCTCTGGCTCGTCCAGCATCTCGCCGAGGCGGCGGGCCGAAGCCCGGGCCTCGATCAGGCCACCGAGCCGGCCGACGAGGACGCCGACGCCGGTCGCCAGTACCGCATACCGGGAGGCGGCCAGCAACTCGCCGACGGAGAGCCGGTGTTGGGTGAGCAGTAGCCCGGCCGTGGCCAGCACCGCGATCTGCAGCAGTGGGGCCACCCCGACGGCCTGTGCGGCGGCGCGCCCCTGGACGCGCCACATCCGGTGTCCCTCGCGGGACAGTTCGGGCAGCGGCCGCAGGATGCGCGCCACCTCCTTGCCGGCGGTCCCGCCCGCCGCGATGGTGCGCGCGCCGTCGATCGCCTCCGCCAGGGCGCCCGCGATCCGGCCCTGCGCGTGCTGGTAACGGGCCACGCACCGCGAGGAGTTGCGGGCGAAGGCCCGGAGCACCGCCACGACGACGGGCACCCCGCCCAGGAACACGAGTGCCAGCCGGGGATCGATCAGCCAGAGCGCCACGACCGCGCCGAGCGGAGCGGCCAGTGCGGCGAAGAGCCCGGCCAGTGTGGCGGGGGCCGTTCCGGCCTGCGCGGCGTTGCCGACGAGGCGTGCGACGAGTTCACCCGGCCCGAACCGGTATCCGGCACGAGGCCCGACGCCCAGCACATGCCCGGTGAGTCGCTCGCGCAGCCACGCCGTGGTCCGGGCGTTCGTGGTCGCGCCCAGTACCGTCTCGCACGCGTCCAGCACGGCGAGCACCAGTACGAGGGCGGTGCAGTACAGCACCCAGTCGGTGGCCCGGGAGGGATCCGCCGAAGGATGCGCCAGCAGGGCGTCGAGCGCCCGGCCCAGCGCGGCCGGCAGCAGCAGGCCCGCCGCCGTCCCGGCCAGGGACAGGAAGGCGAGGGTCGCGCAGCGGACGCCCTGTTGCCGGGTCGCCGCCCGCAACAGCGCACCCCCGCGCGAGGCCCCGGGCGGCCCCTCCCCACTCGGGGTCGGGAACCGCCCGGAGCCGTGGGAACGCGGTGGTGTCAGAGACACAGGGTGACGCTGGCCGCGCTGATGCACGAGAGAAGGCTGAGGGTGCTGTTCGCGCCGCCGTCCGTCTGCTCGTCGGATTCCATCGTCTGCAGGTCGAGAAGTGCCATGGTGAAGTCCTTTTCTCTGTGAAGTCGCCCTGTGGGGACGGGGTTTGGTGTCACGACTCCGCCGGACGGCGGAACCGCGTATCAGGGCCGCCGTGGAGGTGGCGGCAGGAACGGCAGATGGGCGAGGGCCTCACCGTCGAGGGCGGCGCCGAGCGCCAGCAGACACCCTGCCGTTCCGGTGCCCAGGTCCATGGAGAGGCGCATCATCTGGTGTCCGGGGAAGGCCAGTTGACCCTGGTAGGGCATCGCGAACCAGCCGAGCCCGGCGATCTGCGCGGCGAGCTGGCCGGGGTCCGCGCCGGTGCGGCTCAGGTGGAGGATCATGCCCGCCCGGCCCTGGAACAGCCCGGGCTGCGCGTAGAAGCGCGAGGTGGCGGCGGTCAGGATCCGGGACCGGGCAAGCTCGAACTCGTCCGGGCCGTGGGCGACTTGGCCGTGCGCCACTCGGCCGTTCGCGCGCCGGCCGTCCTCGCCCCGGCCGTACCCGTCCCCGCTGTCCTCGCTCCGGCCGCCCCCGGCGTCTGCGAGGTAGTCGTCGATGACCAGGCCGATTCCGGCGCTGCCGTCGCCGAGGTAGGGCATGGTGCGTCGCCCCTCGTCGACCTCCAGGCCGCCGTCCCGCTGGACGACGCAGCACTCCAGGTCCCGCCGCAGCGCCTCGGCGGCCGATGTCAGCAGCTCGGGGTCACCGGTCGACTCGTACCGGCGCAGCAGGAACAGCGCGGGCCCGCTCGCGCCGCGGAGCAGTCCCGCACGGCGCTTCTTCGGCTCGGGCCTCGGCTCGGCCAGCCGCTCCCGCAGGATCCGCGCCACCTCCGCCGCCCGCAGGTCCAGCTCCGGCTCCCCGGTCGTACGCGCCAGCCGGTCGAGCACCAGGCCGAGCCCGGCCAGCCCGCCCTTCAGGTCGGAGGACAGCTTCCGCCACTTCTCCTTGAGCACGGTGTCGACGAGGTCCAGCGCCCGCTGCCGGTGCCCGAGCAGGTCGAGGACGTACGCGACGCCCGCGAGACCGTCGTACAGGCCGAGCGGCGTTCCCGTCGGCACCGGGTCGGTGTGGTCGAGCAGCCAGCGCTCGCCCTCCTCATACCGGTCCGCGCCGGTCTCCGCCAGGGCGTACAGCACACCCGCCGCCCCGTAGGCGAGACCGAGTCCGCCGCCGTCGGAGAACTGGGCGATGTCCCCGGGGAAGAGCCGGTCGTCGCGCTCCGGTGTGGCCGACGCGAGGATCGCCTTGACCATCGAGTCGCGGCTGTACGGCCAGTCACCGGGCTCGGCGAGTGCGGCGTACGGCGAGGAGTTCGCGGGGGATGGCAGAACGGCCGCGGAGGAGGACGAAACGGCGGCGGGGGAAGACGGCTTCGCGGCGGCAGTGGGCGTGGAAGGCGAATCCGCCGTGCGTGACGCGGGGGCCCGGGTGATCTCGGCGACCGCCTCGGTCAGGAACTCCCGTGGTACGTCCGGGAATTGACCGGTGATGACCTCGGCGAGGTGCGCCGCCTTCGCGCGGTCCACCACGAACAGCGTGGTGACCGGCATGAACATCGCGAGCCGCAGACACGCCAGCGCGTACCGGTCCACGTCCGCGCCCGTCCGGTCCGGCGGTGCGAAGAAGCCAGGGTGGGCGACGACTTGGCGGCCGCCCTCCTCGATCGGCGCCGCCGCCTCGAAGTCGAGGAGTGCGACCGACTGTTCGTCGGGGGCGACCATGATGTTGAACATGTGCAGGTCGTTGAAGGCGATGCCACGTGCGTGCACCGCCTCGACCGCCTCCTCGACCAGCCCGTGAACGCGCAGTGCCCAGGCCGTGTAGTCGGCCACGGCGGCGCGGTCCGGGTCGGCGGTGAGCAGCGGATGGCGTTCGGCGAAGAAGGAGTTGAGCGTCCGGCCCTCCAGGAAGTCCATGACGAGGAAGCGGTGCTCGCCGAGCGGGAACCAGTCGCGCACCTCGGGCACGACACTGAGCCCGGAGACCCGCTCCAGGGCGTACTTCTCCCGGGCGAGCCGGGCGACGGCGTCCGCCCCGTCGGCGGCGAGCCCCGCGTGCGGCCGCCCCTCCTTGAGGACGACCCTGCTCCCGTCGCGGATGTCGACGCCCGCGTACACGCCACCGCCGTTGGAGAAGTGCAGCGCCTTCTCGATGCGGTACGGCAGCTCGCCGACCGTCGTCGTGTTCCGCGCGGCGAGCTGCGGTTCCAGGAACGCGGGCAGGGTCACCCACTCCGGCACCTGGAAGGAGGGCGCCCGCCGGTCCGGCACGAGCCGGCCCTCGCCGTCCGTCACCGCGGGCACCAGCCTGCCGCGCTCGTCGACGACGAAGGACCGCGCGAACGCCCCGTAGCGCACATACAGCGGACCGTCGTTCCAGCGCAGGTCGGTGAGGATGTACGGGCCTTCGAGCCCCTTCAGGAGCGCGCCCAACTCCTCCAGTACGACCTGGAGTTGGTTCTCGTCGGCCGGATAGACGGTGACAAACTTGCCGCTCGTGTCGCGGGCGGCGTACTTGACGTTCCGCAGATGCAGCAGGTGCGGACCCGGCACGAACTTGAAGGGGATCAGCCGGGGCACGCAGTAGTCCCACACGGCCGCCGCGATGCGCTCCGCGTTCTCCCGGGTGGCCGAGGCGTGGATCTTCCAGCCCTGGACCGGGCCGGACCGTGGCCTGCCCTCCCCATCGACGGGAGTCATCGTCAGCCAGTCCCCGATCCGGGCCGCGCGCCACCCCTCGGGCACCGCCCGCCGGGCCGTCTCGTAGCCGGGCGCTTCGTGGCGCCCCTCCCCGGTCAGCCGGTCCGGCGTCTCGTAGAAGAACCTGTCGGCCAGCGCGTAGACCTCGTACCGCTCGTCCATCGCATTCCCCTCGACGGTTGCCGAGCCTTCCACCCCGCCGAGAGCCCGGACAGTCACGGCTGTCACGAGGTGACCGTGAGGAATGCACGTGTCGAGTTCCGGAAGCGATGCACAGGTCGAGTCGCGTTCGGTCTCTTTCGGGCGGTCGTGATCGGAGCGGTGCCACAAACCGCCGCATTTGCCTCACGGATAGTCAATTGGAGCTTGACCGGTGCTTATGGCGCGGACCGCTGGCACCATCACAGGTCTCTGCCAATGGCGGTGCGCCGATCGCGGCGCGAAGGGGGACCCCATGGATGTGAGCGTGCGTCTCGACGGCGCCGACCAGTCCGGCCGGCTGCGTTCGCTGGCCCTGTGGCTCACGGCGGAACGGGAGCTGCGCGGCAGGGTGCGAACGGTCGAACCGCCGCCGGAGGAAGGGACGTTGGGCCCGGTGGTCCAGGAGGTCCTGATAGCCGTCGCTCAAGGAGGCATAGGCGCCCTCGTCGCCGCTCTGGTCGGGTGGATACGCCAGCGCGGTGTCGACGTCACGTGCTCGCTCACCACGACGACCGGCATCACCGTCGAGGTGTCGACCAGCCGGGTCCGGGCGGCGTCCCCGGAGGAACTGCAGGCCCTGGTCGCCGACTTGGCGGAGAGCCTCGGCCGCACTCACGAGCTGCGGGGCCAGTCGGATGAGTGACCTCTCCGAGCGCCCCGGACGGCTGCTTCTGCCCGCGCTGGCCTCCCCTGGGAGCCGCGCGCTGCTCATCGGAACGGGTTCCCATCCCGACGGCTCCGGGCTGCCCTCGGTGCCGGCCGTCGCCGGCACGCTCACGGATCTGGGACAGCTGCTCGTGGAGCGGTGCGCGCTGGACGAGGAGAACCTCGTCGTCGTCCGTGACCCGGCCGACTCCATGGAACTGGGACTCACCCTCGCGGACCAGGCCGAACAGGCCGAGGACGTCCTCTTCGTCTACTACGTGGGCCACGGGCTCGTCAGCCCGGGCGGAGATCTCCATCTGGCCACGCGGTACACCGACCGGCGCGCCAACCGCCTGTCCCACACGGCTCTGTCCTACGCCGGAGTGCGGGACTGCCTGCTCTCCAGCCCCGCCCGGTCGATCGTGGTGGTGCTCGACTGCTGCTACTCGGGGCGGGCGATCGGCACACTGGGCCCCGCGGCCGGCCAGGGCACGGAAGGTGGCGCCGACGGCGAGGGCACCGACGGCGAGGCCGCCCAGCTGGCGAGGGTGCACGGAGCCTACGTACTGACATCGACGGGCGGGGAGGAGCGCGCGCTCGCGCCGCCCGGGCAGCCCCACACGGCATTCAGCGGCGAACTCATCGCCCTGCTCCGCGAGGGCGAGCCGGACGCCCCCGCCTACCTGACCCTGCGCGACCTCTACCGCGGCCTGGACCGCCGCCTGCGCGCCCGGGGATTTCCGCGCCCCAGCCAGCAGGTGAGCGACTGGGCCTAATACCTCGTCCTCGCGCCCAACCCCGCCTACGTTCCCCCGCAGCGGCGCAACGGCCGCAGGCCCGCGGACGCCGACTCGCGGCAGCCGCCCGCACTGTCCGGGGTCTGCCCCTACCCGGGACTGGCCTCCTTCGGCGCGGGCGACAGCCAGTGGTACCGCGGGCGCGAGGCGTTGACCGCGGCACTGGCCGAGCGCCTGGGCGAACAGATGGCGAAGACCGGGCCGTTGTTCGTGCTGGGGCCCTCCGGGTCGGGCAAGTCGTCGCTGCTGCGCGCCGGTCTGCTGCCGGCCCTGGCGTCGGGCGAGGTGCCCGTGCCGGGCTCCCGCACCTGGCCGCACGTGCTGCTGACCCCCTCCGCCAACCCCGTGCGGTCCCTCGCCACGGCTCTGTCCACCGTGACCGCAAGCGCACACGAGGAACTGTCCGACCGGCTGACGGCGGATCCGTCGGCCCTCGCGACCGTCGTGCACGACACGATGCGGGCCAGGGGCGGCGGCGCGGTCACCGGTGCCCGGATGGTGCTCCTGGTCGACCAGTTCGAGGAGTTGTTCACGCAGTGCGAGTCGGAGAGCGAACGGGAGGCCTTCGTCCGGGCGCTCTGCGCCGCCGCGGCCTCCCCGGCGCCCGGACAGGAGCCCTCGGCCCTGGTAGTCCTGTCCGTACGGTCCGACTTCTACGACCGGTGCGCCCGCATCGCGGAGCTGCGAGAGGCACTGGAGGGAGGACAGGTCGTCGTCGGGCCGATGAGCGTGCCCGAGCTGCGGGCGGCGATCCAGCAGCCCGCCGACGCGGTCGGCCTGTCACTGGAACCGGGTCTGGTGGAACTCCTGCTCACCGACTTCGGCGCCATCGAGTCGACCGGAGCGGACGGGACACCGGCGGACACCGCCGACGAGCAGGACACCGGCTCCACGGCTCTGCCCCTGCTGGCCCACGCCCTGTTGACCACGTGGGAACGGCGTGACGTCGACGGGATGACCGTCGACGGCTACCGCTCGACCGGAGGCATTCAGGGAGCCGTGGCCGCCACCGCGGAGCGGACCTTCGACCGGCTGGACGCCGAGGAGCAGGCCTGCGTCCGCGACCTCATGCTGCGCATGGTGCGCGTCGGCACGGGCACCGCCGCGGACACCGGGCAACGCGTCCCGGTCGAGCGGCTGATCGCGGAGCATTCCGAACCCGCCACGGCCAGGGCGGTACTGGAGGCGCTGACCAGCTCCCGGCTGGTCGTGGTCGCCGAGACGGGCGCGCAGATCATCCACGAGGCGCTGCTGCGGGCCTGGCCGCGCCTGAGGCAGTGGGTCAACGCGAACCGCGCCGGGCTGCTGACCCGTCAGCACCTGCTGGAGGACGCTGAGGAATGGGACCGGCAGGGGAGGGACACCTCCCTGCTGTATCGCGGCACACGCCTGGCCGTCGCCCGCGACTGGGCCGTCACCGAGGGCCGGGACCTGCTCAGCGGGCCGCTGGCGTCGGCCTTCCTCGCGGCGGGCGACGAACTCGAGGAGCGGGAGCGGCAGGCGGCCAGGAAGCGCGCCAACCGGCTGCGCAGGCTTGCCGTGACGCTGGCCCTGCTGCTCGTCGCCTCGGTGACGTCCGGAGCCATCGCCGTACAGCAGCGGCAGGCCGCCGAGCACGGCAGGCACACCGCCACCTCGCGCGAACTGGCCACGAAGTCGACCCTGCTGGCCACCGCGGAACCGGACGCCTCCATGCTGTTGGCCGTCGAGGCGTTCCGTCAGGGGCGTACGACCGAGGCACGCGGCGCACTGCTCAGCGCCCAGAGCCAACGACTGGCCGGAGTGCTTCCGGGGCACCGGGGAAGTGTGCGGTCCCTGGCGTTCTCGCCGGACGGCACACTCCTCGCGACGGCCGCCGCGGACCGGACCGTACGGCTGTGGGACGTCTCCACACGTCGACGTGTCGCCGTCCTGACAGGGCACCGGAAGTCCGTCGCGTCCGTGGCCTTCTCGCCGGACGGGCAGCACGTGGCGGTGGGCGGCGCGGACGGGACGGTGCGCCTGTGGAACGCCTCCACACATCGTGGTGGTGCCGTACTGAGCGGGAAACAGGGAGCGGTCACGGCGGTGGCGTTCTCGCCGGACGGCAAGCTGCTGGCCGTCGGGGGCAGGGACGCCACCATCACCCTCTGGGCTCCGGACACGAACAAACGGCTCGCACGGCTGACGGGCCACGGAAAGGGCGTCGAGAACGGCGGTGTCCTGGCCCTCGCCTTCGGCCCGGACGGCCGGACGCTGGCCAGCGGCGGCGACGACAGGACCGTACGCCTGTGGGACACGAGGGAGCGGGAGGCCATCGCGGTACTCGAAGGACACGACAACAGCGTCACCACCGTCGCCTTCGCCCCCTCCGGAGCGTCGGTCGCCTCCGGAGGGACGGACGGTGGGGTGAAACTCTGGGACGTCGCCGGGCGACGGCTGCGCAGCGACGTGGACGCCAACCCGGCCCAGATCCGCTCGGTCGTATTCAGTCCGGACAGCCGGCTGATCGCTGTGGGGAACGACACCGGGGACACCGAGATCTGGACCGTCGAGGACGGGCAGTACGTCACCGAGTTCACCGGCCACGCCGACGCCGTGCTCACCGTCGCGTTCAGCGAGGACGGCAAACGGATCGCCACCGGTGGCGTGGACCGCACGGTGCGCCTCTGGTCCACCGACACCTCCGTCCTGATGCTCCGCCCCGACGCCGCGCAGTACCGCGTCGCGGTCGGCCACGACGGCCGGTGGATCGCGGCCTACAACCCCCACGACGAATCCGTCGACCTGTGGGACCTGAGGACCCAACGGCACGTCGCCGCGCTGCCCGACGCCGGGGAACTGACCTGGGGCCTCGCCTTCAGCCCCGACGACGGCCTGCTGGCCTCCGCCGGACCCTCCGGGAAGGTGCGGGTCTGGGACACCGGATCGCGTCGTTCCGTCGCGGTTCTCGACACGAGCAGCCCGAAGCGCAAGGCCCAGGCCGTCCACTTCAGTCCCGACGGGCGCAGTCTGGCCGCCGCCGACGGCGCGGGTGACGTGACGGTGTGGGACACCGACAGGTTCAGGACCCGGATGAAGCTGAAGGGTCACGAGGGCGCCGCGTTCGGTGTGAAGTACAGCCCCGACGGCCGGACGATCGCCTCCGTGGGCGAGGACAGCACCCTGCGCCTGTGGGACGCACGGTCGGGCCGCTCCCTGGCAGTCCTCGACAACCGCGCAGGCATGACGTTCGACCTCGCGTATGCCCCGGACGGCCGCACCCTGATGACCGGGAACAACGACGGGACGGTCCACCTGTGGGACGTCCGTACGCGCACCAGGCGCGCGACGCTCGACATCTCGGCCGGAACGGTCTACGGGATCGCCGTGGACGCCAAGGGCACCTCCCTGGCGGTCGCGAACTCGGACGGGACCGTCCAGCTCTGGGACCTCCCCTCCGAACGGCGCACCGCCACGCTCACCGGCCACACGCTGGGCGCCATCACGGCGGCCTTCTCCCCGAGCGGAAGCACCCTCGTGTCGAGCGGCAACGACACGATCCGCCTCTGGGACCTGGACGCCGGCCGGGCGACGCGCCACATCTGCGATGTGGTGGGGCCCGCGGTCAACCGGGACCGCTGGCAGAAGCTGATGCCGGACGTTCCCTTCCACACGCCGTGCTCCTGAGACACGCAGAGACCTGCCGAGACCGAGACATGCCGAGACCGAAACCTGCCGTGCTCCCGGACATACGGAGACATACGGGCCGACGGGTCGCCCGGAAGCCTCCCTTCCGGGGCCCGCCCGACCCATGACCTGCCTCCGAACGGTCACAGGGGCTGCGCCGCGGTCCCGGAAGCGCTGTAATTGCGGACGTGGTCAGTGAGGGCGCTGCGGAACGCAGAACGAGAACGCTGCGTGCCGAACTTGCCCTCAAGACGCTTCACGCGGACCTCGGGACCCCCGAACGGCTACGGAGCGTGCTCGAACAGGCACTCGTGTTCGGGGGCGCGACACTCGCCACCGTCTACGCGCCGGGCGACAGCGGTGACCAACTGTGTCTGATCGAGGCGGCGGGCGTACCCCGGTCCCTGTACGGGCTGCGGGACAGCTACCCGCTCTCCGGCGGCTCGCCCGCGGCGGACGCCTACCGGCTCGGCCGGCCCCTGTGGCTCGGCCCCGAGGAACTCGCCGTGCGCCCCGGCGCCCGCCCGATGCCCGCGGGGGACTTCTGGCTGGCCGCCCTGCCGCTGCCCCCGGACCCGCGCGGCGGCGGCTGTCTGGTCGCCGTGAACGAGAACCCGGGCGGCTTCGACACCGAGGACCGCATCTGCCTCGAACTGCTCGCCGAGGCCGTCTCCTTCCCGCCCTCCACCGGAACCGCGGACGCCGACGACCTGCCCAGCAGCTCGTTCAGCCTGGCGATGGACACCGGGCGCGTGGAGGTCGACGACGAGATGCTGGAGCTGTTCGGACTCGCCCCCGAGGAGTTCGACGGCAAGGTCGAGACCCTGCTCGGCATGACCGTGCCGGAGGACCTGCCCTCGCTGATGTCCGTGGTGGAGTCCGACCACATGTCCATCGGGGAGCGTGAGCTGGAGTTCCGCATCCTCCAGCCCTCGGGCGACCAGCGGTGGCTCAGGCTGCGCGCGCGACTGCTGCCGGCCGCCGACGGACGCCCCTCCCGGCTGGTGGGCACCGTCGCCGACGCCTCCAAGCTGCGCTCAGGTGGCAACGAGGTCGCCCGCGTCCAGCGCCTCGCCGCGGCCCTCGCCACCGCGGGCACCGTCCACGACGTCAGCCAGGCCGTCGTCACCGCCCTGCGCCGGCCCCTGAAGGCGGACCGGATCGCCCTGGCCGAGCTGGAGGGCGACCGCCTCGTCGTCACCGTCCTGGACCCGCCCGAACCGGAGGCCTGGCCCCAGGTCTGGCGCTCGGAGTGGCGCTCGGAGTGGCCCGACGCGCCCGTACGGACCATGCCGACCCTGGCGGCCGCCCTGCGCGACGGACGCGCGGCCATCTGGCCGGCCGGAACCCCGCTGGAGGCCACGCTCGCCGAGGTCGGCCCCGGCGGCCTCGCCATCCTCCCGCTGCCGGCCGGCAGCGGCAGAATGGCCGGCGCCTGCCTCATCGGCTGGGACACCCCGCACGACTTCGGCCCCGACGAGCGCGCCCTGCTCACCGCCTCCGCAGGCCTCGCGGGCCAGGCCCTGATGCGCGCCCACGCCTTCGACGCCGAACACGAACTCGTCGGCATGCTCCAGCGCACCCTCCTCCCGCGCAGACTGCCTCCCCTGTCGGGCGCGGAAGCCGTGGCCCGCTATCTGCCCACCACGGCGGGCCTGGAGGTCGGCGGCGACTGGTACGACGTGATCCCGCTGCCCGACAGCCATGTCGCCCTCGTCATCGGCGACGTCCAGGGGCACAACGCCCAGGCCGCCACCCTCATGGGCCAGATGCGCACCGCGCTACGCGCGTACGCCGTCGAGGGGCACCCGCCGGACGTGGTCGTCTCGCACGCCAATCGGCTGCTCATGGACATGGAGACCGACCTCTTCGCCACCTGCTGCTACGTCGACGTCGACATGGCGGAGGGCACGGCTTGGTGCGTACGCGCCGGACATCTGCCGCCCGTCCTGCGCCACCCGGACGGCACCACCGAGATCGTCGTCACCGAGGGGGGACCGCCGCTCGGCGTCATCACCCAGGCCGACTTCCCGATGAGCCCGCTGCCGCTCCGGCCCGGCACCATCGTGGCCCTCACCACCGACGGCCTCGTCGAGTCCTCCGAGCTGGACATGGAGGACGGCCTGAACCGGCTGTGCGACGAGCTGTCCGCCGCCGACCCCGCCCACCTCGGACTCGTCGCCGACGCCCTGCTCGCGGGCGCCAACCGCAGCGACGACGTGGCCCTGCTCCTCATGCGCTACGACGGGCTCGACCTGCGGCCGCTGCGCGAGAGCTGGACGGTGTGGCGCGTACCCGAGGCCGTCCGTCACGCCCGCCGCTTCACCCGGCGCACCCTGCGCGCCTGGGGCGTGACGGAGGAGTACGACGCCATCCTCCTGATCGTCTCCGAACTCGTCACCAACGCCCTCGTGCACACCGACGGCCAGGTCCGTTTCGACCTCACTCTCATCAACGACCGCCTGCGCATCGCCGTCGCCGACTCCTCGCCGCGTACGCCCATCAAGCCCACCAGCATCGGCTGGGAGGCCACCGGCGGGCGCGGCATCCTCCTCGTCGAAGCCCTCTCCGCGGCCTGGGGAACGGTCCCGGTCAGCGGCGGCAAGCAGGTGTGGGCCGAGATCGCCGTGACCGAACCGCCCCTGACCGAAGAGCCCTTGACCGAACCGCCCGTCCTAGGCTGATCGCGTGCGCCTCCTCCTGATGTCCGACACCCACCTCCCCAAGCGCGCCAAGCAGCTCCCCGCGCCACTGCTCGCCGAACTCCCGCGCGCCGACGTCGTGATCCACGCGGGCGACTGGGTCGACACCGCCACCCTCGACCTCCTGGAGAGCCGCTCGAACCGGTTCATCGGCGTGTACGGCAACAACGACGGCCCCGAACTCAGGGCCCGCCTCCCCGAGATCGCCCGGGCCGACCTCGACGGCCTGCGCGTCGGAGTCGTCCACGAGACCGGCGCCGCGCAGGGCCGCGAGACGCGCTGCGCCGCCCGCTTCCCGGACCTCGACGTCCTGGTCTTCGGCCACAGCCACATCCCCTGGGACACCACGGCCCCGACCGGCCTGCGCCTCCTCAACCCCGGCTCGCCCACCGACCGCCGACGCCAGCCGCACTGCACGTACATGACGGCGGCGGTGAAGGACGGCGAACTCAGCGAGGTACGACTCCACCGGCTACCGCCCCGAAAGCCGGCGGACGGCTGACGGTCCGGCGGAAAATCAGTGGACGGTGAATGTTCCGGCGGATGGGATGGGTCGGCCGCTTCCCGGTCCGCACCCAGGAGTTGACCCTTGTCATCCGGTGACCCGCACGCCCACGACGACGTGACCATCGACGCCGATCTCGTCCGCCGTCTGCTCGCCGTCCAGTTCCCCCAGTGGGCCGAACTTCCGATCTCGCCGGTGCCCCGGTCAGGGATGGACAACGCGACGTTCCGGCTGGGCAACGTCCTGTCCGTACGGCTGCCCCGCTACCCGCGCTGGGTCGGGCAGGTCGAGCGGGAGCACCGCTGGCTGCCGCTGCTCGCCCCGCATCTGCCGCTGACGGTGTCCGAACCGCTTGCGGCGGGCGTGCCGGGGGAGGGCTATCCCTTCCCCTGGTCGGTCTACCGGTGGCTGGAGGGCGACACGGCGACCGCCGAGGGACTCGCCGATCCGGTGCGGGCGGCCGGGCAACTGGCCGAGTTCATCAGGGCGTTGCGGAAGATCGACGCCACCGACGGCCCAGGACCGCAGTGGAGCAACGCGTTCCGCGGGGTACCCATGGGCGACGAACGCGACTCGCTGGCCGCCGACTCCCTGGTCCGGCCGAAGATCGCCAAACTGAAGGGCATGGTCGACACGGACGCCGTGACGGCCGTGTGGGACGCGGCACTTACGGCACCGGCCTGGGACGGGCCGCCGGTCTGGTTCCACGGCGACCTCGCGACCGGCAACCTGCTGTCCGTCGACGGCCACCTCAGCGCGGTCATCGACTTCGGCACACTGGGCGTCGGCGACCCCGCCGTCGACGTGCTGCCCGCGTGGAAGTTCCTCCCCGACACGGCACGCGGCACCTTCCGCGAGGCGCTCGGCGACGACGACGCCACCTGGGCACGTGGACGCGGCTGGGCACTCGCCGGATCACTGCCCGTACTCGACGACCCCTTCTTCCAACAGGACCCGGCCCGCGTGACCACCGCCCTGCGTCACCTCGAGGCGATCATCGCCGACCACCGGGAGGAGACCTGACAGGACGACGCCCGAGACACATGGCGACCTGAGCCGCCGTCCCCGCAGTGACGGCCCGCTCGAACTCGGCCACCACCTCGCCCGGCCGATCAGGTTGGTGACGGGGGAGTCTCGGGTCCGGGGCCGGCGAAGTCGATCTCCTTCGCCGTCGTGATCCGGGCGCCCATGTTGCGCTCCATCATCTCCAGCGCGGCCTCCTCCAGATGGGGGTGGATGGAGGCGACGGCGTCCTTGGGCACCGTGACGCCCAGGTGGCGGATGTGCGCGTCCAGAGCGGAGTAGAGGACGCACTGCTCGGTGACCTGACCGCTCAACACCAGGTGCCCGACGCCCAATTGCTGCAGGAGGTAGGACAGGGGCGTCTCGTAGAAGGCGGAATGGCGGGCCTTCAGCACGAAGAGCGAGCTGTCGTCCGGCGCTATCGGCTCGATCAGGTCGGCGTGCGGCCGGTCCAACGCGGTGTCCACGAGTTCTCCGTGCTGGGAGCGCCACAGCCCGAAGTTGTCGTTGGCGTAGACCACTGGTACGTCCGCCTCGCGGGCCCGGCCGATCAGCTCCGCCAGGACGGGCACGACACGTTCGGCGGACGGCACGAGCAGCTCGGCGTCCTCGTGGTCGTATGTGTTGATCATGTCGATCACGACGAGAGCGAGTCCCGTCGGGCGTGAGGGCTGATCCACGGATTCCGCCGCCCATCCGGTGTTGCCGGTCGTACAGTCGCGGCAGGATCCTCGTCCGCCAGAGGCCGAAGAAGTCCTGCGACGTGCTCTCGAGTACCCAGTGGCTCCTCGGGTCTAACAAGGCCGCGAGAGGCGTGAGCGGGGTCCAGGGTGTGCACGAGGGTTCTCCAGTGCCAGTGCCAGTGCCACTGTCAGTGCCGGTGCCTGGCACTGGGCGGACGCAGGGTGCGAGGCCCCGGACAGGACGCTCACGGAGAGCTGGGCTCCGCGACGACCCGTACGGTCCTCAGCCGCTGGTCGGCCGCGTCCGGCAGGAACATGCCGGCCTCGACTCCTGTGGCCAGGTAGTCCAGTACTGGCTCGGTCAGGCGTTCGCCGGGCAGGATCACGGGGATGCCGGGCGGGTAGGGCGTGATCATCTCGGCGGCGATCCTGCCGACGGCCTCGGCGGTGGGGACCTTCGCGTGGTCCGCGAAATAGGCGTCCCGCGGCAGACGGGCCTGGTCCATACGCAGGTCGGCCGCGGACGGGACGGCGACTCGCCGGGTGTCCCGCAGTTCGGTGGCACGGTCGGCCAGTTCGCGCAGAGCCGTGAGCAGACGCGCGGTGGTCCGCTCGTCGTCGGCGTGGGTGAGCTGCGCGCTGATCCGCCGGTGGTCGAACAGGTGGGCGTCGATGTGATGGTGCGCCCGCAGCCAGTCGGCGGCCCGGTAGCCGGTGGTGCCCAGTTCGCCGATGTCCATGACGACCGGGAGCGGGTCGAAATCGGCCGCGAGGCCGGGCCCGCAGAAGTCCTTCGCGTCGTTGACGTGGAAACCGTCCATCGCCTCGATGTCCGTGCGGGTGCGCGCGGCCAGCTCCAGGGCCTGCCCGATGAGTTCGTGGCCGTGCTGGACCATCTGCCGCCGCCAGGCGTCGATGCCCGCGTAGAGCAGGACGTTCGGGCTGGTCGTGCCGAGGAGATCGGCCCGCGAGGCGAGTTCGGCGGGGTCGATGAGGTCGCCCTGGAGGTGGAACACCGAGCCCTGTTCCAGGCCGCTGCCCATCTTGTGGATGCTGGTCACACAGATGTCGGCGCCCGCGTCCATCGCCCACGACGGCAGATCTTCGTGGAAGGGCAGATGGGCTCCCCACGCCTCGTCCACGATGAGCGGCTTGCCGCGCCGGTGGCAGGCGTCGGCGATCTCGGCGAGTTCGGCCGCTGCTCCGTACGGAGTCGGGCTGGTGACCAGGGCGCCGTCGGCATGGGGATGTTCGGTGAACGCCTTGTCGTAGGCAGCCGCCGACGGAGGGTGGGCGAGGTGCCGGCAGGGGTCCCACTGAGGTTCCACCCACACCGGCTCGACGCCCGACAGGATGAGCCCGGCGACCACCGACTTGTGCGCGTCGCGGCCGACGAGGAGGCGATGGCCGGGGCGGGTCACCGCGAGCATGGCGGCCTTCACCGACAGGGAACTGCCGCATGTGGAGAAGAACGTGTGGTCGGCGTGCACCGCGTCGGCCATGAGGTGCTCGGCCCGCGCCAGTACGCCGCCCCGGGTGAGCCGGTCGTCCAGGCCGCCGCTGGCGAGGACGTCACCGTAGAAGACGGCATCGCCCAGGACCTCGCGGGCGCGTGGGTCCGCGCCGCGTGCCTGTTTGTGGCCTGGGGGCGTGAATCCCAGTTCGTCCGTGTCCCCGTATCGGGCAAGCGCTTCGAGGATCGGGGCCTCGCCGTGGTTCGCACCCATGCGGACCCGGGTTCCCCGCAGCGGGTCACCGACACCCGCCGTCCGTTCCGGTCGGCGGATCGCCGCTTCCGCTCGGCCGCTTCCGCCCCGCCGCTTCCGCTCCGCCGTTCCTCTGCCGTCGGCGCCCCGGCCGTCAGGCGGACGGCCAGCTCTGCAGGGCCATGTCGGCCACCCGCTGGAGGTCGTCTCGGGTGGCGCCGCCGGCGGCCTGGACGGCGATGCCGTTTCCCACGGTCATGAGGTAGCGGGCGAGCAGTCCGGGATCGGCGTCGGGTGGGAGGTCGCCTTCGTCGACGGCGTGCCGGAACCGGTCGTGGAGGAGGGAGGTGTGCTCGTTGCGCCAGGCGGCGAGCGCGTCGCGGGCGTTGCGTCCCGGGTCGCCGGCGGCGAGGGACCCCTGGACACCGAGGCATCCGGTGGGGGAGCCGGGGCGGGTGGTGGCCCAGACGGCGCCGTTCAGGAACGCGGTGGCCACCTGGCGGGCGGTCGGCTCCCGCATGGCCCGGGCCCCGTACGAGGCGGGGCCTTCGGTGTAGCGCTCCAGGGCCTTGTGGAACAGGTCCTCCTTGTTGCCGAAGGCCGCGTACATGCTGGTGCGGGTGATGCCCATGGCGTCGGTCAGGTCGGTGAGGCTGGCGCCTTCGTAGCCCTGTTCCCAGAAGACTCGCATGGCCTGTTCGAGGGCTTGGTCGGTGTCGAAGCCTCTCGGCCGGCCGATCGGTGCCTTCTGCGGCGTTTTCATGCCGTCGATCATACCCCTTCCGTACCGGTCGGTGCAGATGTGCTACGGTCTTGTTCGGTACCGATCGGTACTTAAATTCGTGGAGGTTATCGGCATGGGGCAGCAGCTGGAAGGCAAGACCGCCGTCGTCACCGGCGGCGGCACCGGGATCGGCCTGGCCACCGCCGTCAGGCTGGCGGCCGAGGGCGCGCACGTGTTCATCACCGGCCGGCGCGAGGCCGTACTCGACGCGGCCGTCCGGAGCATCGGCCCGGCCGGGGCCACCGCGGTGGTGGGTGACATCTCGAACCTCGCCGACCTGGACCGGCTCTACGGCATGGTCCGCGCCCGGGGCCGCGGCCTGGACGTGCTGTTCGCCAACGCCGGCACCGGATCGTTCGCGACGCTGGAGCAGGTCACCGAGGAACACTTCGAGGAGACCTTCGGCGTCAACGTCCGGGGCACGTTGTTCACGGTGCAGAAGGCGCTGCCGCTGCTCAACGACGGCGCGTCGGTGATCCTGAACTCCTCGGTGCGCGCCGACGACGGTGTCGCGGCGTTCGGCACGTACGCGGCCTCCAAGGCGGCGATACGGTCCTTCGCCCGGACCTGGGCCAACGAACTCAAGGGCCGCGGTGTCCGCGTCAACGCGATCTCGCCGGGCACCATCGACACTCCAGGACTCGACGCCGTGGCCGCCGGAGCCACGCCCGTCACCAAGTCGCAGTTCGCCGCGAGTGTGCCCATGGGCCGGATCGGGCATCCGGACGAGGTCGCCGACGTGGTGGCCTTCCTCGCCTCCGAGCAGAGCGGGTTCGTCCTCGGAGCCAACCTGTACGTCGACGGCGGCGAGAACCAGATCTGACACGCGGTACAGACCGTGCGCCGCGTCCGTCCGGGAGCCACCGCGATCAGGGCGTCCGCCGACCGGGCGCGGGCCCGTCACTGTTCCCGCGGGTGGATCTCCCCGGCCGTCGCCGTCAGCGGGGCGCCGCTGCCGCCCCAGCGCAGGGCGACGATCTCGGCGGCGACGGACACGGCCACCTCCTCGGGTGTACGTGCTCCGAGGTCGAGGCCGACCGGCGAGCGCAGCCGGGCCAGTTCGGCCTCGCCGAGTCCGCCGTCGCGCAGCCGTTTCATCCGGTCGTCGTGCGTACGCCGACTGCCCATGGCCCCGATGTACGCGGCCGGCCGACGCAGCGCCTCCTCCAGGAGCGGCACGTCGAACTTGGGGTCGTGGGTGAGGACGCAAATCACCGTGCGTTCGTCGGTCGGGGTGGCGTGCAGATAGCGGTGCGGCCACTCGACGACGACCTCCACGCCCGCCGGGAAGCGCTTCGGGGTGGCGAAGACGGGCCGGGCGTCGCACACGGTCACCCGGTAGCCGAGGAAGGCGCCGATGCGGGCCACGGCAGCGGCGTAGTCGATCGCCCCGAAGACCAGCATGCGCGGCGGGGGAGCGAAGGAGTGCAGGAAGACCGTCACGGCGTCCTCGCGCCGCTCGCCGCGCGGGCCGTAGTGCCGCTGCCCCGTGGCGCCCAGGGCCAGCTCGCCCCGCGCGTCGGCGGTCACCGCCACATCCAGGCCCGTCGTGCCGAGGGTGCCCGACACCTCGTCCTCCCAGACGGCGAGGGTCGCGCCGCGCCGAGCAGGGCCGTCGATCACTGTCGCCACGGTCACCGGGCGGCCCGCGGCCACCGACTCCGCGACCGCCCCGAACGACGGATCGAGGCCGGCCGTGACGGGCCGTACGAGGAGGGTGATCTCCCCGCCGCAGGTCAGACCGACGGCGAACGCGTCCTCGTCGCTGTACCCGAAGGTTTCGAGCCGTGCCTCTCCGGACGCCACCACGTCCTGGGCCAGCTCGAACACGGCGCCCTCGACACAGCCGCCGGACACGCTGCCCACGACCTCGTCACCGGGACCGACGGCCATGGAGGCGCCCGGATCCCGTGGCGCGCTCCGGCTGACGGCGACGACCGTGGCGAGACCGAAGGGGGAACCCTCCGCGTACCACCGGCCGAGAGCCGGGAGGATCTCACGCATCGCCCGCTCCTCTCACCACCGCCGCCAGACGCTCCAGCGCGGCCAGGCTGTGTCCCTCGACGAATGAGTCAACGCTCGGCAGCGCCGCCGCCATACCGGCGGCCAGGGGCGCGTAGCCGGGACGGGCCTTGCGCGGATTGGCCCAGATCACCCGGTGCGCCAGCCGGTGCAAGCGTCGCATCTGGGCCGCGAGCAGCTCGGGATCGCCACGCTCCCAGCCGTCCGACAGCACGACGACCACCGCGCCGCGCGCCATACCGCGCTGCCCCCACCGGTCGAGGAAGCCCCGCAGCAGTTCGCCGAGCCGGGTGCCGCCGCGCCAGTCCGGCACGGCCGCGGCGACAGCGGCCATCGCGGCCTCGGGATCGTGGTGGCTCAGCTCACGGGTCACCCGGGTCAGCCGCGTACCGATCGTGAACACCTCCGTACGAGCCCGGCCGCCGTACGGCCCGGCATGCGCGGCGGCGTGCGCGAACCGCAGCAGCGCGTCCGCGTACGCGGCCATCGAGCCGCTGACGTCCACCAGCAGCACCACCCGGCGCGGTCGCTCGGCCCGGGCCCGCATCCGGGGCGGCGCGGGCTCGCCGCCCCGCCGCAGCACCTCCCGCACGGTGCGCCGCGGATCGACGACCCCGCGCCTGGCCGGCCGCAGCCGGGCGGTACGCCGGAACTCGCCCCGCAGCGCGAACGCGGCCAGCAGCCGCCGGAGTTGACCCCGCTCGGCTTCGGTGAGCCCGGCGAAGTCCCGGTGCCGCAGCACCTCGGCGGCGCTCGCGAGGACCGCCGTGGGTACGGCATCCCGCTCGCCCTCGACCTGTGCACGGGGAGCGGGCCCTGCATCCCGTACGGTCATCCGCAGCCGTGGCGGGGGAGCGGCCCGCATTCCCCGACCCTCGGACGCCGAGCCTCCGAAATAGGCCGCGAACACCCGGTCGTACCGCTCCAGATCGTCCCGGCTGCCGCACAGCGTGAGCCGCCCCGACCAGTACACGTCGGACCGCATCCCGGGCCGCAGTGCGTCGAGCGCGCCGAGGAACGCCTGTACGCGGTCGGGCCCCGCCTCGACCCCCGCGGCGCGCAGGGCACGGGCGAAGCAGACCAGGACGGCGGGCACGTCGACGGACGCCCCGGCGCGCTGCTCGACTCCGGCCTCGCCCTCTGTCCCGGTCACCTCACGCCCCGCTCCCCGCGCATCTCATGCGCCTCACACATCGCACTTGTCTCACGCGCCCCGCACCGCGAGCAGCGCCGCCAGATCGAGACCGCGGGCCCGTTCCAGATCCTCCCGGTACTTCAGCACCGACCCCAGCGTGGCCACCGCCAGCTCCGCGTCGACCTCCGTGGCGCCCAGCGCGTCCAGTGCCTCCGCCCAGTCGATCGTCTCCGCGACCCCCGGCGGCTTCATCAGATCCTCCCCGCGCAGCGCCTGTACGAGGCCGGTCACCTGCTCGGCGAGCCGTGCCGTCACACCTGGCAACCGCCTTCGTACGATGGCCAGTTCGCGGGCGAAGCCGGGATGGTCGAACCAGTGGTAGAGGCAGCGCCGCTTCAGCGCGTCGTGCACCTCACGGGTCCGGTTCGAGGTGAGGACCACGACGGGCGGCGACTCGGCGCGCAGGGTGCCGAGTTCGGGGACGGTGACCGTGTACTCAGAGAGCAGCTCCAGCAGGAACGCCTCGAACTCGTCGTCGGCACGGTCGATCTCGTCGACGAGCAGCACGCACGGCTGGGTCTCCAGGGCCCGCAGCAGCGGCCGGGCGACCAGGAACCGCCGCCCGTACAGTTCGCCTTCCAGGCGGTCCGCGTCGGTGACACCGGCCGCCTCGGCCGCCCGCAGATGCAGCAACTGGCGTGGGAAGTCCCAGTCGTACAGCGCCTGCGAGGCGTCGATGCCCTCGTAGCACTGGAGGCGGATCAGCGGAGCGTCCAGCGCGGCGGCCAGGGCCGACGCGAGCGAGGTCTTGCCCACACCCGCGTCGCCCTCGCAGAAGATCGGCCGACGCAGCCTCAGCGCGAGGAAACAGGCGACCGCCAGGCCGTCGTCGACGAGGTATCCGGTCTTCTCGAGCCGCTCCCGTATGTCGCCGGGCCCCTTCGACCGGGCGGTCCCGCCGCCGGGCAACAGGCCACCGCCTGAGTCGCCCAGGGACGCCTCAATGCCGCCCGAGCGCTCGCCGGACGCCCCGTCGGCGCCCAACCGACTGTCGGACAACTCGCCCGTGTCCGAGCCGGCGTCCGTGCCCGAGCCGGCCCCTGAGCCGGTGTCCGAGCCCGCGCCCGGCCCCGTGCCCGAGTCCCAGCCGGAGCTCGTGCCCGGCCCTGTCCCCGAGTCCGAGCCTGCCCATGAGCCCGCGTCCGAGCCCGAGTTCGTTTCCCAGCCGGAGCCGGAGCCGGAGCCGGAGCCGGAGCCGGAGCCGGAGCCGGAGCCGGAGCCGGAGCCTGGCCCCGGCCCCGTGCCCGCATCTCGCCCGCGCCCTGGCCGCGGCGATGACCCCGATCCCGATCCCGGCCCGGTGGCCGACTCGGCACCCGTGTCTGCACCCGACCCCGACCCCGACCCCGGCCCGGAACCCGAGCCTGCACCCGACTCCGCCGCTGGCCCCGGCCCCGATGATGATCCGGACTCCGACCCCGACTCCGACCAGGACCCTGACCCCGCCCCGTCCATGCGTGTGATCGGCTCCTCACCCCATCCCCGCGGCGGCCAGCACCGAGCGCCGCGTGAGCACCCGTGCCAGATGCGCCCGGTATTCGGGCGAGGCGGACGGATCGCCGGTCGGCCGGGTGCCCTCCGCCGCCGACCGAGCGGCCCCGGCCACACCGTCCGGACCGGCCCCCACCAGTGCCTCCTCGGTCGCCGAGGCCCGCAGCGGAGTGGACCCCATGTTGCTGAGACCGATCCGCGCCTCGGCGATGTGCCCGTTGTCGCGCCGCACCAGTGCCGCGACGCCGACCACGGCCCAGGCCTGCGCCACCCGGCTGAACTTCTCGTAGTGGAAGCCCCAGCCTTCGGTTTCGTCCGTCATCGGAAGCCGCACCTCGACCAGCAACTCGTCCGGCCGCAACGAGGTCTGGAGGTAGTCCACGAAGAACTCCCTTGCTGGGATGGTCCGTCGGCCCCCGGGCCCCGCCGCCACCAGTTCCGCGTCCAGCGCGAGTGCCACCGCGGGCAGATCACCCGCGGGATCGGCGTGGGCGAGCGAGCCGCCGAGGGTGCCCCGATGGCGGATCGCGGGGTCGGCGACCGTCGCCGTGGCCGCCGCGAGGAGGCCCGCGTGACGGCGTACCAGCGGATCCGCGAGGACGTCGTGGTGCGTGGTCAGCGCGCCGATGACGAGCGTGCCGCCGTCCTCACGCACCCCGCGCAGCCCGGGTATCCGGCCGACGTCCACGACCAGTTCGGGGAAGGTGAGCCGCAGGCGCAGCAGCGGGAGAAGGCTCTGCCCGCCCGCGAGTACCTTCGCGTCCTCACCCGCGTCGCCGAGCGTCCGTACGGCCTCGTCGACGCTCGTGGGCCTGACGTACTCGAATGCCGGAGGAATCATGACCGGGTCTCCTCCCTGGCCTGAGCGGACTGCAGGGCCTCCCAGACCCGCCCCGGCGAGCAGGGCATCGCGATGTCCCGGACGCCCAGCGGCCGGAGCGCGTCCGCGATCGCGTTGACGACGGCGGGTGTCGAGGCGATCGTGCCGGCCTCGCCAACTCCCTTCACCCCCAAGGGATTCGAGGTGGCGGGCGTCTCCGTGCGGCCGGTCGTGAACTCGGGCAGGTCCACCGCGGAGGGCACCAGATAGTCGGCCATCGTGCCCGAGACCAGGTTGCCCTCGTCGTCGTACACCGCCTCCTCGTACAGGGCCTGAGCGATGCCCTGGGCGAGCCCGCCGTGCACCTGTCCCTCGACGATCACGGGGTTGACGACCCGGCCGACGTCGTCGACGCAGACGTACGAACGGATCGACGTCCGCCCGGTCTCCGTGTCGACCTCGACCGCGCACAGGTGGGTGCCGTGCGGATAGGAGAAGTTGTCCGGGTCGACCAGGTGCTCGGCGTTGATGGTCGGTTCCATGCCGTCGGGCAGATCGTGCGAGGAGAACGTCTCGAAGGCGACCTCCTGGATCGTCTTGCGCGCCTCCGGCGACCCCTTCACGGAGAACGCGCCGTCCGTGAACTCCAGGTCGTGCTCGCTGGCCTCCAGCAGATGCGCGGCCACCTTCCGCGCCTTGTCGACCACCTTCTGGGCCGCGTGATGCACGGCCGAGCCTCCGACGACGAGCGAGCGCGACCCGTACGTGTCCATGCCCTGCGGCGCCGACCTGGTGTCGCCGTGCACGACCTCGACGTCCTCGAAGGGCACCCCGAGCACATCGGCGGCGATCTGGCTCCAGCAGGTCTCGTGCCCCTGCCCGTGCGGGCTGGTCCCGGTGACCACCTCGACCTTGCCGGTGGGCAGCATGCGGATGCTCGCCGCCTCCCAGCCGCCGGCCGCGTACCGCAGATCCCGCAGCACCCGGCTCGGCGCGAGCCCGCACATCTCGGTGTACGTGGACACACCGATCCCGAGCCGCACGGAGTCACCGCTCTCGTTCCGCTTGGCCTGCTCGGCGCGCAGCTCGTCGTACCCGAAGAGGGTGAGCGCCTTGTCCGTGGCGGCCTCGTAGTTGCCGCTGTCGTAGGTCAGTCCGGCGACCGACGTGTACGGGAACTCGTCGTGCCCGATCCAGTTCCGGCGCCGCAACTCCACCGGATCCAGGCTGAGTTCGACGGCCAGCTCGTCCATGATCCGCTCGATGGCGTATGTGGCCTCAGGGCGCCCGGCACCCCGGTACGCGTCCGTGGGCGTGCGCGTCGTGAAGACACCCGTGCACGTGAAGTCGTACGCGTCCATCTTGTAGATCGCCGGATACATGAAGGCGCCCAGGATCGGGATGCCCGGCGTGACGAGCATCAGATAGGCGCCCATGTCGGCGAGCAGGTCGACCTTGAGACCGAGCAGCCTGCCCTCGCGGGTGGCGGCGATCTCGATGTCCTGGACCTGACCGCGTCCGTGGTGGGTGGCGAGGAAGCCCTCGGAGCGGGACTCGGTCCACTTGACCGGCCGGCCGAGGCGCCGCGCGATGTCGAGGGCGATGACCTCCTCGCCGTACACCTGGAGCTTGGAGCCGAAGCCGCCGCCGACGTCGGGGGCGACCACGCGCAGTTTGTGCTCGGGGACTCCGGTGACCATGGAGAGCATCACGCGCAGGACGTGCGGGACCTGGGTCGCCGAGTACACCGTGTACTCGCCGGACGCGGCGAGCGGGGTGACGACCACCGCGCGGGGTTCCATGGCGTTGGGGATGAGCCGCTGCTGGAGATAGCGGCGGCGCACGACGACGTCGGCGCGCTGTTTGACCGTCTCGTAGTTCTCGCCCGTGGCCAGCGGCCAGACGTAACAGCGGTTGGTTCCCTTGTCCGAGTGGACCAGCGGCGCGTCGTCGGCGAGGGCGGCCTCCAGGTCGAGCACCGGGGGCAGGGGCTCGTAGTCGACCTCGATCGCTTCGAGCGCGTCTGCGGCCGCGTACCGGTCGCGGGCCACGACCACCGCCACCGGGTCACCGGCGTACCGCACCTCGTCGACCGCGACGGACGGGTGGTCCGGCAGCACGATGTCTTCGGTCACCGGCCAGGCGCACGGCAGCGAGGCCGTGCCCTCCGCGAGGTCGCGGCCGGTGAACGCGGCGATGACACCGGGACGTTCGAGCGCGGGCGTCACGTCGACACGGTCGATGCGGGCGTGCGCCATCGGGCTGCGCAGGATGGCCAGATGCAGCAGTCCGTTGACGCTGATGTTGTCGGTCCAGTTCGTCTGACCGGTGATCAGCCGGGCGTCCTCCTTGCGAGCACGGGACCGGCCGACCTCGCGCTCGGTGATCTGCTCGCTCATGTCCTCGCCTCCTGGCCGGAAGCCGCGGAGGCCACATCCGCCTCGGGGGCCCCGGAAGCGGCCAGCACCGCGCGCACGATGTTCTGATAGCCCGTGCACCGGCAGAGATTGCCTTCCAGCGCATGCCGTACGTCGTCCGCGCTCGGCTGTGGATTCTCGCGGAGCAGATCACGCGCGGCCATGATCATCCCTGGTGTGCAGTACCCGCACTGCAGGGCGTGCCGCTCGTGGAACGCCCTCTGCAAGGGGTGCCACTCCCCGTTCGTGGCCAGCCCCTGGACGGTGGTCACTTCGCTCCCGTCGGCCTGGACCGTGAGCACGGAGCAGCTCTTGACGGTCTCGCCGTCCAGGTCGACCGTGCAGGCCCCGCAGTTGGAGGTGTCGCAGCCAATCGGGGTGCCGGTCAGACCCAGCCGGTCACGCAGATAGTGGATCAGCAGAAGACGGGGTTCCACCTCGTCCTCGTACGTCGTGCCGTCCACCTTCACCGAGATACGGGTCATGTGCCCTCCCAGGGAACCGTGCGAGGGAAATCAGCCACCGGACGTGATGGGCGTCACTCTAGGACCGCGTCCGGGGAGGGGCGAGTGCCGCGACAGGCTTTGTTGAGCGTTAATCCGTTGCTCGCGGATGCCAGGGCCTGATGGACTGAAAGGGATCAGCCGCGAGGCAGGGACCAGGCACAGTCGACCGGAGTCAAGGAGCAGCAATGCGCGCACCGTTCATGTCCACCCAGGAAGGAATCCCTCTCACTTCAAAGGACATGACAAGCGGTGCACACGCTGAACCTTGGAATTCTGGCGCACGTAGACGCCGGTAAGACCAGCCTGACCGAGCGGCTGCTGCACACCGTCGGAGTCATCGACGAGATCGGCAGCGTCGACGACGGCAGCACCCAGACCGACTCCCTCGCACTGGAACGACAGCGAGGCATCACCATCAAGTCGGCCGTCGTCTCGTTCGAGATCGACGACATCACGGTCAATCTGATCGACACACCCGGCCACCCGGACTTCATCGCCGAGGTGGAGCGGGTGCTGAGCGTGCTCGACGGCGCGGTGCTCGTGGTCTCGGCCGTGGAGGGCGTCCAGGCGCAGACGCGTGTCCTGATGCGGACGCTGCGGCGGCTGCGTGTTCCCACGCTCGTCTTCGTCAACAAGATCGACCGGCGCGGCGCACGGGACGAGGCCGTGCTGCGGGCCGTCACCGAGCGCCTCACCCCGGCCGTGGTCCCGATGGGCCGGACCGTCGGACAGGGCACGCCCGGGGCGCGTTTCGTTCCGGGGATCGCCCCGGACGCGCTCGACGTGCTGGCCGACCACGACGACCGGCTGCTCACCGCGTACGTCGAGGGCGAAGTGCCGGACGCTCTGCTCAGCGCGGCACTCGCGGACCAGACCGGACAGGCACTCGTGCACCCGGTGTTCTTCGGCTCCGCCATGACGGGCGCGGGCGTGGACGAGCTGATCACCGGCATCAGAGACCTGCTCCCCGTCGGCGCGAGCGACACCGAAGGACAGGTCTCCGGCACGGTGTTCAAGGTCGAGCGGGGCCGGGCGGGGGAGCGGGTCGCGTACGCGCGGATGTTCTCCGGCGCCCTCCGCACCCGGGACCGGGTGACCTTCGGGGACGACAAGGAAGGCAAGGTCACCGCGGTCCGTGTCTTCGAACGCGGCTCGGACGCCCGGGACGGCCTGCTGTCCGCCGGCCGGATCGGCAAGCTGTGGGGCCTCGACGGCATCAGGATCGGCGACAGCATCGGTGCGCCGCGCCCGTCGTACGAGCACTTCTTCGCTCCGCCGACCCTCGAAACCGTCGTCGTGCCGAGCCGTCCCGCGGACAAGGGCGCCCTGCACACCGCACTCACCCAGCTCGCCGAGCAGGATCCGCTGATCAACCTGCGTCTGGACGAGACGCGTCGGGAGATCTCCGTGTCCCTCTACGGCGAGGTGCAGAAGGAGGTCGTCCAGGCGACCCTGGCCGACGAGTTCGGCCTCGACGTCGGCTTCCGCGAGACGACGACGATCTGTGTCGAGCGGCCCGTCGGCAGCGGCTCGGCGGTCGAGTTCAACGGCAAGGAACCCAACCCGTTCCTCGCCACGGTCGGGGTGCGCGTCGATCCGGCTCCGGTCGGCTCCGGTGTGGAGTTCCGGCTGGAGGTCGAGCTGGGGTCGATGCCGTACGCCTTCTTCAAGGCCGTCGAGGACACGGTGAGGGAGACCCTGGACCAGGGAATCCACGGCTGGCGGATCCCCGACTGCACGGTCACCATGACGCACTCCGGCTACTCGCCCCGGCAGAGCCACGCGCACCAGGGCTTCGACAAGAGCATG
The DNA here is from genome assembly GCF_044456225.1 of Streptomyces sp. NPDC050988. NCBI lineage: Bacteria > Bacillati > Actinomycetota > Actinomycetes > Kitasatosporales > Streptomycetaceae > Streptomyces > Streptomyces sp. NPDC050988. Next base: position 252,463 of record NZ_JBITFQ010000001.1, on the reverse strand, counting down.
TCGAGCACGGGAGCGGACTTCCGCGGCCTCACCCCGCTCGTCCTGATGGACGCGCTGCGAGAGGCCGGCAGCCAGGTGTACGAGCCGATGCACCGATTCCGCCTGGAGGCTCCGGTGGACTCGTTGGGTGCCCTGCTCCCGGTCCTCGCCGGGCTGCGGGCGGTGCCCCGGACGACGGAGACACGGGGCACGTCATGTGTGCTGGAGGGCGCGATCCCCGCGGCCCAGGTGCACGGCCTTGAGCAACAGCTACCGGGTCTGACCAGCGGAGAAGGCGAACTGGAGGCGGCGTTCGACCACTACGCGCCGCTCGCGCGAGGCACGGTCCGAGAGCGGCCGCGTACCGATCACAACCCGCTCAACCGCAAGGAGTACCTGCTGAACGTGACGCGGCGAATCGGCGGGTGATCGGCGGGTGACCTACACAACTCCATTCCGGAAAAGGTGACTTACTCTCAAGTCAGGAGTCTTGACGGGCCGAAGAGGCACCCGCGACTGTTGTGCACATGTCGAAGTTGCGTGCGCATCTGCTCGGCGTCCTCGTACTCCTGACCGGTCTCCTGACGACCACCGGAGCTCAGCCCGCCTCAGCCCTCCCCGACGATCTGTGGTTCGACCCGGCCGCCGCCGAGACCCTCACGGTCCAGAACGGCCGCTTCACCGACGGCCTCGGCCGCGAGGTCGTGCTGCGCGGCTACAACGTCTCCGGCGAGACGAAACTCAAGGAGAACAACGGCCTTCCCTTCGCCTCGGTCGCGGACGCCAAGAAGTCCGCGACCGCGCTCCGGGCGCTCGGCGGCGGCAACTCCGTCCGCTTCCTGCTCTCCTGGGTGTACGCGGAGCCCGTGCGCGGCCAGGTGGACTCGGCCTATCTGGCGGCAGCCACCGCCCAGATACGCGCGTTCCTGGACGCCGGCATCCGCGTGTACCCCGACTTCCACCAGGACCTCTACTCCCGCTGGCTGTTCGACTCGGACAGCTGGTACACCGGAGACGGCGCCCCCAAGTGGGCCGTCGACCTCGGTGACTACCCGGACGAGTACTGCGGCATCTGCCCGTTCTGGGGCCAGAACATCACCTCCAACGCGGCCGTGACACAGGCCACTTACGACTTCTGGCACAACGAGTACGGCCTTCAGGACGCCTTCCTCGACACCGCCCAGAAGACGATGGCGTACGTGAAGCAGAACCTCACCCCGACCCAGTTCGCGGGCGTCGTCGGCTTCGACCCGTGGAACGAGCCGCACGCCGGCACCTACGACTCGGGCCAGACCAGCCGGGCGTGGGAGAAGGACGTCCTGTGGCCGTTCTACGTCAAGTTCCGCGCCCGGATGGACGCGGCGGGCTGGCAGTCCAAGCCGGCCTTCGTCGAGCCGAACCTCTTCTGGAACGCCAACATCGACTTCCAGAAGCAGGAGGGCGGACTGCTCGACTCGACCCTCGGGTCGCGCTACGTCTTCAACACCCACTTCTACGACCAGAAGGCCATCTCCGGCGTCTTCATGTGGGGCAAGGCGGAGGACGGCCAGTACGTCGGCGACTTCGGCACCGTCCGCGACCGGGCCACGGCCACCGGGACGACGGCGATCATCAGCGAGTTCGGGCACCCGCTCACCGGCTCCGTCTCCGACAAGGCGCCGACGGTCTACAAGGCGATGTACCAGGCCCTCGACTCCCGTGTGAAGGGCGCCAACTGGTGGGCGAACCCCGCGAGTTCGGGTCCCGTCCTGTCCGGCTCCCAGTGGCAGTGGGACATCTACAACGGCCGCCACCACGAGCTGATGAACGACAACCCGAACGAGGTCCAGACCGAGGGTGACGCCTGGAACGACGAGGACCTGTCCGCGGTACGACTCGACGACTCCGGCAAGGCCGTACTGCGCCAGGACGCGCGGATGCTCGACCGCGTCTACCCCAGCGCCACGGCGGGCCGCTCGCTCGCCTTCACCTACGAGGACCGCTCACGGGACGGCTCCACGACGCTGACGTGGAACCCGGTGCCGAGTTCCCTGCCGAACGTCGCCCAGCTGGTGGGCTCGGGGCAGTACGCGCTGCAGGTCTGGCGCTCCGACGGCAGTGCCGAGCCGACGGAACTGCATCTTCCGGCGTCCTTCCCGAACGCGTCGACCACGGTGGTCTCCGACCTCGGGACGGTGTTCGGTCCGCCCGCGTACACCCGCACCACTCCGATCGCCACGGCTGCCGAGCCGGGTGGCACCGGTAGTCGGCGGCTGCTCCTCACCGCTGCCGACTCGGGCACGCTGCACTATGCCCTGGTCACCAACGGTGCGACCGCCCCGTCTGCCGCGGTGCTGAGCGCGGCGCGTTCGGAGCTGGCTTCCTGGACGGCGTCCGAGTTCAACTAGAGGCTCTGCCGGCGGGTGTTCCGTCCGCCGACTCGTCGTGGCTGGCCGCGCTCAGGCGGCGGAGCCGCAGAATGTCACAGCCCCGCGCCCCCAAGGGGCGCGGGGAAGGCGGGCGGAGCAGGTCAGTCGGCGGTCGTCCCCGTCCAGTCGGCCGGGACGTGGGCCAGTCGGACACGCTGCGGGTGGTCGCCGACCGGCACGGACACCGTCTTCTTGCCCGTGTTGAAGTCGATCGCCGTGACCTGGTCGGCGCCGCTCTCGGAGACCACGCAGGACTTGCCGTCACCGCTGACGGTCGCCCAGTAGGGCTTGGAGACGGTGACGAGCGGGCCCTCCTGGAGGGTGGCGCGGTCGACCACGGTCGCGTAGTCGTCCATCGTGCCCGCGACGCACAGCTTGGTGCCGTCGGGCTTCATCGAGATCCCGTGGTGGCGCGAGTCGTTGACCCAGGTGGTGCGGTCGGTGCTGGTCGAGGGGTTCATCGGCAGAGTCTTGGTGCGGGTGATCCGGTCCGTGGCGATGTCGTACTCGAAGAAGCCGTTGAAGAACGACACCTGGAAGTAGAGCTTCGACTCGTCCGGGCTGAAGGCCGCCGGGCGGACCGCGTCGGAGTAGTCGGTGAGGCCGATCGCGTCGAGCCGCTCCCGCATGTCGATGACCTTCACCTGCTTGAACGTGGTCGCGTCGACGACCGTGATCTTGCGGTCGCCCTTCGTCCAGTCCAGCCAGGGGGCGTCGGTCGCGGTGTTGACGTCGCCGATCGCCATGTTCCAGATCTGCTTGCCGTCGCTGGTGAAGATGTTCTCGTGCGGCTTGTCACCCGTGGCGAACGAGCCCGCCTGTTTGCCCGTGTTGATGTCCAGCACGTGCACGGTGTTGGAGGTGGAGGCCGAGACGGCGACCCGGGTGCCGTCGGGGGAGACCGCCATGTGGTCGGCGCGGAAGCCCGACACGGGGAAGCGCCAGTTGATGTCGCCCGAGGCGAGGTCGATCGAGACCACGTCGGCGAAGCTCGGCCGGGAGACCACCATCGACCTGCCGTCGGGGGTGGAGTACATGTCGTCGACGAACTGGTCGTGACCCTCGCCCACGCTGTTGCGGATGGTCATGAAGGCGATCCACTTGATCGGGTCGGCGTTGATCTCCGCCATCCGCGCGTCCCTGTCCGGGATGACGTTGATCCGGCCGACCTTCGCGAAGTCGCCGCCGGACTTGATGACGTCGGCGGTGCCGTCCCAGTTGTTGCCGACGAACATCACCTCCCGCAGATCCGCGGAGGCGGTCGAGGCGCCGGTCGCGGCGCTGGTCGCGGCGGCCGGTGCGGTGACGGTCAGGACGAGGGCGGCCGCGATGGACCACGCGTGCCGGGCTCTGAGGGCAGACATGACCGATCTCTCCTATGTGTGGGGAGCATGACAAGGTCGAGAATCTGAAAACGCGTACGTTCAGATTGGACTTACTGGAAAGTAAGGAGAGGGGACCGCTCTCCACAAGACTCCGGACAGGACAAGATTGGCCATCGGGCCGATCAGGGAGGTTCAGTGGCGGGCAGGCTCAGAGCGCCGACCGGCCGTTACGGCGGCAAGACCGCCGAGGAACGGAAGTCCGAGCGTCGCCGGAGATTCCTGGACGCCGGACTGCAGCTGTTCGGGGACGCCCCCGGCTACCGCGCCACGACGGTCTCCGCCCTGAGCGAGGCCGCCGGCCTGTCCACCCGTCAGTTCTACGAGGAGTTCCGCACCCTCGAAGACGTCCTGGCCGCCCTCCACCTCCAGGTCAACGACTGGGCCGAGGAGGCCGCCCTGACCGGCCTCGCCGAGGCGGACGGACTGCCGATCGAGGGACGCGCCACGGCCGCCTTCCGCGCCTACGCCGCCAACGTCACCGGCGATCCGCGCCGCCTGCGCATCACCTTCGTCGAGATCATCGGCGTGAGCCCGCGCCTTGAACGGCAGCGGCTGGCCCGCCGCTCCCGCTGGGTCGACTTCATCTGCGCCGAGGCCACGGCCGCCGCGGACCGGGGCGAAGCGGCGCCCCGCGACTACCGGGTCGCCGCGGCCGCGTTCATCGGCGGCGTCAACGGACTGCTGCACGACTGGAGTTCGGGCTGGGTCGACGCGAGCCTCGACGAGGTCGTGGACGAACTGGTCGGGCTGCTGCTGGGGATTCTGCGACCGGCGGGGTGGCGGCCGGAGGGTGCGTAGGTTCCGGTGGGGGAGCGGGCGGAGGGCCCGGGAGTTCCGCTTCCGGGCATCAAGTTCCGCCCTGCGGCCGGACATTGACAGGGAACCCGCCCCCAACTATGAGAAAGCGTACGGTCTTCGTGTGGCGCCTTCGAATGGCCGGATTCTTCTGGATCCTCCGTGTCCGGCAAGAGGGGCTCGTCCGCTGAAGGGGGTGCCTGATGCGTCATACGCTCAGCCCTGTACGACCAGTTCACGACTGTTCCGCCGCCTGTCCGGTGCCGCTGTCGCCCCAGGCCCTGGCGCAGCTGTACGCCCGCTATCTCGAACTGCTCAAGCAACGCCGCCTACCCGGCAGCATGACGTTCGAGGAGTACTACACCGTCTGGCGCGCGGGACGACGGGGCGAGAACCTCGTCGGCCTCGACGACGGAGCCCTCGACCCGGGCCCCAGCACCGACAAGCAGCTCATCACCCGGCCGTCGTCCCAACTCCGGGGAACCATCAGGACGTTGGTGCTGCTCGTCGACTTTCCCGACCAGCCGCACGAGGTCGACCACGGCCCCGGCCACTACGACAGCATGCTCTTCGGCCTCGACGAGTTCCCGACCGGCAGCATGCGCTCGTTCTACCGCGACGTCAGCGCCTTCGACACGTCACCGAGTACCGGCATCGACGTCCAGGGCGAGGTGCACGGCTGGTTCCGGATGCCGCAGCCGCTCTCCTTCTACGCCGACGGCAACTCCGGCATGAACGCCAACTTCCCACGCAACTCACAGGGGTTGGCGCGTGACGCCGTACTGGCGGCCCGCGACGCCGGAGTCGACTTCACCTCCTTCGACGCGCTCGACGAAGGAGTTGTCACCGCCCTGTTCGTCATCCACGCCGGACGCGGCGCCGAGCAGACGACCCAGCGCGGCGACCTGTGGAGCCTCAAGTGGACGATCCCCGGGGGCGTCGACGTCGGTCCGGGCCTGTCCGCGCGTACCTTCCTGACCGTCCCCGAGGACAGTGCCGTCGGCGTCTGCGCCCATGAGTGGGGCCACCTCGCGGCGCGCTGGGCCGACTACTACGACACCGGGCAGCAGCAGCTGACCCGCTCGGCCGGGCTCGGCAACTACTGCCTGATGGCGGGCGGTTCATGGGGCAACGGCGGGCTGACCCCGGTCTTCCCGACCGCCATGCTGCGCATGTTCCACGGCTGGATCGAGCCCCAGGTGGTGAACAAGACCACCCGGGACATCAGGCTGCGGCCCGCGGCGGAGGACGGCGAGGCGGTGTTCATCCAGAACCCCGCGACCATGTCCGACAGCCAGTACATACTCGTCGAGTATCGTCGCCGTCGCGGCCAGGACGCCTTCCTGCCCGACGAGGGGATCGCCGTCTACGTCGTCGACGAATCGATCGACAACGTCAACGACGAACAGAACCTGGCCATCGAACTCCTCCAGGCGGACGGCCGCGGCGACCTCTCCCGGATGTTCGGCCGGGGCAACCGCGGTGACAGCGACGACCTGTACCCGTTCAAGGACAACACCACGGTCGGCGAGAAGACGGTTCCGGCGCTGAACCTGCCCCAGGGCACCTGGACGGGGGTCACCATCGAGACGGTGGGCACACCCGGGGCCGACGAGATGACGGTGCACGTCACCGTGGGGTAGGGGGCTGTCGCCGGGCCGCGGCGCCCTGACCTGTGGAGAAGGGCGCCGGCGGCTCACGGTGCTTCAGTTTCCTCCGGCCAGCCGGTCCATGGCGGCGAGGACGGGACCCACCCCGTCCTCGTCCCGGAGTCGGTCGGCCAGCGCCTTCGCGCGGCGCGCGTACACGGGCTCGGTGACGGCACGCGCCACGGCACCGCCGAGCGACTCGGCACCGAGCCTGCGCAGCGGAACGGCCTCCGGAGCCACTCCGAGCGCGACGAGCCGGGCGGCCCAGAACGCCTCGTCGAACTGGATCGGTACGGGCACGGCAGGCACCCCGGCGCGCAGGGCCGCGGCGGTCGTGCCCGCACCCGCGTGATGGATCACCGCGGCCATCCTCGGGAAGAGCGCCGCGTGCGGGACCTCGTCCACGGTGAACATGTCGTCCCCGGTGGCCTCCAGCCCGGCCCAGCCGCGCTGCACGACGCCACGCACCCCGGCCGCGCGCAGGGCCCGTACGACCTCCTCGCTCAACCGCTCGGGATTCGGCACGGTCGCGCTGCCGAGACCGAAGTAGACCGGAGGAGCCCCGGCGTCCAGGAAGTCCCGCAGCCTGTCCGGGAGTTGGGCGTCGCGGTCGTACGGCCACCAGTACCCGGCGATGCCGAGCCCTGGCCGCCAGTCGCGCGGCCGGGGCACCACCAGTGGGCTGAAGCCGTGCTGGACCGGCCAGTCCTGCCGCTCACGGGCACGCCGGGCGGCCCGCGAACCGAGCGGCGGCAGCCCGAGCCGGGCCCGCAGCGACCGTGTGGTGTCGGCGAAGATGCGCTCGACGGCGACATTGACGGCCCGCCCCGCGAGCCGGTTCCCGGCCGGCCCCAGGGAGCGGGTGCCGATCACCGGGGGCGCGAACTCCCCCGTGGGAGCGAGGGGTTGGAGATAGACACCCATGCTCGGCAGCGCGTGCCCCTCGGCGATGGCATGACCGAGGGGCCCCAGCGAACTCGACAGCAGCAGCACATCGGCGGCTCCGGCGGCGGCCACCAGATCGTCGGCCATCCGCCCCACCAGCGACCTGGCCATCTCGACGACCCGGGCCAGCTTCCCGATCCCGGTGACACTGCGATGCAGCGCGAGCCCGCGTACGGACTCCAGTTCCGCCCGCGGATCCACGGGCAGCGGATGAAACCCCACCCCGGCGGCCGCCACCAGCGGTTCGAAGCACGCGTGCGTCACCACGGTGACCTCGTGCCCACCCCGCGCCAGCCCGTGCCCAAGTCCCGTGTACGGCGCGGCGTCGCCCCGCGACCCGGCCGTCATGATCGCTACACGCATGACGGCCAGTATGCGGCGCGTGCCGTACGGGTCATAGGGACCGCACACCGACGCGCCGCACCGCCGTCAGCCGTCGAGCACCGCGAGCTCCAGTTCGTCGAGGCGATCGGGGTCCGCGACGACGTCGATCCTGGTGATCAGGTCGTCCGTGATCGTGAAGGCGAGCACCAGGAAGAGTCGCCCGTGCGGAGCCATCGCGAGTCCGACCGAACCGTTCACCAGTGCGGGACCGGTGAACCGGGCCCGGCCCGTGGCGGCCATCGCGCCCTTGGCGACCGGGTGCGCACCGCTCACCACGACGGGTTCGGGCGTCGGGATGACCGACCTGTCGGCGTGCAGCACCACGTCGGGGTGGAGCAGGGCGACCAGTGCGTCGAAGTTCCCGCCGCGGGTGGCGGCCAGGAAGGCGTCCACGACGCGGCGCCGACGGGCCAGATCGGCCTCGGGCAGCGGCGAGGCCCCCTTGACCCGGCGCCTGGCACGGCTCGCTAGCTGTCTCACTGCGGCCGGAGAACGCTCCAGCATCGGGCCGATCTCGTCGAAGGGCACGGCGAACATGTCGTGCAGAACGAAGGAGAGCCGCTCGGCAGGGGACAGCGTGTCCAGCACGACCAGCAGGGCCACCCCGACCGAGTCGGCCAGCAGAGCCTCCTCCTCGGGATCGCGCCCATCGTCCTGGCCGCGCGCCGGAACGGTCACCTGCGCTTCGAGCGACTCCTCACGGCGGTGCTCCCGCGAGCGCAACATGTTGAGGCACACCCGCGCCACCACGGTCGTCAGCCACCCGCCGATGTTCTCCACGCCGTCGGTGTCGGCGCGACCCACCCGCAGCCAGGCGTCCTGAAGAGCGTCGTCGGCCTCACTCGCGGAACCGAGCATCCGGTACGCCATCGCATGCAGACGGGCCCGGTGCTCTTCGAAACCCTCGGTCAGCCAGTCGAGCTCGCTCACGTGTCACATTCCTTCGTCGGCCGGGGTCATGGCAGTAGATCCACAGAAAACCCAGCCGAAGGTACCGGGAGCCGGACTCCCGGGCCGAGCGATTTACGGAGCAACCATGACGACTCCCATCCTGGTCACCGGCGGTACGGGCACCCTGGGCAGCCACGTCGTCCCCCTCCTGCGGGAGGCCGGCCGCGACGTGCGGGTCCTCAGCAGACACGGCCGCGCATCCGGTGACGGCGTCGAGTATGTGACCGCAGACCTGCTCAAGGGCGAGGGCATCGAGGCCGCGCTGGCAGGAGTCGAGACCGTCCTCCACCTCGCGGGCGGTCCCAAGGGCGACGACGAGGCGACCCGCAACCTCGTGCGGGCCGCGTCACGCGCCGGGATACGGCATCTGGTGTACATCTCTGTCACCGGCGCGGACGCGGTCCCGCTGGGCTACTTCCGGGCCAAGCGCGGCGCGGAACGTGCCGTGGCCGACTCCGGCCTGCCGTGGACGACACTGCGGTCCGCCCAGTTCCATGACCTGGTCCTGAAGATGGCGCAGGGGATGACGAAGCTGCCCGTGATCCCGGTCCCGGGCGGACTCCGGTTCCAGCCGGTCGACTCCCGCGACGTGGCCGCCCGACTGGTGGAACTGACCCTCGCCAAGCCGGCCGGCCTGGTTCCCGACCTGACCGGCCCGACGGTCTACGCCCTGGCCGACCTGCTCACCACCTACCTGAAGGCGCAGGACAAGCGCCGCCCCATGCTCCCCGTCCGCATGCCAGGAAAGGCGGGCCGCGCCTACCGCGCAGGCAACAACCTCTCCCTCACGAACACCACAGTGGGCAAGCGGACTTGGGAACACTTCCTGGCGGAGCGGGTCGGCTAGGACTCGGCCGAGGTGGGTTCTGGAAGTCCGTACGGGGTCACATCGGCAGCGGATCGAAGGTCCAGACGGGACGGCTGCGGGCGTACGCGGCCGCGGTGAGAGGTGCTGCTTGCCCAGCGTCTCCGTGAGACCGGTCAGGGCCTCTGTCTCCATCAGATCTGCTTCCTGGCTTCTGCGTATGGGGCGCAGCTCCGCAGCGACTGCCACCTGCGCCAGCAGCGTCTGCGGATGGCGGGCCCCCAGCACCCGCGCCGCGCGTTGGGCGATGTCCTGTGCCAGTGAAAGGGCGTCCTCTGGACATTGGCCGAGACTCACATCCGTGGCGAGGTTGTGCGCGGCGCCGAGCGTCCAGGGGTGACTGACTCCGAGGGCTTCCACCAAGGTGTTCATGGCCTGCTCATCGAGAGCCCGTGCACCTGCCGGATCGCCGCCCACCCGTTGAGCCACCGCGAGGTTCGTCATTGCCCCTGCGGTGTAGGGGTGGCCGGGACCGAGCAGTGCCGAGCAGCGGCGTACGACGTTCTCGCACTGGGTCGTTCCGTCGCAGAGGTCGCCATGTGAGCGTTCCGCCGCCGCGAGGCTCGCGGCCGGGTACCCACCACACCACGTCGTACTGGGCGGCGAACCGGTGGGCGTACTCGGCAGCGATCTGTGTCTTCCCGATGGCCGGCATGCCCACCAAAGCGCACCGTGGCACGTTCCACCAAACCGGGGGCGATTCCGCGGGATACCGAGGAGCGCTGTCGCCGGTTTTGACCCCGCTGAGAAGCTGTGTCAGATCTGCTGATCTGTGACGCTCGGTACGCACGTGTTTCTGATGCTCGGCCGCCGTTGTCCGTGTATGGCCGTTGAGGCGGATACGAATCAGGGGCGCCGCGTCCCCAAAGCATCGTCTTCAAGCCACTCGCGCTGTTCGTCGCTTTCCCTTGGTGGAGTTCGCCCGGCTTCGCACGGACACCCATAAAGTTGGGTGCTTGATGGCTTCTGTAGCCTGCTGCCAGCTGTGTGTGGGGGGAGCTGGCGTGGTGAACATCCTTTCCGTGGCCATCGGGGCTGGTTTCGGCCTCATAGGGGCCGTGTTCGGGGCTTGGTTCACTGCGCGCCGGCAGGACCGCATGTGGCTGCGCGAGCAGAAGCTGAAGGCCGGGGTCGGCTTCAACACCGCCGTGGTCCAGCTCATCGACTACCTCCGGGAAACACGGCTGAGTGACGACGGTGCCGGGGCCAACGAACTGGTGAGCCGGATGCAGGAAGCCCGGTCAGCCCTCTACCTACTGTGCGCCGACGACACCGTCGATCTCGCCGACGCTCTCGCGCGTCGGGTCTGGAGCTCCCGGCCCAGCGAGGGCAGGGACGATCGCAGGGCAGAGCACAGGGAAACGGAGGATCTGCTACGCCGCTTCACCCATCAGCTCCGGCAAGAGATCGCCAGGACGTAGTCTCAGCTGGTTCTTCAATGGGAGGATCGGTGCAGACATTGCGGTTTGCGCCGGTGCTGACCGAGGAGATGACGCGGCCCGGCGGGTGATGCGCCTGGTCATGATGGTGATGGCGGCCCAGGTGATCAGTGAGTGGGTGTCCTTGAACCCGTAGCCCTGTCTGACTCCAGTTGACAAAATCAACCCATGAGTCAGCACTCGGTGTCCTTGGAGAAAATCGCGTTTGATGACTGGCAGGCCATTCACTCGTGGGCCTGTCTCCCAGAGGCTTGTCGTTTCCAGCCTTGGGGACCAAACACTGAGGACCAGCCACTGAGAGGGCGTTCTGCGAGGTTTTCGGGATTTCCAGAGCGGGTCATTGGCGGCTGACCATACGGGTCACGCCCGCGACGACCGTCGTCGCCAGGATCCAGCCGGTGATGATCAGGACGTACGACAACCATTGGTGCCAGCCGTCAGGGGCGAACGATGCCTCCTGACCGAAGTTGATGACCGGTAGGAGCAGGTCGAGGGTGTAGAACACGGAGTTGAAGTCAGGGGCCTCGTCCACCTTGATGGGGCGTGGGTGGTCCAGGCCGTACGCTATCGACCCGATGGTCATGAGGGACAGCAGCCAGACGGCCGCACGCAACGGGCGGAAGCCGTAGCCCACAGTGACGTCCTGGACGTACCCCCACAGCCGTCCGTACCAGGTGAGCGTGGCGCGTCGGCGGCGCTGCTTTGCGAGTTGGACGAGCCGGGCCGCGTCGTCGTCACCGATGTGGCGGTAGGCGGCCGTCAACTGCTCGTAGCCGTACGGCTCATACCGCTCACCGTCCCGCTCAAGCATCGGAAGGCGGCGCTCGGCGGGCTCGTGCGGGGTGAGTACGGTGTACGTGAGGTTGCTGAGATACACCTGATCCGGCAGCATCTCCGGTTCAAGGGTCAGGATCTCTATTTGAGAACGCCGTAGATTCAAGGCGCCCTCGATGCGATCACCGCTGCGCAGCCAGAGTTCACCGATGACACAACTGCTCGCCCGCAGTGCCGTGTCGCCCGGATGCGAGAGGCGGGCGTGGAGCAGGTCGAGACGGCCCGATATGCGCGATCCTCGGAGCTCGACACGCCCCTGCGCTCGAACGCACCGCGCCCGTACATGGGCTCCCACGTTGAGGTTCTGCGCGTCCAGCGCGGTGCCACCGGGCTTGCTGAACTCGGCGTCCTGAACGTTGATCCGCCCGGCGACGGAGGCGCCGGTGAGCCGTACCTGGCCGTGCGCGCGCATCTCTGGCGCCCACAAGTCGTCCCCGATCGCGGCCTGGTTGAGCTGCAGCACCGGCTCAGAGTCGTCCGGCGCCGTGAACTCCGCCCGCTCCATGAACAGCGCCCCGGAGATCTGCGCCCCACCGAGCCGCACCGGCCCCCGCATACGGCAGTCCGTCAGCCGCAGCACCCCCTCGACCCGCAAGGTCGCCGAGGTCAGGCCCGGCAGAACGGACTTGCTCAGATTGAGCTGGCGCAGCTGGGCACCGTACAGGTCGGGAGCACCGTCGAATTGGCAGTGGCTCAGCCGGATGGCGGCGTCGATCGTGGCGTACTTCAGGTCCAGTACGCCAGTGATCCGCGCCCCCGTGATCTTGAGCGCGGCGATCTCCCCCTCCTCCTGCGGAGCCTTGAGCAGCAGCGCCCGCAGCACACTCGCCCGTATGGTCCGCTCGGCGCCCCAGGTGTTGCCGAGCGCCGGATCCTCGTTCTCGGCGGCGCGGAAGTCCACGGACTCGCCTCGCGGAAAGGCCCGCCATATGCGTACCTCGGCCGGCGTCAGATCGTTGGTCTCACTCACGCCGGGACTCTGACGTGCTGCGTTCGGGCTGTCAACTGTCGTACGCAGCACGCCATGCTGTCCGACGTCTTCCCGCCCGGCTCCGGCCGAGCCTGGCCCCTACCTCATCGACTGCGAGCCATTGACTCCTAGGTCTGCGGGCTGCGACGCGGGTCGAGTAGTCGGCGGCAGGACGAAGAGACCGGGCTCGGATTCGGCGAGGATGCCTCGGCTGACCAGGCGCTTCAGCTCGGCCCGGACACCTTCGACGTGACGGGGCTCCGTCCCGGTGCCCAGCGCCTGGCAGACGTCCTTGTGGGCGAGCTGCATGTCCGCGCAGTCACACGCAGCGCCAGGGCGACTACGAGGGGCGCCTTCGACACCCGGCATGGATACGGAACGGGTGGCGGGACTCCCTGACGTTCAGCATTCTCGAAGAAGAATGGCGTACTGAAGACTCGGAGTGATGCCGTGAGGGCGCCGCGGCCAGGACAACGCCGCGGGGGCGAGGCGGATGGTGCGCGGTTGCCGTGTCCGTAGGCGTATGGGCCTGGGCTTGTTGTCCATCGCGGCCGGTTTGACGGGATGCGGTGCGGAACGCGGCGGCCGGGGAGGCCGGGTGAGACGGCGCGTCATCAGGGTGATGAAGGTCCAGATGATGTGGGTTTCGCTGTGGGAGATGAGCCGCTCGTAGTCGCGGACGTTTCTGCGGGCTCTCATGATCCACGAGATGGCCCGTTCAACTCGCCACCGCTTGGCGAGGACGGCGAAGCCGTCCTGGATCCAGTCGGTCGTCGCGCGGATCTTCTCCAAGTGGTTTTCCAACGCCTTCGTCTGGGTGTCGGTGAACTCGTGCCCGCGCAGCCTCGGGACCAGCCGCGCGGCCCCGGCGATGAACCCCTGGCAGACGGCTATCAGGTCGTTGAACTCCATCGACTTCCGCCAGCTGTGGACGATGTGGGCCGGGTCGTCGAAGGGCTCGCCCTCTTCGGCGAAGGCTTCCTCGTACTCCTCGTCGAACTGGTCGTCGTCGAGGCCGGCCTGCTCGAACTGGGCCTCGTTCACGTTCTCCCGGGCCTCGGCATCGCGCATGGCCTTGAACGCCTCCTCCGGCCGGCGCAGGAAGTCGGTGGCCACCTGCGCCGCCACCGCCTCGTCATCGCGCGCCAGTTCATGGATCGCCTCGCCCTTCTCCTGGGCGGTGACCGGGACCTGGATCGCTTCGGTCTTCCAGCCCACTGACTTCTTGGCCACTGCTTCGGCGTGGACGGTGGTCGTCCGAGCCTCGCCCAGATACCCCAACGGCCAACATGGCTTGCCGGTTGGGCTGATGAGCCGCCATGAACTGCCGAGGTCCATAGGTTGTTCGCCAGGACCAGGTCAGACACAGGAAACGGCCAGCACGGCCACCGCGGTCAGGCACGCCATCCCGAACAGCCACACCGCAAGCAGCCGTTGACTTAGTGTCCGATACGCCTCCTCGTACTCTCCCCGCAGTTCATCACCCCGCCGAACCGTCCGCCGCCAGGAAACCCGCGCAAATGACACGTACTGCTCCGTGAACCGCTCCTCGACCTCGGCCCGCTGACTGTCGGTGAGCCACCCGAACTGCCGGCTGAAGCGGCCTGCTTCGGCCCGCCCTTCACCCCGGGTGGCCTCGATCAGGAGATGGCCCTCCAGCTCGTCGATCAACGCCCGCGCGTCGACCGGTCGTTCGTCCATCGCCGTCACCGCAGAACCCTCTCCGGCGCAGGCAACTGCCCGGCCACGGCGCCGATTTCGGGGTGGTGCAGGTCGAACGCCGGGGACTCGGAACGGATCCGCGGCAGGACGAGGAAGTTGTGCCGCGGCGGCGGGCAGGACGTCGCCCACTCCAGCGAACGGCCGTAACCCCACGGGTCGTCGACCTCGACCTTCTTGCCGTACTTGGCGGTCTTCCACACGTTGTAGAAGAACGGCAGCAGGGACAGCCCGAGGACGAAGGAGAAGATGCTGGACACCGTGTTGAGGGGTGTCAGCCCTTCCACGGCCAGATAGTCGGGGATCCGGCGCTGCATTCCGTTCGTGCCCAGCCAGTGCTGGACGAGGAAGGTGCCGTGGAAGCCGATGAACAGCGTCCAGAAGGTGATCTTGCCGAGGCGTTCGTCGAGCATCTTGCCGGTGAACTTCGGCCACCAGAAGTGGAAGCCGGAGAACATCGCGAACACCACCGTGCCGAACACCACGTAGTGGAAGTGCGCCACCACGAAGTAGGAGTCCGAGACATGGAAGTCCATCGGCGGCGAGGCCAGGATGACACCGGTCAGACCACCGAAGGTGAAGGTGATCAGGAAGCCGGTGGCCCACAGCATCGGGGTCTCGAACGACAAGGACCCCTTCCACATCGTGCCGATCCAGTTGAAGAACTTCACGCCGGTCGGCACGGCGATGAGGAACGTCATGAAGGAGAAGAACGGCAGCAGCACACCGCCGGTGACGTACATGTGGTGCGCCCACACCGTCACCGACAGACCGGCAATCGCGATGGTCGCGCCGATCAGGCCCATGTAGCCGAACATCGGCTTGCGGGAGAAGACCGGGATGACCTCGCTGATGATGCCGAAGAACGGCAGCGCGATGATGTACACCTCTGGATGCCCGAAGAACCAGAACAGGTGCTGCCACAACAGGGCACCACCGTTCGCGGCATCGAAGATGTGTGCGCCGAATTTCCGATCCGCCTCCAGCGCGAACAGCGCGGCGGCCAGCACGGGGAAGGCGAGCAGCACGAGGACCGCGGTGAGCAGCACGTTCCACACGAAGATCGGCATGCGGAACATGGTCATGCCCGGCGCGCGCATGCAGATGATGGTGGTGATGAAGTTGACCGCACCCAGGATGGTGCCGAAACCGGAGAACGCCAGACCCATGATCCACATGTCGGCGCCGATGCCCGGCGAACGGACCGCGTCCGACAGCGGGCTGTAGGCGAACCAGCCGAAGTCGGCCGCACCCTGCGGGGTGAGGAACCCGCCGACCGCGATCAGCGAGCCGAACAGGTACAGCCAGTAGGCGAACATGTTCAGCCGGGGGAACGCCACGTCGGGCGCGCCGATCTGCAGCGGCATGATCCAGTTGGTGAAACCGGCGAACAGCGGCGTCGCGAACATCAGCAGCATGATCGTGCCGTGCATCGTGAACGCCTGGTTGAACTGCTCGTTCGACATGATCTGCGTGCCCGGACGGGCCAGCTCGGCGCGCATGAACAGCGCCATCACGCCACCGATGCAGAAGAACGCGAACGACGTGACCAGGTACAACGTACCGATCGTCTTGTGGTCGGTGGTGGTCAGCCGGCGGACGGCGGCGAGGCCCGGGCGGCGGCCCGCACGCGGGGGCGCGAGCGCCGCGGTGACAGTGTTGCTCTCCATACCCCGCCTGTGTCCGAGGCGCGTCCCGGCGTCACACTGAGGCGGAGCGACAAGGATCACCGCGTACAGCTGTGACGATCGAGGGACTGCCGGACACCTACGGAACATGAGCAACGACGAGACCTTCGCCGCTGCCTATCGCGAGCACTACTGGGCGGTCAGCCGGTACGTTGCGCGGCGACTGGACGGCCGGACGAGCGAAGTCGAGGAAGTGGTGGCGGAGGTCTTCACCGTCGCCTGGCGCCGCCGGTCCGACCTGCCCGACTCTCCCCTTCCCTGGCTGTACGGCGTGGCACGCAACTGCCTGTCCAACGCGGTACGCGGCTACGGGCGACGGCGGCGACTGGTCGACAAGCTCGGTCACGACGAGACCGCGCACGGCCGGCAGATCGTGGACAGCCCCGACTCGGAGCGGCCCGGCGCCTGGGTGCACGACGCGCTGGCCCGCCTTGCCCCCGCCGATCAGGAGGTTCTGCGGCTCAGCACCTGGGAGGAACTCGGCATCGACGAGGTCGCCGTGGCCCTCGGCTGCGGCAGCAGGGCGGCGGCGATGCGGCTGCACCGCGCCCGCCGCCGGCTCAGAGCCGAGATCGACAGCATGCGGCCCGCCGTGGCCGTCGGTCCCACGACGCCTCGCCGCGACACCCCGAAGGAGCAGCGCCATGGCTGACGAACTCGAACTGCTGCGCCGCGCCAACCCGGTGCCGTCCGGCGGCCCCCGCTTCGGCGACGGACCGCTGGGCCACGAGGCCGAGCGCCGCCTCAACCAGCTCATGGGACCGGCGACCGACGAGCGCCCGGGGCCGGGCCGTTTCCTGTCCGGCCGCAGCAGCCTCGGCCGGCTGCTGCGCGGCCCTCGTCCCCGCCGTACGCGTCTCGTGTGGGCCCTCGCGACGACCGCGGCCGTCGCCGTGACCTCCCTCGCGCTCCTCCTCGCGGGCCCGAGCACCGCCCCCGCGGTGGCCGCGCCGCGCCCGCTGGTCGTCCGGGCCGACTCCACCCCCGTACCGCTGGACCGGCTGGCCGAGAGTGCCGGCATGGCCGCGGCGGACGGTTCGTCCGGTCTGCGCAAGGGCACACATGTGCAGTCGTGGAGCATGGGCATGTCGGAGGACAAGCCTCCGATCACGCTCCCCGTGGAGCGGATCGTGCGCTGGAACGCGGACGACAGCCACACGGAACTGGTCGTCGCGACCGACCCGCGTCATCCGGGCCGGCCGGTCCTGTCCGACGCGGACGGCGATCCGGGCCTCGTCGACGACGGACACGTCATCAGCGAGCAGACCTTCCCGCCGAGCTGGAGCGACGCCCCGCCCGAGTCGCCGCCCCCGCACGACGCCGAGCGGCTGCGCGCCTATCTGCAGGACGCGCAGCACACCGACACCCCCCTGACCACGAGCGAACTGCTGGACGCCACAGGGATGTTGCTCGACACCTGGACCCTCGGCACCCGTGAGGACGCGGCACTCGCCCAAGTCCTCGCGGACGCCGACGGACTGCGGCCCGTCGGCCAGGTGACCGATCGCCTGGGCCGGAGTGGTCAGGCGTACGTGTACGACGACGCCGGGTCCCGCCGGATGCTGATCATGGATCCGGTCACCGGTGCCGTCCTCGGCCTGGAGAGCACCGCCACGGCCGCCGACCCCGAGTACGGACTCGAGGCGGGCGACGTCATGGACTATCGCGCGTGGATGCGCTGATCAGGCGCCGGTCTGCCGGGTGGCCGCCTCGACGGTCTGGGCCAGCAGCGTGGCGATCGTCATCGGACCGACCCCGCCCGGTACGGGAGTGATCAGCGAGGCCCGCTCCCGTGCGCTGTCGAAGTCGACGTCGCCGATGTTGCCGGGGTTGTAGCCGGCGTCGACGACGACGGCGCCGGGCTTGACGTCCTCGCCGCGAATCAGCCGCGGCCGTCCCACCGCGGCCACCACGATGTCCGCCTCCCGCACGACCGACGACAGGTCGGCCGTGCGCGAGTGGCAGTACGTCACCGTGGCGTCGCGGCCGAGCAGCAGCATGCCCACCGGCTTGCCGAGGATCGCGCTGCGACCGACCACGACGGCCCGCTTGCCGGCCGGATCGACGTCGTACTCGTCCAGAAGCCGCATGATCCCGCCGGGCGTGCACGACGCGAAGCCCGGCAGACCGAAGCTCATCGCCGAGAAGGATGCCAGCGTGACCCCGTCGATGTCCTTCTCCGGAGCGATCGCCTCGAACGCCGCGCGCTCGTCGATGTGATGACCCATCGGGTGCTGCAAGAGGATGCCGTGCACGGTCGGGTCGGCGGACAACTCGGTGAGCGTGCCGATCAGCTCGTCCGTCGTGGTCCCGGCTGGCAGAGCCACGTGCCGCGATTCGATACCCGCCTTGCGGGAACGGTTCTGCTTCATGCGTACGTACGTGACGGAGGCGGGGTCCTCACCCACCAGCACGGTCGCCAGACAGGGCGCCACCCCGGTGCGTTCGGTGAGGTCGGCCGCCCGCTTCGCCGTCTCCTCGACGATCCGACGGGCGGGACCGGTGCCGTCCATGAGCTGGGCCTGGGACATGAGCCACTCCTGAGCGTCGTAGATGATGCCCAGGCGCGCGGCGAAGACGTGTGCGTCGGGCCGCTCCCCGGTGGTACTCCACCTCAGCGCCAGTCACGGCCTGCCCCAACAGTACGCTCCGCTGGGGTGCGGTTGTCGTCTGCGGGCGGTCGGTGGCTGGTCGCGCAGTTCCCCGCGCCCCTTACGGGGGCGCGATGTCCGCAGCGCAATCGGCCGGTCCTGTCTCAACCGAGGTTCAGGCGTCCTCCTCGGGCCCGGCCGTCGGGTCCACGCCTGCCAGGAACCCGTTCGCCTGCGCCTCGATGCGTACGGCACCGATGGCCGCCGCCCAGCGCGCCACCTCGGTCGCGAGGGCCGCGGCTCCCGCCTCGTCGCCGCGGTCGCGGGCCAGCACGGCCAAGAGCATTTGCTGGGAGAGGGTGCCGGGGACGTTACCCGCCCGGGCGCCGAGAGCGGTCGCCCGGGTCCAGCGCTCGCGTGCCCGCGCGTGGTCCAGGTCGTCGTGGTCGTGGTCGCCGAGATGCCGCAGCGCCTCACGGGCGAGGAGGTCGTCGCCCGACTCCCCGGCGCTCAGGGCGAGTTCGTAGTGCGCGGGCGCCGCCTCACGCTCGGCGAAGAGGTTGTCGACGACCAGCCCGAGGTACATCCGCGCCCACCCCCGGCGCACATCGTCCTCCGCCCGCTCGCACAGCTCCCGCGCACGCTGCCGCAGCTCCGCCAGCTCGGCGGGATCCTTGCCCGCGGGCCCGAACCGGAACGTGCCGTCACCGAGGAGCAGCCGGACGTACGTGTGCCGCAGCCGTACGAAGTCCAGGTCCCAGAGGCCGACCGGCGCGGTCGGTTCGGCCAGTGCCTTGTCCGCGGCGGCGATCCGGGTGGCCGCGGTGTCCGTACCGCCGAACCAGTCGTGTTCGAGAGCGACCTCCGCCCCGGCCAGAGCGAGGGCCGCCCGGCCGTGCGGATCGGCCGTCGCGGCCGCGTCGAGGAGAGCCGAGGCACGCTGCCATCGTCCGGCCCGGGCGAGTTCACGCGCCGCGGCGACGACCTCGTCCACCGGAAGGACGGCTTGGGTCGTACTCGTCTTCGTCATGGCGAGGAAGGTAGTAATCGGAAAAACTATCCACAAGAAAACTATCGGGCGGTTGTCAGGACGTCGGGAGGAAAAGAGGTGGGCGACTCGGTCGACCGGCACGTCGCGCTCTGGTCGAAGGAGCTCGGCTGGATGGACCCGGTCAAGGAGGCGATCTTCGCGCGGCTCGCGATCCTGGCGCGGCACGCGGCGCAGGCCCGCCGGGACACTTTGGACTCCGACGGGCTCAGGCACTGGCAGTTCAAGGTGCTGCTCACCCTGCGCAGGCTCGGCCCGCCGTACGAGACGAGCCCGTCACGGCTCGCCGATCTGCTCGGTCTGACCCGGGGCGCGCTGTCGGCACGGCTCGGTCCGCTGGAGGACGCCGGCCTGATCACGCGTACGCACGACGCGGCGGACCGCCGCCGGGTCCACGTACGGCTCACCCCGGCGGGATACGACGCCTTCGAGCAGCACGCGGCCTCCGAAGAACATGGCGAGAACGCGCTGCTCTCAGTGCTGTCAGAAAGAGAGAAGCGGACACTCGCCGACCTGCTCCGGAAGCTGGTCGAGGCCGCAGAGGCCGCCCCGGCCGGGTCTGAGCCGAAAAGGTCCAGGTCAGACGGGTCGTGACCCGGACCCTCGGCATACCCCTTACGGTTCTTCGTCCCATGCCTGCAGCACCGTCTGGTCGACGATCTTGCCGTCGCGCAGCGACATCATCGAGTTCGCGAGCACCCTGGTGCCGTCCGCGTACTGACAGGACTCGGTGAAGGCGACATGGTCGCCCTGGATCACGCACTGTTCCAACTTGTGTGTCATGTCGCGGCTGTAGACGTCCTCGAGCATCTCGCTGATCTGCTCGCGGCCGTGCATGACCTTGGGGTGGCTGGGCTGGGTGTTGCGGTCGACGACGCGCAGCTCCGCGTCGTCCGCGTACAGCGACAGGAGCGCCGACGCGTTCTGGCCTTCGATGCCCCGGCGAAGGGCTTCGGTGTCGAAGCCGGGGCTTGCCGCAGTGCCCATGATGGACCTCCTTGTGGACCACTGGCGAAGACCGCGGCCCGGTACGGAGCGGGCCGTTGAGGGCCTCTCCCTCCGAGACTCCTCCGGCGCGGCGGCCACGGCAAGCGCAGGAGGGCCGATGCGCCTGTCGGGTGAGGGGCCGGGTGCGGCCGTGTCCGTGGGCGGCCCGCCACCGTTCCTGAAGGCATGACCTCAACACGACGTATCGTCGCCGCCGTTGGCCTCGCCATCGGCGTCACGGGACTTGCCGTACCGTCCGCGAGCGCTGCCACCACCCCGGAGACGGGAAAGGTGAACCCCATCGCGATGCTCGACTCGCTCGCCGTGAGCGACCTTCCCGCCGAGCACAAGGCCGAGATGCCGAGGGTCTCCGACCAGCTCGACAAGCTCAATGAGCTGAACGGCCTCTACCAGCTGGAGCAGCTCCACCAGGTGACCGACCTCGCGGCCCCCGCCATGGGACTGGTCGGGGCGTTCGAGTAGACCCGTCGCGTACCGAACGGCCCGGTCCGTCGGCGTGTGCCTCGTGGGGAGGCCCACGCCGACGTCTTTTTGTGCGGGGCAGGGGTGCGCCTTGACGTAATGCCCGGGTATTCGGGGGCCGGGGCAAGGCCCGCCCCGGATGCGCGTCCGGGCGGTCCGGGTGAGGCTGAGGGCATGTCGGAACATCCCGTAGTGGTCATGCACCCGCCGCAGGAGGAGGGCGGGCGGCGCGTGACGGTCCACGGCGAGCCGATCGGCGTCGCCATGAACCTCCTGGACGTCGTCGAGTTCCTGCGCCGCGCGGGCCTGGAGTTCGACGAGAACGAGGCCGCGGTGTCACCGCTCATCGAGTGGCGCGGCGGAGGACCGTCCTACTGGGGGCCGGAGCCGCGCCGACCCTGACGGCCGTACGCAGGTCAGCGGGCGCGTGTAGGGGCCCCCGTCCTTCGGCGGGAGTACCTCGTCCCCGGCGACTGCCCCCACGGGACCAGGGCGAATGCCTCCGTGGGCACGACGTGCGGGGCCGCGGCGGCGCGGAGGCTGGTGGCACCAGGAATGAGGAGGCCGCCATGAACCGCCGGATCCGCATCCGTCCCACCCGCCGCACGACCACCGCGCGCGACACGACGATCGACCGCAGGACCCCCTCGGGACGACTCCTTCCGTACTGACTGCCGTAGCGGCCCCCGGCGGACGTCAGCAGATGGTCTGGGTGCTGTTGACCAGGGTGTTGTTGCGGAACGTGGTGTTGTCACCGCAAGGGCTCTCGCGGATCGAGGAGTTGGTCACCCGGAGGTTCTGGACGGTGATGTCCGAGTTGTTCGGGAACTCCGAGCGTGCGGCCAGCCAGATCTCGCCGCCGCCCGTGACGCTGCCGCTCTGGGCGGCGAGGTTCACGTTGTAGCAGTTCTCGATCAGGATCGCGTTGTTGCCCGTGTCGGAGATGGTCACGCGGTCGATCGTCGCGCCACCGCTCTCGGAGACGCAGAAGACGCCCCGGCCGCCACCGCGCGCGACGACCTCGCCGACCCGCACGTTGGTCGGGTACCCGCTGCCGATCCGGCCGTTGCGGTTGGCCATGCGGAAGGCCGCGTAACCCGTACCGGCGCCCGCGCCGTCCGCGTCGACCTTTGTGACCGTCGCGTTGATGGTCTGGTTCAGCAGGAGACCGGACTCGCCCACATTGCGGGCGGTGACCGTGCCGATGGTGAGGCCGTCGACCCCGTACGTCTCCACGGCGTGGCTGCTCGCCCCGGAGACGTAGACGTTGTCGATCCGGACGTTGCGCGTCCACTGGCTGGTGTCGCCGCGGTTGTCGATGCGTACGCCGAGACCGCGTGAGAGGCGCATGTCGATCTGGCCGAGCACGACGTTGGTGACGTTGCGCATGAAGACGCCGTACAGCGGGGTGCCGGTGAGGTTCAGATGCTGGACCTCGATGTCCCGGGCGCCGCGTGCGTAGACCGGGGCCTGGTCGCCGGAGCCCGAACCGGTGACGTTGATGGTGCCGCACACGTCGAGCACGGTGTAGCTCGGCAGGGAGACCCGGGAACCGGCGGCGATGGCGCCCGAACCGCGCACCACGACGCGTTCCTTCGAAGTGCGGCCCGCCGTAAGGCTGTTGACGGCTGCCTGCATCGCGGCCCGCATGTCCGTACCGGTGTACGTGACACTGCTGCCGCGCCGGGCGGTCCAGGTGCCGCCGTTCAGTACGGCCTCGGCCTGGTACGAACCCTCGCCGCACGCGGCCGCCGCCTGTCGGGGGGCCGCGCTCGCGGGGGCCGTGAGCAGGGCCGCTCCGGTGAGGAGGGCGGTCACGCACGCGACGGTGACGCCGGCCCGCCTCCCGCGGGCACCGGCGGTCGTGGGGGGTTGGATGGCACTGGCCTTGTTGGGGATGAGGTGAGGTGCGGCTCTGCGTCCCATCTCGTCTTCTTCTCCTGTGTGGGGGTCCGCCGCCCGCGCGACGGCGTCGCAGCAAGCGTTTTCTATGGCGGGCGGTGAGTGTGGCAAGGGCTTTCTGCCGCGTCAAGAGGCCGGTGTGACAAAGGAGTTGGTCACATCTCGCGGCGTACGAGGAAAGCCAGCAGCGCACGCAGATCGTCGGCCGTGTGCGGAGCCGTGGGGAGGCTGTCGAGGCACGCGTGCACATGGGCGATGTGACGGTGGGCCTCCGCCAGTGCGGCGCGCCGGCCACCGGCCTCCTCGATCAGGGCCGCGGCCCGGCGGGCGGTCGTCTCGTCCAGCTCTTCGGCGCTCTCCAGGAGGTGGGCGAGGGTGCGGGCGGCGGCCGGGTTGTCGAGAGCCGCCAGAACCGGGAACGTCTTCTTGCGCCGACGCAGGTCCGCGTGGACCGGCTTGCCCGTGACGGCGGGGTCGCCCCAGATGCCCAGGAGATCGTCGATCACCTGGAAGGCCACGCCGAGATGACGGCCGGCGCGGTCGAGCGCGGTGACCGTCGCCGCCGGGGCACCGGCGAGTACGGCACCCAGGGCGGTGGCGCAGCCCAGCAACGCGCCGGTCTTGTGCTCGGCCATCGCCCGGTACTCGCCGGGGCCGACGGCCTCCGTACCCGTCCAGGGCCGGGACTCGAAGAGCAGGTCGTCGGCCTGACCGCTGACGAGATCGTTGAGCGCGGTGGACAGATGACGGACGGCCGACGGGACGTGGCTGCCGGGCGCGGACGCCAGGGTCTCCACGGCCAGGGCGAACAGGGCGTCCCCCGCGAGGACGGCGGAGCCGGTGCCGTACGCCTTCCAGACCGTGGGGCGGCCACGCCGGGTGGCGTCGCCGTCCATGATGTCGTCGTGGAGCAGCGAGAAGGTGTGCACCAGCTCCACCGCGACGGCCGCGCTCACTCCCGCGCCCGCGGGTGCCCCGGCGGCCTCCGCGCCCAGGACGGCCAGGGCCTGCCGCAGCCCCTTGCCGCCCGCCGCGGCGGCGGGCGCGCCACCGGCCTCGCACCAGCCGAAGGAGTACGCCGCCATCTCACCCACCCACGGGTGCAGCCGCCCGACCGCCTCGGCCAGCGCGGGGCGCACCAACGCCCGGCTGTGCTCAAGGAGTTGCGCGGCCGGCTCGGCATCGGCCGTGGTCGAGACGGGCGGATACAGCGCGGAGTTCGTCACCGTCATCGCCGAACCTCCGTGCCTGCCGGGGCGGTGGAGGGGGTGCCGGCATTCGCGGACGCGAGGGTGGAGGCGGGGGTGGAGGCCGGACTGTCGGTAGTCGGCGTGGTGGCGGCCGGGGTATCCGTGTCCGCCGCTGCCGGCCGGTCGGAGTCGGTGCTCGTGCCGGGCCCGGTACGGGGGCCCGCGTCCGGCACGGTGGCCGTCCGGGCGTCCGTATCCGGCACGGCGGCTGTCTGGACGTCCGTATCCGCCACGATGCCGAACTCCGCTTGTGCGCGAGCCACCATCTGTCGGGCGTGCCGCAGACCGATGCGTTCCAACACCTGGGCGAGATCGGCCAGTTCGGCGGCCGTGTCGTCGAGGTCGTGGCCCAGGTGGGCGAGGGACTTGGCGAGGCCGAGCCGGGACAGCGCCTCACCGCGGGGCTCGCTCATCGCCCGGAACTCGGCCAGCGCCTGGGTGTAGACGTCCCGGGCCTCCGCGTAACGCCCGGCCCGGTAAAGGACGTTGCCGCGCATCTTGTGGTTGTACGCCAGCGCGCTCGACAGGTTCATCTCCCGGCAGGTCACCTCGGCCTCGGCGAGCAGGCCGAGCGCGCGCTCGGCATCCCCGTCGCGGACGGACACGATGTCGGCCAGACCCCGCAGCGCCCACGCGTGGCCGCGCCGGTCGTCGGCCCGCCCGGCGATCTCCGCGGCCTCCTCGAACATCGCGTACGCCGTGTCGTACGAGCCGGTGTTGCGGTGTATCTGGGCGATGCCCTCCAGGGCCCACACGGTGTGCCGTGCCTCGCCGCGCTTGCGTGCCTCGGCCAGGAGCTGTTCGTGCAGCGCGCCGACCGCCTCGTAGTCACCCTGGATCCGGCCCGTCTCCGCCATTCCGGCGAGCGAGTAGCCGCGTACGACGATGTCGCCCCCGCGCTCGCCGAACTCGGCCGCGAGCCCCAGCAGCCGCCAGGCGAGCGGGAACGCGCCGCGCTGGCGTGCCAGCGTGCCGCCGCTCCACAGAGCCCATGCCATCGCGGCGGTGTCCCCGGCCTCCCGGGCCGCGCGGTAACTCGCCTTCCACGCGCGGTCGGCGTCGCCCACCTGCCCCAGCCGCCGATGCGCTTCCGCGACCGCGAGACCGGAGCGCGCCACCTCTCCCTGTGCTCCGGCGCGCTCAGCGGCGCGCAGCTGCTCGGTGCCCGCGGCCAGTACGTCGACCAGGGAGGAGTTCACGGACAGTGTGGTGAGCGCACCTTGGTACTCGGGTGCGAATGCCTTGCCGTACATGCGTGCCTTTCGGTCTGCCGTTGCTCGGACGGGGCGGCGGCGGACCTGACTTTCCATGCGTATACACGGTGTGTATACGTGATGTGTATAGTGTCCTGTTTTCCACCCTGGGGCATGTGTCATGTGTCCTGGGTCGACGGGTCACCGGCGCCGCCGCGCCACCTCGTTGTCGATCAAGACGTCGGTGTCGGCGGCGGGGTTGCCTCTGCGGTGTAGATCACAGTCGGGGTGCGGGTGGGGGTGGGGGAGGGGGGAGTGGCCGTGGCGCGTCCGGGTCCACGGGCGGATTGTCGTGGCCGGTCCGGAGCGATCGGTTTCTGAGAGTGATTCGACCGATTGATCCGAAGTGCGTTCTCCCGGTGTCGGCAGGGGGATTCCTGAAACGTCTCGCGGTTGCGGAGAGGTAAAATCCTGCTGGCGGTTCGGGGAGCGAGGTCGGGTAAAAGGGAAATCCCTGTGAATGAGCCGGAGTGGTGGTCCCGTGATGGAGTCAGATGTGTGGGGATTTGTTTCTCGACATCGCGCCGTGAGCGGATCTTCGGCGTGTGGCCTGGCAGGGACTTCTCGTGCGGACATGTGAATTTTACAGAGTGGCCTTGTGCTGCCGTCCGTGTTTCACAGGGGTGAATCATGGCGCTGCTTTTGGCGGACTTGCGGCGCTGTCGTCCGGCTAGCGTAGTGACTGATTGCAATTGGCCGGGTTTTCGGTTCTTGGGGCCTGGCCGGGCCTGGCTGGATCGATTCCACGGCGTAGCGGGAGGTCGGTGCGACGTTGACCGACGGGTAACTGTGGCGCTAGCTTCCAACGGGTTGGTTTTCGCGTGGGAGTTCCCCCGGCGCCGCGTAAACGGTGTATGTCCGCGTGGGCCAATTCGTCGTCTCCAGGCACCCCCCACCGTGCAGTCTCACCGATTATTTCGGAGAATCATGACGTCTGCTGTGCGCGCCGAAGACATGATCGTTGGAATCACCCCGTTCGGTGAACCCGAAGCCAGGCTTGCCGCCGCCGTCAGCCGTGCGGGCGGCCTCGGGATACTTGACCTGGGGGTCGGTGACCGAAGAGCCAGAGAAGCGCTGGCATCCCTCCGGCGCTGGGCGCCCGGGCCGTTCGGAGTGCGGGTCGCAGCGCACTGCCGGATCGCTCCCGGAGAACTCGCTCCTGCAGAAGTCGGTCCCGGAGAACTCGGCCCCGGGAAACTCGAACCCGGAGAATTCGCGCCTGGAAAGAAGAGCGGAAAGCCGGG
This sequence comes from Streptomyces sp. NPDC050988, assembly GCF_044456225.1. NCBI lineage: Bacteria > Bacillati > Actinomycetota > Actinomycetes > Kitasatosporales > Streptomycetaceae > Streptomyces > Streptomyces sp. NPDC050988. The sequence goes on along the minus strand of NZ_JBITFQ010000001.1, from coordinate 225,694 downwards.
AAAGCGCGAGGACGGTGGCCTCCATACCGTCGTCCTCGGCGCGGATTCGCCATGGCAGATCGACGAGGTCACCGCGACGTACCGAGTGCTGGTGGAGGTCACGGACCTGGAGCAGGCTCTGGCGGCGGTCCGCGCCGGAGCGCACGGCCTGATCGCCCGCGGCAGCGAGAGCGGCGGCAGGACCGGGGAACTCAGCACCTTCGTCCTGCTCCAGCACCTGCTCGCCGAGCCCGGAGTGGACCTCCCCGTCTGGGCCTGCGGCGGCATCGGCCCCCGTACGGCAGCGGCCGCCGTGGCCGGTGGGGCGGCCGGCGTGGTCCTGGACAGCCAGCTCGCGCTGCTCGCCGAGGCGAGGCTTCCGGAGCCGGCGGCCGCGGCACTGCGGTCCATGGACGGTTCGGAGACAGTCGTGGTGGGCGGGCACCGGGTCCTGCACCGCCGGGGACCGGACGCCCCGCGCGTCCCGGCCGACGATCCGCTGCTCGTGTCGGGAATGCTCGGCGCCCAGGATCCGCGTACCCAGCTCCTGCCGGTCGGTCAGGACGGCTTCCTCGCCGCCCGCTTCGCCGAGCGCTGGGGCAATGCGGGCCGGACGGTCCGCGCCCTGACCGACTCCGTACGGGACGCCGTACGCGACGACGGGCCGGCCGGGGCGCTGCGCCCCGGCTCCCCGATGAGCCGGGCGCTCGGCACACGCGTGCCCGTCGCCCAGGGGCCGATGACCCGGGTCAGCGACCAGGCGCGGTTCGCCGCCGCCGTCGCCGGGGACGGGGCCCTGCCGTTCATCGCGCTGGCCCTCGCGAGCGGCGAGCAGGCGCGAACCGTTCTGGAGGAGACCCGCGCCGCTGTGGCCGGCCGGCCCTGGGGTGTCGGCGTGCTCGGCTTCGCACCCGAGGAGACCAGGAACGCCCAGCTCGAAGCCGTACGGGAGCTGGGGCCCACGCACGCGATCATCGCGGGCGGCCGGCCGTCCCAGGCCGAGGCGCTGGAGCGGGCCGGGATCAGCACCTTCCTGCACGTGCCCTCGCCGGGACTGCTCCGCCAGTTCCTCGACGCCGGAGCCCGCCGCTTCGTCTTCGAGGGCTCCGAATGCGGCGGCCACGTCGGACCGCGCGCGAGCTTCCCCCTGTGGGAGGCCCAACTCGCCGTGCTGGAAGACTATTTGGACGGGGCGGACGCCGAAACGGCCGAACGCGTCGAGGTGTTGTTCGCGGGCGGTGTCCACGACGAGCGCTCGTCGGCGATGGTTGCCGCGCTCGCCGCTCCACTGACAGCGCGGGGGGCCGCCGTCGGCGTCCTCATGGGAACCGCCTACCTGTTCACCGACGAAGCGGTGGGGTGTGGAGCGGTCCAGCCGCTCTTCCAGCGGCAGGTCATGGCCGCCACCCGCACAGCGCTGCTGGAGACGGCACCCGGCCACGCCACCCGCTGTGTGCCCAGCCCGTTCAGCGAGAACTACCGGGAGTTCGAGGCGGAGCTGCGCGAGCGCGGCGTGCCCGAGCGGCGGATCTGGGAGGAACTGGAACGGCTCAACGTCGGGCGGCTGCGCATCGCCAGCAAGGGGATCGAGCGGGACGCCACCGGTGAGCTGGCCGCCGTGGCCGAGGAACGCCAGCTCTCCGAGGGCATGTTCATGGCCGGAGAAGTGGCCGTTCTGCGCTCGGCGACCACGACGATCAGCGCGCTGCACGGCTCGGTCACCACCGGCGCGGCAGGGTTCCTCGCCGCCCGCACGGCTCTCCTCCGGGAGCGCCTCGGGATGGACACGGCGGAAGAGCCCGCGGCGCCCGAGCCGCTGGACGTGGCCGTGGTCGGCATGGCCTGCATGTTCCCGGGGGCCCCCGACCTCGCCGCCTACTGGGCGAACATCCTCGGCGGCCACGACGGCGTCGGTGAGGTCCCCGCCGACCGCTGGGACCCCGCCGTGCACTACTCGGAGGACGCCGACGGCGCCACCCCGTCCAAATGGGGCGGCTTCCTGCCGCGCATCCCCTTCGACCCGCTGCGCTACGGCATCCCGCCCACGTCGTTGGGCAGCATCGAGCCCGTACAACTGCTGGCTCTGGAGGCCGCACGGCGGGCACTGGAGGACGCCGGATACGGGGAGCGCGGCCGGGGCTTCGACCGGTCACGGACCTCCGTGGTCTTCGGCGCCGAAGCGGGCAGCGACCTCTCCAACGCCGCCACCCTGCGAGCCGTCCTTCCGTCCTACTACGGGGAGGTTCCCGAGGGCCTGGACGGGCAACTGCCCCGGCTCACCGAGGACTCCTTCCCCGGCATGCTCGCCAACGTCATCTCGGGGCGGATCGCCAACAGGCTGGACCTGGGCGGCGCCAACTACACCGTCGACGCGGCGTGTGCGTCGTCGTTGGCGGCCGTCGACGTGGCGTGCAAGGAACTCGTCGGCGGTACGAGTGACGTCGTGCTGTGCGGGGGCGCCGATCTGCACAACGGCATCAACGACTACGTTCTCTTCTCCTCCGTGCACGCGCTCTCCCCGACCGGTCGGTCGAGGGCCTTCGACAGTTCGGCGGACGGGATCGCCCTCGGCGAGGGCATCGCCTGTGTCGTGCTCAAGCGGCTCGCGGACGCCGAACGCGACGGCGACCGGATCTACGGCGTGATCAAGGGAGTCGGCAGCTCCAGCGACGGCCGCTCGCTCGGACTCACCGCGCCCCGCCCCGAGGGCCAGCGCGCCGCGCTGGAGCGGGCCTACCGCAACGCGGGGATCTCACCCTCTGACGTCGGCCTGGTCGAGGCCCATGGCACCGGGACCGTGGTCGGGGACCGTACCGAACTGACCATACTCAGCGAGGTGTTCACCGAGGCCGGGGCCAAGGCCGGGGGCTGCGCGCTCGGTTCGGTCAAGTCGCAGATCGGGCACACCAAGTGCGCCGCCGGTCTCGCGGGTCTGATCAAGACCGCGCTGTCCCTCTACACGGGAGTCAAGCCGCCCACCCTGCACATGAAGCGGCCGAACCCGGCGTGGCGGGAGGAGACCAGCCCGTTCGTCTTCCACGCGCGGCCACGGCCCTGGGCGGCCCCGGCGGAGGAACGCGTCGCCGGACTCAGTGCGTTCGGCTTCGGCGGGACCAACTTCCATGTGGTGCTCAGCGCCCACACGGCGGCCGAACCACCCGCCCACGGCCTGGACAGCTGGCCCGCCGAGCTGCTCACCTTCCGCGGTACGGATCCGGCGGCCGCCCGGCGAGCCATCGAGGACGTACTCAAGGCCGCCGAGACCGAAGGCCGCCCGTGGCGCCTGCGCGACCTCGCGCTCAGCGCGTCCCGCCGTGCCGACGCCCGCCACGAACCGGTCCAGGTGGCCGTCGTCGCGACCGACGTCGACGGGCTGATCGTCCGACTGCGCCGGGCCCTGGCGGGCGAGCACGATCCGGCCGCAGGCATCCACCTCGCGGAGCCCGGACGAGCGCCGGCCGGCGGGGGCGAGCAGGTGCGGGTGGACGCTATGCGGGCCGACGTGGCGCAGGCGGATGTTGCGCGGGCCGACGTGGCGCAGGCGGACGTGGTGCGGGTGGACGTGGCGCAAGCGGACGCGGGACAGGCGGATGTGGGACAGGCGCCGTCCGGTTCGCGTCGACCGGTGGCGGGCGACGGCAAGGTCGCGTTCCTCTTCCCGGGGCAGGGCAGTCAGCGGCCCGGGATGCTCGCGGACGTGTTCATCGCCTTCCCCGAGCTCCAGCACTACCTGCACCTCGGCCGTGACCACGCCGACGCGCTGTACCCGCCCGCCGCCTTCGACGAGGCCGCCCGTGACCGCCGACGGGCCGGGATCACCGACACCCGGGTCGCCCAGCCCGCGCTCGGCGTCGCCGGACTCGCCGCCCACGCTCTGCTCACCGCGGCCGGAGTACGACCGGACATGGCGGCCGGACACAGCTACGGTGAACTCGTCGCGCTCTGTGCCGCGGGCGCGATCACACCGGAGGCGCTGCTGGAACTGAGCGCCGAGCGGGCGGCGGCGATCCTCTCGGCCGTCGGCGAGGACCCGGGAACCATGGCGGCCGTCGCGGCCGGTGCCGAAGACGTAGAACGGGCCCTGCGCGAGACCGGCGCCCCCGCGACAGTCGTCGTCGCCAACCACAACTCGCCCCGGCAGACGGTGATTTCCGGACCGACGCAGGCGATGGCAACCGCTGTACGGCTGCTGCGCGCGGCGGGACACCGCGCCGAAGGCATCCCCGTCGCCTGCGCCTTCCACAGTCCGGTGGTGGCCGCCGGCGGAGAGCGGTTCGCCGAGGCACTCGCGAACCGGACCGTGCGTCCGCCCGAGTTCCCGGTGTGGTCCAACCGCACGGCGGCCCCGTACGGCGACGACGCCGACGGGATCCGTGCGGAACTCGCCGCCCAGATCGGCGCCCCCGTCGGCTTCGTCGCACAGATCGAGGCCATGTACGAGGCCGGGGCGAGGATCTTCGTCGAGGCCGGACCCGGGTCCGTACTCACCCGGCTGGTCACGCAGATCCTCGGCGACCGCCCGCACCGCACCGTCGCGTGCGAACCGCGCCACGACAGCGGACTGCGTGGCTGGCTCGACGCACTGGCCCAACTGGCCGTGGCGGGGCTGCCGGTACGCACCGGATGGCTGTTCCAGGGACGCGACGCCGTGGACGCGACCCGGACCCCGGAGCCCAGACGGCCCGGCTGGACGGTCGACGGGCAACTGGTCCGTACCGCCGCCGGAGAACTCCTCCCCGGTGCCCTCGCACCGGCCCGACGCGTTGTGGAGACGACAGTGACGACGAGCCACGCGAACCACGGAGACGGCGTCCCGGCCGACAGGGACGCGCTGATCGTCGAGTACCTGCGCACCAGCCGGGAGATGGTGGCCGCCCAGCGGGACGTGCTGCTGACCTACTTCGGCGCCACGGCGGGGGAGTGGATCCCCGCGTCCGTCGCACCCGTCCCGTCCGCAGTGGTCGGCACTCATCCGCAGGCTGTACCGGCCGCCGAGCTTTCCGTGGCCCAACAGCCAGCTCCCCAGGCGGAGTCGGGACTCGCGCTTGCCACCGGCGAGGCTCCTGTCACCGAGGCGGCTACGGAAGCACTGACGGAAGCGGACGTCCTGGCCGTCGTGCTGGAGATCATCAGCGAGCGCACCGGCTATCCCGTGGACATGATCGAGCCCGATCTGGACCTGGAGGCCGACCTCAGCATCGACTCCATCAAGCGGGCCGAGATCGCCGGTGAACTGGCCAAGCGCCTGGGTGCCGGAGGCGGCGTGGACATCGCCGGGCTGGACGACGCGGAACTGGAGGACCTGGCGAGGGCCCGTACGGCGGCGTCGGTGACGGGCTGGCTCGCCGCGCGCCTCGCGGGGCCTGCCGAACAGTCCGGCGGTACGAATCCGAGTGGGGCTTCGAGTTCGCCTTCGACTACGCCTGCGCGTACGACCGGGCAGCCGGAGGGGCCACGGGACGGCACGGCCGTCGGGCAGGACAGGACACCGGACCTGGTCGAGATCACTGGCGAGGCGCCGAAACGGTTCCAGCTCCGGCCCAGGCTTCTGGAGCTGCAGGACGGCGACGGCTCGGCGGACCCGTCCGCCGTACTGGCCGGGAAGCGGTTCGTCCTTCTCGGCGACGAGAGCGAGGACGTGTCCCGGGAGGTCCGTGCCCGGCTCTCGGGGCACGGAGCCGACGCCGTGACCCTCGGCCCGGAGCACCTGCTCACCGAGGCGGACGGCCGGGTGGACGGGGTCCTGTACCTCGGCTCCCTCGCCGATTCCTCGTCGCCGGTACTGCCCCACGCCTTCCCCGTGTTCCAGGCCGCCCTGCGCCGCGGCCCGCGCTGGCTGCTCGCCGCCCGGGCCGCCGACGGTGACTTCCCGGGCCTCCGGTCGGCAGGGCTGCACGGCCTGTTCCGTACGGTCGCACGCGAGTACCCGGAGACCGTCGCGCGAGTCGTCGACCTCGAAGACACGACGCCGACCGCCGTCGCCGACGCGCTGGTCGCCGAACTGCTCGCGCCCGACCCGGCCCCGGTCGTCCTGCGAACGGCAGCCGGTCGCCACGGACTCGACCTCGTGGAGACTCCGTTGGGCACCCTCGGCACCACCGGCGCCGGCCCGGCGGGTGACGGAGCCGCCGAGGCCGCCGCCATCGGCCTCGACCGGGACTCCGTGGTGCTGCTGGTCGGCGGGGCGCGCGGCATCACCGCGACCTTCGCCGCCGCGCTCGCCGCGGCCTCCCGGTGCCGTATCGAACTGCTCGGCAGGACTCCGGCGCCGACCGGAACCGAGGATCCGGCCATCGCCGTCGCTGCGGACCGCGCCGCGCTGCGTACGGCAATCGCCGCCCGCGCGGCCGGCGGAGTGACGCCCGCCGACATCAACCGCGAAGCCGAACTCGTCCTGGCCCAGCGGGAGATCACCGCCACCCTGGCGGAGCTCGCGGCTCTCGGCAGTACGGCCCGCTACCACTGCGTGGACTTCCGGGAGCCGGACGCCGCGCTCCAGGCGGTGAAGGAGATCCACGCCGAGCACGGCCGGCTCGACGGTGTCGTCTACGCGGCCGGAGTGATCGAGGACCGGCTGATCGCCGACAAGACCGCCGAGTCGTTCCAGCGCGTGTACGACACGAAGACGAGCGGCGCGGAGACCTTGCTGACAGCGCTGGAGGAGTTCCCGAACGGGCCCGCGTTCGCCGTCCTGTTCGGCAGCATCTCGGCCGTGCTCGGCAACCGCGGCCAGGTCGACTACGCGGCCGCCAACGACGCCCTCCAGAGCCTCGGCGCGGACTGGGCCGCCCGCACCGGTCACCGTGCCCTGACCGTGCACTGGGGACCGTGGGCACCCACCGGCGGTCACACCGGAATGGTGACCCCGGAACTCGGACGCGAGTACGCCAGGCGCGGGATCAGGCTGATCGACCCCGAGGAGGGCACCGCGGCGCTGCTCCGTGAACTCGCCTGGGGCGACGAGGCGGCCGGAGCCGTCGTCTACACCTCGTCGGGCTGGTGACATGAACGACCTGACGGATCAAGCCGATCGGGATCAACTGAGCCGGTACCAACTGAGCCGGAATCAACTGGGCCGGAATCAACTGGGCTCGAATCAACTGGGCTCGAACCAACTGAGGGAGCGTCAACTTCCGTCGCCCGTAGCCATCGTGGGAATGGCGGTGCTGTTGCCCGGCGCCGCCGACCTCGACGCGTACTGGCGGAACCTCCTGGCGGGCACGGACGCCATCACCGACGTACCCGACGGGCGGTGGGACGCCGACTACTACCGGCCCGATTCCGCGACCGGACCGGCCGTCGCCGACCAGGTGTACTGCCGGCGCGGCGGCTTCGTCGACGGGCTCGCCGACGTGGAGGTCACCCGGTTCGGGATCATGCCGAACTCGGTGTCCGGCACCGAACCCGATCAGCTCATCGCGCTGAACGTGGCCGCCGCCGCCCTCGCCGACGCGGGCGGCGAGGACCGGCTGCCCGACCGGCACCGCATCGGCGTGGTCCTCGGCCGGGGCGGCTACCTCACCCCCGGTCTGGTCCGCCTCGACCAGAGGGTCCGTACCGCCGGTCAACTCGTCCGTACGCTCGGCGAGTTGCTGCCGGATCTGGACGCCGGTCAACTCGACCTGGTCCGGGCGGCGTTCACCGAGCGCCTCGGGCCCGACAGCCCCGAGTCGGCCATCGGCCTGGTGCCCAACCTCGCGGCCTCGCGCGTCGCCAACCGCCTCGATCTGCGTGGCCCCGCCTACACCGTGGACGCGGCCTGCGCGTCCTCGCTGGTCGCCGTCGACCAGGCGGTGAGCGAACTCGCCTCCGGGCGCTGCGACTTGATGCTCGCCGGGGGAGTGCACCACTGCCACGACATCACGCTCTGGAGCGTCTTCTCCCAACTCCGCGCGCTCTCCCCGAGCCAGCGGATCCGTCCCTTCCACCGCGACGCCGACGGCATCCTGATCGGCGAGGGAACCGGCGTGGTGGCACTCAAGCGACTGGCGGACGCCGAACGCGACGGCGACCGGATCTACGCGGTCATCCGGGGCACCGGCGTGGCCAGCGACGGCCGCGCCGCCGGTCTCGTGAACCCCGACCCCGGCGGCCAGGCCCACGCCGTACGCCAGGCCTGGCAAGCGGCGGGCCTCGATCCCGCCCGGCCAGGATCCATCGGCCTCCTGGAGGCCCACGGCACCGCGACCCCGGCGGGCGACGCGGCCGAACTCGCCACCCTGGCCGAGGTGTTCGGCCCCGCTGCGATCGGTGACCCCGCGGTGATTGGTTCGGTGAAGTCGATGATCGGCCACACCATGCCCGCCGCCGGAGTGGCCGGCCTGGTGAAGGCAGCCCTCGCCGTCCACCACGGGATGCTCCTGCCGACGCTCCACTGCGACGACCCGCACCCCGCCCTCGCGGCCACCCGTTTCCGCCCGCTGGAGACGGCGACGCCCTGGGAGACGAGTCCCGAGCGCCCGGTGCGCCGGGCGGCCGTCAACGCGTTCGGCTTCGGCGGGATCAACGCCCATGTAGTGCTTGAACAGGCGCCCGACGCACGGGCCACCCGGCACACGGCGACCGCTTCCCCGCCTTCGTCGTCCGCATCCCCGCGCCCGTCCCCGCGCCCGTCCCCTTCCCGGGCCCTCGCAGCCGCAGCCGCAGCCGCAGGCACAGGCACAGGCACAGGCACAGGCACCGGCACAGGCACAGGCACCGGCACAGGCACCGGCACCGGCACCGTCACGGTTTCCGTCACCGAGTCGGAGCAGGTGCTCCTGCTCGCCGCCGACAGCCCCGAGCGCCTCGCGGCTCTGCTGGAGGCCGACGACTCGGCCCTGCTCGCGGCCGGTCTCGACCCCGGCCGGGCATACCCGGACGCGGGCCGGGCCCGGCTCGGCGTCGTCGCCCCGACCGCCAAGCGGCTCACCCTGGCCCGCCGGGCGGTCGCCAAGGGGCGCGCCTGGCACGGCCGCAGCGACGTCTGGTTCACGCCGAGTCCACTGCTCGGCGGCGGTGGCGAGGACGAGAACGGGAGCGGCAGGCTGGCCTTCCTCTTCCCGGGACTCGAAGGCGACTTCGAACCCCAAGTCGACGACGTCGCCGCCCACTTCGGCCTTCCCGTCGTCCCGGGACCCACGCCGAACGGGGCGAAGACCAGGGTCTCGGACGTGGGCCGGCACGGATTCGGTGTCGTCGGCGTCGGTCGGCTCCTCGACGGCGCTCTGCGCCGCATGGGCGTCGTCCCGGACGCGGTGGCCGGGCACAGTGTCGGCGAGTGGACGGCGATGATGGCCGCGGGGATGTACGCCGGGGACGAGGTGAGCGACTTCATGGAGTCGTTCGACCCCGACGCGCTGACCGTCCCGGGCCTGTCCTTCGCCGCTCTAGGAGCCCCCGCCGGGCGCGTCCTTGAGGCCCTCGACGACGGTTGGACGGACGCCGGAATCGTCCTCTCCCACGACAACGCGCCGAACCAGTCGATGGTCTGCGGACCCCACGAGGCGGTGGAGGAGTTCGTACGCGCCTTCCGCGCCCAGGGCGTGCTCAGCCAGGTGCTGCCCTTCCGGTCCGGCTTCCACACACCGATGCTGAAGCCCTACCTCGCGCCCATCGAGGAAGCGGCGAACCGTTTCCGGCTGCATCCGCCGACCGTGCCCCTGTGGTCGGGAACGACCGCGGCGCCGTTCCCCGCCGACGAGACCGCCGTACGCGACCTGTTCGTCAGACACCTGCTGGAGCCGGTCCGCTTCCAGCAGTTGATCGAGGCCATGTACGCGGCGGGCCATCGCGCCTTCGTCCAGGTCGGCACCGGGCAGCTCGGCTCACTCGTCGGAGACACGCTGAGCGGGCGCGATCACCTGGTCGTGGCGGCCAACTCGCCCCACCGCAGCGGCCTGGCCCAGCTCCGACGCGTGGCGACGGCGCTGTGGACCGCGGGCGCGGCGGTCACTCCCGCGCTGCCGCCGTCCGTACGTTCCACTGCTTCCTCCTCTCGCCCGGCGGGTGCCGTTGGCCCGACACGCCCTGCGCGGGTGGACCGGCCGACCGTCCGCCTCGACCTCGGCGGGGCGCTCATCTCACTCGACGGCCCCGCTCTTGCACAGCTGCGTGCCGAGCTGCGCCCCCGGCCTTCGGCCGCCGTTCCGCTCAGGCGGCGGGGCCCCGCCGGGACAGGCATCCCCGCCCCGAGCGAGGCCGTCCCCACGGCGGTCGCCCCGGTCCCGTCGCCACTGGACGCGCTCGCCGCGCGCATGCCGGTCGCCGCCGAACTGAGCGCGCTGTTGCGGGACACGGCTGACACGGCCGCCGCACTGATCACGGCAGGCAGCCGCCCCTCAGGCCCCGCGACGGTCCATTCCCCTGCCTCCGCCCCGGGGCCTTCTCCCACCCGGGCCCCTGCGACCGCCCCAGCCCCCGTGCCCTCTACCGCAGGGCCCTCTGCCGCAGAGCCCCCTACCGCAGGGCCACCCGCTGCCGGGCAACCCGGACAGGAGTGGCGCACCGTCGTCCCCGTGTCCCCGGAAGCGATGCCGTATCTCCTGGACCACTGCTTCTTCCCGCAGCGGCCCGGCTGGCCCGACGTGGCCGACCGCTGGCCGGTCGTGCCCGCGACCACGATCGTGCACCACATCATGGAGGCGGCGGAGCGCGCGGCCCCCGGCATGCGCGCGGTCGCCGTGCACGGGGCCCGCTTCGACCAGTGGCTCACCGCCACCCCGGCCGTCGAAATACCGGTCACCGCCGTCCCCGACGGCCCCGGCCGCCTGGCGGTCTCCTTCGGCCCACGGGCCCGTGCGGTGGTCGAGCTGGCGCGCCGCCATCCGGAGACGTCCCCGACCCCGTGGCGTACGGATCCCGCCTCCGAACGAGCCCCCGACCACACCGCGGCCCAGCTCTACGACGAGCGCTGGATGTTCCACGGACCAGCCTTCCAAGGGGTCACCGAACTCACCGCGATCGGCGACCGTCACGTACGAGGCGTGATCACCACCCCGTCGGCCCCCGGCGCGCTGCTCGACAACGTGGGCCAGATCCTCGGCTACTGGATCATGGCGACCCGTACGGAACGGACCGTCGTGTTCCCCGTCCAGATGCGGCACATGCGGTTCTACGGGCCGCACCCGCGCCCCGGGACCGACGTGGACTGCCTGGTGAGGATCACCTCCCTCACCGACACCGTGCTCGAAGCGGACATCCAACTGGTCGTCGCGGGCGAGGTCTGGGCGGAGATCAGAGGCTGGCAGGACCGCCGTTTCGACAACGACCCGCAGACCAGGCCCGTGGAGCGGTTCCCCGAGCGCAACACCCTCTCCCAGGCGCGGCCCGGTGGCTGGTCCCTGCTTCACGAGCGCTGGCCCGACCTCGCCTCGCGTGACCTGATCATGCGCAACTCCCTCAGCGGCGCGGAGCGTTCGGAGTACGAGCGGCATGCTCCCCGGGGCCGCAGACAGTGGCTGCTCGGACGGATCGCCGCCAAGGACGCCGTACGGCAGTGGCTGTGGGACCACGGCGAAGGACCGGTCTTCCCGGCCGAGATCCGGGTGCGCAACGACGAGTCGGGGCGGCCGTACGTCACCGGGCTGCACGGCCGGACCCTGCCCCCGCTGGACATCTCGCTGGCCCACCGCGCGGAGGCCGGGGTCGCGATCGTTCGGCCGCACCGGCCCGAGCCGGGGCCGGGCATCGACATCGAAGAGGTCGTCGAGAGGGACGCGCAGACCCTCGCCGTCGCCCTCGGCGAGGACGAGTTGAGGCTGCTGAGCGCCCGATGTGCCGCCACCGGCGAATCGGAGGCGCTGTGGTTCACCCGGTTCTGGGCGGCCAAGGAAGCGGTCGCCAAGGCGGAGGGCACCGGCTTCCGCGGACGCCCCCGGGACTTCACCGTGCTCGCGGCGGCGGCAGGAGATGCCGGGGACCCCGGAGCCGCCGGAGACCGGCTGTTGGTCTCGGGGCGCCTTGAACGCGAGTACACCGTGCACTGCGAGCGGACCGGCAATCCGCCGGGACTGCCGGACAGGGACTACGTCGTGGCCTGGACGACCGGACCGACGGACCAGGAACCGACGGACCAGGAACCGACGGACCAAGAACCGACGGATCAAGAGGAGAGCGATCGATGAACCCGAGTCAGCCGACCGGCGCGACCGACGGCGAACGCGTGCGCGCGGACGAGGAGTCGGTCCTCGCCGACCTCACCGGCATGCTCGCGATCCTCCTCGACGAGTACGGCCTCGACGACGTCGAGGTGCGCATGGAGACCACGTTCAACCGTGATCTGGAACTGGAGAGCATCGACCTGGTGACCCTGGCGGGCCTCCTGGAGGAGCGGTACGGGGACCGGGTGAACTTCGCCGAGTTCCTGGCCGGTATGGAGTTCGACGAGATCATCGAACTCACCGTCGGCAGGCTCGTCGAGCACGTCGTGAAGAGCCTCGAAGCGGCGGAGGTGGCCTGAGCCATGGCGATGGTCGACACCGGCGACGTCCGGCTGCACGTCCAGCGGATGACCCCCAAGGCAGGGCGTCCCGTTACCGCGACCGCGGTTCTCGTCCACGGTCTGCTCACCGACAGCCTGGCCAGCTACTACTTCACCCTGGCACCGGTGTTCGCGGTGTCCGGCATCGACGTGATCATGTATGACCTGCGCGGCCACGGCCGCAGCGAGCGCCCGGAGAGCGGCTACCGCCTCGACGACCATCTCGACGACCTGGAGGCACTGCTCGACCGGCTGGAGGTGACGGGACCGGTCCAACTGGTCGGCAACTCCTTCGGCGGGAGCGTCGCATTCGGCCACGCGGCCCGACATCCGGAGCGGGCGGCCGGTGTCACCTTGATCGAGTCGGAGCCGGCGACCGGGGCATGGGCGGCGACCATGGACGGGGTGCTGCAGCAGGTGCTGACCGAGCTGGCGCACAACGAGGCCGCCGCGCTGGCCTGGATCACCGCGAACCGCAGCCAGAACACCGCCCGCCTGGCGAAGGGCGCGGCCCGCCTGGCCCGCGAGACCACGCTCGCCCGGGACATACCGTTGAGTAGGGTGCTGACGGAGGATCAGATCCGGTCCGTACGCTGCCCGGTACTCGCTCTCTACGGTGGCGAGTCGGCCCTCGTCGAGCGGGCACCGTGGCTGGAGTCGCTGCTGCCCGACTGCCGGACCGTCGTAGTGCCGGGGCACGAGCACTCCGTGCTCGTCGAGGCGCCGGGGACGGTCGGCAACCACATCCTCACCATGATCGGCGAGTGGACGGACAAGCAGGGCCTGGCGGAGCGGGGCGTGGCGGAGCGGGGCGTGGCGGCGCGGGGCGTGGCCGAGCTCGCGAGGGTCGAGGGCCGGTGAGCGGGTTCCTGTTCGTCGTGCCGCCGCTGGTCGGCCACATCAACCCGACGGTTGGTGTCGCGGCGGAACTGACCGCGCGGGGACACCGGGTGGCCTGGGCGTCCGCCGATCCCGGGCTCGTCCGGCGGCTCGCGGGGGACGAGGCGGTGGTGTTCCCGTGCGCGGGACCGGTCCTGACAGGGGAGGACGGAGTGCGGCCGGCGGACCTCCGGGGCCCGGAGGCGCTGAAGTTCCTGTGGGAACGGTTCCTGGTGCCGCTGGCCGAGGCGATGGCCCCCGGAGTGCGGGCGGCCATCGGGGAGTTCGGTCCCGATGTCGTCGTCGCCGATCAGCAGGCCTTCGCCGGAGGGCTGGTCGCCGAGCGGCTGCGCGTGCCGTGGGCCACCTCGTCCACCACCTCCGCCGAATTCACCTTCGCCGACGCGCTGGCGGGCATGCCCAAGGTCGCGGACTGGCTCGACACGCTGCTGCACGAGCTGCGAGGCCGTATCGGTGATCCGTCGGGCACGGCCGATCCACGGTTCTCCCCGCGTCTGGTGCTCGCGTTCAGCACGCCGGAGCTGGCCGGAGCCGGAGCCGGGACCGGGACCGGGACTGGGGCTGGTGCGGAGGCGGAGGCGGGCGACCGGATCCGCTGGGTCGGTCCCTCGATGGCGACCCGGCCGGACTCGGCCGACTTCCCCTGGAGCTGGCTCGACCCCGCCCGTGCCACGGTGCTCGTGACCCTCGGCACCGCCAACACCGATGTCGGGGCCCGCTTCCTCGCCGAGTGCCGTGACGCCCTGCGCTGCCGCGCGGACCGGGTGCAGGCGGTGATCGTCGATCCCGCGAACGTGCTCGGCGCGCACGCGGACCTGGACGAGATGGACGACATGGACGACCTGAATGACATGGACGACAAGGACGTACTGATCCGGTCCGTGGTCCCTCAACTCCCGCTCCTCGAACAGGTCGACGCGGTCGTCTGCCACGCGGGGCACAACACCGTCTGCGAGGCGCTGTGGCACGGCGTCCCCCTCGTGGTGGCCCCCATCCGCGACGACCAGCCCGTCGTGGCCGGGCAGGTGGTCGACGCGGGCGCCGGCGTCCGGGTCAGGTTCGGGCGGGTCACCGCCCCTAAGCTCGGCGCGGCGATCGACGCCGTACTCCACGAACCCGGCTACCGCTCCGCCGCCGAGCGGATCCGAACCGCGTTCCGTGCCGCGGGTGGTGCCGGCGCGGCAGCCACTCACCTCGAAGAACTGGCCATCGGCGCGCCCGCCAAGGAGGCCCCATGAGCGACGAAGTGCAGGAACCACGAGGGACGGGTGGCGAGCGGGCCCCGAGTCGGGCCGAGCAGGCCACGGACAGCGAGCCGACGCCGAGTCGTAGTCGCGCCGAGCAGGTCGCCGCGCTGCGCCCCCGCTACCAGGCCGACCTGGCGAGTGGCCTGGACCGCTTCTTCGAAGCCCGGCGCGCCGACTGCCCCTGGTGCGGCTCGGCGCGGCTGAAGACGAGGCTGCGCACCACCGACCTGCTCCAGCACAAGCCGGGCCGCTTCGTCCTCGACCGTTGCCAGGACTGCCGGCACACCTTCCAGAACCCCCGACTGAGCGCCGAGGGGCTGGAGTTCTACTACCGCGACTTCTACGACGGTCTGGGGGAGAAGCAGCTCGGCAACACCTTCGGGGGCCGGACCGCGATGTACCGGCAGCGCGCGGAGTCCCTGCTGCCGTTCGCCGCGGCGCCCAAGAACTGGCTGGACGTCGGCACCGGCCACGGCCACTTCTGCGAGTCGGCGCGGACCGTTCACCCCGGCACGACCTTCGACGGGCTCGACTTCACCGACGGCGCCGAACTCGCCGAGCGCGCAGGACGGGTGGAGCGGGGCTACCGCGGCAGCTTTCCCGACCTGGCCCCGGAACTCGCCGGCCACTACGACGTGGTGAGCATGTTCCACTACCTGGAGCACAGCACGGAGCCCGCCCGCGAACTGGCGGCCGCGCACCGGGTGATACGCCCCGGCGGCCATCTGCTCATCGAGGTCCCCGACCCCGACAGCCGCTATGCCCGCCTCCTCGGCCGCTGGTGGCTGCCCTGGCTCCAGCCGCAGCACCTGCACCTCGTCCCGGTCGAGAACCTGCGGCGCAGACTGACCGACCTCGGCTTCACGGTGGTGGCGGAACAGCACGCCGAACCGCACGACCCGGTCGACCTCCTGGCCGCTACGTGGCTGGCCATCGACGCGGCCGCGCCACGCGAGGACCTGCCGTGGCTGCCGAAACCGCCGAACCGCCGGCAGCGGACGCTGCGCACCGCGATGGCGATCGCCGGCGTGCCCTTCCTGATTCTGGCGACCCTGCTGGACCGGTTCGTGGTCAAACGCCTGTCGCACCGGCTGGGTCTGTCCAACGCCTACCGGCTCCTGGCGCGCCGCGACTGAAGTGATTGAAGGGCGGTGCCAACGTGCTCACGGCGCAGCCGTCCTCAACGGCCCTCCAGGATCCCCCGCGCGAACGCCGCCTGGCCCACGTGCTGCAGGTCGTCGGAGAGGACGCTGACGAGCCGGGCGCCCAGGGTGACGGGCGGGGACCAGTTCGCGTCGACGATCCGGTCCAGGTCGTCGGCGCGCAGGTCGTGCAGGGCGGCCAGCGTCTGCTCGTGGACGGCGTCGTGGTAGCCGAGCAGCAGGTCGCCCGAATCGACCTGGACCTTGGCCACCTGCCGCGGGGTGTGCCCGTAGCCCGTGTCCCGGCCGGGCAGGCCCAGGGCGAAGCGGTCCGGCCAGTCCTGCGACAGCCAGACCTGTTTCAGTCCGAAGGCGTCGGCGACATGGTCGTCCTGGACACGGGTGAGATGCCAGACCAGCCAGCTGATCGAGTTGGTCCGGTCGTCGATGCGGGTGTTGAGGTCGCCGGGGGAGAGGCCGTCGACGGCGGCGTGGACCTCTTCCCGGATGCGGCCGTACGCGTCGACGAGAATGTCCTTGGCGTGCATGGGCTCCTCCACGCTCTCCGCGGGTTCCTGTCCCTGCCCAGTGTCCCCCGCGGACCCGCCGCGCGCGTCGCGCCGGTGGGAGGGCCGGTCAGTGCCAGCCGGAGTAGGGCTCCTCGCAGAGCTTGAACACCGGTTCGCGGCGGACCGGGTCCATCGCCGTGGTGAGCTGGACACGGTCGCCGGTACGGA
Organism: Streptomyces sp. NPDC050988; assembly: GCF_044456225.1. Lineage (NCBI taxonomy): Bacteria > Bacillati > Actinomycetota > Actinomycetes > Kitasatosporales > Streptomycetaceae > Streptomyces > Streptomyces sp. NPDC050988. The sequence goes on along the minus strand of NZ_JBITFQ010000001.1, from coordinate 209,229 downwards.
TCGCCATGAGCGGTCCCGAGACCCGGCCCCGGACGGTGAAACCCTCCGCCATCTCGACGAGCGACACATTGCGCGCGCCCGGAGTGTTGCGCTGGACGACGGTGGCGTGGCGGATGACTCCCAGGCCCGCACTGCGCTCCGTGCGCAGGTCGCTGCCCTGGCAGACCGGGCAGAGCAGCCGGTGGAACATGGCGGTCCCGCACCAGCGACAACGCTGGTAGAGGAGCCCTTCCTCGGCGGCCGGGCCGGTGGTGGTCGTCTCCGGGTCGAGTACGCCCGTCGTGGTCCCGGTCGTGGTCCCGCTTCCTCGGTGGAACACGATGTCATCTCCCTGCGCTGGGCCGGAATCTGAAGAAGTGCGCGGAGCGCCGTGCACGACCTCAGAATATGGCACGCAGTGTCACGCGTAAAGGCACTCAGTACCCTCAATCATTCGGGATCTCGACCAAGAGCCGTCTCGACCTCCTGGACGACCCGCCACATCGGCGCACCGCGCCTGGAGATGACGACGACCACGTCGTCGTCCGCCGCCTCCTTGGTCGGCCTGTCGGTCGGCCGCTGTGCCGGTCCGACGGGACCGGGGGCCGAGCCGAAGACCTGCTGGACGTGGGCGAGCGCGTGGTCCACCTCCGCGGTCGCGTCGCTCTGGCCGTCCGAACGCAGCCAGGACCGCAGCCCGTTGTTGTGCGCGGCGACCACGGCCGCGGCGATCACGTCGGCCCTCAGTGTTCCGTCACGACGACCGGCGAAGCGCCCGCGCAGATACTCGGCGAGCGCGCGCTCGTACCGCCAGACCACCGATAGTTCGTACGTCCGCAGCCCCGGGACCTTCTTGGTCAGGTGGTAGCGCTGGACGGAGAAGGTGGGGTTCTCGGCGTACATGCGCAGGACGACGCGAGCGGCGTCGCAGACCCGGGCCACCGGGTCGTTTGCGCCCCCGCCCCCGTCTCCGCCCTCACCACCGCCCTCGCCGAGGAAGTCGTTCATCTCGGCCAGGCAGCGCTCGTGGTCCGGGAAGACCACGTCCTCCTTGGACGGGAAGTACCGGAAGAAGGACCGCCGTCCGACCCCCGCGAGAGCCACGATCTCGTCCACGGTGGTCTGCTCGTATCCCCGCTCCAGGAACAGCTGGAACGCCGCCGCGACGAGGGAGTCCCGCATCGGCGGCTTCGGAGGTGTCACATCGGCCGCCTGGTCAGGGCGGGGTGCCTCGCTCATGGTGGGGAACCTAGCACCGGACGAGGCACGGATGGCACTCGGTGTGCTCCCGTCGGGGAACTGAGTGCCATGCCCGGCCGGGGCCGGATGCGGGCCGGTCCCAGGCGCCGAGTAGGGTCCGGGCCTGTGCCCGGCCGTGAGGGCCGGAGCGAACGCTGGTGCGGGTGTGACGGGGGTCGGAAACGGTGCGGCGCTGGATCAAGGTGTCGGTGGCGGCTGCGGTGGTGCTGGGCATCGGCGGGTACGCGGCCGAGCCGTACGCACGTGACTGGATGCTGGCCGGCAGCGCGTGCGGCGGGGCACTGCCCCGGGACGTCGTGGACCGGCTCACCCCGGACGGCGCGCACCTGGAGGGCGAGGAGTCCCGGCAGACCGGCGCCCTGGGCTCGTACGGCTGCGACCTCACCATGAAGGGCGATGAGGTCGACGACTCACGCCTCATCAGCATGGAGGCGTACACCCGGCGCGACGACCGGGACCGGGAGTTCTTCCGGGCCTTTCCCGAGGAGGGGTTCTCCTCGCAGTCCGCGGTGCCCGAGGGGCTGCCCGGGTTCATCGACCGCCTCGGCGTGATCCAGCTCCTGATGGCCTGCCCGGACCTCCCGAAGGGCGGCAGGGCAAGCTCCTGGTCCGCACCTGGATGGGCCGCGACACGCTGTACGGGGTGCCGGGAGCCGCGTACCAGGCGGTCGTCGCGCTCGCCAACTCGGCCTCGGACCGGCTGGGTTGCGGTGCCGAGCCGCTCAAGGCGCCGAAGGGCGACGCGGTGCCGCCCGCCCTCGGGGACGAGCCCAAGAGCGTGCCGCTGACCCGGGCCAAGGGCACCGGCTGCGAGTGGGTGACCGGGGCGGGCCTGCCGGAGAGCGGCGACTGGCGCGTCGAGGCGGGCATGAACGACTCCGCGCCGACGGGGCAGTGCGAACTGAGCAGCGAGTCGGGCGACAACGGGAACGACAAGGGGATGTACTTCGTCGCCTGGTACGGCGACTGGAGCAACCGCCTCGTCTTCGAGGACGGCAACGGCGAGTTCCTGTCGACGACGGCCACCGCCCGCTGCGACGGAGAGGCCGCCAACTTCGCCCTCAGCGCCTCCGACGACATCCCCGGCGTCGACAAGACCGCCGAGCAGCGCATGTTCAAGCGGTTCGCGCAGGACCAGGTGGACCGCCGCGACTGTTCCGGGCTTCGGTTCCGCTTCTGACAGCCGGCGGCTCGTCCCGCCGGTGGTCCGCTAGTAGGCCGGTGGTCCGCTAGTAGATCGTCATCCACAGGGCCCGTACGTACCAGTCGTCCACCAACTGCCGCATCGCGGTGGCGCGTTCGGCGGACACGTTCCGTTCCTCGGCCCATCCTTCGAGAACCGTGAACAGCTGGTGGCGGCCGTCCATCAGGTCGCCGCGCACCGGACCGGCGGCCTTCCGGTCCGCGATGTCGCCCATCGGCGGGCGGTCGTCGAGCTGCCGGGACGCGGGGCGGAACGTGCCGCGCGTGTGCTCGCGCACCGCCTTGTCGAAGGCGGCGAGGTCGGGGATCGTGCCGTTCCTGACGTATGCGGCGCGGTACTTCATGAGGTTGCCGATCCGGCCGGACATGTCCTGGAGGTCGTTGTCCGGCCAGTCCTGCGGGGTCGACTCGAAGCGCTTGTCGGTCGAGGGGCGGAAGTCGGGGTCGCCGCCCGAGTCGCTCAGCCGCTCCAGGTAGTACGCGAAGTAGGCACGCTCGGCGTCGTAGAGGATCGCGAACGCCTCGGGATCCTTGGCGAGTTCGGCGACGAGGTACTCGATGTTCGCGTCGGCGTCCGCGTAGCTGTCGCTGTGCTCGAAGACCACGTGCGCCTCACCCGCCGCCAGGAAGCGGCCGTACCGGGAGTAGCCGGTCGGGTCGAGCTGGGCCTCGTCGGCGGGCACCGCGGGGCGATTCGCGTCGTCGTCGCCGAGCGAGTCGTCGCGCCCCGCGTCCACCACGTACTCGGCCAGCATCCGCGCCACGCCCGGGGCGAGACCATCGGGGATCTCCGCGTCATGAAGGACGGCGGCCACCGCGTAGGCGCCACGCGCCTGCGCCAGGGTGTGCGGTGTGCCCGAACTCTTCGCACGGGTGGCCGTGCTCACGATGTCGCCGAGTACGCGGGCGCCGTCGTCGCACACCTTCTCGTGGGCCAGCAGCTTCCTGACCGAGCCGAGCCGTTGGAGGTCCTCGCCGGGATCCAGTGCCCTCGTGGCGGCCGTCGCGTCGGCGGCGAGCGCCCGCTTCGAGGCGGGCAGCCGCCAACAGGGCTTGTCGTGCCCGGAGTCTGCGAGCGCGAGCGGAAGGGAGACCCCTGCGGCGAGAACGACCACCGCTCCGCCGCCGACGGCCCAGCGACGCTTCCGCGGCTGCCCCCGTAGCGAGAGGCGCCTCGTCAACGCTCCGAATCGGCCCCGAGGTTCGACGGACGTTTCCTCGTCGCGACCGTCAACGCCACCGTCGCTTCCGCTTCCCCCATCACGCATCCCGGCAGAGTAGCGAGCGTGCGCGGTCGCGAACGCGCCGGGTCCGCGGGCGTCCGGTTCAGTGGCCGTGCCGCGTGTTGTGGCTCTCCACCAGGGCCTGGGAGACGACGCGGACACCCCGGGCGATGTGGTTCAACTGCGTGAGCTCGGCCGCGTACAGCTTGATCGTGTTCTCGATGACGGACTCCGGCATCCCCAGGGCGGGCAGCTCGGCCCGGGCGCTGTGCAGCGCGGTACGCACGACCCGGATCTCCTGCTGGAGCTGGATCTGCGCGTGACGGGCGAGCAGCACCGGCTGACGGATCAGCAGCGGATAGCTGGCGTAGCGGGAGGGCACCAGGTCGCGCAGCCATTTGGCAGCCGACCGTTCCCAGTCCCGGTTGCCGGGCGTCTTGACCTGACACGGCCAATCCGTGCTGATGGGGGAGTACGTCAGGGACATGGACATCGCTTCCGAGGTGGCCGGCGGGTGGTGAGGGTGGTTCTTGGCGGCCCCGGCCTAGGGGATTGACCGGGGCCGCCACGGGCGTGCGCAAGCGGTGCCCGTTCAATGCGCCCGGGGCCGATGCGAGAAGGGAGCGCCGTTCCCGGACTGACCAGGACCCCACCGGATCCCGATCAGCGAGAAGTATTCATATATACCGTCCGGTACGCAAGGGTATGAAAAAATTCATGTGAAGGTACGGCTGAATTGCCCCTTGCGGACACCGGTCACCACATGCCGGAGAAGTCAGTCCTTGACGAAGAACGCGTGCTCGTCCGCGACCTGCTCGTAGTCCTCCAGGCGCGCCTGCGTACGCTCGGGATCGGCGTCCGTCATGGCCTGGAGCAGGGCCGCGGACAGCACGACGGGCGCCGCGTACGAGTCGAAGACGAGGCGTGAACCGGTGCCGGTGGCGAAGACGACATCCGCCTCGTCGGCCAGCGGCCCGAGCCCCAGGTCGGTGACAAGTGCGACGCTCAACCCGGCCCGCCGGGCGACCCGCATGGCCGTCAGCGTCTCGTGCGCGTGCCGGGGCATGGTGAAGGCCAGCACCCAGGTGCCGCCGGCCTCGCGCGACTGCAGCAGGGCGTCGTACGCGACGCTGCCGCCCCGGGTCACCAGCCTGACGTCCGGGTGGATACGACGGGCGGCGTATGCGAAGTATTCGGCCAGCGAACCGGAGATCCGCAGCCCGAGGATGGTGAGCGGAGTCGACCGCGAGAGCGCGCGGCCGGTCTCGATGACCTGCTCCGGGTCCGCGAAGTCGCGGCGCAGGTTCTCCAGGTTGTCGATCTCGGCGTCGACGGCCGCCTGCAGTTCGTTCGGCCGGGCCGCCTCCGCCTCCTCGGCCGCCTCGGGCGTGCTGGCCAGCTTGCTGAGCGCGATCGACTGGAGGCGTTCGCGCAGCGCGGGATAGCCACTGAAGCCCACCGCCGTCGCGAAGCGGGTCACCGAGGGCTGGCTCACGCCCACCCGCTCCGCGAGATCCGTGATCGACAGGAACGCGGCCTCGGTGATGTGCTCGATCAGGTACTGGGCGATGCGGCGCTGCCCGGGAGAGAGGCGAGGGCCGTCGAACAGAGCCCGCAGCCGTGTGGTGGGAGCGGCCTCCGCCTCCGGGACCGGTTTCCCCGAACTGATCGCAGACGCCTGCGCGCGGGCCTGCTGCGGCGATGGCACCGATGCGCCTCCTTCGTGTCCCACTCAGGTTCAACATAACTCACAGGAAGGGCGGTCCGGCGGACAGTTGCGCGTGGTCAGAGGGCCGCCGTCCGGACGGCTTTCCGGGGTGTGATTCGAAGCCATGGTCTTGGTCCACTGTTACGCAGAGTCGAGCCCCGACTTCCAGGGGCGCGGGGAACTGCGCGCTCAGCCACGACGCACCCGCACCCGACCACCCACCGTCCCGGAGGCGCCCCGACCCCTGGCATGATCGAGCCCATGGCTGAACGCGTAATCGCCGCATGCGACGGTGCATCGAAGGGCAACCCCGGTCCCGCCGGCTGGGCCTGGGTCATCGCCGACGGGACCGGCACGACTCCCACCGAGTGGGAGGCAGGACCGCTCGGCACGGCGACCAACAATGTCGCCGAACTGACCGCGCTGGAGCGGCTGTTGACCTTCGTGGCGCCGGATGTGCCGCTGGAGATCCGGATGGACTCCCAGTACGCCATGAAGGCCGTCACGACCTGGCTGCCGGGCTGGAAGCGCAAGGGCTGGAAGACGGCGGCGGGCAAGCCGGTGGCCAACCAGGAACTCGTCGTGCGGATCGACGAACTGCTCGACGGCCGCTCGGTCGAGTTCCGGTACGTGCCCGCGCACCAGGTCGACGGCGACCCGCTCAACGACTTCGCGGACCGGGCGGCGAGCCAGGCGGCCATCGTCCAGGAACCGGCGGGCAGCGAGCACGGCTCCCCGGAGCCGCCGAAGTCGCCCGCCGCCAAGAAGACGGCCAAGAGCGCGGGGCCGCCGCGCAAGCGCGCCTCGTCCTCCGCCGCCTCGTCGGCCTCGTCGTCCTCCTCGCGCACACTCAAGGCCAAGTTCCCGGGCCGTTGCCGCTGCGGTCGCTCGTACACCGCGGGGGAGACCATCGCGAAGAACGCCGACGGCTGGGGCCATCCGGAGTGCCGTACCGAGGCCTAGGATCCGGTCGCTGACCGGCGGTTTTCCCGCCCGGATGCGAAATCCGCCACCTGCGGTGACCCTGGAGGCGTGGGGGTGAACTGATCAGGAGGATGACTCATGTCCGTTATGGACAAGCTCAAGGGCATGCTGAAGGGCCACCCGGACCAGGCCAACAAGGGTGTCGACAAGGCCGGAGACATGGTCGACGAGAAGACCCAGGGCAAGTACAGCGGTCAGGTCGACAGCGGCCAGGACCGGCTCAAGGACCAGTTCGGTTCGAACCCGGACCAGGACCGGCCGCCGCAGTCCTGACACCGTCACACCGCGATCGCGCACCGGCGGCGAGGGCCTGCCTCGCCGTCGCCACGGGCCGGCCCCCAAGTGGGGCCGGCCCGTGGCGTTCGTCGCGCCAAGTGGTCAGTGTCTGCGGCGACTTGACGGCGTACAGGTGACGGTCGGGCCGGCCAGCATGCCTCCGGTGTAGAGGCTCTGGCCCCGGGGCATCCAGTACCCCAGCTTGGACACGACCGTCGTGCAGGCGTCCGCGAGCCGGGCGTGGACGACCACCGTGGAGGGCCTGCCCGGCTGGAGGTCGGTGAGGGCGCAGTCCAGGGCGTACATGCTGCGGGCACTCGACGGATAGCGGCCGACGAGCGGATTCACACAGCGCGGGTCGGCCGTCGTCAGCTCCACCCCCGAGGACTCCTCGCCGATGAGCCCGAAACGGGCGCTCCCGTCCCCCTCGTCGCTGTCGCGGGAAACGGTGTACGTCACCGTCGTGGTCGTGTTCGGCCGCAGTGCGCGCCGGTCGGCCTCGATGCGATGGGTGACGACGGGCTTCGGGTCGGTGAGGGTCAGGGTGGCGCGAACCGTGCCCCGCAGGTCGACACCGGCGGGCGACGAGCGGACGTGGACGGTGCCGCTGACCTCGTACGTGCCCGGACCGGGGTTCTCCCTGCCGCCCGGAAGCGGGCCGGTGGCCACGGTCCTGCCGTCGCGCCGCAGGGTCCAGGTGCCGGACGTCCGACAGGTGTACCGGACGGAGGATCCGGCCCGCCCGCAGGTGGCCGGGGCCGACAGGGACGTACCGGCACCCCCGCCGCTCGCGCACAGGCTGACGGAGGCCCGCTGCCCGCCCTCGCCCTTCAGGGTGCCCGCGGGGGCGCAGAGCATGGCCGGCGGGGGCGGCTCGGGTGCCAGGGTCCGGGGTGCGGCTCCCGCCGGCTGACCCACTGCGGTCCAGCCCGCTGCGGCCAGGACCGCCACCGCGGTCAGCAACAGGGGCGTCCTGCGAGGCGTGGGGTGGGACGGCATCGACTCCTCCTCCGGCTCCGGGGCGCCAACGGCCGGACGTACATCGGTCGCGTGCGCTCAGACGTCGTCGCATGCGGTCGAATGTGGTCGCACGCGTCGAGGAGAGGATGCGGGAAGCGCCGACGGCCGGGCCGCTCCCACGCCGGGCGGGACGGGTCAGGGCCGGTACGCGTCGCCCGGATGGGCCAGGTCGTAGGGGCGCAGGTAGGGGGTGGGACGGTACGCGGTGTAGCGGGCCGGAGTCGTCGGATCGGCCTGTGCCGCCCGCGAGTTGAGGGTGTCGGCGCCCGTGTCGCCCCATCGGCCCGTATCGACCCGGTGCTCCAGCGTGTCCAGTGCGGCGACCTGCTCGGCGGGGCTGAACGTGCAGTGACCGGCGTTGTCGACGTACGCCTGGCGCAGCAGCGGGCGTGAACCGGCGGCCGTGGCGGCGCGCAGGTAGGCGCTCTCGGTCTGCACGGGGACGAGGGCGTCGCCGGTGGTGTGGATGGTGAGCTGAGGCTTCGTCAGCCGGCCGGTGAAGGTGCTTGTCCGGCTCATCCAGTCGACCGCGTTCTTGTCGGCCTTGACGCGCGGGGCGGTGTTGAGCGCCCTGAGGTCGGCCTTCAGGGAGCGCCCGGCCGCCTTGTAGAGGCCCTTGACCTCCTTGTACGCCGACGACGTGCGCAGCAGCTTCGCGTAGTCGACGCCCGTGTTCCAGGACGAGTTGCCGCCCGCCAGCACCTCCGTGTCCTGGCGCCAGCTGAACGCCGCGGTGGCGAGGAGGCCCCGGACGGCCGTGTACTGGTTTGCCTGCTGGGCGTTCCAGTCGTCGGGAGCGGGGCGGGGCTGGGAGGGGTCGTTCCAGCCGGGGATGTTGTGCAGGGCCGCCGCGAGGGCGATCCGGGCACGGCCGTCAGCGGAGGTCTGGGCCTGGGTGACGACACCGGCCAGGGTGGCGGCGGCGGTCGTGGCGGCCGCCTGGTCCTGGAAGCCGGCCAGGGGTATCGAGGCGTCGGGCGCCAGGAGGGTCTTGAGGGCGAAGACCGGATCGAGCGTGTTGTTCCAGTTGGCGACGCCGCCGTGGACCAGCCCGCAGACGGACAGCGATCCGTCGATCCGGTCGCCGTGGCGCTCGGCGATCCTCGTGGTGACGAACCCGCCGTACGACTGGCCCCAGGCGAGGGTCCGCCGGGCCGCCCCGAACCGCTCGGTGAACGCGTCGAGCGTCGCCAACTGGTCCGGCACCGCGTGCTCCACCGCCCAGCCCGTGGTGGCGTACGACGAACCGGCCAGCGCGTAGCCGTCCTTGAGGAGGAGGGCGCGGGTGGCGGGGTCGGTGACGTTCTGGGCCGGGTTGGGCGCGCCCGGCGGGCGGAAGCCGTGGCTGAACAGGAGAACGGTGCCGTTCCAGCCGGCGGGGACGTCGATGACGTACGTCGCGCCGGAGGCGAGTGTGCCCTCGACGTGGACGTCCTCTGCGGTGGCCGGGTGGGCCGGGGCCGCGGTCACCATCAACAGGGCGGCGACCGAGAGGAGGAGTCGGCGATTCACGAGGGGATCCCTTCGGCGGTGGGGGCATGGCGGCACAACTGGGCCTGCTTTTACGGCCGTTGGCGCGACATGTGCACAGCGGGCTTCCTGTGACGGGGCGGGCACCAGTGAAGCTAGGCATGATTGCGGCGGTGGTCAAGAATCTGCGCAACATGACTTGAGAGTGATGTGGGTACCCGCAGGTGGCCGAGGTTCGCAGGGTGCTCCCCGAGGTCCGCCGGGACCTCGGGGAGCACGCTTGGGCCGCGCGGCCCGCGGGTACGGACCGCGCGGCCGTCCCCCCTGGGGTGGGGGCTATCCCGTGGGGCAGGTGTTCCGGTATTCGCTGATCTGTGTGTTGGGCGCGGGTGCCGGGCAGAGGAACTGCTCGTACCGCACGTCCTCGTCGACGAACCGCTTCAGCCAGGCGATGCTGTACTTCGCGATCGTCACGTTGGAGCCGAGCGCCACGTTGTGGTCGGCGCCCCGGAGTTCCACGTACGCCTTCTCGGGTGCGGCGGTGAGGCTGTTGTAGAACACCTCCGCGTGCGAGGCGGGCGAGGCGATGGCGTCGTTCTCGGCGCCGATGATCATCGTGGGCACCCGGTCGGTCTGCCAGGTCTTGTCGTTGCTCCACGGCATGAGCGGTACGGCGGCCTTGAGCGAGGGGCGCGACTCGGACGCCTTGAGCGAGCCGCCCCCGCCCATCGAATGACCCATCACCGCAAGGCGGTTGGGGTCGATGCGGGTGCGCACGGAACTGGACTGGACGAGGTAGTCGAGTGCGTTGAGCATCTGGGTGGCGCGGTCGTCGGGCTGGTCGAAGCCCGAGTTGGTCTCCAGCGTCAGTACGACGAAGCCCTGTGAGGCGAGGCGGGGGCCGTACCAGCTGATCAGTGCCTCCGGCGTCACGAAGCCGGGGCTGACGACGACTGCTCCGAACGTGCCCTGGCTGGTGTCGGTGGGGTAGTAGGCGGTGCCCGACTTGAACGTCGGACCGTCGACGGTGGTCTGAGCCGTGGCGAAGGGACCTCGCTCGGCGGTGATGGACTGTTCGGTGGGGTCGGGGCCCCGTTGGAAGTCTCCGGGCCCGGCCTGAGCCTCCTGGGGAAGGAGGCTCAGGCTCACCGCCAGTGCGGCGGCGCCGGAGAGCAGGCCTAGGCGTTTCACTGCGCGGGTGCTGGCATGTCTCATGCGGCCAGAGCATGCTGACCGAAAGTCAGTACCGCTTCTTGCTCAACTGCTGAATTCCGTACGGAAGTTTGTCAGGGCAGCAAGGAGCGGCGCACCGACCTGCTGCGCAGCGCGAGCTGCACGTCGAACCGGAACGCCGGGTCGTCGAGCCTGTCGCCGTACAGGGCGGCGAGTTGGCGCAGCCGGTTGCGGGCGGTCTGCGGATGGATGCCCAGCGCGGCGGCGACCTCCGGGGCGGTCCGCCCACCGGAGGTGAGCAGCGCGTCGAGCGTGTCCGTGAGCCGTTCCGCCTTGCCCGGCGGCAGGGTGCGCAACGGGTCAAGTACCTGGTCGGTCAGGAGAGTTCCGATCGGCGAGCCGTGCAGGAGGTGCAGCTCCGCGAGATGGTCCTCGGCCCTGGGCCGTCCCAGACGCCGGCCCAGCCGGGCACAGTGCAGCGAGACCCAGGCCTCGTTGAGCAGCACGCTCGGGCCCACCGCCACCTCCGTCCCCTCCAGAACGGTCAGCAGGCTGTCGTCGGGCGCCACCAGGTGCAGTTCGCCGCCCCGGCTCACCCGCAGTACGTCCTCGTGGACCGCGGTCAGGTCGGCGGAGGCGGGCAGCACCGCGCACCGCACCCGCTCCGGCAACGGCCAGGCGGCCCTGCGGGCGAGATCGGGAAGAGGTTCCGCGAGCGGATCCCGGTTGCGTTCCAGCAGCCGCGCGGCGAGCAGCCGCCGGGTACGCAGCATCTCGTCGGCCGCCCCGGCCCGCGCCTCCTCGAAGCCCGCCACCGACCCCTCGGCCATCGCGTGGATGTGCGTGAGCACGGCCTCGCTCAGCGGGACGGCGATCTCACCGGAGAACGCGGCCTCCCGGGCCACGTCCATATAGCGGCGGCACGCCACCCGGGCGCCGATCCGGTACGCGGCCTGCAGCCCGTCCATGCCGCGCCCGCTCAGGTACTCCAGTCTGCCCAGCCGCTTGAAACGCGGCACATAGTGCTGCTGCGGCGCGTCCGGCTCCTCGACCAGCTCCGTGAACTGCGTCGCGGCCAGCCGGACCGCCTCGGCGAGGTCATGGGCGACGGCGGAGCCGATCGGCTGCCGGTAGCCGCGCACCTCTCTGCGGATGGCCTGCACCATCTCCGTGGTGAGCTCGGGAAGCCTGGCCCGGAGCAGTGGGGCGAGCGCCGGAGGCAGATCGTGCCACGGGCGCCTGGATAAGAGCGGATCGACAGCTGACACGTCCAACTCCCTTGCTTGGCCCTGTAGTCGGACTCCCTCCACCAGCCTGCGGCGGGGAGGTGCCCCAACCGTGCGACGCCGTGCGCGCTCGCGCCTGGCACGCCGAGAGCACGCCTGTGGCGGCTCTCGACTTCGCTCGACCAGGGGGACCCCCATACCGCCGAAGGGTCCGCCCTCCGGGCGGAGGACGGGAGTGGGCGACAGGGCCTAGCACGGGACAGTGAGTCGTCGTGGTCCGGAGTGTAAGCCGGGTGACACTTTCGCCGCCGGTCCGCGCGCGGAATCTGGCGTACGTCACACAGGTCCCGCAGGCTGCCCAGCCCCACGGGAATCCACGGGAGGCCCCTTGACCCCCACGCACGAACGGGCGGCGCGCACCCACACGCACGTACGGGCCGCGCGCACGAAGGACCCGCACGCTCAGTTCGCCGCACCACTCCCGGGCGAGACACGGCGGATGCTGCTGCGCCACATGCCCGCCGCCGTCGACGAGATGGAGGAGGCCGTCCGCACCGGCCTGCCGCACTACGCGCACCTCGTCGACGGCACGTACGGCTACTCGGTGCGCCAGATCATCGACCGTACGGTCCACTGCTTCGTGTCGATCCACGACGGCGGCCGGCCCGGCCCCGCCGCCACCGCCGAGATCATCGCCCTGTACGAGCGGATCGGCGCACGGCACGGCCGCCTGGGCTGCCCGCTCGACGCACTGCGGGACGCCCTCGACCTGGCCGGACGGGTGGCGTGCCGTCGGCTCATCAAGGACGCGTACCGACTGCACTGGCCCGCGCCCCTGCTGGCGACGCTCACCGAGGACACGTTCACCCTGATCGGGACGGCCATCGCGGCCGCGACGCGCGGTTACGCCGAGGAGAGCCACCGCGCTCCGCTCGACGTGCAGCGGGACCGGCTGCGTGACGCCCTGGTCGCCGAGCCCGACGACCGGGCCCGGCCGCTCGCCGAGCTGGCGGCGGCGGCCGACTGGCGGCTGCCCGGCACGCTGGCCGTCCTTGCCCTGCCACCGGGCGACCATCCGCAGACACACGTCCTGCCGCCCGAGGTGCTCGCCGACCGCAGCCCCGCCGCGCCCTTTCTCATCCTGCCCAACCCCCGTACGCCGGGCCCGCGTTGGCTGCCGAAGACCAAGGGGGCGGCGCTCGGGCCGGTGGTGCCCGCCGACCGGGGCGCGGTGTCGCTGCGGTGGGCGCGGCGCGGTCTGGAGCTCGTCGAGCGCGGGACTCTGCCCGCAGGCACACCGCTGCGCTGCGTCGACCACGTGGCCGTCCTCACCGCCTTCCGGTCGGGGGACCTCCTCGAAGCCGCCGCGGCCGAGCTTCTCGGACCGCTCCTCGAACTCCCGCCCCGGCGCCGCGAACCGCTCCTCGAAACCCTGCTGGTGTATCTGCGCTGCGGCGACAACGCCGTCCTCACGGCGGAACGCCTGCACGTCCACGAACAGACGGTCCGCTACCGCCTCCGCCAGATCACCCAGCTCACCGACGGCGCCTGCCCGGACCCCGAACGCCACCTGGAGACCATGCTCGTACTGACCCGGCTGCTGTCCCCAGGCACCGCGGACAGGGGCGCGGTCGGCCGGCGGGGCAGGGCGGGCGAGGCGGGCGGCGTGGCAGGGGTGGCAGGACAGGCAGGCGGCGCGGACCAGCCCGCCCGGCCGGGACAGGCGTAGGCGCCGACGCCGAGCCCGGCTCCCGAGCTGACGGTCAGGGCAGGTCGGCGCGGCCCTTCGCGCCGTGCTCCCGCAGCCACTGGACGACCCCGTCCGCGTCGGTGGCCCGTGCGATGTCGAGGGGGGTCTTGTTGTCGTAGCCGACCCAGTCGAGATCGGCCCCCCGCGCCAACAGATAGTCGGCGGCGGCCAGTTGACCTCCGTGGCAGGCACCCCAGAAGGCACGGGTGACGGCGTCGCGGCCCGGCGGTTCGGCGCCCTCGACGACCTCCTTCACCCGGTCCAGCAGACCGAGCGTCGCGGAGTCCATGAGCGTCGTACGCGCGCCCAGTTCGACCAGTCGGTGCGCCGCCCGCCACTGGCCGAAACCGCGGGCGTCGGCGAGCGGTGTGCCGCCGCCGATCACGGCGCCGGTGGCCTCGATGTCGGCGCCCGCCTCGACGAGGGCATCCAGTACGGGCACGTCGTTGCTGCTGGCCGCCCAGTGCAGCGGGGTCTCCGAATGGGCGCCCTCGAAGCGGGCGTTGGGGTCGGCGTCGGCGGCCACGAGGGCGGCGACGACGGCGGGACCGTTCGGGTAGTGGCCGGGCCAGTCCGCGGCGATGTGCAGCAGGCTGCGCGTCCCCGCTCCGGCGCCGCGCCGAACGATCCCCGTTCCGGCGAGGCCGGGGTGCTCGGCGAGGCACTGCCTGAGCGTCGGCAGGTCACCGCCGCGGATCGCCTCGGTCACCGCGACGGCCAGCGGCTCCTGCGAGTCGAGCGTCTCCATCTCACGCCTCCTGCTGAGGACGCCCTGTAGGGGACGTCCTGCTCGGGATCGGAACGATACGCCTGGGGTGAGCCTGCCAGAGACGGAGGTACGGCGTGGCGCCGGGCTCACGGAAGAGCCCGGCGCCGAGCCCGGCGCCGGCCGGTCAGGACGCGTCGATCCCGTTCGTGCACGCGGCCCCCGGCTCCGGGGTCTGCGCACCCTGCACGTACTTCGTCAGGAACTGCTGGACCCGCGGATCGGACGCCTTGTCCACGGTCAGCTGCTTGCCCCAGGCCGACAGCATGATGGCCCCGGCCTGGTCCTTCACCGGACTCATCAGCGTGTACGGGGTCTTGGCGACCTTGTCGGCGAGGGTCTTCACATCTGCTTTCGCGGCCTTGTCGTTGTACGTCACCCAGACCGCGCCGTGCTCCAGCGAGTGCACCGCGTTCTCGTTCGGTATCGCCTTCGTGTAGACCGAGCCGTCACAGGTCATCCACGCCTGGTTGTGGTCGCCGCCCACCGGCGGGTTCATCGGGTAGGACACGGCCTTCGCGACATGGTTCTGTGTCAGCTTCTTCGCGTTCCAGGACTTCTCGCCCTTCACGGGCTTCTTCACGGCCGCCTGCTGCTGCTCGTCCTTCTCGTTCGCCTTGTTGAGGCCGTAGGCGCCGAAGGCGACGAGACCGACGACGATGACCGTGCTGATCGTGATCGTGAGGACGCGGTTTCTGCGGTCGCGGGCCTTCTCCGCCCGCCGCAGCTCCTCGACGCGCGCCTTGCGCGCCGCGGCGGCCGACTTCTTGCTGGTCTTGCTCATGGGAATGCGTTCCTTGTCCCCGCCGCGCCGGTTCCTTCGGGCGGCGGTGGGTGAGGGGTCGGACGGACGTCTGTGGTCTGGACGTCGGTCTAGATCCGCTGCACCTGGAGGACATGGAGATCGGGGGCGCCGCGCGCGGGCGGCAGAACAGGGACGTGCGAGGCCGCGACCGGGCGCGCCACGACCGGCATGCGCGGCAGCACCGCGGGCAGGGGGTGCGCGGCGACGGGCAGCACGGCCCGCGCCTCCCGGGTGGGCAGACCGCAGCACCGGTCGTGCTCGGCGGGGGAGCCCAGCCGCTCCTGGGCGACGGAGACGGTGACGACGGGATCGGCGACCTGGGCCGCCCGGCCGTGCGAGGGCACGTACCCCAGACACATCACCAGCGCCGCCAGCAGCACGGCGAGGGCAGGGCGCAGCACCGCTTCCCGCGTGACGCGGTGCGGTCGCCGGTGCGTCCTGCTGCTCATCACGGTGATGGTATGCGGTGCGCGCGACGGCGGTTCGCGGACCCCGCGGATCGGCCGGGTACGCACCTCCGCGAGACGAGGAACGCGCTACCAGCCGCGAGTAGACACTGTCTACTCGCGGCTGGTAGACAGTGTCCATGACCGAGCAGGAGGCGGGACTTCGAGCCCGTTTGGTGTCCGTGGGCGTGGACCTGGTGACCCAGGAGGGGGCGCAGGCACTGTCCCTGCGGGAGATCGCCCGCAGGGCGGGTGTCTCGCACGGCGCCCCGCGTCGCTACTTCCCGACGCACCTCGAACTGCTCTCCGCGATCGCACGGGAGGGCTTCGCCGAACTGGGGGCCGAGGTCGCCGAGGAACTGCGGGGCGGCGAGGAGAGCCCGCGTGCCCAACTCGCCGCGCTGGCCCGGATCTACGTCGATTTCGCGCTGTCCCACCGCGGTATGTACGAGCTGATGTTCCGGCACGACCTGCTGGAGAGCAACAGCCTGGGCCTGCGCGAGACCAGCCTGCCGCTGTTCAACTCCCTTGTGGAGCTGGTGAGTCGAGTACGCCCCGATGTGCGGGCACAGGATGTGGCGGGCGCGCTCTGGGCCAACCTGCACGGCATCGCGCAACTGTGGGGCTGGGGCAGTCTCCAGCTGGCGACAGGGGCGGACGGCGTCGAACCCCTCGTACGGGCCGCGCTGGACGCCCACCTCGGACCGGAGGCCCGGTGAGTTCGGCGCGCGACCAGCGCCTCACGCTCACCGCCGGCATCACGGGGGCCGCGCTCGTCGCCCTCGACGGGACCGCGCTGACCGTCGCGCAGCCCAGCCTGCGGCGTGACCTCGACGCCTCGTTCGTCCAGATGCAGTGGACGAGCAACGGCTATCTCATCGCCGTCGCGAGCCTGCTCGTCTTCTCCGGACGCCTCGGTGACCGGTACGGACACCGAAGGGTCTTCGCCCTCGGAATGCTGGGCTTCGCCGTCGCCTCGGCGGCGATCGGCCTGGCACCGGGAGTGGGCTGGGTCATCGGCCTGCGTGTCGTGCAGGGGGTTTTCGGCGCGTTGCTGCAACCGGCGACCCTGGGAATGCTGCGCGCCGCGTATCCGCCCGACCGTCTCGGGATGCCGATAGCCGTGCGTACCAGCGCCATCGGGGCCGCCGCCGCGCTCGGCCCGCTGGTCGGCGGTGCGCTTGCGACCCATTTCGGCTGGCGGTCGGTCTTCTTCCTGAGCCTCGTCCCGGCGCTCGCGGCGGTGGTGCTCGTCCTTGTGGCGCGGGTGCCGAGGGAGGCCGCGGACGTCCGCCTCGACCTGCCGGGCGCGTGCCTGCTGGGGGTGACGCTGGTGTGCCTGGTCCACACCCTCGTCGGTCTGCCGTACACCGGCTGGACGGCCGCGAGCGCGCTCGGACTTCTCTGCACGGCGGCCGCGTGCGCCGCCTTCGTCCGCCACGAACGGCGTACGACAGGGCCGTTGGTACCGCCCGAAGTGTTCCGCTCGACCGCCATCACCTCGGCACTCGGTGTCCTGCTCACCGCGTCGGCGGTGCTGTTCGGCACGCTGTTCCTCAGCACGTACTACCTCCAGGACGTACTCGGCCTGGACCCCCTCCACGGCAGCCTGCACGCACTGCCGCTCGCGCTGGCCATGGTGGTCGGCGCACCGGTCTCGGCCGTACTGCTGCGCCGGTACGGTCCGCGCCGAACGACCGTGGCTGGCATGGCTGTTGTAGCCCTTGCCACCCTTCTGATGTCCCGGCTCGACCAGACGTCGGGATCCGTGACGATCGGCGGCTGCTTCCTTCTGCTGGGGGCCGGCTTCGCCCCCGTGATGGTCACCGCGACGGCGGTCGTCGTGCGGGAGGCGTCCGTGCGGTCGGCGGGCGTCTCCGGCGGACTTCAGCAGACCGCGATGAACATCGGTCCGGCCCTCGGGGTGGCCGTGGCCACGACGCTCGCACCGGCCGGGGCCTCCGCGAGGGGAACCGCGCTGGTCGTCCTCGCCGGAGTCGCCGCACTCGGCGCGCTACTTGCGGCCAGACTCCCCGCGTCGTCAGAGAAGAGGCGCCCGGACCCCGCCGAGGGTCCGGGCGCCAGGAGCAGCGCAGCGGGTCACCCGTAGAACGGCCCCGGCGTACTCCATGTCGTCGTACCGAAGACGTTCGCGTCGTCAATGCTGATGTTGACGTTGCTGACCTTGAGCCCGTACTGGGTCGCGGTCATGCCCGCCGGGCAATTGACCTCCATTGGAGGGAAGTTGACGAAGAAGTGCGGTCCGTACTCGCCCTCGTAGTTCCGGTGCCTGGACAGGATCCAGTTGCTGTCCGGCTCGTAGTACGTCGAGCCGAGGCGCTGCTGCTCGGTGCGGACGACAAAGCTCGTGCCGTGGTCGAAACTGCCGTCGGCACGGAGGCACCCGAAGGTACGGGCGGTGTCGGCGTGCGCCTGGAAGTAGTTCCCGGTGCTGGAGAGGCCGGCCAGATAGCCGGGCTGGTTGCGGACGTTGTGCAGTACGACGCCGAGCTTGAAGCCCCCGCAGCCCGCCGACGGGTCGTAGTCGTGGTAGATCAACTGGCACTTGCGGTCGCCGAAGTAGGCGGTCGGATCCGGGTTGTAGGGCTGAGGCACCACGGTCCCGTAGAACTTCACGGTCGCCGAGACGCCGCCCTCGGTGCTCGCCGGGATCTCCACGGTGGTCGTGGCGTGGGCGGCGCCCGTGCCGGTCAGGACCAGAGCGAACCCGGCGAGCAACGCGACGATCAGCCGTGCCGGATGTCTCAGCACACGCTTGTTCCCCATAGCTGACTTCCCCCCTGTGCATGTCATGCACATTCACGCGAACGGTGACCAGCGCACGCTAGCGGCACCACCGCCCCATGAGGGGACAATCAGCGCAGTCCTCACAACCGGAACGCTCACGCGCCGGACTGGGTCAGCCCGTTCCGGACTGGATCAGGGCGTGTGTCCCGCTCGTGCGCCACGCCTCCTCGCCCGCGTCCAGCTCCTCCAGCGTCCGTGGTTCGAGTCCGGTCACGACGTCCGACTTGAGCGTCCGCAGCGCCGCCACCGGACCCGGGAAGTACGCGGTGACCTCGGCGAACGGTGTCGTGGCCGGCCAGTGGCGGTCGCCCACCAGGCGGCGGTAGTTGAGGTCGCCCTTCATCACGGTGAGCGTGGCGGACGCGAAGTCCTCCCGGAGGTCGGCCGGCATCCGCTCGTAGGGATACGGCGCGCACGAGAACGCGTGGGTGCGCAGGATCAGCCGGCCACCGCTGACAGCCTGCCGAAGCCGCTCGCCGACCTCCGCCGCGTGTCCGGACGCCCCGGTCATCCGGTCGAGACAGGCCAGGGTGTCGGTGGTGGTCGCGTCGGAGACGTAGTACGGGTACGGCTTGAGGTGCAGGACGACGGCGGCCGCCCGCCGGGTGGTCAGGAGATGGTCGGCGAGGACGAGGTCGGGAAGCAGCTCGGGACCGGCGTTGTCGGCGACCAGACAGACCTTTCCGGGCTCGCCCGCCTCCAGGGTCTCCAGGAGCGCGGGGGAGTCGTCCACGACGAGGCCCGTCACGCGCTCGCCCAACCCCTCGGCGCCTGCGGACAGTTGGAAACCGAGATCGGCCCGGTTGCCCCAGAGGGAGGAGAGCAGGAGGGTGCGGTCCCGTTCCTCCAACGGGAGTTCGGGCAGACGGTCGAGCGCGGAGAGCTCCTCGTCGACCTTGGAACTCGTGAGTTCGGCGTTCTTGAAGGGCGAGAAGGGGTCGATGCCCTGCCAGGGCCCCGGTGCGAAGTGGCCCAGGGCGGCCAGGAGTTTGCGGTAGAAGAAGCTCTCCGCCCACAGGAACGGCACGTCCGGCCAGCGCTGCCCGTAGTAGGGCTCGTCCCGCCACCGATCGGCGCCGGGCTCGCCGTCGTCGAGCCGCTCGATGACCCCCTTGGTGATCTCCTCCAGGAGCGAGTCCAGCGCGCGCTGCTGCTGGGGCGGATACGGAGTCGCCCGCCGTACGCGCTCGATGAGGGCCGGGTGCCGCTCGTCCAGCACGCTCCGGGCGAAGGAGCCGGGTGAGCTGACGATGACCGGGGCGTGATCGGGGCTGTGGCTGCCGGGGCTGGTGCGCGTCATGCCCCCAGTAAACCGTTCCGTAACACGATGACGTCGGCTCCCCTTCCGGTGGGCAGCCGGCGGAAGCGGTCGCGGACGTCGGCCGAACCGCCGTCAGCTCAGCCCCAGCTCTGCGAGTACTGGTTGCGGTACCGCCTGCGCCCGCGCTCCGAGCGGATTCGGAGGGCCACCAGGGCGACCAGGCTGCCCGCGATGACGAACAGCCCGGGACCCAGGCTCCTGAAGTCCGCGACCCGCTCCAGCGCCGAGGCCACACTGTCGGTCTCACCCTCGGGCGCCGTGTCCCCCGGTCCCGCCCCTCCGGGCAGGACCGCGCCGCCGGGAGCGGTCGAGGACGTGCCGGGAGGAGCCGCCGCGCCCGCGCCGCTGTTGGCGCTGCCCGTGTTCCCCGTGCTCCCGGAGGAGGGCGACGCCTGGTCGCCCGCCCCGGGCTCGGTCACCAGCTTCACACCGAGCGAGTCCAGCGCCTTGCTGACCGGCTGGAAGAACGTCGTACCGCCGCTCTGGCAGTCCCCGTTGCCGCCCGAAGTGATGCCCATGGCCAGCCCGTTGGCGAACATCGGGCCGCCGCTGTCGCCCGGTTCGGCGCACACCGTGGTCTCGATGAGTCCGGTGACCGTGCCCTGCGGGTAGTTCACGGTGGCGTTCAGTCCGGTCACCTCGCCGGACTGGAGTCCGGTCGTGCTGCCGCTGCGGAACACCTTCTGTCCGACGGCGGCGTCGGCCGATCCGATGATCCGTATGCCCTGGCCGTCGCCGACGGCCACGAGGTCGGCGCCGCTGAGATCCACACCGGGGCTGTACTGCACGAGCGAGAAGTCACCGCCGGGGAACGAGCCGGACACGGTCGCGCCGACCTGCTGGCTGCCCTGCTGGTCCGAGAACCACGTCGTGCCCACCGGGCCGCAGTGCCCGGCGGTGAGAATGAAGTTGGCCTGTCCGTTGGTCACGTTGAAGCCCGCCGAACAGCGTCCGGCGCTGGCGAAGAGCGGCGAGGCGCCGTTCACCCGCGGGGTGAACGTGCCCTCGATGCGCTCCATCCGTACGGACTTGCCGAGGCTCTCGGCGACCTTGGCCAGCCGGTCCCACTCGTCGGCGGAGACGGTGGTGTCGGCGCGGACCACCACCTGGTTGGAGGCGTAGTCCATCGCCCAGGAGGTGCCGGCCACCTTGGGCGCGTCCTTGAGGGTGTCGGTGGCGGAGCGCAGATCCTTCATGGCGTAGCGGACCACCTTGGGGACCGCACCCGCGCCACGTACGTCGGCCGCCGCCTCCGCGTCGGTCACCGCGACGACCGGGCGCCCCTTGGCGTCGATCCAACTGCCCGCCGTACGCGACGTGCCCAGATCGGCGACCAGTTCCTGGCCGGTCCGGGCGGCCAGCATCTCGGCGTTCGGCGCCTTCGGATCGTCCGACGTCTCGCTCGCCACGGCATGCGAGACCATCAGTCCCCCGCACACCAGTCCGCCGATCGCGGCGAACCGTGCGATCCGCTGAACGTTCCGTCGTGCATGCCTCATCCACGGCTCCCGTGCGACTGTCCTGACCCAGCGTCACTGCTAGGGGTGCTCCCCGTGAGGTGAACGCCCTCCTTCAGTACGTGCCGCCCCTCGGTCTGGTTCAGCGGCCCGGCCGAGTGTTCGGAGTCGGCGAGAACTCGCCTGTAACCCCGGCCGTCCCGCCGGACATAGGTGGGTGCGACAGACAGTCGGCCACACTGCGGGGGATGAGGGGAGACGGGTGTGCCGGGAGACGGAGACCCTTCCGAAGAGATGCCATCCGAAGAGACGAACGAAGCCAGACTCAGCGCCTGGCTGTACGGGGTGGCGCGAAACGTCCTGGCCAACGAGCAGCGCGGCCAGCGGCGCGGGGGCAGGCTGAGCGCCCGGCTGCGGCGTACGACACCGGTGGCGTCGGCCGCGCCCGACCACGCCGAGGGAGTGGTGACCGGCCTGCATCTGCGCGAGGCCCTCGACACGCTCTCGGAGCGCGACCGGGAGGCGCTGCAACTGATCGGCTGGGAAGGCCTGGACACCCAGCAGGCGGCGCGTGTCGTCGGCTGCTCGGCACGGGCCTTCGCCGTACGGCTGCACAGGGCGCGCCGACGGCTGGAGAGCGCGCTGGCACGTACGGATCAGGAGGAGCCGCTCGGGCGGCTCCACGAACTGGACGGGGAGCTGGGGGAGTTGGGCACGGGGCTGCGACTGAAGGGGAGGCGGACATGACGGCGCGTGAGGAGGCAGTGGAGACGGAGGCACGGGTACGTCAACTGATGGGCCCCGCCGATCCGTTGGCCGACCGGGTGGTGGTGAGTGAGGCGGCGGATCGGATGGTCCTGGCCCGGGTGCTCGCCACGGATCCGCGCTCACGCGGGTGGCGCCGGGGCGACGCCTTCCGGCCGCGGCGCAGGCGTGGCTGGGTGGTCGCGGTCGCCACGGTCACGGCCCTGGCAGGGGCGGGCCTCGCCGCTGAGGCGTCGGGGATCATCCCGGACGATGTCATCTGGGGGATGAATCGCACGGGCCACGGCCCCGGTTCCGAGGGTCTGGCGCCCGACACCGACAAGGCCCGCCGACTGTTCGAGGGGAAGGCGCCGAACGGGGACCGGCTCGAATACTGGCAGGCGCCGAACCCGTCCGGCGGCAGGTGCGCGTACGTACGCGTCATCGACACGAAGGGCGACAAGGTCAACAGCGAGTCGCGCTGCAACCGGGGCGGTCAGAACGCGGAGACGCCGACCGTCTGGGCCGAGACCAACACGACCGCGGTGGACGACTGGACCGCGCTCTACGGCAAGCTGCCCGACTCGGCGGTGAGTGTGCGGGTGACGTTCGAGGACGGCGGGGTCGTAGGACCGGTCAAGGCCGACGCGCGCCATTACTTCCTGACCTTCCTCCCTCACCACGAACGGAGCAACTGGGACTGGGCGGCCTACAGGACCGAGGCGCTGGACGCGGAGGGGAAGGTCGTCGCGACCGAGCGCTCGTACCGCTGACCGCTGAGGGCGCAGCCAGGGGGGGCGAGTCCGAGGGGGGCTGAGAGGGGGCACATCCACGGGGGTGGTGTGCCCCCTCGGGGCGTTGTTGCCGAAACAGCAACGTCCCTCGCCCCTTCCCGGAACCGGAGCGATCATCGGCAGCAGTACACCCCAGTCCGAGGAGGACCCATGTCGCAGGCCGCAGACCCGTTGACCCCGGCGGGCGCCCAGCATCGACTGGTGGACGTCCCCGGTGGCCGTATCCACCTCGTGGAACAGGGCACCGGCCCCCTTGTCCTGCTGGTCCACGGTTTTCCCGAGCTCTGGTACTCGTGGCGCCACCAGCTCCCCGCACTCGCCGGGGCGGGCTACCGCGCGGTCGCCATCGACGTACGCGGCTACGGGCGCTCGTCCGTGCCGGACGCCGTGGAGGCGTACCGCATCGGGGCGCACGTCGAGGACAACGTCGCCGTCGTCCGAGCCCTCGGCGAGGAGACCGCCGTGATCGTCGGCCACGACTGGGGCTCGACCATCGCCGCCGACTCCGCGCTGCTCAGGCCCGATGTCTTCACCGCGGTGGGACTGCTCGGCGTGCCGTACGCGCCGCGGGGCGGGATCCGGCCGTCCGACGCCTTCGCCATGATCGGCGGGGACGAGGAGTTCTACGTCCGCCACTTCCAGGAGCCAGGCCGGGCGGAGTCGGAGATCGAGCCGGACGTACGGGCGTGGCTGACGGGCTTCTACGCCACGCTGTCGGCCGACACCATGCCGGAGCAGGGAGAGGGCGCGGTCTTCTTCGTCCCGGCGGGCGGCAAGCTCTCCGACCGGTTCGTGAAGGACCGGCCGTCCTGGCTCTCGGACGAGGAACTCGACTTCTGCGCAGGCGAGTTCGAGCGCACCGGATTGACCGGCGCGCTCAACCGCTACCGCAACATGGACCAGGACTGGGAGGACCTCGCGGAGTGGGACGGCGCCCCGATCACCCAGCCGTCGCTCTTCGTCGCGGGCCAACTCGACGCGTCCATCGCCTGGTTGGCCAGTGCCATCGAGGCGTTCCCCACCACACTCCCCGGCCTGGTCTCCTCGCACCTCGTCGAGGGCTGCGGACACTGGGTGCAGCAGGAACGCCCCGAGGAGGTCAACCGGCTGCTGACCACCTGGCTGCGATCCCTCAACGCGTAGGCGCGACCAGCCCCGCCTCGTACGCGATGATGACGAGCCGCACCCGGTCCCGGGCGTCCAGTTTGGCGAGCAGCCGGGTCACATAGGTCTTGGCGGTGGCGACGCTGATGGACAGCCGCGCGGCGATCTCCGTGTTGGACAGCCCGTTCCCGATCAGGGTGAGCACCTCGCGCTCGCGGTCGGTGATGCCCAGGGTGGTGCGGGCGGCGGGCGCGGTGGGCAGGGGACGTTCTGCGAACTCCCTGATGAGACGGCGTGTCACACTCGGCGCGAGCAGCCCGTCCCCGGTGGCGACGACCCGGATCGAGTCGAGGATGTCGTCCAGGGCCATGTCCTTGACGAGGAACCCGGCCGCGCCCGCGCGCAGCGCCCCGTACAGATAGTCGTCATCGTCGAAGGTCGTCAGCATGATGACCTGGGCCCCGCCGGATCCCTCCGCGATCAGCCGGGTGGCCTCGATGCCGTCCATGCCGGGCATGCGAATGTCCATCACGACGACGTCGGGGCGCTCCGTCCCGGCCAGCTCGACCGCTTCGGCTCCGGTGCCCGCCTCACCGACGACCTCCAGGCCCGGGGCCTCGGCGATCACCATGCGCAGGGCCGCGCGGACGAGGGGCTGGTCGTCGGCGAGGACGACCCGGACCGTCATCGCACACCCGCCGGTACGGGCAGCCGCGCCGCCACCCGGAATCCGCCCTCGGGGCGCGGCGCGGCCTCGAACTCCCCGTGCAGCAGGCCGACCCGCTCGCGCATGCCGAGCAGCCCGTAGCCGGTGGCCGCGGCAAGCCCGGGGCCGTTCCCGCTGTCGACGACCTCGATGGCCAGCTCCTCGCCCCTGCAGTCGACGGTCACCTGGCAGGAGCGGGTGCCGGCATGGCGTACGACATTCGTGACGGCCTCCTGCACGATGCGGTACGCGGACATGCCGATCTCCGGGGGCAGTGTGTGCCGTTCGCCCTGCCAGCGGACCTCGACGTGGACGCCCGCGGCCGTCGTCCGCTCGGCGAGGCGGTCGATGTCGTCCAGACCGGGGGCGGGAAAGGGGGAGGGGTCGAGCGGAGTCTCCTCGGGGTCCTGGCCCGGTTCGGCCCGGCGGAGTGCGCCGAGCATCCGGCGCAGGCCGGCCAGTGTCTCCCGGCTCGCGTTCTCCACCTCGCCGAGCGCCTCCCGGGCCAGCTCGGGCCGGGTGTCGATGACCCGCCGCGCGGCACCGGCCTGGAGGGCGACGATGCCGATGGTGTGGGCCACCATGTCGTGCAACTCCCTTGCGATCCGCAGCCGTTCGGCGGTGACGGCCTGGGCGGCGGCCTGGGCGCGCAGCCGTTCGGCGTGGACCCGGGACTGGCGCACCTGGTGCCCCACGAGCCAGGCGATCACGACCACCAGCGCCATGAACGGCTCCGACGGCGTCCCGTCGTCCCGCCCGACCCCGAACAGCATGCGCGGAAGCAGGAATCCGGCCAGGACACCGAGCGTGGCGGCAGCGGCGGAGAGCGAGACCCGGCGCGGCTCGGCGGCCGTGAGGACCGCCAGGGCCACGGACACCGCCAGGAACTGGATCCCGACGATCTCCGTCTGCTTCCAGGCCGGCGCGAGCAGGACCGTACCCGCCAGGACGAGGGCGTAGGCCGGCCGGGGCCCGCGGCGCAGCAGCGCGCTGCCCGCCAGGACGAGGACGGTGGCCAGCGCGAGGAGTGCCCGGGCCGCGTACGAGTCGAGGCCGTGCCGCGGATAGGCGTACGAGTACTCGTGGGCCGTCGGGAACACGACGTAGTCGACGACCGGGTACACCGTCGCCGCACACCAGATCACCGCCGTCCAGACGCCCGGCGGTATGCGCTTGAGCAGCGGAAGTCGTGGTGTGGCGGCCATACGCCGATCGTAACGACGCGATCCGGGCAGGGCATCGGACCGTGGGTGTACACCCGTGGTCGACACCGCCCCGCGCGATTGTCGGCACCGGTCCGATGCCGAACCGCCGTGCTCCCGGGGACCGTTGTACCCGTGATCGAAGTCAACGAACTGACGAAGCGATACGGCGGTACCACGGCCGTCGACCACCTGAGTTTCACGGTGCGGCCCGGACACGTCACCGGGTTCCTCGGCCCGAACGGCGCCGGGAAGAGCACCACCCTGCGGCTCGTACTCGGCCTGAACGACCCCACCGGCGGATCCGTCACCGTCGACGGCCGCCCCTTCCGGGACCGCCCGCGCGGCCTGCGCCACGTCGGCGCGCTGCTCGACGCCCACGAGGTGCACGGCGGCCGCAGCGCCCTGGCGCATCTGACCGTGCTCGCCCGCTCCAACCGCATCCCGCGCCGCCGGGTGGACGAGGTACTGGAGGAGGTCGGTCTCGCGGGCGCGCGGCGGCGCCGGATCGGCGGCTTCTCGCTCGGGATGAGACAGCGGCTGGGCATCGCGGCCGCGCTGCTCGGCGACCCGCCCGTGCTGCTGTTCGACGAGCCCCTCAACGGGCTCGACCCGGAGGGGGTCAAGTGGCTTCGCGGCCTGTTCCAACGGCTGGCCGCCGACGGCCGCACCGTGCTGGTCTCCAGCCATCTGATGTCCGAGATGGAGAACACCGCCGACCAGCTCGTCGTCATCGGCCGCGGCGCGCTCATCGCCGCCGAGAGCCTCACGGAGTTCGCGGCCCGAGGCACCCGTCCGACCGTGACCGTACGGACACCGGACCCCGAGGCGCTGACGGCGCTGCTCACCGGGGCGGGAGCGGCGGTGAGCCGGGACGCCGACTCGCTGACGGTGACCGGTATGGACGCCGACAGGATCGGTGAACTCGCCCTCCGGCACCGGGTGTTGCTGCGCCAACTCACCACTCGGACCGCCTCCTTGGAGGAGGCATTCATGGAACTGACCGCCGACAGCGTCGAATACCTCGCGGGAGAAGGCCGATGACCACCACCGACAAGGCCACGGTCACAGCCATGGCCACGGTCGATCCTGCTCAAGTCACCGAACCCCGCGCCCGCTTCGGCGACCTCGTCGCCGCCGAGTGGATCAAGCTGTGGTCGCTGCGCTCCAACACCTGGGCGTTCGTGATCGGAGCCCTTGCGGTCATCGGGTTCAACGTGGGTACCGCCTGGGACACGTACCGCTACTGGACGGCGCAGGACGCGCGTTCCCGGGCCGACTTCGTCCGGGACGGGATCCCGCTGTCGATCGCCTTCACCGCGAACGCCGCCATGGTCCTCATGCTGGCCCTCAGTGCCATCGGTGCCACGGTGATCGTGGGCGAGTACAGGACCGGGACGATCCGCACGACGTTCACGGCCGTCCCGGCCCGGCGTTCGGTGATGGCGGCGAAGGTGTGTGTGGTCACGGCTGTCACGACGGTGTTCGGGGCGGTCGTCGCGGCGGCCTCGTTCGGTCTGACCCAGGCCGTTCTGTCCGGCCGGCACATCGGTGTCCCGATCGACCATCCCGGCGCGCTGCGCGTCGTCGTGGCGTCCGCACTGCTCGCGCCGGTGTCCGCGCTCGTCGGTATGGCCCTCGGCACCCTGATCAGGCACAGCGCGGCGACCATGACCGCCAATGTGGTGATCCTCCTGCTGCTGCCTCTGGTCTTCAGCGCCGACCGCCACTGGGCGGCCGTCGTGGACCACGCCCTGCCGACCGGCGCTTGGATCCGCCTGGCCGACGTCGACCAGCAGCAGGTCGCGTACCCGTGGACGCTCACCGGCGCCTGGACCGTCTACGTGGTCTGGGCCCTGGCCACCGCCGCCGTCGCCGTGACCTCCGTGCAGCGGCGCGACCAGTGAACGCCCTGACACGCGAGCCGCCTCACGCCTGGCGCCTCCGTGCCCACGTCCCGATGCCTGCATATCTACATATCGACATGCCTACGTACGTGTCTCGTGCAGGGCGGTCCGAGCGAGGTCGACGAAGTCCACCACCGACTCCCAGAACGGGCGGTAGCAGTCGCTGAACCGCTGCCCCGCCCCCTCCTCGCCCTCGATCATCGCGCGGAGCGCCCGCCAGTTGTCACCGGTCGCGAGGCGGAGCCGGTCCGCGGCCGAGGCGGCCTCCGCCGACCCCTCCAGGTCCACCACCCAGACCCGCTGACGCAGCACGGCGTACTCGCTCTGAAGCCGTATCCGCAGGTCCTTGAGGGCCGCGAGCCGCTCGTCCGGGTCCTGGATCCGATCGGCGTCGGTGACCTTCCAGTAGAGGTCTCCCATGCGCTGGGCCTGCTCGATGACGTCGACGTACGCCGAGCGGCGGGTCGCCCGGAGCCGGTCCGCCTGTACGGTCGCGGCGGCCGCGTCCGCCTGGACGCGGGCCGCCCGGTAGGTGCCGCGGCTGGTCACCCAGCTCGCGAGCACGGCGGTCCCGGCCGTCAGCGCGGCCACCCACAGCGTGCTGTCCCCCATGTCGAAGAGATCCTCAACCCTCAGGCGAGCCGGGCGAGTTCGTCGTCCGACAGGCTGATCGCGCCCGCGGCCACGTTCTCCACGAGGTGGTCCGGATCGCCGGTGCCCGGGATGGCCAGGACGTGCGGGCCGCGGTGCAGTGTCCAGGCCAGCCGGATCTGCGCGGGGCTCGCGCCGTGGGCCCGGGCGATGTCGAGGACCTCGGCTTCGTGGGTGCCGTCGGCGCCCTTCCTGCCGCCCTCTCCGGCTATCGCGAAGAACGGCACGAAGGCGATGCCCTGTTCACCGCAGATCCGCAGGACGTCGTCACCGACCTCGCTACGGGTGTCCAGGGCGTACCGGTTCTGGACGCAGACCACCGGGGCGATGGACTGTGCCTCGGCGAGCTGTTCGGGGTCGACGTCGGACACCCCGAGGTGGCGGACGAGCCCGGCCTCGCGCAGTGCGGCCAGTGCGCCGAAGTGCTCGGCGATCGAATGGCGCCCGTGCGTCCGCAGGTTGACCACGTCGAGGTGGTCGCGGCCGAGCTGGCGCAGGTTCTCCTCCACCTGCCCGCGCAGCTGCTCGGGCCTGGCCCAGGGCAGCCACTCGCCCGACGGATCGCGCCCCGGCCCGACCTTGGTGACGATGACCAGGTCGTCCGGATACGGGGCAAGCGCCGAGTTGACCAGCTCGTTGGCCGACCGCAGGGACGAGAAGTAGAAGGCGGCGGTGTCGATGTGGTTGACACCCAGTTCCACCGCGCGCCGGAGCACCCCGAGCGACCGGTCGCGGTCGCTCGGCGTGCCCTGGTGGAAGGCGCCGCTCCCGGTCAGCCGCATGGTCCCGAAACCCAGCCGGTTGACCGTGAGGTCGCCGAGCCGCCACGTGCCCGCTGCCGTCGCGTTGATCGTCTCCGAGGTCATCGTCGGAGTCTTGCACGGAGGTTCGGACCATGGGGGCGGACGGCGAAAAGTGATCTTCGCGGGCCATGCGGACATGGACGGCCGGCGTGGACCGTCGGCGTGGGGCCGGTCACCTAGGCGGGGTGATCCGGCTCGCGCGTCCCCGTCAGATGCGCGAAGACGACGACATTGCTCCGGTAGCCGGTCCTCCGGTCGTACGCCCCGCCGCAGGTGATCAGCCGCAGCTCGGGACGCTTTCTGGCGCCGTACACCTCCTGGCTGGGAAACTGCTCCTTGTCGTACGTGCGGACGGCGTCCACCGTGTAGACGGCGGTGCGGCCGTCGGCGCGCCGGGCCTCGACGAGCCGGCCGGGCGTCAGTCCGCTCAGGCCGACGAAGACGGCGGGCCCGGTGGCGGTGTCGAGATGGCCGACCACCACGGCGGTGCCCGCTTCCCCGGGCGAGGGTCCGCCCTCGTACCAGCCGACCAGTTCGGGGCTGTCCATCGGCGGAGTGGTGAGCTGCCGCTTCCGGTCCAGACGCAGTCCGACGACCGGCGCCTCCAGACCGAGATACGGGATCCTCAGCACCGTCGCCCTGGAACGCGGGAGCGGCCGGGGCGACGGGCCGGGGCGGCGGACGGGAGGCGGCACGCGCACGCGGTCGCGCCGGGACTCGGGTGTCGCGGCGGCGGAGGGACCCGGGGCGGGGGAACCCGGGGACGCCTTGGCGTCCCCGGGAGCCGGGGCCGGGCCGGGTGCGGCGGCCGGGTCCGGGGGCCGACCGTCGTCCTCGGCCCACCAGAGGCCGCCCATCACCAGCGAGAACGCCAGCACCGCGGTCCTCGTCAGACGGTAGGCGCGCGTCCGGTACCAGGGCCTGGGCGCGCGCCTACGCGGCGCCATCGGGCCGGCGGCGCAGCATCCGGAAGTAGACGAAGCCCGACACGCCGACCAGGCCCACCGCCGCCGCGGCTCCGAACGCCGACACGCTCGGTGGCTCGGCGAGACCGCCGCCGCCCGCGGGTACGCCCCCGTTGGGGCCGCCGGGTGCCACGCCCTCGGGTCCGCCGGCGGGCGGGGTCTTCTTGCAGTCGAC
This sequence comes from Streptomyces sp. NPDC050988, assembly GCF_044456225.1. Lineage (NCBI taxonomy): Bacteria > Bacillati > Actinomycetota > Actinomycetes > Kitasatosporales > Streptomycetaceae > Streptomyces > Streptomyces sp. NPDC050988. The sequence goes on along the minus strand of NZ_JBITFQ010000001.1, from coordinate 179,303 downwards.
CTTGAACACCTTGTGCTTGCCCGCGCCCTTGCCGTCCACGATCTGCCAGGTGAGCTTGTACTGGCCGTCGGGCAGGGCCAGCAGGCCGGTCGTCCGGCCGGTGCCGGTGGGCAGCGCGAGGGTGCCGGTGAGCGTGGCGCTGCCCCGCTTCGCCGGCTGGGGCTCGATGATCCAGGTGACGCCCTGCCCGCGGTCGAAGTTGAAGGCGGCGAGGTAGAACTGGCAGACCTTCGGGTTGTTGCGCTGGTCGGCGTCGAGGGTCGTGTCCGCGTGGATCTTGACGTCGCCGTTGTCTCCGGGGGCGGCGAGGGCGGCCGGGGCTCCGAGGAGGGTGGTTCCGGCGAGGGTGAGCGCCGTGAGCGCGGCGGCTCCCGTGCGGGCGCGGGCAGTGCCGTTGGTGCGGGGGGCGGTACGGGCGGTACGGGCGGTACGGGTGGTACGTGCGGTGCGGGGGAGTGGCGAGGCGGGCATACGAGGTCCTCCGAGCGGGATGATTGTCGTACAAATCAACGCTTTGTCTGACTCTCTTTCACATCCCGCGCCCGAAAGCCCGGAGCATCACTGACGAGCCGTCAGAGATCGCCCGTCCGGCCCAGGATTCCGCCGGATCGGACTCCGGTCGGCCCGGGCTCCCGCCGGACCCGCCCGCCGCCTACACTCACCGCGTGGACAACGCAGCGCTGGAGCGGCTCGGTGCCGGTAAGTACCTGCTGGTCACCAGCTATCGGAAGAACGGCACGCCGGTCGCGACCCCGGTGTGGGTGGTCCGCGACGGCGACACGCTCGGCGTCTGGACCGTCACGGACTCGTGGAAGGTGAAGCGGATCCGCAACCGCGCCGACGTCCTGGTCGGTCCCTGCGACGTCCGAGGCAACCCGACCGGCGAGCAGTTGCCCGCCACGGCCGAGGTGTGCGACCAGGAGGTCACCGAGCACTACCGCCGTCTCCTCGCCCGCAAATACGGCGTCAGCGGCCGCCTAGTCCTGCTCGGCAGCCGACTGCGCCGCGGGAAGAAGGGGACGCTCGGCATCCGGGTGTCACTGGTGCCGTAGCCAGACGTAGTCGACGGGCTGTACGGCGTTCCAGGCCTCGGCCAGTTCCGGTCCGACGCGGACGAACCCGGCACCCCGGTAGCAGCGCAGGGCCCGGTCGTTGTCCGGGTGCACCCGCATGAACACCTCCGAGTGTCCGGAGCCGCGGGCCTCGCCGAGCAGGCCCTGGACCAGTACGCGCCCGAGGCCACGACCGCGGGCCTCGGGCGCCACGATGATCCGCGCCAGCTCCACCTCGTCCTCCTCGGCGTCGAACCACAACTCCCCGTACGCGAGGGGCCGTTCGTCCTCGACGAGCAGGTGAGCCGTCACGTCCGTGTCCTGCTGCCACGCCGCCACGGTCTCTCCGGCCACGGGGAAATCCCCTCGCCCGCACCACATCGCGACCTCCGCGGCGGAGAGCGGCCAGGCCGCCACGGTCGTCGCGTGCGCGGGGCTGAAAGGAAGCAGATCCATGATGTGACTCCGTTCGTCCGGCGACGCGGCCCTTGACCGGACCGAGGGGATGCCTAGAGTGACCGGTGGTTGAACGGCAAACCGCTTGCGCGATGCCGGTGACACGCCGGCCTCGGCCGTCGCGGCCGGCGTCCCATTCCATTGTGTGAGGAGCGTTCGCACACGTGTCGAGCCAGGAGAACCCCTTGGACCTGACGGCGATCGAGACCGAGAGGGCACGGATCCGGGACACCTATCTGGCCCCGGACAGACGGCCCAGTTCGGCCCGCGGCGTGCACCATGTCGCGCTGCTCTCCGGCGACGTCGAGAGGACGGTGCGCTTCTACCAGGAACTGCTGGAGTTCCCGCTCACGGAGATGTTCGAGAACCGTGACTACAAGGGCTCGACCCACTTCTTCTTCGACATCGGTCACGGCAACCTGCTCGCCTTCTTCGACTTCCCGGGCCTCGACCTCGGACCGTACGCGGAGGTCCTCGGCGGCCTCCACCACCTGGCCATCTCCGTCGAACCGGCGGCCTGGGCCCGTCTGCGCGACCGGCTCGACGCGGCCGGGGTGGACTACCAGGAGGAGAGCGGTACTTCGGTCTACTTCCGTGACCCCGACGGGACCCGCGTCGAGCTGATCGCGGATCCGCTCGGCGAGATGTACGGCACGATCGTGCGGTAAGTCGTAAGTCGTGCGCTGAGCCGCGCCCGAGGCCTACCGCACCGTCGGTGACGGCGTCGGTGTCGGGGATGCGCCCGCCGACGGAGTGAGAGCGACGACCGGGGCTCCTGGCTGGGGCGCGGGCGGCGTGACATCGCCGGCGGGCAGCTTCGGAGGGGTTGTCTCCTGGAACAGGACCGAGTCGAAGTCGACCAGCCCGGTCTTCTCCAGGACGGATATGTGGTCCAGGACGGTGTCGTTGGCCTGGTCGGCCAGTTCACGGACCAGGCTGTTCTCGGTGGTGGCACGGATCTTCGCGACGGTCGGGAAGATCTGGCCGTGCGTCACCCGCAGGATGTTGGCGAGGTCCGTGTCGAACTGCTTGCCGTGGTCCGCGGTCAGGGTCGCCACGAACCCCTGCTGCTGAGGGGACGCCTGGTTGGGCAGGGTGATCCCCAGCCGGGGAGCGATCAGCCGGCACTCGGCGTCGAGTGCGGCGTGGCCCGAGATCAGGTGCTCGCCCGCCGTCCTGACGGGCTGGGTCGTGCCCTTCGTCAGAGCCAGCTCGCCGGAGGGGAACTCCCACAGCCCGGCGGCGCGCACCTTGACGACGAAATCGCGGTCCGCCTCCGTGAGCGGGCCGGTCGGGGTGCGGGCGATGATGCGCGACGGGGAACTCGACGCGTTCTGCACCCCGAGCATCGCGGGATACGCGAGCGCGGCGAGGGTCAACGTCAGACTGCCGACGACGAAGACCGTTCCCGCCACGTTCCGGGACATACGCATGGCTCCTCCTGGCCCAGGACATCCGCCCCCGGAGTGGAGTGCTCCAGGGGCGCTGCTTTCGCCCCGCGGTGCGCGGTGCGGATGTCGGGGAGTACGGCATTGCCCGGTCAGCGGATCCTCTGGTCCGGGCAAAGACTGAGCCATGGCGGGCCCGGGGCCCGGCGGGATCCTACGGTTTGCGGCCGACGCCGCCGAGGGCGATCACCTCGGACGGGATCGCCGCGGCGCCCGGGTCGGGCCGCCACTCCGCGAGCGGGACCACGCCGGGCTCCAGCAGCTCCAGGCCCTCGAAGAAACCGGCCAGTTGCTCCGGACTGCGGAGGAAGTACGGGGCGGCGCCGCTCTCGTTGTAGCGCCGGGTGGCCTCGGCGTTGGCCTTGTGGGTGTCCACACTGTCGTTGAACGCCAGGAAGCTGCCGGACGGCAGGGCCTCCATCAGCCGGGTCACGATGGACCGCGCCTCGTCGTAGTCGGCGATGTGCCCGCTGACCTGCATCAGGGTGAGTGCCACCGGCTGGGTCAGATCCAGCGTCGTGGCCGCCTGCCGCAGGATCGCCTCGGGATCGTGCAGATCCGCGTCGATGTAGTCGGTCACCCCCTGCGGGGTGCTGGTCAGCAGCGCCCGGGCATGGGCCAGCACCAGCGGGTCGTTGTCGACGTAGACGATGCGTGCCTCGGGGGCCACGCGCTGGGCTATCTGGTGCGTGTTGTCCACGGTGGGCAGTCCGGTACCGATGTCCAGGAACTGCCGGACACCCTCTTCGCCCGCCAGATGGCGCACGGCCCGGCCGAGGAAGGCCCGGGAACCCCGGGCGAGTTCCTCGATGCCGGGGAAGAACTCACGGAACGCGTCGCCCACTTGGTGGTCGACGGGGTAGTTGTCCTTCCCGCCCAGCCAGTAGTTCCAGATGCGGGCCGAATGCGGCACCGATGTGTCGATCTTCGACCACGGGCCCGCGGGTGCGGACGAATCGTGAGCCACTGAACAGCCTCCTCAGCACGCGCCATCGCAAGTCTCACCACACAACGTAGAGCCGCCGCCCCCGCTGCCGTACGGGTTCCGGCCAAGTACCGGAGGCAAAGACCGAGCACAGCGGATCGGGAGCCGTGCGCGCGGCCGGAAGACGTGCGCCGCCTCCGTGCCGCCCGCCTCCTGTGTCTTCCCCGCGTCGCTCAGCGGAACTCGTGGACGAGCTGGATCTCTCCCACGATGTGGGCGTTGAGATCGTCGAGTTCCTCGGCCGGAACCCACAGTTCGAGGATCGTGCGCCCGCCTGCCTGCTGGACGGGATACCGGCGCAGGAAATCCGACTCGACCTCGAATCGCGTGACGAAACCGGCTCCGTCGTGCTTCACGTTCCAGTCCCGCGCGATCCTGATCGCGTAGTCCTCGTTGAGGACCGGGTAGAAGATCGGCTGCTCGGGGAGACGGGGCGGCCAGGCGCGCCAGTCCAGTTCCCGGACGAGATCCAGCTCCTTGGGGCCGACAGGGCGCCAGAGGGTCGTCGTCGCGGGCCGGCTGGTCATGAGCGCTGCTCTCCGAACGGGGGTCGCCACGGAAACGGCTGGTCAGGAGATCGAACGATAGCGGTGCGGTACGCGCGACGGCCACGTGGTTTCCAGGCACCGGCCGGTCGTCCGCCAATGGGCTGCCGCTCAGCACCGAAGCCGCCCGGCCGGAGGAGTGGCTGGGCGGCTTCGGCCTGCCGGACGGCAGTGGTCGGGAGGCGCGGAACGACAGCGGTCACAGTAGGAAGAGCAGGTGGACGGCGATCAGGACGTCCACGACTCCGCACCACTCGGCGAACGACCGGGCGACGACCTTGTCGAGCTTGAGATGGACGAAGTCCCAGACGCCGTGGAAGAACCAGCCTGCCGCGACGAGGTAGCGGCCCAGGTCCGGATCGACCGCGAGCCCGACCAGCGCGAGCGCACCGAAGGCGAACGCGCCCGCCGCCTGGACCCCGAAGGTGGTCCGGCCGTGCGGCGTTCCGCGGACGGCACCCCAGACCAGGACCGCCAGCGCGATAGTGACCAGCGCGACGGGCTGCGAGACCACGTCCTGCGCCCCGAGGGCGACCATGGCCGTCACGCCGACGCCGAGCACGGGCCAGGTCACGCGGGGTTTCCCGAGCTGGTGGATGATCACGTACAGCAGCGGGAGCAGAGGCAGGGCGTCACCGAACGCGCCGACGGTGTCGGCGGGTTCGCCCGAACCGTCGGCCGTCGTCAGGATCACGAGCGCGACGGCCAGGGCTGTCGGCCAGCGTCGCTTGAGCACTTCGACGGGGCGTCGCCCGTTCGAAGCCGGGCCGGACGGCGAACCGGAGGTCGGGGCGGACTTCCGCGTGGACGTCGGGACGGACCTCGGCGCGGACCTCGGGGTGTCGGTGGTCGCTTGCGGAACCGTGGTGGTGTGTGTGGCAGTCATGGGAACTCCAGGGCGTGAGACGGTAGTTGTACGGGCGGGGCTTCGGTCAGCAGCCGTACTCGTTCCGGCGGCGGAGCATGACGAGGAACATCAGCGGGAGCATCACGAGGTGTTCCAGGGCGACCATCGAGTCGGCGGCGATGACGTCGAGCCAGAGCAGTGGGAACAGCGCGAGCGCGGGCACGAACATCGCACCGCACATCTCCAGCGTGCTCGCCCAGCCGTGGCCGCGCCTGCGCATCCAGAAGGCCATGCCGACGGACATGTCGAACGCCATCTCCAGGGAGGCCAGTTCGGGATGCCGGCGCGCGGACAGCTCGGTTCCCGCGAGGGCCAGGACGCCTCGTGTCACCGCACCGAGGACCAGCATTCCGACGACCATCGCGGCCACCATCTCCAGGTAGTGGCGCGCGAAGTGCCGCTTGCCGCCGTGCCGTTCGGCCGGAGTGCGTCCGGAAGCGACCGGTACGGGGCCCTGAGTGTGCTGCGTCTGCCGCTGCTTCGGCCGGATCTGCATGACGGGCTCTCTTTCCGTACCGGGTGAGTGTTGCGGACGTCTCCAGACTGCGACCGGGCGAGAACCGCGCGTAGTGCCGAACCCGCATGCGGCCGCGTGGAGTTGTCACGTCCTCGGATGACATCTGTCATGCGGGAACCGGCCGCACGGCCATGCGGGAACCGGCCGCACGGCCATGCCGGAACCGGCCGCACGGCAACCCCGCCCGTTCGGCCGGCTTCGGGGACAATGGCCGGATGGGGGACGGGGCGAACGATCGTGGCGCGGGGCTGACCAGCTTCCGCCGCTACACGTGGCTGACCGTGCCGGGCACAGCCGCGTGCGTGCAGTTCCTCTTCGTCGGGGAGTGGATCCTCGACGAGGACGTCGAGGTGTGGGCCCGGGGCCCGGCCGCCGTCGCCCTGGTGGTCGCGGTAGTGGCGAGCGTGGTGCTGCTGGGCCGACGGCTCGCGCTGTTGCCGGTGGCCGGGACGCGCTCGGGCAGGCTGCCCATGGCGTGGCTGATCGCCGCGTGCGCGGCCGGTGCCGTGCTCGCGGTGTGTCCGCTGGCCGTGCGGAACTACGGGTTGTGGGCGGTGGCGCCCGCCATGGTGGTGGCGATCGTCGCGACCTACCTCGCACCGAGCAGCAGACGCCCGCTGATCGCCTGCGCCGTGGTCCTCGCGGCGCTGCCCGGCGGTGTCGTCAGCCTGGTCGCCGGAGACGGGGAACTGCTGTACGCGACGCTCTTCCCGCCCGGACTGGTCGCGTTCACCGTCTGGGTGGTGCTCGGGCCTCTGTGGGCCTGGGACACCGCGCGCAGGCTGGACGACGCAAGGCGGCTGGAGGCGGAGGTGGCGGTCAAGGACGAGCGCCTGAGGTTCGCCGCCGACCTGCACGACATCCAGGGCCATCATCTCCAAGTGATCGCGCTGAAGAGCGAGTTGGCGGCGCGGCTCGTCGAGGTGGACCCCGGTCGTGCCGCCGCGGAGATGAAGGAGGTGCGTCGGCTGGCCGCCGACGCCCTCGGCGACACCCGGGCCGTGGTGCAGGGCTACCGCCGCACGAGCCTGGACGACGAGATCACCAACGCGACCCGGGTGCTGGCCGCGGCAGAGATCGACGCCCGGATGACCGTCGAGCCCGCCACGGCCGTCACCGAACTCGCCGAGCCGGCCCGCCATCTCCTGGGCCTCGTGATGCGGGAGACCACCACCAACGTGCTCCGGCACAGCAGCGCACGGCACGCCGAGGTCGACTGCCGTGTCACCGGCGGCCTCGCCCGGCTGCGGGTGAGCAACGACGGCGCCTACGAGCACCCGCCCTCCACCAACGGCACCGGACTCGGCACACTCAGGGAGCGACTGCAGGCGGCCGGCGGCGAGTTGACCTGGGACCGCGACGGAGAGCGCTTCGTGGTCGAGGCCGCGCTGCCGTTGAGACCGGGGAACACCGGGAACGGAGCGGTGAGTTGATCCGACTGCTGATCGCCGACGACGAGGACCTCCTCAGAGGCGCGCTGGCCGCTCTGCTCGGACTGGAGCAGGACCTCGTCGTGGTCGCCGAGGCGTCCACGTCCACCGACGCGGTACGGCTGGCGCGCGAGTACCGCCCGGACATCGCGGTGCTCGATCTGGAGATGCCGCCCACCGACGGGCTGCGCGCCGCCGAGGAGATCCGCGCCGAACTCCCCACCCAGATCGTCCTGGTGACCCGGCACGCCCGCCCCGCCGTGCTGCGCCGAGCCCTTGCCGCCGGTATCCGCGGCTTCGTGCCCAAGACCACCGCCGCGGCCCGACTGGCGGAGATCATCCGCGATGTCGCCGCCGGCCGCCGGTACGTCGACCCCGACATCGCCGCCTCCGCGCTGACCGAGGACGACTGCCCCCTGACCGATCGCGAACTGGAGGTCCTGCGCGCAGCACGCACCGGAGCATCGGTCGTCGAGATCGCCGCGGCGGTCCATCTGGCCCCGGGCACGGTCCGCAACTACCTCTCCGCCGCCATGTCCAAACTGGGAGCGTCCACACGCCATGCCGCGGCGCATCACGCATGGGAACAGGGCTGGATCTGACCCCCGGCGCCGGCTAACCCGGCCGTTTCTCCATCAGGATGTCCTCGGCCGCCCCCTGCTCGACCACCTCCCCGGCGTCCAACACCGCGATCCTGGAAGCGAGTCGGGCCGTGTCCAGGTCGTGGGTGATCAGTACGAGGGACAGGTCGTCGCGGTCCCGCAGCAGTCCGGCGAGCAGGTCGAGGATGCCCCGTCGGGTGATCGTGTCGAGCCCGGAGGTGATCTCGTCGCACACCAGAACCCGCGGCCGTGCGAGCAGGGCCCGGGCCAGTGCCGCCCGTTGGAGTTCGCCACCGGAGAGCCGGCCAGGGCAGCGATCGGCCAACTCCTCCGCCAGGCCAAGGCTGTTGAGCACCAGAGCCGCCTCGGCTCGCGCATCCCGAGGGGGCACCCCACGGAGCCGAACCGCCGTTCGCGCCACCTGGTCGAGCACCGGCCGATGGTCGTCGAAGGAGGCACGCGCGTCCTGGAACACATACTGCACGGCGGCCAGTTGATGCCGCGCACGGTCGCGCAGGCTGCGCGGCAGCGTGACCCCGTCGAGGAGCACCTCCCCTTCGTACGTGCGATGGAGTCCGGCCAGGCAACGGGCGAGCGTCGTCTTTCCGCTGCCCGAGCGGCCGAGTACTGCGAGGCATTCACCGGTGCGCAGGGCGAGTTCCGGCGTGTGCAGCACCTCGACATCGCGGTGCCGGGCTCGAAGACCGCGGACCCGCAGCACGGTGTGCGCGTCCGACCTTGCCGATGCGTCGCCCCTCAACGTCGGCTGCTCCGCGAGGAGTTCACGTGTCCACGGATGCGAGGGCGCGAGCCACACCCGTTCCGTCGGCCCGGACTCCACGACCCGGCCGTCCCGCATGACGAGCACCTCGTCGGCGAGCGCGCGTACGGTCTCCAGGTCGTGGCTGAGCAGGACGACGCCGACGCCCCTCGCGGCGACCGCCGCCAGCTCGTCGACCACGCGTCGCTTCGTCAGCGCGTCCAGCCCAGTGGTGGGCTCGTCTGCGACGACGACCCGTGCCCCGAGAAGCAGAGCCTGCGCGAGGACGACACGCTGCTGCTGGCCACCCGAGAGCTGGTGCGGGAAGCGCCTCGACAGACGTGCGCCATCAAGCAGTTGAGCCGCCTCCAAGGCATTCAGGACGCGCTTCCGTGCCGCGGTCCGGCGGACACGGCGAGGCAGTTCGCGCACCTGGCCACGCGCGATGTCGTACAGCAGCGCACCCACCCGCCGCGCGGGGTTGAGCACCGACGCCGGATGCTGCGGGACGTAACCGACGAGGGCCTCGTCCACCCGTACGGAGCCGGTCACCCGCGCGCCCGACGGGAATTCGCCGAGCAGCGCACGCCCGGTCGTGGTCTTCCCGCTGCCGGACGCACCCACCAGCGCGGTCACCCTCCCGGGCAGAACCCGCAGGCTCACCCCGTCGACGATGCGCCGCCCGCCGATCTCCACGGTCAGCCCCTCGATCTCCGCGACCGCGGTCAACTTGCCCACGGCCGCGTCTCCTTCACTCGATCACGCACACCGACGCCACGACGAACGACAACCCGTTCCGTAGTGACATCCCGGCCGGCGCTCAGCAGCGCGTCGAAGAGCAGATTGCATCCCATGGTCAGCGTCACGATCAGCAGTGCCGGGACGACCACGGCCCACGGCTGAACGAACAGCCCCGTACGGTTGCGGTCCACCATCACCGCCCAGTCGGCCGCGTCCGGGGCCACCCCGATGCCCAGGAAGGCGGCCGTGGCCACCAGATAGAGGACGCCCGTCAGCCGTATCCCCGCGTCGGCGGCGAGCGGCCGCAGGATCGACCGGCCGACATGCCCGACGGCGACGCGCCACCACGACTCGCCCTGCATCCGCAGCGCCTCCACCGCCGGACGCGAGGCCACATCCGCCGCGGCGGCGCGCACGATACGCGCCGCGTCCGGGATGTTGACGAGCGCGACCAGCAGGGCGAGACCGGCCGCGCCGGGCGAGAACACGGACGCGACAAGCAGGATCATCAACAGCGACGGCACGGCGAGGAGCACGTCCAGCGGCCGCATCAGCACCTCCTCCAACCAGGTCCGGTGCGTGAGCGCGCTGATCAGCCCGACCGGCAGCGCCACCAGATAGGCCAGCGTCGTCGCCGCGAGCGCCACGACCACCACGGGCCGGCCGCCGAACAGCACCTGCCGCCACACGTCACGCCCCACGAAGTCCGTGCCGAGCCAGTGCCCGTCGCCGAGCATGAACGAGGTGGCCCGCGGCCCGGGTTCACCCGCGAACAGCGGCCCGAACAGGGCAAGAACCAGCGGTACGCACACCAGCGCCGTCCCGAACGCGAAGCGCCCCGACGGCAGCCACTTCCCCCGTCTCCTCACGCGGCCACCTCCGCCCGTGGCGCGAACCGGTGGACGACGAGATCGGCCCCCAGGTTCAGCACCACGGTGATCACCCCGAAGATCACAGCCAGCCCCTGCACCACCGGCACATCCCGTTCGGCGACGGCGTTCATCAGTACAGTCCCCAGTCCGGGAATCACGAAGAGTGCCTCCACGACGATCACTCCGCACAACAACCAGTCGACGGTGCGGGCGAGTTGCTGGGCGGCGGGCGCCATCGCGTTCGGCAGCGCGTGCGCGTATCGCACTCGGGCGCCCCGGATCCCGTACCGGCGGGCCTGTGCGACATAAGGCGAGGCGAGCGCGTCGATCATCCCGGCGCGCACCAGCCGGGAGAGCGAACAGACCGGCCGGGACAGCAGGACGAGCACCGGCAGCACGAGCGCGGCCGGATGCCCCAGCAGATCCGTGCCGTAGCCGACCGCCGTCGGCGGCAGCCAGCCGAGCCGCAGCGCGAACACCGTCACCAGCAGCACCCCGAACGCGAACTCCGGCACCGCGTACACCCCGAGCGTCACCGAACTGATCAGCCGGTCCACGAACCGCCCCTCGTACCGCGCGGCCAGCACCCCGAGCCCGACCCCGACCGGCACCAGCAACGCGACCGTGAGCCCGGCGAGGAGCAGGGTGGGCCCGAAGGCGTCGGATATGTACGAGGAGACGGGCCGCCCGGATGTCAGAGAGTCCCCAAAGTCCGCGTGTAGCAGGCGAGTTGCCCAGTCGGCGAGCCGCTCGTACGCGGGCCGGTCCAGGTCCAGCGCCTCGCGGATGGCAGCGATCCGCGCCGGATCCGGCTGGTCCCCGGCGAGTGCCACCGCCGCGTCGCCCGGCAGCGCCTCGGTGAGCGCGAAGACCAGCACCACCACGGCCACGGTCTGCGCGCCACCGAGCAGCAGCCGCCGGGCGGCCCACGAGCCCAGTCCGCTCACGCCAGCCAGACCTTGTCGAACCGCGCCCAGCCGAGCGAGTTCGCGGGCGCTGTCCGCTCAACTCCCTTGACCGTACGGGCCGTTCCGATGATCCAGTCGGCGAACCCCCAGACCAGGAAACCGCCCTCGGCGTACAGTCGGCGCTGCATTCGCCCGAACACGGCGGCGCGTTCCGTCTCGTCCTTCGTGGACTGCGCCTGGTGGTAGAGCGCGTCGAAGTCCTTGTGGTGCCACTTGGTGGCGTTGGTGGTGGAGTCGGTGAGCAGCCGCTGCGAGATGTGCGACTCGATGGGCATGGCCCCCGACCGGTAGCAGCACAGGGTTCCTGAGTCGAGGATGTCCGCCCAGTACGAGTCCTTGCTGCCCATCTTCACCTCCACGGTGACACCGGCCTTGGCGGCCTGGTCACGGAAGATGCCGGCGGCCTCGGTGAACCCGGCCGCGACCGCCGACGTGTCCAGCGTGACCTTCAGCTTTTCCGCGCCCGCCTTCTTGAGGAGGGAGCGGGCCCGGTCGAGGTCCTGCTCACGCTGCGGCAGACCGTCCGCGTAGTACTCGTACCCCTTGCCGAACAGGTCGTTGCCGACCGCGCCCGCCCCGGACAGCGCGCCGTCGATCAGTTCCTGGCGGTCGGCGATCAGGAAGAACGCCTCCCGGACCCGCTGGTCGTCGAAGGGCGGCCGGTCCGTCTTCATGGCGAAGGCCTGCATGGCACTGTTCCGCAGCCGTACGATCTCGATCTGGCCCTTGCCCTCATGGGCGCGCGCGGTGGTCGGGTTCAGCTCGTGGGCGTACTCGACCTGCCCGCCGAGAAGGGCGTTCACCCGCGCGGACTCCTCGTTGGCGACGACGAACTCCACTTCGTCGAGGTGCGGGGCGCCGTCCCAGTAGGCGTCGTTGCGCCGGAAGACCGCAGAGCGGCCCGGCGCGAACGAGCCGAAGCGGAACGGCCCGGAGCCGACCGGCTTCTTGTCGAAGTCGGCGTCGGACGTCCCCTCGGGCACGATGTACGCGCCGAACGCGGCCAGCACATTGGGGAATTCGGCGGTCGGCCGCTTGAGAACGAACTCCACGGTCCGCTCGTCGACGGCCCGGCTCGCCTTCAGATCGATGGGTTCGAGGGACGCCTTTGCGCGGAACGCCTTCTCGGGGTCGGCGATACGGCGGAAGCTGAACAGGACGTCGTCGGCGGTGACGGGCTTCCCGTCGTGGAAGTCCGCCTTGCGCAAGGTGACCTTCCAGCGGTCCAGGCCCGCGTTCGGCTCCCAGCCGGAGGCCAGGCGAGGCTGGGCGGAGAGGTCGTCGCCGTAGTCGGCGAGCTTGTCGAAGAGCGCCTTGGCGCGGGCCGCGTCGGCGAAGAGGTTGGCCAGGTGCGGATCGAGCGTCTCGCTCGCACCGCCGCCCGCGAAGGCGGCCCGGAGCCGCCCGCCGGGCCGGGGCTTCCCGTCGCTCCCGCTGCCCGAGCCTGATCCGGAGTCGTTGTCCGAGGCGCCGCAGCCGACGAGCGCGAGGGCGCCCATACCCGAGGCGGCGGCGAGGAAGCCTCTACGACGGAGGCCGGGGTATTCCCGCATGACGATGTCCTTGCTGTGTGAGGTGGATGAAGCGGATGAGGCAGGGATGGGCGGTGCGGTCAGGCGTCGAGTCGGGCCACGACGTGCAGCCGGTCGGCCTCGGCCGCCGTCCCGGGCAGGTCGCCCTCCTGCCACGGCGGCTTGGTGCGCGGCCCCGGACCGTCGTGCAGCGCGAGCACCGTGAAGCCGTGGGAGGTCAGGAAGTGCCGCAGCTCCAGCGGGAGGAGCAGCCGCCATGCCGACCGCTGTTCGACGGGAGCCGAGTCGTCGTCGGCCGTCCATACGCGGGTACGCCGCAGGAGTTGCGCGGTGCGGTCGACGTACAGCGTGGTCGTCGACCGGTACGAAGTCCCCTGCCAGGCAAAGGCGTTGACCTTCGGTGTGTTCAACAGGTCGGCGCGGCCGAGGAAGTAGGCGCCGTTGCGCATCTCGGCGACGAGCAGCCCGCCGGGTGTCAGGCTCCGGCGGCAGGAGGCGAGGAAGCCGTCGAGGTCGTCGTTGGTGTGGCAGTACAGCAGCGAACTGTCCAGACACACCACGGCGTCGAAGACTCCGAGCGAGAAGTCCCGCAGATCGGCGCGGACGTACTCCGGGCCGGGGTGCCGGTCGCGGGCGTACGCCAGCATCGCCTCGGAGAGGTCGGCCCCGACGACCGTGCGCCCGGACGTGTGCAGTTGGGCCGCGTCCCGCCCGGTTCCGCAGCCCAGATCGAGGATTCTCGGACCGGCCGCGTACCGCCGCAGGCAGTCCTCGGCCCACCGCCCGGCCAGCCGCTCGGGATCGGGGAACCGGGCCTCGTACAGCTCGGGGTTGTCGGTCAGCAGATTCCCGCTCGTCATACCGTCGCCCCCATGGGCACGGGACGCTCGGGCAGCGCCTTGAGCCGACGCAGCCAGGTGACCCCGCCCGCCGACACCAGGCCGAAGACCAGGCAGCAGGCCCAGGGCAGCCAGGAAGCTCCCCGCTGGTCCCCGGTGTCCATGGCCCAGCCGACGACCGTGTTGCCGACCGCCGCAGCGATCCCGGACACCATGTAGAAGATCCCGAAGTACGTGCCGGTCAGCTCCGGCCGTCCGAATCCGGGGATCAGCTCCATGACGAAGGGCTGGGCGACCATGACGCCGACGTAGAGCAACAGGACGCCGAGGAGCACGGGCACGGCGTGCCACAGCTTCGGTGGGGCCCCCGACACCAGCATCGCTGGCAGGAAGGCCAGGCCCATGAGAGCGAGTCCGGCGCCGATGGCCTGGTGGCCGCGGTCCTTCAGGGCCCGCGTCAGGCGCATCTGCAGGGCGAGATTGGCGAGCGTGCCCACCAGGAAGACGAGTCCGGCGGCGCCGTCCCAGCCGGTGGCGCGGCGGGCGCCGTCGGGCAGCAGCAGATACAGCTGGTTCTCCAGGGTGAACATGCCGACCATGGCGAGCGAGAAGGCGAGGAACGCGCGGTTGCCCGCCACCTCGCGCCAGTCCGCGAGCACGCCGCCCGTGCTCTTCGGCACCGCCCGCGCCGGCAGCACGAGTGCCTGCGCCACGGTCAGTACCGCGAAGATCCCGGCGGCCGTGAGCGCGGAGGCCCGGAAGTCGAAGAGCAGCAGCACACTGCCGAGCAGCGGGCCGATCAGCGCACCGGTGGTCGCGAAGACGTTGAACAGCGCGAACGCCTCGGCCTTGCGCTCACCGGATTCCTGCGAGAGGTAGGCCCGCACGGCCGGGTTGAACAGCGCCCCGGCGAGCCCGCTGAGCACGGACGCGGCGAGCAGCACGCCGAGCCCGTCCCCGAGCGCGAACAGCGCGAAGCCGACCGTACGCACCGCACACCCGGCAATGATCACGCCGCGCGCCCCGAGCCGGTCCGCGGCCGATCCGCCGATGAGGAACAGCCCCTGCTGGCTGAGATTGCGCACCCCGAGCACGATCCCGACGACGGCCGCCGACATGCCCAGGTCCTCGCCCAGATGCGTCGCCAGATACGGGATGAGCAGATAAAAACCGGTGTTGACGCCCAGCTGGTTGATCAGGAGAAGCCGGATCGCCGGCGAGAAGCCACGTATCTCATGCAGCGTCTTCACGGCCCACCCGCCTCTTCCGTACGCCGAGCCCGGGCAGTTCATTCGCCCGTACGACGCCGTCGGTGCCCCCGATCCCGGCCCACGGGTCGTCGGCGAGCAGCAGATGTCCGTCGAGGTCGGCCCAGCGGGCGCGGTCGGCGAGATGCACGGCGGGCGCGAGGCCGAGCGTGCTGGCGGTGAGACAGCCGAGCATCAGCTCGGTGCCGCTGCCCGCGATCAACTCGGCGATCCGCAGGGCCGCGTACGGACCACCGCACTTGGCGAGCTTGACGTTCACGCCGTGCACCCGGCCCGCGAGACGGCGTACGTCCTCGTACGTGACGGCGTCCTCGTCGGCGATCAGGGGGAGTGGCGAATGCTCGGCCAGCCGCGCCAGGGCCTCCGGATCACCGGGTGCAACGGGCTGTTCCACGGCCTCGACACCCAACTCGGCGTAACGCGGGAGCAGTTGCAGGGCCTCGGTGGACGTCCAGGCGCCGTTGGGGTCGAGGAGCAGCCGGGCCCGGGGCGCGGCGGAGGCGATGGCTCGTACGCGGTCGAGGTCGTCCTCGGGGTCCGGGGCACCCGCCTTGACCTTGATGACGGTGAAGCCGCTGTCCGCGAGCGAGCGGGCCTGCGCGGCCGCGCGCTCGGAGGGGACGATCCCGATGGTGCGGGCGGTCCGGGCGCTCGGAGCAACCGGAGCACTCGGAGTGCCTGGAGTGCCTGGAGTGGTCCGGGCGCTCTTCGCGTCGAGCAGCCGGTGCACGGGGACACCGGACCGCTTGCCGCACAGATCGAGCAGCGCCGCCTCGACGGCCGCGGTCACCGCCGGGGGCCTGTCGCCCGCGGGCCGCTCCCGCAGCGCGCTCTCCGGGTCGCCGAAGCGGCCCAGATCCAGGCCGGCCTCGTACAACTGCCGTTCCAGTTCGGCGGTGTCGTGACCGTAGTAGATGCTGGTGACGGCCTCGCCATGGCCGCTGAGGCCCTCGTGCCCGACCGTGAACCAGACGGCGTCGCGGGCGGCCATCGTGGAACGGGATATGCGCAGCGGCTCGGCGAGGGTGAGCCGCACGGTGCGCAGGGTGGCCTTCACGGGCTCCCTTCCAAGGGGGTGTGCAGGGGGTCGGTGACCGTGGTGCAGCGGACCCAGCCGGTGGCCTCGACGGCTTGCGGATGCGGGATCTCGACGGGCCGGGTGGCGGCGTCGGCCGGGTCGAGGCCGTGGGCGGCGGCGAAGTCGTCGTCGTAGACCGTGCCGAGATAGCGGTGCGGCCCGTCGGGGAAGACGGTCGCGACCACGGCCCCGGGATGGACACGGGCGGCCCATGCCGAGACCAGCGCGACCGCGCCGGTACTCCAGCCGCCGCTGACGAAACTCCCGCGCGCGAGGCGTCGACAGGCGTCCGCGGACTCGGCCGGGCCGACCCAGTGCACCTCGTCGAAGGCCTCGTACGCCACATTGCGTGGATGGATGCTGCTCCCGAGGCCGCGCATCAGACGGGGCCGCGCGGGCTGGCCGAAGATGGTGGAGCCGGTGGCGTCCACACCGATCAGGCGCAGCCCCGGCCAGTGCCTGCGCAACGGTCCCACCACTCCGGCACTGTGACCGCCCGTGCCGACACTGCACACCAGCACGTCCAAGTGGTCGAGCTGCGTGGCGAGTTCGGCGGCGAGCGAGGCGTACCCGGCGATGTTGTCCGGGTTGTTGTACTGATCGGGCCAGTACGCGTCCGGCAGTACGGCCAGCAGCTCCCGCAGCCGGGCCAGCCGTGCCGCCTGCCAGCCGCCCACAGCCGCCGGACGGTCGACGAGTTCCAGACGGACCCCGTAGGTGCGCAGCAACTGCCGCATGGACGGTTCCAGTTCGGTGTCGCCGACCAGCACGATGGGGTGCCCGAGAGCCTGTCCGGCAAAGGCGAGACCGATTCCGAGCGTTCCCGAGGTGGACTCCACCACCGGTGCGCCGGGGCGCAGTTCACCCCGTTCCCGGGCGCCGAGGAGCATGGACACGGCGGCCCGCGCCTTCATGCCACCGGCGCCGAGCCCTTCGAGCTTGGCCCAGAAACCGGGATGGGGGCACGGCAGATCGGTGGTCACCCGGGCCAGCGGTGTGCGGCCGAGGAGCGCGAGCAGCTCGGGGTTGGCGGTGAGGGGACGCAGCGCGGCCGTTGTCACAGCGCGGCCTCCGTACAGCTGTCGCGATGTCCTTCCGGGTGGTCGGAAGGGTGGTCGGACGGGCGTCCATGTCCGTGCCCAAGTCCGTGTCCGTAGCGGTGGATGACACCCGGACCGCCGTCTAGCCAGAAGAAGGGGTACGGCTCCGCGCACACCGCGCTCACCCCGGAGCCGAGAAAACGCGGCAGGACGGCACTTCCCGTCTGCGCGAACATCACCAACTGCTTGCCGACGCGCAGGGCATGCTCCCGCAACGGCTCGAAGGACCCGTTGCCGAGCGTCATGCCGGACGCCAACACGGCATCACAGCGGTCGAGTTCGGCGAGCGCGTCCGTCACGATCGGCTCGCCCCACTCCGTCCGGCCGCCCTTGAGATCGCACGGTATGTACGGGACACCACGTGAACGGAGCGCCTCCAGAAGGGAGTTGACGACACCGACGACGAGCACGGCCTGTCCCGGCCGCACGTCCAGCAACTCGACGACGGTCTTCGCGCGTGCCCGGGACTTCTCCAGGGAACTGCCGGCGGGCAGCGGCCGGGGGAGTGCCCCGTTCTCGGGTGTGTGGGGGGTGACGTGCATCAGATACGCGTCCAGCGCCGCCACCCTGACCGGTGTCAGCGGATGATTCAGCAGCCGGGCCACGTCCGCGCCGACACAGTCGTCCACCGCGTCCTCGGAGAGCGCCCCAGGTTCGACCGCGCACGAGCCGACGGCCCGGTCGAGGCGCAGGCTGAGCACCTCGTTGCGATATCCGCCGCGGCGCCCGTCATGACGTACGACCTGGCTGGTGGTGAACGCCACGGCGATGCGCAGGGTTCGGGGGTCCGGGCCGAGCCGGCCGGCCAGGGCACGGCTCACCAGGTCGTCGTACGAGGCCGGGGGCGTCTTGTCCCGGACCGTGGGAACCGCTGCCTCCGCGCCGGCCGCCGCGCTCATCGGGCGCTCACCCGCGGCCGCAGCCCGGACAACAGCGACTCGACACGGGCACGCGCGCCGAGCCCCTCGGCGTCGCCCGCCATGACATGCCCGAGGTACTCGTTGTTGCTGCCGGCGGCCTTGACCGCTCGCCCCGGCTCGGCGAGCTGAACCTCCAACACGCCCTGGGCACCCCGCACTTGCTCGGATCCGTCGATCGCCTCCAGCGTCCCCGTGGTGTCCGGCACCAGGAAGCCGACGGCGGCGCTGCGCAGCCCTGTGTCACTCCGGCGCAGGTCGGGGGAGAGGCCGAGGGCCACGTCGACGCAGGCTGCGGCCAGGTCGAGTCCGGTGACGTGCCGGATCAGCTCGGTGATGCGGTTTCCGGCCGGGCGGGGGTTGACCTCGACGAGGCGTGGACCGGCGGCGGTCAGTTTGATCTCGGTGTGGGCGACCACGGAGTCGAGGCCGAGCGCCTTGATCGCCTGTGCAGCGGTGTCCTGGACGGCCTCCGTGTCGGCGGTCGTGAGCGCGGCCGGGAACATGTGGCCCGTCTCGATGAACGCGGGCGCTCCGCCGACACTCTTGTCGGTCACGCCCACCACATGGGTCGTACCGTCGAACGTTGCGGTCTCCACGCTGACCTCGGGCCCGTCGAGGAGTTCTTCGAGCAGGAGGACGGGCGCCCGGGCCTGGCCGCGGGCGTTGACCGGGAAACCGGCGATCGCCCGGCAGGCAGCCGTCAGCTCGCGCTCGTCGTCCACGCGCCGCACGAACATGCCCGCGCACAGGTCGACCGGCTTGACCACCAGCGGGAAGCCGAGCCGACGCGCGGCCTCCTCCGCCTCGGCCCGGTCGGCGCAGACGGCGAAGCGCGGGCCGGGAACGCCGGCCTCGCCGAGGACGCGGCGGGTCGTGTCCTTGCGGCAGGCGTTCTCCACCGATTCCGGGGTGGGACCGGGGAGGCCCAGCCGGGCGGCGATCCGGGCCACGGTCGGCAGGTAGTAGTCGCAGGACGTGACCACCCCGTCGAAGCGGAGGGCCCCGTGCAGGCGCTCGATCTCCGGCAACAGGGTGTCGACGTCGTTCGTGTCGGCGGTCAGTACATTCCGGGCCGCGAGCAGGGGGTGGGCCGTGCCCTCCGGTGCGGAGCGCAGGTAGTGGTGCAGATCGCGGGTGAGGAACGTGAACTCGTGACCGCCCTCCCGGATCGCCCGTGGCAGCAGTCTGCTCATCGACCCGACCCAGCTCTCGACCACCAACAGATGAGCCACAACTCCCCTTTCGCGCACGCCGGTTGAGGTTCCGGGCACGCCGGGGGTACCCCATGGCGGGGCGCGGACGACGTGACCGACGCACACGTTATCGACAATCATTTTCATTGTCATCTGATTGCCCGCCCTTGTTGCCGAGGCGGCAAAAATCCGTTGGACAGGGCCGGACGGGCGGATCTAGCCTCGCCCGGTCCGAGTGATGGTGTGCCTACCGAACGAGGTGCTGGAGATGACGGTCCGGATGAGCGCGGCCGCGTACGACGGGCTGCGTACTTCAGCCACCACGACCTCCTCGGACCGAAGGAATCCCAGAAGTGGATCTTCCACGTAGCTTCACCATCCGCGAGAGCGGACATCGCATTCACAACCCGTTCACCAGCGAGAAGCTGGCCATCCTGGGCCGGGCCCTCGGCCTGGCACCCGGGACGGGCGTGCTCGACCTCGCCTGCGGCAGCGGCGAAATGCTGTGCACCTGGGCGCGCGACCACCAGGTGACCGGCACCGGAGTGGACATCAGCACCGAGTTCCTCGCCGCGGCGCGCTCCCGGGCGACGGAGCTGGGGGTCACCGACCGGGTCGCCTTCCGGCACGGCGACGCGACCGGTCATGTCGCCGACGAACCCGTCGGCGTGGCGGCCTGCCTCGGTGCCACCTGGATCGGTGACGGGGCGGCCGGCACCGTCGAGCTGCTCCGGCGGAGCCTCGCCCCCGGCGGGATCATGCTGATCGGCGAGCCGTACTGGCGGCGCGAGCCCCAGGACCAGGCCACCCTCGAAGGCTGCTACGCCACCACGAAGGACGACTACCGCCCGCTCCCCGAGCTGCTCGAACTCTTCGGCCGGCTCGGCTGCGACGTGGTGGAGATGGTCCTCGCCGACCAGGACAGCTGGGACCGGTACGTGGCCGCGCAGTGGCTCAACACCCGGCGCTGGCTGGACGCGCATCCCGACGACGAGATGGCGGACGAGATGCGCGCGGACCTCGCCACCGGACCCGTACGCCACGTGCGGTACCAGCGTGAGTACCTGGGCTGGGGCGTGTTCGCGCTGATGAACCGCTAACGGGTGCCGGGTGGGCTCCGCCGGTACGACGTACTGACGTACTGACGTGCGGAGGAGCCCACCCGGCTGTCGGCTTCATCAGGCAGCCGGTCCGCGGTCCCGTCGAGAGAACCGGCCTCGTTCGGGCGGTGCCCCGCCCAGGGGCGGTCAACTCGGCGGGCCGCTGTTGAACTTCCGGGCGGGGGTACCCGTATCACTCCTCAGTACCGCCCGGAGGGAGAGCAGGTTGTCGACACCGTCCGACCCACAACTGCCACCGAACCGGTCGGCGCTGGAGCCGACCCACGTCATGCGCCGCCGCCGGTCCGGAGCCCTGTCCGAGTTGGTGCGCCAGGTCCAGGAGAGGGAACGCGACCTGGACGACGGGTACGAGGTCGTCGCGGTCCCGGGAGCGGACACCGCCGCACTGCCCCGGACGGCGGAGGACGACACCCAGGAACTGCCGCCGTACATCGGCGACTTCGACAGCTACGAGGACCACAAGGGCGACACACGAGGCCGCCAGGTCGCCCGCATGACGGCCCACGGCCGTACGTCCCTGTTCCGCCGCACGGCCGTCGCCATCGCCGCGGTGGCCGCCGCCCTGGCGGGATTCAGCGCGGCCCTGCTGCTCACCTGGGACCGCGACGCCACCGACGACAAGGCCCAGGCGCCGCCCCCGGCCGCGTCGTCGGCCCCGGCACCGTCCCAGCCCGCCACCGACCCCGACGGCGCCGGCACCCTCCGCGAGGGCGACAGCGGCCCGGAGGTGACCGACCTCCAGGAACGACTGCTCCGCATCCCCAACGTCTACGAGGGCGGCACGGCCACCGGCACCTACGACGCCACCCTCACCGCGGCGGTGGCCCGCTTCCAACTCTGGTACGGAATCCGCGGCGACGAGTCGGGCGTCTACGGCAACGACACCCGCAACGACCTGGAATCCCGCACGGCGTCCTAGAACGGGCGGCGTCCTGGAACGGACGGCGTCTTGGAACGGGCGGCGGAGCCGCTGGCTCCAACTGCCGCCCCGCGTAAGTCATACGTTGACGTCGGCCTCCTCCCAGCGGGGGTTGAGCCGGGCGATGTGTTCGCGGGTCGCGTGCTTGCCCGCGACGAACGCGGCCGCGTTCACCCGCCGGTCGGGCGAGGACGTCGCCCAGACCGGGTCGCAGTACACCGCCCGGCACGGCCGCAGCCGGTCGATGGCCAGCGAGAGCGCGAGTCCGCCCAGGGAGTGCCCGATGACCACGTCGGCCCGACCGGTCAGCGTGTCCACGAGGTCGCGGGCGAAGAGCGCGGGACTGTACTCGCCGCGAGGCGACGCACCGTGCCCGCGCAGACCCACCGCGACCACCCGGTACCCGCGCTCGGCGAGCGCCGGTCCGACCCGCCGCCAGGTGCGGGAGTCGGACATGATGCCGTGGACGAGCACGGCGCTCCTGTCGCCGGAACCCCACGTACGGGTGTTGAGCCGCACGTCGACGCCCTTCTCGGTCCGGGGCCGGCCGCGGTCACCGGCCCCCGTTCTGGCCGCCGCCCCACGTCACCCGGCGGCCCGGACCCGGGCCACGAACTCCCAGCCGCCGTGCGCCACTTCATACACCACGAAGCCCGGCTCCACCCGTACGAACCCCGCCCCGCCCGGCGCCTTCACGGCCGAGCGGCTCGCCGCGGGCACGTACACCTCGGCCGTCGAACCCACCGGCACCCGCACCGACAGCCGTGTCGAACCGTCCACGACCGACCACGCGGCCGAGGCCTCGCCACGCACCGTGCGGACCGAGGTGCGGGCCCAGTTCACGCCCGTACGGCCGTCCGGGCGGACCGTGAAGGTCCGGTAGCCCGCGTCCCCTGGGCGCAGCCCGGCCACGTTCTCGTACAGCCACTGCACGACCGTGCCCTGGAAGTAGTGGGACCGGGAGCGCGAGTCGAGCGGCCACATCTCCCACATGGTGTCGGCGCCGTTCTCGAACCAGTAGCCCCAACTCGGGTACGTGCGCTGCATGGCGATCGCGTGGGCCACCTCGGGGTGGCCCTGGGCGGACAGCTGGCGCAGGAGCACACTCGTCCCGAGCGCACCGGTGTTGAGATGGTTGCCGCGCTGCTTGATGTCGGCGAGGAGCGAGTCGACGACCGTGGCCCGGGCGCCCGGCGGGACCAGCCCGAAGGCGAGTGGAATGCAGTTGTTGGTCTGCCGGTATTCGGGGTCCTTCGCTGTGCGGTAGTGACCGTCCGGGCCCAGGAAGGTCTTGTTGAACGCGTCTTTGAGCCCGCCCGCGGCCTTGCGGTAGCGGTCCGCGACCTCGGCGTCGCGCAGCAGGTCCGCCAGTTCCGCGGTGCCGATCAGCGCCCGGTGCAGATACGCCGTCGCGGTCAGTCGGGTGTCCTCGGGCGGGTTGCCGCCGTAGCCCGGCGGCAGAAAGTCGCCCAGGGCGGTCACCGCGAGTCCGTCCTGGAGCCGGGCGAGCTCCCAGTCCAGGTAGCGGGTCAGCGGCGCCCAGTGGTCACGGGCCAGACGCTCGTCCCCATAGACGCGGTACATCTCCCGCAGCAGGAAGGGGTACACCGTCGTCCACTCAGGCGCCGGCGCGAGCTCGTTGTAGCCCCAGCCGCCGCTCGGCACGATCACCGGCAGCTGCCCGGCGGCATTCTGACTGTCCTTCAGGTCACCGAGCCACTTCGACAGGAAGCGGTGCGCCCCGAGCGCGTACGTCATGACGGGCGCGCCCAGCTGCGCGTCACCGGTCCAGCCGTTCTTCTCGTACATCGGTGTGTCCGTCGGAATGCCGTGCAGGTTGTTGAGGACCGTGCGCCGCATCGCCCCCTCCAGCCGCTCGTAGAACGGCTCGGAGCAGGAGAAGGTACCCGTCGACGCCACGCGGGTGTGGACGACACGGCCCAGCACCTGCGACGGCTCCGGCTTCGCGGGCAGCCCGCTGATCTGCACGTAACGGAAGCCCTTGTACGAGAACTTGGGCTCCCACACCTCCTTGGCGCCGCCGCCCGCGCACACGTACTCGTCTGTCTGGAACCGTCCCGGTACGTGCTCGGTCTGGGCGTGGACGCTTCCGTCGGCCTTCAGCTTCTCGCCGTGGATCAGCCGCACCGTCGTCCCGGCGTCGGCCTTCACGGTCAGCCGTGTCCAGCCGGCCATCGTGCGGCCCATGTCGACGAGGTACACGCCCTCGGTCAACTCCTTGATGGAGTCCGGGCGTACGGTCTCGGCGATCTCGATGGGGTCGTGCGGCTGCGCGCGCAGGGTGCCCTTCGGGGCTTCCTGGCGCTGGACCTTCTGCCAGCCGCCGTCGTTGAATCCGGGGCGGCTCCACGCCGCCACGGGTGCCTTGCGCGCGTCGTAGGTCTCGCCCGCGTACAGGGAGTTGGAGAGGGTCGGGCCCTCGGTGATCCGCCACCGGTCGTCCGAGGCGACCGTGGTGCGGGAACCGTCCGGGTGGTCGATCTCCAACTGGCCGAGGAGCCGCGGCTCGCCGTGCCACGGCGGGTTGTCCCAGTGCCACACGTTGAATGTCTTCATGCCGAAGAAGCCTCGGCCGAGGGTCACTCCGATCGCGTTGGTGCCCCGACGGAGGTGATCCGTCACATCGTGCACGGCGTACAGCACGGTCTCGTCGTAGTCGGTGAAGCCCGGGTCGAGGACCTGGCGGCCGACGCGTCTGCCGTTGATCTCCGCGTCGTAGTAGGCGAGGCCACTGATGTAGAGGCGAGCGCGTGCCACCGGCTTCGAGATGGAGAACTCGCGTCGCAGCAGCGGCGCCGGCAGCTCGTTCGACGCCAGGGACACGCCTGTGCCCCAAGGACCCTGCCCGTACGGCGCGAGCACGGCCGCTTCGGGCCACGCACTGTCGTCGAATTCCGGCCGCTGCCAGCCCTCCTGCTCGGTCTCGGCGGAGCGCCACCCCTTACCCGTGACCAGGTCGACCGGGTCCGTTCCGGTCTCCACGATGAGCCGTACGAGCAGACCTGCGGGATTGTCGGAGCTGCCGCGGTTCGTCGCCCGCGCGGCGACCACGATCGGCCCGGACCCGGCCGCACGCACCTGCTCGGTGACGTCGACGAGATGGCCCCGCCGCCAGGCATCGGTCTCCTCGGGCTGGTGCACGACCTGCCCGCCGTCGAGATACAGGGTGAAGTCGTCGTCGGCCGTGGCGAGCAGTGTGGCCTTGCGGATCTCCGCGCCCGCGGGCGGTGTGAACGCGCCACGGAACCAGCGGGACCCGACGGGTGTGCCCCCGGCCGACCAGATCCAGGAAGCGCTGTCGAACGTCGGCGGCTTCTGCGGGGCGGACGCACCGATCCAATAGCCCTCCCAGGCATCCTTCGGGAGCGTCGTCTCCCACCAGCGCGGAGCGCTCCACGCCGACGGTCGGCCGTCGCCGTCCCAGACCCTGACGTGCCAGTGGTAGCGGGTGCGAGGATGGAGAGCCGGGCCGTCGTACACGATTCCGACCGTACGGTCCGACGCCACCCGCCCGGAGTCCCAGACCGTGCGCCGCCCCTGACGCAGACCCTTCTCGCTCAACGCCACTCTCACCTGGTACGCGGTCTGCCGTGCCCCGCGCCCCTCGGCGGCCAACTCCCAGGTCAGTCTGGGCTTTTCGACCTCGGTGCCGAGCAGTGTCTCGGCGTACTCGACGGTCGTGCGCTCGATCCGCAGGCGGCGGGCCCCTGAGGCGTCGGCGCCCGTCCCCGCCGACGCGGCGGCGGTCTCGACGGCCCCGGAACCCAGAGCGGCGGAGGCGCCCGCTCCGGCGACGGACGTGCGGAGGAAGGCGCGGCGATTCCAACCCTTGGTCATCTGGGGCCCCTTGGTTGCGTACAGGCGTGCATGGATGCGGGTGACGATGCGATGCGGGTTTTGAAACGATTCATTTCGACTGTGGACGATCCTATGCAGAGCGGCTGCCGGGCTTCAAGAGGCGTGCATGGTGTGGCCGTCGGTGCCGCTGGGGGGTGTGAGGTCGCGGACCGGTGTCTCCGGCCGGGCCGGAAGGCATGGCCGCCCGCGTCCCCGCACGGTGAAGTGGGTCGGGACCGACCGGAACGGCCCGGCGCGTGCCAGAATCACAGCGTGGATTGGGGGATCCTCGAACGAGACGACGAGCTGGATCAGCTGGCCGTCGCCGCGCGGGACGCGGCCGACGGAGCCGGGTCGGTGGCGCTCGTCTTCGGCGAGGCGGGTATCGGCAAGTCGAGCCTGGTGAAGGCCATGCCGGCCGTGCTGCCGGAGAAGGCCCGCGTCCTGGTGGGGGAGTGCGACGACCTCGCGACGCGACGGCCGCTCGGCCCCTTCCGTGACCTCGTCGGCAGCGTCGGCGCCGAACTGGCCCGGGCCCTCACGACTGGCGGTGACCGGCCCCGGGTGTACGACGCCCTGCGGGCCGAGCTGACCGCGGCCCCGCACCCGGCGGTCCTCGTCGTCGAGGACGTGCACTGGGCCGACGAGGCCTCGCTCGACGCCCTGCGGTTCCTGGTGCACCGGGTGGAACGCCTCCCGGCCCTCCTGGTCCTCACCTACCGCGACGACGAACTGGACCGCCGCCACCCCCTGCACCACCTCCTGGGCCAGGTCTCCCGGGCCGAACGCGTGCACCGCCTCCCGCTGTCCCGCCTCTCCGCGGGCGCCGTGCGGCAGCTGAGCGCGGTCAGCCGCCTGGACCCGGCGGAGGTGTACGAGGTGACCTCGGGCAACCCGTTCTTCGTCGCCGAGGTCGTTGCGGCAGGCGGCACCGGCGGGGTCCCGCCGACCGTCGTCGACGCCGTCCTCGCCCGGCTGCGCGGCCTGGACGACCGCACCCGCGACGCGCTGGAACAGCTCGCCGTGGTCCCGTCCGCCGTGGAACGGCCCCTCGTCGACGCGCTGTTCACGGACGGCGTGGCCGAACTGGCCGCCGCCGAACAGCGCGGACTGCTCACCGTGACACCCGAACGGGCCGGTTTCCGCCATGAGTTGATACGCAGGGCAGTCGCCGACTCGCTGCCCGCCGCACGCCGCATCGAACTCAACCGTCACGTCCTCGCCGCGCTCGTCGCGAAGTCCGGCTCCGACCCGGCCCGCGTCGTCCACCACGCGGCGGAGGCCGGCGACCAGGAGGCCATCGCGCGGTACGGTCCCGACGCCGCCCGGGACGCCTCCGGCGCGGGCGCACACCGCGAGGCCGCCGCCCATCTGCGGCTCGTTCTGCGACAGCGCGACCGCTTCGAGGCCGCCGAACTCGCCGATCTGCTGGAGCGGTTCGCCGTCGAGAGCTACACCATCGCCGACTCCGCGGCCGCCGTCGACGCCGAGCGGGACGCGGTCGCGCTGCGCCGGTTCCTCGGAGACACCCGGGCGCTCGGCGCCGACCTGCGCTGGCTGTCCCGTATCCACTGGTGGGCGGGCAACGCCGACGAGGCACAGAGTGCCGCGCGCGAGGCCATCGCCGTACTGGAGGAAGCGGGCGATGACCGGCTGCTCGCGCTGGCCCTCAGCAACACCTCGCAACTGCACATGCTCTCCGAACGCTCCGCCCTGGCCATCGACTTCGGCGAGCGCGCCATCGTCCTGGCCCGCCGCACGGGCGACGACGCGATCCTCGCCCACGCCCTCAACAACGTCGGCTCCGCCCGCTGGCGCACCGGCGACCCGCTGGGCCGCGCCCAGTTGGAGGAGAGCCTGAAGGTCGCGCTGGCCGCGGGCGAGGTCGAGCACGCCTGCCGCTCGTACGCCAACCTCATCTGGACCCTGCTCCAGCGCCTCGAGTTCACCGAGGCCGACCGCTTCCTGGCACCCGGTATGGCACTGGCGGACCGGGCGGAACACGTCGGCTTCCTCAGCTACCTTCATGTCGCGATGGCACTGCGCCGGTTCGCCGCCGCGGCCTGGGACGACGCCGAGCGGCACGCCGAGATCGGCGCCCACGACTTCGTGCCCGCCCGCTGCCCCGCGCTGACCGTGCTGGCCCGGGTCCGCGTCCGCCGCGGCCGCGACGGCGGGGAGGAACTGCTCGACGAGGCCTGGGAGATCGCCGTACGCACCCGCGAACTGCAGCGCACCGGGCCGGTCGCGGTCGCCCGTGCCGAGGCGGCCTGGCTCCGGGGCGATCACGCGGCAGTGGTCGCCGTCGCCGGTGACGTCTTCGCGGAGGCCCGCCGCCTGTCCGCCATGCCGCACGTGGCCGAGTTGGGCTACTGGCTCACCAAGGCCGGCAGTCCCGTACCGGCGGACACCTGGGACCATCCGTACGCGCTCCAGGCCGCCGGACGCTGGCGCGAGGCGGCCGAGGTCTGGCGCGCGGCCGGCTGCCCGTACGAGGATGCCGCCGCCCTCGCCGAGAGCCCGGACCCGGACGACAAGCTCACGGCCCTCGCCGGTCTGGACGCGCTGGGCGCCGAGCCCCTGGCACGCCTGGTCCGCGGCGAACTGCGGCAGCTCGGCGTGCGACACATCCCGCGCGGCCCGCTCGCCACGACCCGCGACAACCCCGCCGGCCTCACCGAGCGCCAGCTCCAGGTCATGCGGCTGCTGGCCCAGGGCCTGACCAACCCCGAGATCGCCGAGCGGCTCGTGGTGTCGGTCCGCACGGTCGACAACCACGTCTCCGCCGTACTGGACAAACTCGGCGCCCGGACCCGCCGGCAGGCCGCGGCCCGCGCCACGGAACTGGGCATGCTGCGGGGCCGCGAGACCAAGGGGTACTGACCGCGAGCGTTGTTGACAGTGGCTGTGCCGGGTGAGCGGGACCGGGGCCGGACCCCGCCTCGGGTCCGACCGCACCGGGTCCGACCACACCGGGATTTCTGGGCCGGCTATCCACGGCCCCACGTCGTCCTCCGGAGGCGGAGCCCCTCAGCGCAACGCCTGCGCTCTTGTGACGGACAGCAACTGCAACTTCTTGTAGCTCTACTCGCGCCTTCGCAGCGCAGAGGAGGCCCAGCGCATCTGGCAGATCTCCGAACAGTTCACGAAGGTTCCGTTCCCCAACAGCTGAGGACCCGACGCTTCTTCGTCCATGGTCGGCGCCTTTCCGACCTCGGTATTCGTATGCCCCATGGACGGTCTCGCGGGCGTGCCCCCGAACACCGACCCGGGTGAGCGGTCAATTGAACTCCTTGTGGGCGGACAGCTGATCTCCTTGCGCGGTATGACTTTTCGTCCCTCGGATGGAGCTCGATGTCAGTGGTGACTGCGATGCTGCCGGCATGATCCCTTGGAACTTGATCGATCTGGACCGCGCCCTGCGCGCCAGCTGGGCCGCTGACACCTGCTCTCCGGACGACCTTGCTCGCTCGGGCTGGCAGTCGGAGAATCCGGCCTGGGGCCACTGCGACATCACGGCCCTGATCGTCCATGACATCTTCGGCGGCGACCTCATGGCCGGCGAAGTGCACCTCGACGGAGTCCAGCACGGATTCCACATGTGGAACCGGCTGCCCAGCGATGTCGAGATAGACCTGACGCGTGAGCAGTTCCAGCGCGGCCAAACGGTCACCGAGGGCTGGGTCGTCGAGCGTCCGCCGGGCCCGTTGCGCCGCTGGGACGAGTACCTCCTCCTGCGCGAGCGGGTCATTGAGCATCTCGGTTCGCTGCCCGAGCCTGCTCTTTAGGCGACTTGGGCGTCAGTCCGGCTGGTTGAGCGGGACGACGCCCTGGCCGCTGGTGGCCTGGGTCAGCCGGAGCGAGGAACCCTCGGTCAGGACAACGTGAGCATGGTGCAGGAGCCTGTCGACAGCGGCGGTGGCCAAGGTCTTCGGCATGATCGAATCGAATCCCAAGGATGAAGGTTGCTGGTCACAAGCACGGAACGGCGCTCGTAGGCGGCATCGATCACGCGCTAGAACGCCTCGGCGGCGGCCGGGCCGCAGGGCAGCATGCCGATGTCGTCGATGACGATGAGATGACAGCGGGTGATCTTCGCGACGGCCTTGGCGACCGTGTTGTCGACGGTGGCCTTGCCGAGGTGGGCGGTGAGCGATTCGAGGGTGAACTAGGCGACCTGCATGCCCTGTTCGATCGCCTTGGGGGCCAGGGCCTCGGCGAAGTGGCTCTTGCCCGTGCCGGAGGGGCCCGCGGCCGTGAGGTTCTCTGCGCGGTGGACCCATTCCAGTGTCATCAGTGCCTGCTGGGTCGGGGCCGGGATCGAGGAGAGCTCTTCTTTCCAGGAGCCGAAGGTCTTGCCGGTGGGCAGGTTCGCCTGCTTGCGGTGGTTGCGTTTGGTGGCGGCGTCGCATCCTTTGATCTCTTCTTCGAGCAGGACGCGGACGACTTCGGCGGGGTCCCATCTCTGGGAGCGGGCGGTGGCGAGGATGTTCGGGGCGGCGTCTCGCAGGTAGGGGAACCGCATTCGCTTGAGGACGGCTTCGAGTTCGGCCGGAATCGGCGGTGCCGCGGGCGCCAGCGGGAGAAGTCCGGGCGGGGTGATGGCGGGGATGGACGCGGGGTCGAGTACCGCGGTGTCGTTCATGAAGAACTCCCTTGATCGGGGCCGTTGTTGGTGCGGCCGAAGTCGGCCCAGACGGAGGTGCCCGGCTGGACGGAGTGGGCCTCGTCGGCGACGACGAGGTCATCGGCGCGGAATCCGTGCCGACGGTGCCGGACGATCGACATGAGGGCTTCGTCCTCGAAGCGGTCCGCGGTCGCCGCCAGGCCGAGCGCGAGGTCGACCTCGCCGACACCGATCAGCGCGGCGAGCTCGACGGCGGTGGCCATCTTGGCGCGGATCCGTGTGACCCCTCGGGCGGAGGCTTCGATCAGCCAGGACTCGGCGCCCGGTCCAAGCCGGAGGAAGGCTTCCTCGGCTTCGGTGGATGGCTTGGGTTTCGGTGGGCGGGGCGAGCCGTCCAGCCGTTGCGGGTGGTTGGGGTAGTGGGCCGGCTCGATCACGAGCCGTCCCGGCAGGGCGATCTGGTGCCGAGCCACCTCGGTCAGTCCGGCCGGGCCGTGCAGCCAGGTCGGACGGCGGATCAGGTGGGAGAGATCGGCCACGACGACGAGTTCGTCGCCGTCGACCCGCACCCATGCTTCCTGGCCGACCAGGCCCGGCGGCGTCGAGTAGCGCACCGAGCCGAAGCGGACCGTCTGATCCGTGTAGATGAGCCGCGATTCACCGAGCGCGAGCGTGTGGGGACCGGCGGGCAGCGGGTGCAGCCGCACCTTCTCGATGTCGAGCATCGAGGCGGGGGTCTTGCCGGTCTCTCGGTGGATCCGGTTGTTGACCTTCTTACCGAACTCGGCGCAGGCGGTGCGCAGTTCCGCGAAGCTGGCGTACTGATCCAGCAGATTTTCCTCGGTCGGCACCAGATCCGCCTTCGCGATCTTCACCGTCGACTCCGAGCCGCCCTTGGACTCGGGATCGAACGGGACACACGTATGAACCTGCAGCCCGTAGTGCCGGCCCGCGGCCACCACCTGCGGATGGCGGACCGGGACACCGGCGACCCGGTCGACGGTGACCGTGCGCTCATTGTCGGTGAGCACGTAGGTCGGCGCGCCACCGAACTGCCGCAGTGCCGAGTCCAGACACGAGATCACCGTCGGCAGGGTGCGGTCCCAGGTCGGGATCACCACCCGGAACCTCGACCACGCCAGCCAGGCGCAGAACAGCAGCGTCTCGCGCGGCTCCCCATCGCCCGGACCAGGCACTTTCGGGCCCTGCCCCCAGTCGAACTGGGCCCACAAGCCCGGCTCGGTGATCCACGGCCGATACGTGCGGCGATGTCCGGCCTTCCAGCGTTCCTTCGCCTTGGCCACCGCCCGCCGCGTCGTGCGCTCATCCCCGGCGAAGCCGAGCAGGACCAGACGCTCGTGCAGCTTGTCCGCGCGGACCCTGCCCTGTGACCGCTCGACCCACTCCTCGATCTTCGGCATGTACGGGTCGATCAGTTTCGTGCGTACCGACGGAGCGTCCAAGGACTGCCCTGCGTCCCTCATCCGTGCGTATCTCCGCACCGTCTTCGGGTCGACTCCGCCCAGCTGAGCCGCCGAGTACACGCACTCGGTCGCGTCCAGCGCCTCGAAGATCTGCATGACTTCCCTGGCATTCTTCTTCACGATCCCTCCGGGAGGACTCGCTCATATGTGATGGGCAATCACGAGCAAATCCCCGGAGGGATCATCTGTTCGGAATTGGCGTTCGGAACGTCCACGGATGGCCCAACTACTAGGGAGATGAGCTGTCCACCAGCTAGGACCCGAACTGTCCGCCTACCAGGATCTTGCGCTGTCTGCTGTCTGCTGTCTGCTGTCTGCTGTCCGCTGTCACGGACCGGCCCACTAGCCAGGTCATCTGCCGCTACGAACTGTCACGCTCCGGTGAGCGGGTCCATGTCGGCATCGGGAGACTCGGCAACCGCAGAGGCATGGAGAGGTGGAGTGCCTGCATTCCGGGCGCGTGAGAGCGAGATCCTCGCCCCCGGCGTCCAGCACCTCGCCGCGTCCGGCTTGCCGGGCCGCCGCCTCGACCAGGGTGAAGAGCCGCCGCCGCAGGGACACGTCGACTGTTGTGGGGGTGGGGGTGGGGGCGGGGGGGTGACGGTCAAGAGCGAAGAGCCGCTCAAGCAGAAACCGGATGCCTGACCGAACCGCTCACCCCTCCGGCCGGCTGTCCCACCGGGGGCCCGCCCGCGATCGCGGGATCTCCCGGTCCGCTCGGAAGCCGTGATCCACCTTCCGGCGACCGGCCGCGCTCATGACACGTCACCAAGGACCGACGCTGTGGATCCATGGCCCGGCGGCCGGGCATCTCCCCGGCAGTGTCCGAATTGAAACATCCGGGCCGCGGTCTCCGGAGCGGGGGCGCCCAAGGGTGCTACTCATCGGTAAGTGCCAGCTGTCGTGCACTTCTTCCGCCGCGCCGCGCGCTGCCATGGCGAACCGCTGTGCAAACGATGTCTCAAAGGCTGCATCTTCTTTGGCTGAAAGTGTTGACCGGGCAGAAATCCTGGTGCAAAGGTTTGCGCACTCTGAGGGCCGGATTCACGAAGGAGTGCTATCCATGCGCCGTTTGACCTGTTCACGAAGAATCGCCATACGCCTGGCCGCTCTGCCCGCGGCGACCCTTCTGGTCGCCGCCTGCGGCTCCGGCGGGGACAGTGGCACCACCGCCGGTGGTGACGGCAAGACCGTCTACATGCTGTTGCCCAACACCACGACCGTACGTTTCACCACTCAGGACGGCCCCGACTTCAAGGCCGCCATGAAGAAGGCCATGCCCGACGTCAAGGTCGTCATCCAGAACGCCGAGAACGACCCGCAGAAGCAGGTCCAGCAGGTCGAGACCGCCATCTCCGGCGGCGCGGCCGCGATCGTGCTGGTCGCCGCCGACCCGTTCATCGCCGGTGGCGCGCTCCAGAAGGCGTCCGTCGCCAAGGTCCCCGTGCTGCTGTACGACCACGACGCCCGTGGTGGCCCGGCGGCGGCGCAGGTCGTCTTCAACTCGCTGTCGGTCGGCCAGAACCAGGGCAAGGATGCCGCCAAGGTGCTCGCCGACGGCACGGCCGCCAAGCCCAAAGTCATCGCCCGCATCTACGGCAACCAGGGCGACTACGGCACGGGCCAGTACAAGAAGGGCCAGGACGAGTCCATCAAGCCCCTGGTGTCGGCAGGGAAGGTCAAGGTCGCCTGCGAGACCTACACACCCAACTGGGACCCGGCCAAGGCACAGTCCGAGATGGAGCAGTGCCTGACCAAGACCGGCAACAAGATCGACGCCGTGGTCGTGATGAACGACGGCACCGCCGGCGGTGTCATCGCCGCCCTCAAGGCACAGGGCCTGACGGGCAAGGTGCCGGTGATCGGCGGTCAGGACGCCGACCTGCAAGCGGTCCAGTACATCCTGCTCGGCTACCAGTACAGCACCGTCTACAAGCCGTTCAAGCTGCAGGCATCCAAGGCCGCCGAGCTGACGGTGCAGCTGCTCAAGAACGGCAAGATCAGCAAGAGTTCCATCGACGGCCATGTGGACAACGGCTTCATGAAGCCCGGCGTCCCGGCGGCGTTCCTCCCCGTACAGGACCTGCACGCCGACACGGTCGGAACGCTCGTCAAGGACGGCGTGTGGACCTGGAAGCAGATCTGCACGGGCCCCGCCGCCGCCACGGAGACCTGCAAGAAGGAAATGGGATGAGCAAGGAAATGGCCGCCGTGACCACGGCGGCCCCGCTCCTTGAACTCCGCCAGGTGGTCAAACTCTTCGGCGGTGTGCACGCCCTGGAGGGGATCGACCTCAGTGTCCGCCACGGCGAGATCGTGGCCGTGGTAGGGGACAACGGAGCAGGCAAGTCGACCCTGATGAAGATCATCTCCGGGCTGCAGCCCGCCGACGGAGGCGAGATCCTCTTCGACGGCGAGCAGGTCGAACTGCGCCGCCCGGTCGATTCGACGGCGCTCGGCATCGAGACCGTGTACCAGGACCTCGCTCTCTGCGACAACCTCGACACCGTCCAGAACCTCTTCCTCGGCCGGGAGGAGACCGGCCCGTTCCTGCGCGGCGCGCGCCTGCGCCGCGCCGACATGGAGCACCGGGCGCAGGAGACCATCCGCCGCCTGGGCGCGAAGATCCCCTCCCTGCGCACTCCGGTCGGCCGTCTCTCGGGCGGCCAGCGGCAGTCGATCGCCGTCTGCCGCTCCACCCTCTCCGACCCGCGGCTCGTCCTGATGGACGAACCGACCGCCGCGCTCGGCGTGGAGCAGAGCACCGGCGTGCTCAACCTGATCCGCCAACTGCGCGCCGAACACGGCTGCGCGATCGTGCTGATCTCGCACGCCCTGCGCGACGTTCTGGAAGTCGCCGACCGCATCGTCGTACTGCGTCTGGGCAACAAGGTCGCCGAGTTCGACAACACCGAACGGACCACCAACTCGGACCAGCTCGTCGCCGCCATCACAGGAATCTCGGCCCCATGACCACATCGAACCAATCGCCCGCGGCCGTCGCCGCCACGCCCTCCCCGCCGCCCGTCGCGCGTGTCGAAGGCCGCCAGTCCCGCCGCCGGATGGTGCTCGACGCCGTCGCCGGACGGTACCGATTCGTGCCCGTCGTCTTCATGCTGGCCGTGATCTGGGCCTTCTTCACCACCCAGGACAGCGCGTTCCTGGGCAACCGCAACATCACCAACCTGCTGGTGCAGATCGTTGTCACGGCGACGATCGCACTGGGCATCGTCTTCGTCCTGCTGCTCGCCGAGATCGACCTCTCGGTCGCCGCCACCAGCGGAGCGGCGGCGGCACTCACCGCGATCCTCGTGGTCAACCACAACTGGCCCGCCTGGCTCGGCCTGTTGGCCGGAATCGCGGCCGGGGCGGCGGTCGGCCTGCTCCTGGGAGCAATCGTCACCCAGTTCGGGGTGCCGTCGTTCGTCGTCACCCTGGGTGCCCAACTGGTGCTGCTCGGCGGAATCCTCGTACTGCTGCCCGGCGGCACCGGACAGGTCAGCCTCTTCGGCACCGGCATCGCCACGCTGTCCAGCACCTACCTGCCACCCGCCCTGGGGTGGACACTCATGGCCGTAGGCATCACCACGTTCGTCCTGCTGCGCCTGCTGGCTCTGGGGGAGTCCCAACGCCGGGGCATCAACGTGAGCCTGGTGCGTGACGTCGTCGTCCCCGGTGTCCTGGTCGGCGTCGCCAGCATCACCGCCGTGGGGGTGCTCAACAGCTATCTCGGTGTGCCCCTCCCCGTGGTGATCCTCTTCGCACTGCTCGCCGTGTTGAGCTACATCACCACACAGACCCGCTTCGGCCTGCACCTCTACGCCGTCGGCGGCAACCCGGACGCCGCCCGTCGGGCGGGCATCCCGGTGGCCCGCGCCAAGATGATCGCCTTCAGCCTGGCGGGTGCGCTGGCCGCACTCGGCGGCATCCTCGCCGCCTCACGCCTGCTCGGGGTGTCGGCCTCCTCCGGCACGGGCACCGTGCTGCTGGAGTCCATCGCCGCCGCCGTGATCGGCGGGACGAGCCTGTTCGGCGGGCGCGGCAGCGTCTGGGACGCCCTGCTCGGCGCCCTGGTCATCGGTTCCATATCCAACGGCCTCGACCTGATCGGTGCGGAGACGGTGGTCAAGTACGTCGCCGAGGGATCCATCCTCGTCCTGGCGGCGACTGTGGATTCGATCCTCACCCGTGGCAGTGTCTTCGCCCGAGCGACCAAATAGCGCAGGTCGCCGCCCGAGACCGCCCTTGTAAGGAGCCCCGATGCCTTCCAGCCAGGACCAGACTCCCGGTCCGGTCGACCCGTCCCGCCGACGTCGTCCCACCCTGACCGACGTCGCCGCGATGGCCGGAGTGTCCGTATCCACGGTCAGCCGGGCGCTGGACGGCAACCCCCGTATCCCGGGGGAGACCCGGCGGAAGGTCGTCGAGACCGCGACCGCGCTGGGCTTCAGGCGCAACATCTCGGCGCGGTCCCTGCGTACCCAGTCGTCCATGCTCGTCGGCGTCGTCGTCCCCGACATCGGCATCGCCTTCTACGCCACGGTGCTGAAGGCGGCCCAGAACGTCCTGGAAGCCGCCGGCTACCAGGTCGTCGTGATGAACACCGAGCGTGACGCCCAGCACGAGACCGTCGCCCTGCGCACCCTCCAGGACCGCCAGGTCGACGGACTGCTGGTCGCCACCAGCGGCGGCTACGTTCCGGACCGGGGACCGGTCGTCTTCATCGACCACGTCATCCCGGACATCGGACTGGGCTACGTCAGCCCGGACAACGCCGGAGGCATGGCCACCCTCGTGGAACACCTGGCGGTCGTCCACGGCCACACCAAGATCGCCTTTCTGGGTGTGCCGACCGGCCCGACCGACCGGATCCTGCGCCTGGAGAACGCACCCGCCACCGAACGGCTGGAAGCCTTCCGCCACGTCATGGGAGGGCGGCGGCTGCCGGTGCCTCCGGAGTACCTGGCCTACGGCGACCGCGAGTGGACCGAGGCCAGCGCGCAACGGGCGGTGGCCGAGCTGATGCGGGTCGACGAGCCGCCGACCGCCATCATCGCGGCGGGCGACACCCTCGCCCTCGGCGCACTCCGTCAGCTCCGCGCCGATCAGCACAAGGTCGGCACGGAGATCGCCCTGGTCTCCTTCGACGACCCGGTCTCCAGCGACCTGCTCGACCCGCCGATGACCGCCCTGCGCCGGCACGACCGCGAACTCGGCGAGATCAGCGCGCGGATGCTGCTGACCGCGCTCGAGGTCCGCAAGTCCGGCGCCGCGGCGAAGACCGAGCACCCCACCGAGACACGGGTGCCCCTCGACCTGATCGTCCGGCGCAGCTGCGGCTGCGCACCGGAAACGCCTGAATCGGAGCCTCCACCATGAGCCGACGCCCGGTCACGCTCTTCACCGGCCAATGGGCCGACATGCCGATCGAGGAACTCGCCCGGAAGGCGGGCGAGTGGGGTTACGACGGCCTCGAACTCGCCTGCTGGGGTGACCACTTCAATGTCCGCCGAGCCGTCACCGACCCCGGGTACGTCAAGCGGCAGCGCGCCCTCCTGGAGCTCCACGGCCTCGGTGTCTGGGCGATCTCCAACCACCTGACCGGCCAGGCCGTCTGCGACGTCCCCCTCGACCACCGGCACCGCGACGTGCTGCCGCCCCATGTGTGGGGCGACGGCGAGCCCGAGGGGGTACGGGCCCGGGCCGCCGCCGAGATGGCCGACACCGCGCGGGCCGCCGCCGCACTGGGCGTCACCCGGGTGAACGGCTTCACCGGCTCCAGCATCTGGTACATGCTGGCCGGCTTCCCGCCCGTCTCCGCGGAGACGATCGACGCGGGCTTCGACGACTTCGTGGAGCGCTGGACCCCGATCCTGGACGTCTTCCAGACCGAGGGCGTCGTCTTCGGCCTGGAGATCCACCCCGCCGAGATCGCCTACGACTACTGGACCACCGAACGCACCCTCGCCGCCATGAAGCACCCGGCGTTCGGCATCAACTTCGACCCCAGCCATCTGCACTGGCAGCAGGTCGACCCGGTCGCCTTCCTGGAGGGCCACGGCGACCGCGTGACCCACGTCCACTGCAAGGACGCCACCCGCCGCCTCAACGGCCGCAACGGCATCATCGCCTCCCACCTCCCCTTCGGCGACCCCCGGCGCGGCTGGGACTTCCGCACCGTCGGCCGCGGTGGCATCGACTGGGAGGAGATCATGCGCGCGCTCAACCGCCTCGGTTACGACGGCCCGCTCTCCGTCGAGTGGGAGGACGTCGGCCTGGACCGGGAGACCGCCGCGCCGGAGGCGCTGCGCTTCGTCCGCTCGGTGGCCGCGGAGGCCTCCGACCGGCAGTTCGACGCCGCTTTCAGCACTTCCGACTGAGCCCTCATCCCTCATAAGTAACCCTTGTGGATTGGTAGTTGTCATGGTGGACATGCTGATCGGCGGTACCTGGACGCCTGCCCTGTCGGGCGAGGCCGAGGACGTGACCTCGCCGTTCGACGGCGCGGCCGTGGGGGCCGTACCCGTGGCCGGATCGAAGGACGTGGAGGCAGCCCTGGCGGCGGCCGAGGCGGGCGCGGCCGTCTGGCGCGCGACCCCCGCCCACGAGCGCATGCAGATCATGTTCCGCGCGGCCGTACTGGCCGACCGGAGAGCGGCGGAGACGGCACGACTGATCAGCGCCGAGACCGGAAAGACGATCACCGAGGCGACCGGCGAGGCGGGCCGCTCCGGCGACATCATCCGACTGGCCGCCTTCGAGGGCGCTCATCTCTACGGCGACACACTGCCGTTGGACGCCAACCGGGGCACCGGCCACGACAAGATCGGGTTCACCCTCCGCCAGCCCTGCGGGGTGGTCGTCGCCATCACCCCGTTCAACTACCCCGCGCTCCTGGTCCTCCACAAGCTCGCCCCCGCGCTCGCCGCCGGCAACGCCGTCGTACTCAAGCCCGCCCGTACGACACCGTTGACGGCCCTCGCGCTCGCCGCGTGCTTCGTCGAGGCGGGCCTGCCGGAGGGGGTGCTCTCCGTACTGACCGGACCGGGCGGCGTACTAGGTGACGCACTGGTCTCGGACCCCCGGGTGCGCAAGATCTCCTTCACCGGCTCGACCAGGACCGGCGAGCACATCACGCGCATGGCCGGCGTGAAGAAACTGTCACTGGAACTGGGTGCCTCCTGCCCGGTCGTGGTCCTGCCGGACGCCGATCTGGAGGCCGCCGCATCGGCGGTCGCCCTCGGCGGCTACGTCAACGCCGGTCAGGTCTGCATCTCCGTACAACGCGTCATCACCCACCCGGCGATCAACGGTGATTTCCTGGACGCGCTGGTACCCAAGGTGGAGGCCATCCGCACCGGCGATCCCGCGTCGGCGGAGACCGGTATCGGCACGCTGATCACCCAGCAGGAGGCGGAACGCGTCCACGCGTCCATCACCGACGCGGTCTCGGGCGGCGCCCGGCTGCTGACCGGCGGTGAGCGGGACGGTGCGGTCATCGCGCCCGCGGTGGTCGCGGACGTGGCACCCGGATCGCCGTTCAGCCAGGACGAGTTGTTCGGCCCCGCCGTCGCCGTCAGCACCGCCGAGGACTGGCAGTCGGCGATCGACCAGGCCAACGGCACCGCGTACGGGCTGGGCGCGGGCATCTTCACCAGCGACGTCAGCGGTGCCGTGCGGGCCGTCCGGGAGATCGACGCGGGCACCGTGCACATCAACTGGACCCCCCTGTGGCGCGCCGACCTGATGCCCTACGGCGGGCTCAAGGGCAGCGGCATCGGCAAGGAGGGCCCGCGCGCCGCGGTCGAGGAGATGACCGAGGCCAAGACCGTCGTCCTGCACGGCCGCCCCTGGTGAACACCGGGGTCAGCACCCCCTGCTCGTGTCCTCGTACAGCGTCGTACGCAAGGAAGGAAGTTTTCCCCGTGAGCGCCTCCCGTCCCGAGCCCACCACACGGCTGACCGTGGCCCAGGCCGTCGTCTCCTACCTCTCCCACCAGTACAGCGACGCCGACGGTGAACGACGGCGACTCATCCCGGCCACCTGCGGCATCTTCGGCCACGGCAACGTCGCGGGACTCGGGCAGGCGCTCGACCAGTTCTCGGACCGGATGCCGTTCGTGCAGGGCCGCAACGAACAGGCCCTCGTCCATCTGGCCACCGGCTACGCCAAGCACGCCCGTCGCCACGCCACCCTCGCCGTCACCGCCTCGATCGGGCCCGGCGCGCTGAACATGGTCACCGGCGCAGGCCTGGCCACCGTCAACCGGCTGCCGGTGCTGCTCCTCCCCGGCGACAGCTACGCGACCCGCCATCAGGGCCCGGTGCTCCAGCAGTTGCAGCACCCGAGCGAGGCCGATGCCTCCGTCAACGACGCGTTCCGGCCGGTGGCCCGCTTCTTCGACCGCATCACCCGGCCCGAGCAGCTGCTGACGGCCCTGCCTGCGGCGATGCGGGTGCTCACCGACCCGGCCCACACCGGCGCCGTGGTCCTCTCCCTCCCCCAGGACGTGCAGTCGCACGCGTACGACTTCCCCACCGCGCTCTTCCGCGACACGGTCTGGCGGATCCGCCGCCCGGCCGCCGACCCGGACGAGGTGACGCAGGTCGCGCAGCTGCTGGCCGAGGCCCGGCGGCCGCTGATCATCGCAGGAGGGGGCGTCAACTACTCAGGCGCCACCCCCGAGTTGGAGCGGCTGGCCGAACTGGCGGGCGTCCCGGTCGCCGAGACCTTCGGCGGCAAGGGCGCGGTGCAGCAACGTGCTTGGTGGCAGCTCGGCGGCATCGGTCTGGAAGGCACCCCCGCCGTCAACGAGTTGGCGAGGGAAGCCGACCTCGTCCTCACCGTGGGCTCCCGGCTGACCGACTTCGCCACCGCCTCCCACTCGCTCTTCCAGCACCCCGACGTACGCTTCGCCAGCATCAACCTGGACATCCAGGACGCGGGCCGGCTGGGCGCCGTAGGCATCGTCGCCGACGCCAAGCGGGCGCTGGCCGCGCTCGCCGACGAGGTCGAGGCCCGGCGGATCGCCGCCCCCGCCGCCTGGCGGGAGCGTGTCGAAGCCGCGCACGCCCGGTGGGTTCCGGTCCGCGCCCGGGCCATCGACCCGGGCATGCCGTTCGACAAGAGCGCTGTGCCCGCCGACTCCGACGTGGTCACCGACACGGACGCGGTGCTGACCCAGGGCCAGCTCATCGGCGTGCTCCAGGAGCACGCCCGGCCGGGCGACACGATCGTCGCAGCCGCCGGCGGACCGCCCGGAGACCTGCAGAAGGTCTGGGACGCCACCGAGGGACGCCACTGCCACCTGGAGTTCGGCTTCTCCTGCATGGGCTACGAGCTGCCCGCCTCGATCGGCGTCCGGCTCGCCGAACCCCGTCCGGAGGCCCGCGTCACCGCCTTCATCGGCGACGGCACCTTCCTGATGGCACCCACCGAACTGGTCACCGCCGCCCAGGAACGCGCCGCCGTCACCATCGTCATCGCCGAGAACCACGGCTACCAGGTCATCCACCGCCTCCAAATGGGCCGCACCGGCGCCGAGTTCGGCAACGAGTTCCGCTACCGCAACGGCTCCCTGGACCTCACCGACGGCAAACCCGCCCGTCTGGAGAGCGACTACCTGGACATCAACCTGGTCAG
This sequence comes from Streptomyces sp. NPDC050988, assembly GCF_044456225.1. Taxonomy (NCBI): domain Bacteria; kingdom Bacillati; phylum Actinomycetota; class Actinomycetes; order Kitasatosporales; family Streptomycetaceae; genus Streptomyces; species Streptomyces sp. NPDC050988. Next base: position 138,438 of record NZ_JBITFQ010000001.1, on the reverse strand, counting down.
CGTGGCTGCCGGGTTGGGCGCACACGCCGTCCGGGCCACCACCGCCGACGAGTTCGCCGAGGCCCTCGCCTCCACCCGCGATCACCAGGGCCCGGTGGTCATCGTCGTCCCCGTCATCCCGCACGCCGACCTTCCCGGCGCGGGCGTCTGGTGGGACGTCGCCCCGGCCGAGGTCGCCGAACAGCCGACGGTGGCGGCGCTGCGTGCCGAGTACGAGGCGGGGCTCGCTGAGCAGAGGTGGTTCGGATGAACTCCTCGCCGCTGATGTCCTCGCCGCTGGACTACGGCCGCCTGCGCCGACGGCCGGCCGCCGGGGAGACGACCGTGGGCACTTTCCTCGGCGTCGAGGTCGCCGAACAGCCGACCGTGGCCGCGCTGCGCGCCGAGTACGAGGCCGGGCTCACCGAACAGAGGTGGTTCGGATGACCGCCTCACCCCTGAACCACGGCCGCCTGCGCCGACAGCTGGCCGCCGGGGACGCGACCGTGGGCACGTTCGTCGGCGCCGCCGCTCCCGTTGTCGGCGAGGTCTGCGCCGCCGCCGGCGTCGACTGGCTGCTGGTCGACCTGGAGCACGGCGCGGGCGGCGAGGAGCAGGTGCGGGCTCTCGTCCCGGCCGCTGCCGCGTACGGGGTGCCGACCGTCGTCCGTGTCGAGTCCGCGGCGCGCATCCGCATCGGGCGGGTGCTCGATCTGGGCGCGGCCGGTGTGATGCTGCCGCGGCTGGACAGCGCGGACGAAGTCGCCGCAGCGCTACGGCACTTGCGCTATCCGCCGGACGGCGACCGGGGCGTGGCCACCTACAACCGGGCCTGCCGCTTCGGTCTCGACCCCGGGGCGCTGGAGCGCGAGGAGGACCTGCCGCTCGGGGTGGTGCAGATCGAGTCGGCCGCCGCGCTCGACGACGTCGACAAGATCGCCGCACTGGACGGCGCCGACGTCCTCTTCGTCGGCCCCCGCGACCTCAGTCACGACCTCGGTGTCCCCGGACAGTTCAACGCGCCTGTCTATACAGCCGCGTTGGACAAGGTCCGTGCCGCCGCCTCGGCACACGGCAAGGCGTCCGGCCTGTTGGTGAACGACGGGGCCGGGGCGGCCGCGCGGATCGCCGAGGGCTGGACCTTCGTCGCCATCGGCTCCGACTCCACCTTGCTCGCCGCAGCCCTCACGGCCCACCTCAACCAGGCACGCACCGCGTCCTGACCCTGCACACCCCTGGAGCACAACCATGAACAACAGCGACAACTCCGACGGCTCCGAGGACGCGGCGACGCTCGGCATAGGCCTCATCAGCGTGGGCTGGATGGGGCGACTGCACACCCGCGCATACCAGTCCATCCCCGTCGTCTACCCGGAACTAGGCCTGCGGCCGAGGCTCGTGCACGCCGCCGACACCGCACCCGATCGCGCGGACTACGCCCGTGACGTGCTCGGCTACGCCAGATCCTCCGCCGACTACCGCGCGGTCCTCGCCGACCCCGAGGTCGACGTGGTCTCCATCTGCGGGCCCAACCATGTGCACCGCGAGATCGCGGTCGCCGCAGCCGAGGCGGGCAAGCCGTTCTGGATCGAGAAGCCGGTCGGGCGGAGCGTCACCGAGACCGCGGCGGTCGCCGCCGCCGCGCGGGCGGCCGACGTCGAGACCTCCGTCGGCTACAACTACCGCGGCGCACCGGCCGTGGAGCGCATCCGCGAGCTGGTCGCGGACGGCACGCTCGGCCGGATCACCAACGTCCGGTCCGTCTTCTACTGCGGTTACGCGGCCGAGCCCAAGGGCGCGCTCTCCTGGCGCTTCCGCCGCGAGTTCGCCGGCAGCGGCGCACTCGGCGACCTGCTCAGCCATGTCGTCGACCTCGTCCAGTACGTCGTGGGACCGATCGCCGAGGCCAGCTCGCTGCTCTCCACCGTGTACACCGAGCGGCCCGTCCTGCCCATGGGCTCCGGCACGCACTTCGCCGTCATCGAGGACGGCGAGATGGCGCCGGTCGAGAACGACGACCACGTCGCCGCGCTGGTCCGCTTCGCGGACGGCCCGCACACCACCGGCACGGTCGGCACCCTGGAGGCCTCCCGCGTCATCGTCGGCCCGCAGTGCGGACTCGCCATCGAGGTCTACGGCACGGACGGCTCCGCGTCCTGGAACTTCGAGCAGCTCAACGAGATGCGGCTCTGCCTCGGGCGCGGCGGACCCAACGTCGGCTACACCACGGTCCTCGCCAACGCCTCCATGGGCGACTACGCGCGGTTCCAGCCGGGACCGGCCAACAGCATGGGATTCGACGACCTCAAGGTGATCGAGGCCAAGAAGTTCCTCACCGCGCTGACCCGTGGCGAACGGCGCAACGCGACCATCTACGACGCCCATCAGGACGCCGAGGTGCTCGCCGCCGTCGCCGCCTCGGCCGAGGACGGACGCTGGCACTCCGTCAGCACAGTCCCGGACGCCGCCTACGGACGCAAGCCGCACGCCGAGGCGAGCCATGCCTGATCCCGTCGTCGTCGCCCTCGGCAGGGTCGACCCCGCGCTGGTGGAGGAACCACTGCGGGGAAGGGCCGCCTTCGTCGCGAACCCGGGGCCGGACGACCTGGCCCGGGCCGTCGGCGCGATCGTCCGTGCCGACGCGGTGGTCGACCGCGACGCACTGGACCGGATGCCCAACTGCCGGGTGCTGGCCCGCACAGGGGTGGGCGTGGACCTGGTCGACGTGGCAGAGGCGAGCGCGCGCGGCATCGCGGTGGTCATCACCCCGGACAGCGGCTCCCAAGCGGTCGCCGAGGGCGTCCTGGGCATGGCGCTGTACCTGGTCAAACGCTTCGGACCGCTGAACCGACTGGTACGGGACGGGCGGTGGGCCCGGCGCGCCGAGGTCCCCGTCGGTGATCTGCGCGACGCGGTCATCGGCATCATCGGCTACGGCCGCATCGGACGCCGGGTCGGCGCGCTCGCGGAGGCCTTCGGGATGCGGGTGCTCGCCCACGACCCGCTCGCCACACCGCCGGCCACGGTCAACTGCCCCGATCTGAGCGAACTGGTCGCGCACAGCGACGTCATCACCCTGCATCTGCCGCTCTCGGACGCCACCCGGCACCTGGTGGACCGCCGGTTCCTGACGGCGGTCAAGCCGGGGGCGGTGCTGGTGAACTGCGGTCGCGGCGGGCTGGTGGATCTCGACGCCGTACGGGACGCGCTCGTGGCGGGCCGGCTGTCCGGTGTCGGCCTGGACGTCTACGACCCCGAACCGCCCGTCCACCACCCGCTCTTCGACCACCCCGACGTACTGCTCACCCCGCACGTGATGGGCATGAGCATCCGCGCCGAGGCCGCGACGTACGCCGACGCGGCCCGAGGCGTCGCCGATGTGCTGGCCGGACGTCGTCCGGCCGCGCTTGCCAACCCCGAGTGGATGCTCACAGGCCGTTCCAAGGAGAGATCGAGATGACACTGCTGGACAACAAGGTCGTGCTGGTCAGCGGGGGCAGCCAGGGAGTCGGTGCCGCGGTCGCCCGGGCAGCTGCCCGCGAGGGCGCTTCGGTGGTCATCACCGGTCGCCGTTCCGAGCCCGGCGAGGCGCTGGTCGCGGAACTCGAGGCCATGGGAGCCCAAGCCGCCTTCGTCAGGACCGATGTCGTCGATGTGGTGCAGGCCAAGTCTTCGGTGGCCGCCACGGTCAGCCGGTTCGGCCGGGTGGACTGTCTGGTCAACTCCGCGGGCCTGACCTCACGCGGTTCCCTCCTCGACACCACGCCGGAGCTGTTCGACGCGCACATCGCCGTCAATCTGCGCGGACCGTTCTTCCTGATGCAGGGCACCGTCGCCGACATGCTCTCCCGCCAGGCCCCCGGGACGATCGTCAACATTATCTCCACATCCGCGCACTGTGGGCAGCCCTTCCTGACGCCGTACAGTGCCGCCAAGGCGGGCCTGGCCGGGCTCACCCGCAACGCCGCGCACGCCCACCGCTTCGACCGCATCCGTATCAACGGACTGAACATCGGATGGACGGACACCGAGGGCGAGGACGCCACTCAACGCGCCTTCCACGGCGCCGACGACGACTGGCAGCTACAGGCCGGGAAGAGCCTGCCGATGGGCCGACTGGGCCAGGCGGACGAAATCGCCGACTTCGTCGTCTTCCTGCTCTCGGAACGCAGCGGAGTGGTCACCGGCTCCGTCATCGACTGGGACCAGAACGTCATCGGCGCCCTCGACTGAACCGGGCCCTCGACTGAAAGGACGTATGCGCCATGCGAATCGGACTCATCGGGCTGGGCCGGATCGGCGCGTTCCACGCCCAGACACTCAGCGGTCTGCCGTCGGTGGACACCCTCGTGGTCACGGACGCCGTTCCCGGCCGCGCCGCGGACATCGCCGGGAAACTCGACGCCCGCCCCGTCGACTCCGTCGCCCAACTGCTGGGCGCAGGACTGGACGGCGTCGTCATCGCCGCCGCCACCGACGCCCACCCCGCCCTGCTGGAGGCCGCGGTCGAGGCGGGACTGCCGGTCTTCTGCGAGAAGCCGGTCGCCGCGGACACCGCCGAGGCCGCCCATACGGCCCGGCAGCTCACCGACCTGGGCGTCCCCGTCCAGATCGGTTACCCGCGCCGTTTCGACGCCGGGTTCGTCGACGCCCGCGAGGCCCTGCACAGCGGCGCCCTCGGCTGGCTGCACACCGTCCGCTCCACCACCCTCGACCCTGCCCCGCCGCCCCGCGACTACGCGGCCGTCTCCGGCGGCATCTTCCGTGACTGCGGCGTCCATGACTTCGACGCCGTGCGCTGGGTGACCGGCCGCGAGGTCGTCGAGGTCTACGCCACCGGCGGCAACCGGGGCGAGGAGTGGATCCGCGACCTCGGCGACGTCGACACGGCGGCCACCGTCCTCACCATGGACGACGGCACCCTCGCCGTCGTCTCCAACACCCGCTACAACGCCCGTGGTTACGACGTCCGGCTGGAACTCCACGGCTCCCGGGACAGTGTCGCCGCCGGACTGGAGGACAAACTGCCGCTCCGCTCCGTCGAGCCCGGCACGACCTTCCCGGCCGGTGTCCCGCACACCTTCTTCATGGACCGTTTCGCCGACGCCTTCCGCGCCGAACTCGCCGCCTTCACCGAGGTCGTGCGTGGCGATCGCCCTTCCCCCTGCACCCTCACGGACGCGGTCGAATCCAGCTGGGTCGCCGAAGCCGCCACCGCCTCCCTCCGCGAGCACCGGCCCGTCCGTATCGAGGAAGTACGCCGGTGACGGAGGCCGCGTCGGAGCCCTCCCGCCTCGCGGCCGCACGGGTCACACCGCCCTGCCTGGCGGCCACTTCTCACCGGACGTCACAGACCACCGAAAGCCACCCTGCTCCTCTCACACTCGGAAGGCGCCTGACGTGAGCGCTCCTACCCTTCGCAGAACGACCCCCGTGTGCCGGCTGGCGGCAGCCGTGACCGCGTCCGCGTCGGCTCTCGCACTCACCGCGTGCGGTGCCATCGACGGCATCGGCGGAAGCGACAGCTCCGCGTCCCCGGAGAAGGGCGACGACATCACCGTGGGGCTGCTCCTGCCCGACAAGGACACCGCACGCTTCGAGAACTTCGACTACCCCGTCATCAAGAAGGAGGTCGCCACCCTCACACAGGGCAAGGGGAACGTCGTCTACGCCAACGCCGAGGCGAGCCAGGACAAACAGAGCCGGCAGTTCCAGCAGATGGTGGACCAGAAGGTCGACGTCATCCTGGTGGACGCGCTGGACGCCAAGGCCATCGCCCCGGACGTCCGGAAGGCGAAGGACGCCGGCATCCCCGTCATCGCCTACGACCGGCTCGCGCAGGGCCCGATCGACGCGTACGTCTCGCACGACAACGAACTCGTCGGCGAGGTCCAGGCCCGCGCCATCAGCGACGCGCTGGGCAGCAACGCGGCCTCCAGCAAGATCGTCATGATGAACGGGGACCCCGCGGACACCAACTACACGAAGTACAAGCAGGGCGCCCTCAACGAATTCGGGAACAAGGTCCGGATAGTCAAGAAGTACGACACCGACAAATGGTCGCCTGCGGTCGCCAAGGCCAACATGAAGAAGGCGATCCAGGCCGTCGGCGTCGACAACATCGCCGCCGTCTACGCGGCCAACGACGGCTTGGCGGGCGCCGTCATCGAGGCGCTGAAGGAGGCGGGCGCCACCAGGATCCCCCCGGTGACCGGCCAGGACGCGAACCTGGACGCGGTGCAGCGGATCGTCTCGGGCGAGCAGTACATGACCGTGTACAAGCCGTTCCTGGAGGAGGCCACCCGCGCCGCGGAGATGGCGGTGTACATGGTCCAGGGCCACCACATCCAGTTCGAGGCGCTGACCCGGGACGCGGTCGACAGCCCCACCGAGAAGAAGATCCCTTCGATGCTGGTGCCGGCGGTCGCCCTCACGAAGGACAACATCAAGGAGACCGTGATCGCGGACGGCGTCTACTCCGTCAAGGACATCTGCACCCCGAAGTACGCGGCGGACTGCGCCGCGATCGGCCTGAAGTAGCGTCCACTCTCCGTGCGGCACCACGAAAACCGTGAGGGACACGGAAGGATCGGCTGCCGCACCCGGGCATCCGGCCAGGGCACGTGGTGAGGGTGTTCAGAACGTGGCGAGGGCGACGACCCTGGTGTTGTGAAGGAAGAAGACACGGTTTCCGTCGGCGGCCAGCAGGCGGTATTCGGTATGGGGCAATTCGTACCGCCACTGCCGACGCCCGTTGGACGCCCGCGCGGTGTCGATCTCCATCGGGTCCGTGTCCTTGAGACCGTCGTCGATCGACCAGAGGGCGCGCCCCTGCGGCAGAAGACGGCCCGCGTAGACGACCGTCGCGGACGGGTGGCCGGACCACACCGGGCTGCCGTCGCGCGCGTCCAGGCGGGTGGGATAGATGCCCTCGGCGGCGTAGAGCGCGTCGCCGGAGACCGTCACAGGCCCCCACCGGGTCCGGTACGTGCCTCCCTGGGGCCTCGTGCTCCAGATCCTCTCCCCGTCGCTGAGCCGCACCGCGTCCAGGGTCTTGCCGTTGAGGTACGCGACGTCACCCCGAACGGCCGGGCGGATCCGGGTCTCGACCTGGTCGAGGCGGCTCCACGCCGTACGTCCGTTGCTCGTGTCCACCGCCAGGAAGTTGCCGCCCAGTGCCGCCATGACCAGTCTGCCCGGGCCGACCACGCCGGGGGCGAGGAGCTTCTTGCGGAAGTCGGCCGGTACCGTCACCGTCCACCGGACCTTCGCGTCCGCGCGGCCGACGCTGCGCAGCCGGTCGTCCTTCGTGACGAGGTACACCGCCTCCGTGTCGGCGCCGAGGAGCAGCCCCGCCTCGGCCGCCGGGCAGGTCCACTTGGGTTCCCCGGTGGACGGCACGTACGTACGCAACGCGCCCTGGCTGTCCGCGCCCACGACCAGCCGGTCCGAGAGCGACAGATAGCCGTTCTTCGTCACTACGCGGGGCGCGCTCCAGCGCCGCTTGCCGTCCTTGACGCCGTGGGCCGCGATGCCGCCGCTCGCGGCGCCGAACACGATGACGTCGCGCACCGGCAGCAGATACGGCGAGTAGACGTCGGCCGCGTTCTCCAGCGCCCAGATGGTGGGCGGCCGGCCCAAGTCGCCGGAGCCCGAGTCGACTTGGGCCACCGGTCTCTGCGTGGGCACGGGCACCGCCGGCGGAACGGCGAAGGGGCTGCTCGTCGAGCGGCCGGTCGCGCCCTCTCCCGTGCCGAGCAGCCAGGCCGTCGTACCGCCGCCCGCGACGACGACACCCGCGGCGGAGAGTCCGGTGATCAGGCGCCGTCGCGTCAACGGCGTTGCCTCGTCCGTCAGTTGCGCGGTGACCTCGGTCGTCAGCCGACGGGCATCGGTCTCCCGCTCCTTGATGTCGTCGGCGAGTCGCCCCCGACTCCAGACCCGGGCGGCACGCCTGGGCACGTCCATCGCCCGCGCGATCTGTGCGGGTACGGGACGCGCCGCCGGGTCCTTGGCCAGGCAGGGCTCGATCAGAGACCTCAACTCCGGCTCCACGTCGTCCAGTTGAGGCTCGCCGTGGACGACCGCGTACTGCACGACGGCCACATGGGAGCCCTCGAACGTACGCTTCCCGGTGACCGCGTACGCGAGCACCGCGCCCAGCGAGAACACGTCCGCCGCCGGGGTGACGCGCTGTCCTAGCACCTGCTCGGGAGCGCCGTAGCCCGGAGTGACGGGAACCTGGCCGGTGGTGGTGAGGGTCAGCCCGTGTTCGGGACGGGCGATACCGAAGTCGATGACCCGTGGCCCGGCGGAGGTGAGCATGATGTTCGGCGGCTTGAGATCACGGTGGATGAAGCCCGCCGCGTGGATGTCGGCGAGGGTGTCCGCCAGGGAGGCGGCCAGGGCGCGCAGCGCGGGCCCGGTGAGCGGGCCGTGCGCCTCGACCGCCTCGTCCAGGGTGAGTCCGGCGAGGAACTCGCTGGCGATCCACGGGCGCGCCCCCTCGGTCCGCGACTCCAGTACGGCCGCAACTCCCTTGCCGCGTACGGCCTGTGCGGCCTGCGCCTCGCGCACGAAGCGCCGGGCGAGCTCGGCGTCGTGGGCGAGTTCGGGACGCAGCACCTTGACCGCGGCGAGCGCGCCGGCACTGTCCTGGCCGATGTAGACCTTGCCCATTCCGCCCTCGCCGATGACGCCGAGCAGGCGATAGGGGCCGAGGCGGACCGGGTCGCCGGTGCCGAGAGGCTTCATCGTGGCTGTCCTTCTCCGGGATCTTCGGAAGGGGCTGGGCGGTCACCCGAGCGGGTGGGGCACGGCGGTCACCTGAGCGGGTAGGCGGACAGCCGGTCCTCGTCCACGGCGAGGATCATCCGCGCCTCCGGGTACTCGTGAAAGTGCTTGCCGGTCGTTCTGTACGTGAGTACGGTGCCGTGGTTCGCAAGACTCACGGCCCGGAGCTGCAGCCCGTTCTTGTAGTACGCGTAGCGGCTGCCGACCACCGGTCGCCAGATGGTGTAGGCCTCGTCCGTCTCCGCCGACTTCTCGGTCCACAGGACCTTGCCCCGTTCCGCGTCGACCGCCGTGAGCCCGACACCCGCCCCGACGGTGTAAAGCACCCCCTTCCTCAGCGTCGGCGGGCCGTAGATCTGTCCGAGTCCGGTGGCCCACGCCTGTGTCCCGTCGCTCAGTCGCAGTGCCTGGAGCTGAGAACCCCCGAGGTAGAGATACGTCTCGTCCGCGGCCAGTTCGCTCCGGATCGCGTCAGGGACGTTGACGTTGTAGGGCATGTCCCACAGGACCACTCCGCGGCGGGTGTCCCGCACGACGAGGTGCGTCTGCGTCTCCGACAGCGTCTGGATGGCCACCAGGTACTCGCCGACGACCTTCGCCGAGAGGAAGTTCAGCTTGCGGCTCCCGCCCGACCGCTGCGGCAACGGCCGCGTCCAGAGCGTCCTGCCGGTCTTGAGGTCGGCGGCGCGCAGCATCCAGGTCTGCGAGGGCAGGAAGCCCTTGTCCGCCGGGACCTCCCCTTGGCCGGCCGCCACGTAGGCGACGCTGTCGGAGACGGAGAGGAGCTGGTTCGGCACGATGGTGGACGTGGCGTCCGCGAGGCCGGCCGAGGTCGGCTCCACCCGGTCCCGGCTCTCGTTCCAGGTGCCGATCGACATCGACTCGCCCGGCCGGGAGGCGTCGTCACCGAGCAGGTACAACCGGCCGTCCTGCACGGCCGTCTGCCACCAGTCGACCGTCACGGCACGCTCTCGCCGCACCCGCCCGGTGGACGGATCGAGACGTTCGGCGGTCGTGTTCAGCGCAAGCCAGAACGATCCGTCGGCCTGGACGGGAACGACCAGGCCCCAGCCCGGCGCGTCGAGGTCGCTGCCGTCGTACTGCCACCGCGGATCGAGGTTGCGCGTCGGCCGGGCGGCCTTCTCGGCCGGAGCGGTGTCACGCCCCCGGTGCCACCACACGCCGCCGCCCACGGCCGCGGCCACCGCGAGTGCCCCGCCCGCGGCCAGGAGCCCGCGGCGCGAGGAGCCCGGCCCGGACAGCGAGGTGACCGCGGTGGAGTCCTCCTCCGTCGGTGGCGCGGGCAGTCGCCGCGGCACGAGCTGCCACACGTCGGCGGCCCGACGCCCGATCTCCGCGAGCAGGGAGTCGGGCAGGTGCTCGGCGAACTCGCCCGTCCCGTCGTGCAGTTGGGCCGCCAGCTCCGCCAAGCCGGGTCTCTTCTCCGGTTCCTTGGCCAGGCACCGGGTGAACAGGGGTATGAGCGGGGCCGGTACGTCGCGAAGGTCCGCCTCCGCGTACCGCACCCGGTACAGCAGATCCGCCGCCCGTCCGTTCCCGAACGGGGGGCGTCCGGTGGCCGCGTACACGAGCACGCCGGCCAGCGCGAAGACGTCACCGGCCGCCCCGTGCTCCCGCCCGGTCGCCTGCTCCGGGGACATGAACGCCGGTGTGCCGACCGACGCACCGGTACGGGTCAGCCGGTCGTCGCCGATGGCCCGCGCGATCCCGAAGTCGATGACCTTCGGTCCGTAGGCGGTGACGAGGATGTTGGACGGCTTCAGGTCGCGGTGCACGACGTCCGACCGGTGGAGCTGGTCAAGGGCCGAACACAGGGCCGCGCCCAGCGCCCGCACCGGCTCTTCGGACAGCGGTCCGCCGCTTCCGACGACTTCGTCGAGAGCGGGCCCGAGCACGAACTCGGTTGCCAGCCAAGGCGTTTCACCCAGCGGGTCCGCGTCCATGACCCGGGCCCCGAACCGGTCCCCGATGACCCGCGCCGCGTCCACCTCGAGCCGGAACCGCGTACGGGCGCCCGGATCGGTCGCTGTCCCGGCACGCATGGTCTTGAGGGCGACCGTACGACCACCGGCGGCACGCGCCACGTACACAGCGCCCATGCCACCGCTCCCGAGCCGGGCGATGAGCCGGTACGGGCCGATGGCGACGGGGTCGTCGTGGGTGAGAGGAGTCGGCATCGGGCTCTTGTCGTCAGGGGCTGTGGTGGGGAACCGCAGCCGGATACGACGTCCCCGACCGCGCCTACTCGGGCAACTGCACCTCGGCGGCCAGCACGGAGGCCGACTGATGAGCGACGGCGGCGACGATCCGGGCGGGCAGCCAGCCGGCGCCGAGCAACGAATCGGCCCGTGAGCCGACCCCGAACCCACCGAACCCATCGGGAACGGCCGTTCGAGAATCGGGCGCCAGCTCCTCGATGATGTCAGAGAGTTGCGGACGACGGGCCGGATCTCGAGCCAAACACCGCGGTACCAACGAGCGCAGCAGGCCCGGCAGTTCCTCCCCTTCCGGCATCGTGTGGCCCGTCGCGGCGTACGCCAGCGTCGCACCCAGCGCGTATACGTCGCCGAGCGGATGGGGTTGGCCACCGGCGGCCTGTTCCGGCGCGAGGCTTCCGGCGTCGAGCCCCGGCACTCCATGACGCGGGGCACCGTCCGGCGCGGCGGCCCGGGCCGCCCCGAAACAGCCGAGCCGAGGGCCGTCGGCGGCGAGCAGCACAGCCGCCGGACCGGGCCCCGCGTGCGTCAGCTGCTGCCCGTGCATCACGGCGAGCGTCTCGGCCAGTGCCACGGCGAGAGCCCGCACCGTTCGCTCGGGCAGGGGGCCGCCGTTCACGGCGAGGACGACGGGAAGAGGCAGCGCGGGCACATAGGGCCGGGCGTGCCACGCCTCACCGCCCGGGGCGGCGAGTTCGGCGGCCGGGAGGACCCAGGGCCCGAGGAGATAGCGCGACGCGCCGGCCTCGTCCATGAACCGCTGCGGGTCGGCCTCCGGCAGGGGTGTGCTCAGGAGCACGGTGCGATCGCCGTCCGCGCTGCGGGCGATGAAGCGCTGCTCCGGGACGGGTGTCCGGGCGGGGACGTCGGAGTCGAGCCGGGTGATGACCGTGTAGGGGCCGATCCGGCCGATCCGCCGTGTCGTGGCCGTACGTCGTCCGCCTTCGGGCATGGGCACTGGCACGTACGTGCTCACCTTCTCGTCCACGACTCGGTCGGCGGCCTTCGCGTCGCCCTCCAGGTACGTACGGCCCGAGGTGTACACGACGCGGCCGATGCCGGTCAACGCGCGGGTGGATACATCTAGGTAGCCGCCCACGCCGAGCTGAGTGACCGGCACGGATATCTGCGCACGGGCGACGGGACTAGAAACAGGCCCATGAAAGGGGCCCGGAAGCCGGGTCCCGGATCGGGGGAACACATGTCCGTCACACCAGCACAGACGGCCCGGCAGGAACTCACCCAGTTCAAGGGGCAGTTGATCGGGCCGGACGACTCCGGCTACGCCGAGGCCAGTCCCGTCTACAACGCGATGATCGAGAGTCGGCCCGCCCTGGTGGCGCGCTGTACGAGCGCCGAGGACGTCACGCACGCCGTCGGTTTCGCCCGCGCCCACGACCTGCCGCTCGCCGTACGCGGTGGCGGGCACCACGGCGCGGGACTGGGAACCTGCGACGGCGGCGTGGTCGTCGACCTGTCCCCGCTCAAGGACATCGAGGTCGACCCGGAGGCCAGGACGGTCCGTGTCGGCGGCGGCTGCGTCTGGGGCGAAGTGGACCGGGCCACCAACGCGCACGGTCTGGCCACCCCGAGCGGCATCATCTCCACGACCGGCGTCGGGGGCCTCACCCTGGGCGGCGGCCTCGGCCATCTCACCCGCAGGTGCGGGCTGGCCATCGACAACCTTCTGGAGGCCGAGCTCGTCCTGGCCGATGGCCGCCGCGTGCGCGCGAGCGCCGACGAGAACCCCGACCTGTTCTGGGCGATCCGCGGCGGAGGCGGCAACTTCGGCGTCGTCACCTCGTTCCTGTTCCGGCTGCACGAGGTGAGCACGGTCGTCGCGGGTCCCACGTTCTGGCCCGTCGAACAGTGCGCCGAAGTACTCGCCGCCTACCGCGACTTCATCCCGCACGCACCCCGCGAACTCAACGGCTTCTTCCTGATCGGCGCCGTCCCGCCCGCCCCGCCGTTCCCCGAGGAACTCCACGGACGCAAGGCCTGCGGTGTCGTGTGGTGCTACGCCGGAGAGGACACGGACGCGGCGGCCCGCGCCATGGCGCCCCTGCTCGACGCCCTGCCGGAGCCCATGCTGCACGGCCCCGCGCCGATGCCGCACCCCATGATCCAGGGTGCCTTCGACGGCCTCTACCCGCCCGGCGACCAGTGGTACTGGCGCGCCGACTTCGTCAACGAGATCCCCGCCGAGGCGATCGACCTGCACGCCAAGTTCGGCGCCGAACTGCCCACCATGAAGTCGACCATGCACCTGTACCCGATCGACGGCGCCGTCCACGACCACGCCCCGACGGACACCGCCTGGAGCTACCGCGACGCACGCTGGGCCTCCGTCTACGCGGGCGTGGACCCCGACCCGGCCAACGCCGACGACATCAAGCGGTGGACCGTCGACTACTTCGAGGCCCTCCACCCGTACTCGGCGGGCGGCGCCTACGTGAACATGATGATGGACGAGGGCCAGGAGCGCGTACGGGCCAGCTACCGCGACAACTACGCCCGGCTGGCCCGGATCAAGGCCGAGTACGACCCGGGCAACCTGTTCCGGCTCAACCAGAACATCGAGCCGGCCGCACTGCCCTGACCCGCCGGACCGGGATGGCCCTGGCGCCAACGGGGGGCGTCAGGGCCACGGCTCTCACTTCAAGGCTTGCGTTTGAGCGCTCACACCTCAGGACTCCCGCTTCAGGACTTGCGGGCGACGCCCCCGTACACATCCGTCGCCTCCGGAGTGGTGCCCGGCTCGGGGCGCCACAGCGGGCAGGAGACGATGCCGGGCTCCAGCAGTTCCAGACCGTCGTAGTAGACGGAGATCTCCCGCGGGCTGCGCAGTACGTACGGGACGGCGCCGGTGTCGTCGTAACCCTCCTGGGCCCGCTTGAGTTCGGCGTCCGTGTCCGTGCTGTCGTAGTGCACGAAGTAGCTGCCCGACGGCAGGGCGGCCTGCAGACGGCGGACGATCGACTGGGCCTCTTCGTAGTCCTGGATGTGGCCCAGGATGCCCATCAGCATCAGCGCGACGGGCTTGCCGAAGTCAAGGATCTTACCCGCGGCCTCGATGATCCTCTCGGGCTCGTGCAGGTCCGCGTCGATGTAGTCGGTGACGCCCTCGGGGGTGCTGGTGAGCAGCGCCTGGGCATGCCGCAGCACCAGCGGGTCGTTGTCCACGTAGACGATCCGCGACTCGGGCGCCACGCGCTGGGCGACCTGGTGGGTGTTGTCGTACGTGGGCAGGCCCGTGCCGATGTCCAGGAACTGGCGGATGCCCAGCTCACCGGCGACGAACGTCACGGTGCGGATCAGATAGCCGCGGGAGGCGCGGGCCATCGTCTCGATGTTCGGGGCGATCTCGCGGTAGGCGTCGCCCGCCTCCCGGTCGACCTCGTAGTTGTCCTTGCCGCCCATCCAGTAGTTCCAGATGCGGGCCGAATGCGGCACCGTGGTGTCGATCTTGGACAAAGCGTCCTGGTCGGGAGTGGACTGGCCGTCTGCCATGCGAGATCTCCTGCCGTGCGTCACGCGGTCTGCTTCTAACCTACCGTCAACTGCCCTTTGCATCGCCCCAGTTGAAGATCGGGAGCGGATGGCGCACGGATGGGAGGGCCGGGGCCGCCGACGTCCAGAGTGACGACCGGGACGTGCTGGGAGAGGGTGCGGAACACCCGGCGGTAGGCGTCGGCCACCTCGGCGCCCTCGGTGTCCGGGCGGCGTCCGGAGTCCGTCAGATGGAGCAGGGCGCCGTCCCGCTCGGCCACGGACTCGGCGAAGTCGAGTGCCTGGATCCAGGTCACCCGGGAGTGTCCGCGGCGCAGCGGCCCGTAGACGAGTTCGTGGACGATGCCGCCGTCGACAGCCAGGAGGCCGGGGGCGGCGAGGAGTTCGCGGTACGGACGGGTCGGGTCCACGTGGTGCAGCTGGTCCCGCGAGCGCCTGATCATGAATCCGCTGCGGACCAGTTCGGCGAGCAGCCCGCTTCTGACGATGCCGTCGGGGCCCTCGACGACCAGTGTCCGGCACCGGTCGACGGCCTCATGGAGCGTGCGCATACCACTCCCTCCAGGACGACCGGCTTCCCCAGTGTGGCCGGGCGACCCGCACGGCGGGAGTGCGCGTGCGGGTTGTCCGGTTGTGCGGCCGTAGTGGTGGATGGTTGTGCGGGCGTGGTGGTGCCGCCCGGACCGGGCGGGCGAGGGCGTCGGAGCGCGGGCTCGCGACGCGCGGGTTCAGCGGGGCGTCAGGCGACGAGGAAGTCGGCCTGGCCGGACTTCGCGCCCTCCAGGAACGAGATCATCTCTTCCCGGGTGTAGATCAGCGCGGGCCCGTCCGGGTCCTTGGACTGGCGGAACGCGACGCTGCCGTCGGGCAGTCGCTTGGCCTCGACACAGCTGCCGCCGTTGGTGCCGCTCCAGGGCTTGTGCCAGCCCTCGGTGCCCAGATCGATGGCGGGCATTCCGCTGTGGATGGGGTCCATGGAAGTCATGGCTCACAACTCCTTACGCAGTTCAGCCAGGATGGCCCTGGTCCGAGCGACCGGCTCCGCCTGCACGGACATCCGGTCCATTACTTCGAGGTACGTCACGACGTCGGCCGGCTGGTCGACATAGACCGAGCCGACGAGGCTCTCGGTGTAGACGACATCGGGGAGTTCGGAGAAGCCGAAGCGGAAGTGGTGGAAGGGGCCGAACGCGCCCGGATGGGCTCCCACCGAGAACCGCAGTATCTGGATCCGGACCTTCGGCATGTCCAGGACCTGGTTCAGCCGGTCGATCTGGGCCCGCATCACCTCGGCCCCGCCCACCGGGCGGCGCAGCACCGTCTCGTCCAGGACGGCCCAGACGGCGGGTGCCTCGGACTTCGCGAGCAGGTCCTGACGCTTGAGGCGCAGGGCGACGCGGCGGTCGATGTCCTCCTTCGTCTCGTTGGGAAAGCCGATGTGCATGAGCGCGGCCGCGTAGTCGTGTGTCTGCAACAGGCCGGGGACGTAGTGGGGTTCATAGAGACGGATGACGCTGGCTTCGCTCTCCAGGCTCACGTAGGCGCTGAACCAGTCGGGCAGCACGTCGCGGTACGAGTACCACCAGCCGGGCTGGTTGGCCTCCCTGGCCATGGTGAGGAAGTCCTCGATCTCGGACTCCGGGACTCCGTAGGTGTGCAGCAGCTCCCTCACGTAGGGGATACGGAGGCCGACCTCGGCCTTTTCGATCCGGCGGACCGTCAGAGGAGTGACCTCGATGGCCCGCGCGGCGTCCTCGAAGGAGACTCCGGCCTGTTCGCGCAGATGCCGGAGCCGCTTGCCGAGAACCATCCGCAGGACGGTCGGTGCACTGCCGCCCGAGCGGTTGTCGCTCACGTCCTACCTCCCGGAACGGCCATCACAGCGTGCAGTGTGCCACGCGGACGCTGACACAGACAGAGCGATGAGGATCGTTCTGAAATTATCAGAACGCTTGTTGCGGGTTGAGCGTGTCGGCCATCATAGTGATCGAGTGACCTGCCGCACAGTCCGGCGGCGACGGCGCACAACAGCGCATCGCCTTCCCGGACTTGACGCCCCGGCAGGGAGGGCAGACCGCAGCACCGCGATGCGACACCTGGATGGCCACCGTGACCGACGGACAATCGAGGAGCCCGGGCAAGGGTCCCGCCGGGGCCAATAAAGCGCTGGCGGCCGCCCTCAGAGACGCCGGCTGTTCGTACGCCTCGCTCGCCCTGCGGGTCAACGAACTGGGGCGCAGACAGGGCGGTGACTCGAACTACGACAAGGCGTCGGTCACCCGCTGGCTGAACGGCCAGCAACCCCGGGGGAACACCCCCGAGTTGATCGCCGCCGTCCTGTCCGAGCGACTCGGCCATGCCGTCTCGCCGACGGACCTCGGCTTTCTGTCCGACCAGCAACGCCCGGTCGTCGGCAGGGCACTTGTGTACCGCGAAGACCTGGCAGACACCTTGCACACCTTGGCCGAACTGGGTTCCACCGACATCTCCCGCCGCAGCCTCCTCGGCGCGGTCCCCTTCGTCGCGGGCGCCCTGACGAACCCTCAGCGCGAGTGGCTGCTCTGGCTGGTGGAGCAGGCCGGGAACCACGACGTCGTGCGGCTCGCGCCGGTCACCGACGGCGGGCCCGTCGAGCAGGTCCACGCCATGATCAGCATGTTCGACCAGATGGACAACCACTTCGGCGGCGGGGGAGTGCGCACCAGCATCGTGCACTACCTGTGCACCGAGGTCGTGCCCATGCTCCAGCGCCGCGGCGCACCCCCGCACCAGCAGCGCCTGCTGTACGCGGCGGCCGCCCGCCTCGCCGCGATGGCCGGCTGGAGCTCGTACGACGCGGGGGAGTACGGCCTGGCACAGCGCTACATGACCCAGGCGCTGCGGCTCTGCGCCGAGGGCCGTGACCGTGTCCTGGGCGGGCAGATCCTGGCCGGTCTCTCCCACCTCGCCACCAACCTCGGCCGCCCGGACGAGGGCGTGGCGCTGGCGAGGGCCGGCATCGCGACCGCGAAGGACTCCGGCAGCCCGCTCGGCCTGATGCGCCTGTACGCCATGTCGGCGCGCGGACACGCGGCGCGGGGCCGCTCCGGTGAGACGGCCGAGGCGCTGAGGCTCGCGGAACAGCAGCTGGACGCGAGCCGGGGAGCCGCGCAGGAGTCCGTGTGGGTGCGTTTCCTCGACCACCACTATCTGCAGGCCGAGTCCGCCCTGTGCTTCCGCGACCTCGGCCTGGCCGCGCAGGCGGAGCGCACGGCCGGTGAGTCGGTCGACGCCAACGCCGACCGGCGCAGGCGCCAGGCCATCAGCCGTTCCGTACTGGCGACCGCACACCTCCAGCAGAACCGCCTCGACGAGGCGATCGGTACGGCGACCAAGGCGCTCGACACGCTCAGTACGGTGCACAGCGAGCGGTCGATCCAGGCCCTGCGCGACTTCCGCAAGAGGCTGGAGCCCCGCCGCCACGAGCCGCTGGTCCAGGATTTCGAGCGCAGGTCCCGACCGGTGCTGGGGGCGGTGGCATGACGACCGGCCCGGCCGCGATCGGCCCACTCGACGACTTAGTAACCGTCGGGGGAGGGCGCGTTCTGGGCGCGGTCGACGGGCAGATTGGCCCCGGAGATCCCGCTCGACCAGTCCGACAGCAGGAACGCCACCACACGCGCCACCTCGTGCGGCGCGACCGGCTCTCCGCCCGGCAGTTCGGCCGCCGCGAACGCGGCGAAGGCCTCGGGCTCGTCCCTGCGCATCCGGTCCCAGCGCCGGCCCGGGATGAGCATCGACCCCGGCGAGACGGCGTTCACCCGGATCCCGTCCGGGCCGAGTTCACGGGCCAGCGAGGCGGCCAGATGGATCTGCGCGGACTTCGCGGTTCCGTACTGAGCGTTGGGGCCCGGCTTCCAGCCCGAGATCGACGAGATGACCACGACCGAGCCACCGCCCGCCGTACGCAGATGCGGGACGGCGGCCCGTACCAGCCGCGCGGTGTGTCCGATGTTCAGCTCCCAGGTCGCGGCCCATTCCCCGGCGTCCGACTGTTCGAGGCCGCGCCCGCGGGAACCGCCCGCACAGGCCACCACCCCGTCGAGGCCGCCGAAGCGATTCGCCGAGGCGGTGACGAACGCCTCCAGCCGCTTCGGTTCGGTGACATCGAGGGCTCGGGTGAACAACCCGTCGGGCGTCGCGGAGTCGACCGTGCCTCTCAGCGTCTCCAGATCCCGTGCGGTGCGGGCGCACGTCGCGACCCGGGCGCCCTCGGCGGCCAGCAACCGCACGATCTGCTCGCCGAGTCCTCGCGTACCGCCGGTGACGAGCACACGCTTGCCGCTCACACCGGACCAGCCGCGGGCACCCTGCCCGCTGTCGACGGCCCGGCCTTCGCTCACGTTGCTCACGCTTTCGAACATACATGCCACACCACTACGCGCCTGCAACCGGACAACCCCCGTACCCCCTGGTCCGCCACGGCTCCGGCCGGTTGGCTGCACGAGCAGCCACCGAGACCGCCCCCCACCCGTGCTGCACATGAAGGAGGCACGATGACGGCATCCAGGGCGCACCGCCGTCGGCCGTCACCCTCGCTGACGCGCGGCACGGACCATGACTCGCCCACCGGCCGGCCCCGGGTCGGTGAGAGTGGCCGTACCGCCCCGGTCGCGTCCGCGGCTCCGGCCGAGCCCGTCTCCCTGAGCGCGGCCCGTGTCCTACGCATCGTGGTCCCCGCGCAGCCCTCGCGTGCCTCGGGCGTACGCCGCATGGTCGCCGAGCAGTTGTCGTATCTGCGGTTGCCGGCCGAGCGGCTCGACAACGCCGTCCTGGCCACCGACGAACTGTTCGCCAACGCCGTCAGGCACGGCAGTCCCGACGCCGGTGACATGGTCACCGTCAGCGTCGAGTGCACCGACGGCGACGTACGGGTGACGGTCGCCGACCACTCGCCCGACCTGCCGCGCCACCGCACGGCGGACGACGCCGACGAGTCCGGACGCGGGCTCGCCATCGTGGCCGCGCTGGTCGACGACTGGGGCATCGCACCGCCCGACCCCGGCGAGACCGGGAAGCGGGTGTGGTTCTCATTGGAAATCCAGGGGGCGTCATGAGCGGTTCCGGCATGCCGGGCCACGTCGCGCACGACACGGCACGGGAGGGGCGTACGGGGGTCGCCCCCCTTCCGGGTCGCGACGGGCCCACGGAGCCGGCGGGTGCCCCGGACAAACCGGGGCACCCGTGCCGGGACGGGCACGCGGGGCGCGTGCATGACGCGGCGGGGGAGGACGGCGCGGGGCGCGGCCACGACGAGGTGCGCGACGGGATGCAGGAAGTGCGTCCGCTCGTGGTGCCGGCGCTCGCGGCTGCCCTCGCCCGTGAACTGGTCCGCAGGGCGGACGAGGACCAGCGAGTGACACGGGCGGCACACCGCAGTCCCACGCAGACCGCGCGCCGCCGCATCAGCGACTGCCGCAGGAGCAACGCCGAAGCGCTGAAGACCATCGTCAAGCGTCATGCCTGGCCGACTGCGGACCTGGTCGGCGCGCCCGCCTCCACGGCGGCGCTGATGATCCTCCTGCACGCTCCCGACCTCGACTTCCAGCTCACCTGCCGCGACCTGATCGCCCAGGCCACGGCCGACGGACGCTGTCCCGCGCCGCACCACGCGTACATCGCCGACCACTGCGCCGTCGAACTCGGCCAGCCGCAGTTCTACGGCACCCGTGTGGACCCCGCGACCTTCCGTCCGTATCCGGTCCGTCAGCCCCGGACGCTCGACGAGCGCCGCGAGGACGTCGGGCTGTGCCCGCTCGACGAACAGATGCGGGCGCTGCGCCTCGGCGTCTGAGGCCGCGGTTCGGTGCGGAGGTGAAGGCGGCGCTACGGCTCCAGCCGCAGCTGCCATTCCTGCTCCTGGTCGCCGGAGACCATGCCCTCCTCGCGCACGGTGAAGACGGAGGTGAGGGTCTCGTCGGCCCGCCGTACCGCCTCGGGGCTGCCCTGGAGGGTGACAGTCACGGGGGCGGAGAGCGGTGGTGAGGTCGGGGGCGTGATACCGGCGTCGACCGGGACGTCGTTGTCGAACGCGGCCGTGTAGACCGTGGCGCCCCCGTCCCCGGGCATGTCCTCCGCCGCTCCGAAGGCGGATTCGAGGGTGTGGACGACCGCCCGTGCGTCGGCGGCCGTGCCGCCGCTGAGCGTGAGCGTCAGAGCGAGATGCGTGCCAGGCGTCATGACCAGCCACCTTTTCCTGTGCGATGCGCGCCGTCCCGTTCGTGTAACCGGTCCTCCGGTCCGCAAACGGCGGCTCGGCCCTGCGTGGCCATGTCTCCATGACACCGCCATCCACCGGACCTCGCAGCCGCACCGCCGGGGTGTCGTGGGCCGCCGCCGTTTCCCGCTCGGCTAACTGACGGCTTCCCGCCGGGTCAGGACGGTCGCAGCGGGGTGGTCTCCATGAGACGGGCGGCCAGCCGGTTGGCGGGGTCCTCGGTATGTTCCGCGATGCGATGGAAGGTGTCCTGGGCCGACCGGGCCGGCCAGCCGGCGGGCAGGTGCCGGGCGGGCAGCCGCGGGTCCGTGCGGATGATCCGGAGCCATTCGCTGGTCAGGCGCAGCCGGGTCCCGAGAGGGTCCCCGGAGCCGGAGCCGGAGCCGGAGCCGGAGCCGGAGCCGAGCCAGTCGGTCCAGCGTTTGTCGAAGTCGGCGTACAGGGCGCCGACGCCGTCCAGGTCCCAGGTGTCACGGATCATCAGGCCGATGTCGGTGGCGTCGTCGGCCGTGGCGTGGAAGATCTTGACGTGGGCCGCGAGTCCGAGTTCGGAGACGAGCGCCGACACGTCGAAGTCTCCGGGCGCGATCCACAGCCCGCTGTAGAGGGGGCCGAAACCCGACCAGGCCAGCCGGGAGCGCAGATCGTGCCGCTGGCGCTGCCAGGACTCCGGCAGCGAAAAGCCGAGCAGCGTCCAGGTGCCGTCCCAGTCGTCGTTGACGGCGCCGGTGTCCCAGAGCCGCTTCTTGCCGTTCCAGAGGATCTCCGTGGCCTGCGGCGTCAGGCCGAAGTACATCCGGCGGCCCTCCCGCTGACGTCGCAGCAGACCTCGGTTGACCATCCGGGTCAGAGTGGACCGCACCGCCTGCTCCCCGACCCCGGCGCGCGCCAGCACCTCGATGACGCTGCCGGAGTACACGCACAGCGGCCCCTCCTCCAGAACATGGCCGCCGAAGAAGGCGAACATCAGCGACTGGGGGCGCAGCTGCGGTCCGTCGGGGAAGTCCGTGGCCGCCTGCGGAGTCTCGTCGTGCACGTCGGAAAGGGTACGGCCGCTCACCTTGCAACCTCCCTTGTCCGGGGTACTGACAGGGCGAACATAGGTGTGTAGATTGCGGCCGTCAAGAAAGTGCACAACGTCTGGACGGGTCGACTGGTCTCGACGAGGCAGCGGCAGCTACTCCCCGCTCCGCTGCCTCGCCGTCGGAAGTCCGCGTGTCCGACGGCCGTGGCTCCGGGAGTGCCCGGGGCCGAGCCGGACATCGAGCCGGCTCGGCGTCCACTCTCGCTGCGCTCCCGGAGTTCGCGGTTCTCCGCTCGACCAGTTCGATCCGCTCAACCAGTTCGATCCGCTTGACCTGTTCGGCCCGCTGGGCCTGTCCGGTCATGGCGGGCCGATCCGGGCGGAGTGTGCACGCCACCAGAGGTGTTTCCGTCAGGAGGAGCCCATGCAAAGGCGCATTCTCGGGCTAGCCATAGCCGTGGTCACGGTCGCGGGAGCGGCCGGATGCGGGTCCTCGTCCTCTTCGAGCGGCGCTTCGGCGTCCTCCGGCGGAGGCAAGACCACGGAGGTCAAGGTCGGCATCATCCCGATCGTCGATGTGGCACCGCTCTATCTGGGCGACAAGAAGGGCTTCTTCAGCAGCCGGGGCATCAAGCTGAAGATGGAGAGCGCCCAGGGCGGCGCGGCGATCATCCCCGGAGTGGTGAGCGGCCAGTTCCAGTTCGGCTTCAGCAACACCACCTCGCTGATGCTCGCCCAGACCAAGGGCGTCCCCGTGAAGTCGGTGGTGAACGGAGCGGCCTCCAACGGCAAGGTCGGCGCCGACGTCACCGGCGTCGCGGTCAAGAAGGACAGCTCGATCAAGTCGGCCAAGGACCTCGCCGGGCAGACGGTGGCGGTCAACACCCTGCAGAACATCGGGGACACGACGGTCCGCGAGTCGGTCCGCAAGGCCGGCGGCGACCCGTCCAAGGTCAAGTTCGTGGAGATACCGTTCGATCAGATGCCCGCCGCCCTGGACGGCGGGCAGGTGGACGCGGCCTGGATGGGCGAGCCCGCGACGACGATCGCCAAGGCGCAGGGCGCCCGGGTCATCGCCTCGCCCTTCGCCGAGACCGACCCGAAGCTGACCGTGGCCACGTACTTCACCTCGGCCAAGGTGATGCAGGAGAACCCGGATCTCGTGAAGAAGTTCAGCGAGGCGATGGCCGAATCACTGACCTACGCCTCCGAACACCCGGACGAGGCGCGCCAGATCCTCACCACCTACACCAAGATCAGCGGCGATGTGCTCGACAAGCTCATCCTGCCCAGCTGGCCGGCGGAGGTCGACATGGCCTCCCTGGAGAAGCTGGCCGCCCTCGGCGAGGAGGACGGCATCTTCGGCGACAAGAAGCCCGACCTGAACGCGCTGTTCTCATGACCGGCCCCGGTCTCACCCCCGTACTCGCGGAGCCCGCCGGGACCGACTCCGGTCCCGGCGGGCCACCCGCCCGGCGCGGTCCGGTCCCCGTAGCGGTCCTGCGTGGCCTCGCCGGTCTCGCCGGACTGGTCGCGGTGCTCGAAGTGCTGCCGCACACCGGCCTGGTGTCTGCCGACTATCTGCCGCCCGCCTCGGAAACCGTCCGCACCCTGGGGAGCCTGCTCGCCGAACCGACGTTCTGGACCGCGCTCGGCGATACCCTGACCGGATGGGGCCTGGGGCTGGCCGTCGCCGTCGTGGCGGGCGTCGCCGCCGGAGTGGTCATCGGCTCCGTACCCGTACTGCGCGCGGTGACCGCCTCCACCATCGAGTTCCTGCGCCCCATCCCGTCCGTGGCCCTGATCCCCGTCGCGGTCCTGCTCTACGGCACCGACCTCAGGTCGAAACTGCTGCTCGTGGTGTACGCCTCCTTCTGGCAGGTGATCGTCCAGGTCCTGGCCGGTATGCAGGACGTCGACCCGGTCGCCGAGGACACCGCCCGCAGCTATCTGCTCGGCACCTGGGGCCGGGTCCGCCACGTCCTGTGGCCGACCGCGCTGCCGTACGTGATGACGGGCGTACGGCTGGCCGCCACCGTGGCGCTCATCCTCACCATCACCGCCGAACTCGTCATCGGCGCCCCCGGTCTCGGCCACGAGATCGCCGTCGCGCAGGTGTCCGGAGCCGTACCGGAGGTCTACGCCCTCGTCCTGGTCACCGGCCTGCTCGGCGTCGCCGTCAACCTGGCGGCACGGGCGGTCGAACGACGCGCACTGCACTGGCACCAGTCCGTACGCAGGGAGGTGACCGCATGACCGCCCTCTCCGTCCTGCGACGCGGGCTGCTCGTCCTGGGCCTGCCCGCCGTCCTCTTCGCCGTGTGGTGGTTCGCCACCGCCGGCAGCGCCGACTTCTACTTCCCGCCCCTGGCCACCATCCTGGACAGCTTCGGGAAGGTCTGGACGGGGGAACGGCTGCTGTCGGACGTCGTCCCCAGCCTGCTGCGCCTCGCGGCCGGATACCTCCTCGCCGTGGTCGTCGGAGTGGGGCTCGGCCTGGTCGTCGGCACCCGGCGGGCCGTACGGGACGTCCTGGAGCCGGTCCTCGAACTCTTCCGGGCCATCCCGCCGCCCGTGCTCATCCCGGTGATCATGCTGTTCGCGGGCATCGGCGACACCATGAAGGTGCTCGTCATCGTCAGCGGCTGCATGTGGCCGATTCTGCTCAACACCGTCGAAGGCGTCCGCGCGGTCGACGAGGTGCTCGGCGACACCTGCCGCTCCTACGGCATCACCGGCGTCGCGCGCCTGCGGCATCTGGTGCTGCGCGCGGCGAGCCCCCAGATCGTCACGGGCATGCGCCAGGCCCTGTCGATCGGGATCATCCTCATGGTCATCAGCGAGATGTTCGCCGCCAGCAACGGCCTGGGCTTCACCATCGTGCAGTTCCAGCGCTCCTTCGCCATCCCCGAGATGTGGAGCGGTGTCCTGCTGCTCGGCATCCTCGGCTTCCTCCTGTCCCTGCTCTTCCGGTTCGCCGAGAACCGGGCCCTGGCCTGGTACCACGGTCTGCGCCGCGCGCAGCGCAATCCCTGACGCACCCCCGACGCAACGCCTGACGCAATCCCTGAAGCACCGCCTGACAAGGAGACGTCGATGCTCGACGTACAGGACCTGCAGAAGATCTACACCGGTCGGCACCGCAACGTCGAGGCGCTGCGCAACCTCACCTTCCACATAGCCGAGGGCGAACTGGTGTGCCTGGTCGGCCCGTCGGGCTGCGGTAAGACCACCCTGCTGAAGTGCATGGCGGGCCTGCTCGCCCCCACCCGCGGCGAGGTGCGTCTCGACGGCCGTCCGGTCGCCGGACCACCGCCCGGCATGGCGGTGGTTTTCCAGGAGTACGGCCGCTCCCTGTTCGCCTGGATGAACGTGCGCGACAACGTCGCCCTGCCCCTGCGCCGCAAGAAGCTCGGCAAGGCGCGCGAACGGGAGTTGGTGGACCACGCCCTGGAGGTGGTCGGCCTGGCCGACGCCCACGAGGCGTACCCCTGGCAGCTCTCGGGAGGCATGCAGCAGCGCGTCGCCATCGCCCGCGCGGTGGCGTACGAGCCGAAGGTGCTGCTGATGGACGAGCCCTTCGCGGCGGTCGACGCGCAGACCCGCGCCGAACTGGAGGACCTCATCCGGAAGTTGTGGCACGAACTCGGCGTCACCGTCCTGTTCGTCACCCACGACATCGACGAGGCGGTCTACTTGGGGCAGCGCACCCTGATCCTCTCCAAGTCCCCGACCGTCGTGCAGGAGGACCTCACCATCGACCTCCCCGACGAGCGCGACCAGTTGCACACCCGCTCCAGCCCTCGGTTCGCCGAACTGCGCGCCCACGTGTACGAACAGATCCAGCGGGCCAAGCACCACAGCGGGGACATGGCCCCGGACCCGCTGGTCGAGGACCGGGTCGTCGAGCCGGTCCTCCAGAAGACCGAGTCCTGAGCGCCGGTCGGCGGGCGGCGCGCGAGGCGCCGCCCCCGCGGCAGACGGCCGCTCTCCGGCGCCGACGCCTCGCCGACGCCTCTTCGGCGATCACCCGGAAGCGGACGGCTCCGGCTCGACCAACCCCTCGCGGTAGGCGATCGCCACGGCCTCCGTGCGGCTGGCGGCGCCCAGCTTGGCGAGGATGTTGGAGACGTGCACGCTCGCCGTCTTCCCGCTGATGAAGAGTTCCTCGCCGATCTGGCGGTTGGTGCGGCCGCGGGAGAGGAGGAGCAGGACGTCGTTCTCGCGTGCCGTCAGCAGCGGTACCCGGTCAGTCGTGGACGGCGTCTCCGCGAGACGGCCCCGGCGGATCAGCCGCTCGACCTCGTCGAGCAGTGGAACGGCGCCGAGCCGGACGGCCGTGTCGCGTGCGGTACGCGCGTGCGCGGCGGCATCGTCACGCCGCTCCGCCACCAACAGGGCCTCTGCCAGGCGCAGTTGGCAGCGTGCCTGCTCATAGACGTCCCCGTAGCCGAACGCTGCGACGGCCTTCTCCCAGGCACCGACGCTCAGTTCGACGCCCGGTCCGCCGTCCGGCCGGGCACAGGCCCGCGCCCACTCCGCCTCGGCGCGCGCCAGCCACGCCAGCCCTTCCGGTCCCTGCGGAGTGTCGTCCTCGCCCTTGTTCGCCGTGATCCGGGCCAGCTCCACCAGCTCCGTCCCGGTATCCGTCCAGCGGTCGACCCCCTCCTCGTCGCCGGTCCGTCGGGACTCCACGACCGCGTCCCCGATGGCGGCGAGGGCGAGGGCCGCGAGCCGTACGGCCACATGGGGCGTGGTGCCGGCGTCGTCGATGAGAGCGGCAAGCGTCGTACGGAACTGGTCGAGGGCTTCCTCCGCGTCGTGCCGCAGCACCGCGGCGTCCGTCAGGAGGAGGCCCGCGACGAGCGTGGCCATCCAGTCGAACGGCCCGTCGAGCAGGGCCCGGGCCCGCTCGACGGCATGCTGGTCACCGCGCGCCAGGGTCACGGACAGGGCGGGCCCGATCGCGTACCTGCCCGCCGTCGGCAGCCCGTCGAGCTCGGTCTCCGCGGCTCGGAGGCACTCGTCCCACTGGCCCAGGGTGTAGAGCATCAGGGAGCGCAGATAGCGCATCTCCACCGGGTACGGAGACGAGAGGAGCCCGGCGCGACCCGCGCGCTCCAGCCCCTCGGTGAGCCAGGTCAGGCATTCGTCCAGGTCACCGGACTCGTGCGAGCCGATGGAGAGGTTGAAGAGCGCGCGCATCTCGACGGAGGCGTTGCCTGCGCGGCGGGCCAGCTCACGCGCGTCCCGCAGCCGGGCCCGCCCCTCGGAGGTGCGTCGGCTGCCCCCTTCGAGGCTGACCAGGGAGATCAGCAGATCGGCCTGCGCGTCGGACACGTCGAGTTCCTCGGCGATGCGCAGCGCCTTGCGGGCCACGCGGTGGGCGGCCTCGTCCTCGCCCATGTACGTCGCCGCCATGACGTGCGTGGCCGCGGCCCACACCCAGGTGCGCGACGGAGGATCGGCGGGGATCATCGCGAGCGCTTCGTTGCTGTACGTGAACGCGGCCGCGAGGTTGTCGATGCGCATGAGGTTGCCCGCGAGCGTGTAGCGGACACGGGCGGCCAGTTCGGAGTCCTCGTCGTCGCCGACCCTCGCGAGCGCGGACCGCGTCAGCGAGACGGCCCGGTGGGTCTCACCGGCGTGCGCGGCGGCAGCGGAGGCCCGCAGCGTCAGAGTGACCGTGTCGAAGCCGTCGGGCCGTGCGGCCGCGGGCACCGCCGACCACAGGTCGAGCGCGGCCTCCAGGTGCCGCAGCTCCTCGGCGGGTGCCCGGACGCGGCCCGCGTGGTCGGCGGCCTCCAGCGACGCGGCCAGCGCGTCGGCCAGGTCGTGGCTCTCGCGGGAGTGGTGGGCGCGCTCCGCCGCGCTCTCGGCCCGGTGGCCGCGTCCGGCCAGCACCCCGGCGAACGCCCGGTGCAGGCGCACCCGTTCACCCGGCAGCAGATCGGCGTAGACGGCCTCACGGATCAGGGCGTGGCGGAAGGAGTACGTGTCGTCGTCACCGGGGACGAGGAGTTGCCGCCCGACGGCCTCGCGCAGGGCCGACTCCAGCTCCTCCTCGGGCAGTTGGACGGTGTCGCGCAGCAGATCGTGCTCGACGCGGCGCCCCGCGACGGCTGCCGTGCGCAGCACCTGCTGGGCGGTCGCCGCGAGTTGCTCGAAGCGGATGAGGAGCACGTCGGCCAGCCCGCTCGGCACGGCGGACGCCGCCCCGGGCATGGTCTCGGAGGTGGCGGCGAGCAACTCCTCCGCGTAGAACGCGTTGCCCTCGGCGCGCTCGACGATACGGCGGACCGTGGCATCGGGCAGCGGGGCGACCTGCTGGGCACGGACGAGACGCGCCACCTCCCCGTCGGGCATCGGCCGGAGTTCGAGCCGTTCGACGACGGGCAGCCGGACCAGCTCGGCGAGCAGGGGGCGCAGCGGGTGTCTGCGGTGCAGATCGTCGGCGCGGTACGAGGCGAACACCGCGAGTCGCTGGCCGGGCGCACCACCCGCGACAGCGTCTCCGCCCCTTGAGCGGACCCGGGACTGCAGGATCCCCCGGCTGAGCAGGAAGCGCAGCAGGTCGCGGGAAGACTGATCCGCCCAGTGCAGGTCCTCCAGGACAAGCAGCAGCGGGGCGGTCTCGGCGAGATCGGTCAGCAGACTCGCCATGCCCTCGAACAACTGCAGCCGTCCGCCCGCGTCCCCCGCGCCACCGCCGCCGTCGCCGAGCAGCCGGTCCACCACGGGATGCGAGGCCAGGGCGGCGGAGAACCGCTCGTCGTCGGCGAGCACACCCACGATCTCGGTGAACGGCAGATAGGGCAGACCCACGTCACCGAGATCCACACAGTGCCCCGTGACGACGGTCGTGCCGGCCTCGGCAGCATGCCCCGCGGCCTCGGCGAGCAGCCGGGTCTTGCCGACTCCCGCGTCCCCCGCGACGAGCACGGCACGCGCCTCACCGGCCCGGGCCCGGTCCAGGACTCGGGTCAGGCGGGCGAGTTCGTCCTCGCGGCCGATGAACGGCGTGGTGAAAGAGGTGGTCGGCACGCATCCATCCTGGCACGCACCACCGACACAGCCACGGACACAGCTACCGACAGTGGCCCCGGGCCGCCCTCACGGTCGCGTCGGCAGCCTCAGCGACTCCGTCAGGTGGTGCCGGGTGTGGTCGAAGGACTCCTGTGCGTCGAGTGTCCCCGCGTCCACGGTGAGTACCTGCCACGGGGTCCCTGCCAGCAGCCGACGGGCCAGATCCGCCTCGGAACGAAGATGAGCGGCGGCGGACGGGAGATCGTGGACCGAACTGGTGCCGGGAGAGCCGGCGAGCTTCCCGACGTACCAGTCCTCCCAGCCGGATCCCTCGCGCTCCACGGCCCGTCGCAGCGCGGTCGCCGGGTCGTCGTGGACGTACACCACCGTGACGTCGGCGGGTTCCACGGCCCGGGTCAGGTCCTTCATGACCTGGACGAGGGTGCTCTCGAACTCCTCGGCAACGGGCCGGAAGGCGGGCCGGGCGAGGACGTCGGCCTCCTCGAAGTGGTCGACCGAGGCGCCGAGTCCGGCCAGCCAGTCGGCCAGAGCCCGGCACAGAGTGGACTTGCCGACCCCGGGGCTGCTCCCGATGACGGAGATCAACTTCAGCGCAGGGTCTCCGCCCAGTTCGCCGGAACCCGTCCCGCGGGCCCGGGCGAGGGCTGGTCCGCCGGGTGGGCGAGCGGCGGAGCCAGCTCCGGACCGGACTCGTACAGCTCGGACGTCTCGAAGTTCCAGAACCAGGCCTCGCCCGGCTCGAAACTGCGGATGAGCGGATGGCCCGTGGTCCGGTGATGGGCGGTGGCGTGCTTGCCGGGGGAGTCGTCGCAGCAGCCCACATGACCGCACTGGGCGCAGCGCCGCAGATGGAACCACCAGCCGTCCACCTCGTCGCATTCGGCGCAGCCCGCACCGCTCGGCGGAACGCCGGGATCGATTCCGTCCGTGGTCATGAGGCCTCCTGAGGGGCGTCGGATTCGGCGGCGGTGAGCGGGAGGAAGACCTGGAAACGTGTGTCGCCGGGCTCGGAGTGGACCTCCAGATGCCCGTGGTGCTTGTTCACGACGATGCGCCAGGAGATGTCGAGCCCCAGTCCGGTGCCCTCGCCGACCGGCTTCGTCGTGAAGAACGGGTCGAAGATCCTGCCGCGGATCTCCTCCGGCACTCCCGGCCCGGTGTCACGGAACTCGACGAGCAGCTGCTCCCGTTCGAGCGCCGTGCGTACGGTCAGCACGCCCTCGCCGCCCATCGCGGAGGCCGCGTTGTCGATGAGGTTCGTCCACACCTGGTTCAACTCGCCCGGATAGGCGGGGATCCTGGGCAGCGTACGGTCGTACTCCTTGACGATCCTGATGCCGGAGCCGATCTTCCCGGCGAGCATCATCAGCGTGCTGTCCAGCAGTTCGTGCACATCGGCGACCTGGTAGGGCGCCCGATCGAGCTGGGAGTACTGCTTGGCCGCGTTCACGAGATTCGAGACCCGGGTCGTGGAGTCCTCGATCTCGTTCATCAACAACTCGGTCTCCACCGTGTAGTTGAGCCACCTGATCGCGCCTTCGAGCGTCCCCTCGTCCACGGCCGTCGCGACCTGGTCCAGCCAGTCGGTGTCGAGGCCCGCCTGGACGAACGTCGGCGCGAGCTGCCAGCCGCCCGCGATGTCGTGGTCGTCGAACCAGTCGGCGAGCGCGTCCTCCCGGTCGGAGGCTTCGAGCGGACTCAAGGGCGTGGCCTTGGCGACCTGTTCGGCGGTGCGCTCCTGGATCTCGACGAGCGTCTCCAGGGCGGCGCGCGCGTACGGGCCTGCCGCGATCATGCCGAGTTTGTGCCGCATCCCGGCCACCCGGTCCCGGAGCGCGGACGTGGCCCGTACGGCCGCCGCGGCCGGGTTGTTGAGCTCGTGGGTCAGCCCGGCGGACAGCGAGCCGAGCGCCAGCAGCCGCTCGCGCTGCCCGATGGTCCGCTGGGTGTTCTGGCTGCCGAAGAACAGCCCTTCCAGCAGATGCACGGCCATCGGGAACCACTCCCGCAGGACCGCGGCGAACGTCTCGGCGGGCAGGATGAAGAACCGCGACGGCTCGGTGACCCGCAGGGAGCCCTTGTAGCGAGCGTCGTCCGGCACGGCCAGATAGGCCTGCATGGCCCCCGCGTACACACCGCGCTGGGAGGTGCGGCTGATCTCGACGTCGTCGCCGCCGACCCGCCGCGACATCACGAGCGTGCCTTCGAGGAGGACGAAGAAGCACGTGGCCGGCTCGCCCTCCTCGTACACATAGCCGGGCTCGAACTTCTCGACGCGGCCCTCGCTGCACAGCCGCCCGAGTTGTTCCGAGTCCAGCTTCTCGAACAGGAACAGCGTGCTGAGTTCCGCCGCGTCGCACGGCATCGGCTGCCCGCTCACGACTGCTCCAGATACCGGTGGACGAGCATCACGGCCATGGCTCCCTCTCCGACGGCGGAGGCGACACGCTTGGCGGACTCGGCCCGGGCGTCACCCGCCACGAACACCCCGGGCACATTGGTCTCCAGGTGGTACGGCGCCCGGTCCAACTCCCAGTCGGGCGGCGGCTGTCCGCCGACGGCCAGGTCGGGTCCGGCGACGATGAACCCGCGTTCGTCCCTGAGCACCGTGCCGTCCAGCCAGTCGGTCAGCGGCGCCGCGCCGATGAACACGAACATCCACTGGGCGTCGACGAGTTCGGTGTGCCCGCTCTCGAGGTCGCGCAGCGTCAGCTGCTCCAGGTGGTCGGAGCCGTGCGCCGCCTCGACGACCGTCCCCGTACGCACGGAGATGTTGGGCGCGTCCGTGATCTGCCCGATCAGGTAGTGCGACATCGACGAGGACAGGGAGGAACCGCGCACCAGCAGGGTGACCGACTTCGCGCCCCTGGACAGGTACATCGCGGCCTGCCCGGCGGAGTTCGCGCCGCCCACGATGTACACGTCGTGTCCCTGGCAGGAGGCCGCCTCGGTCAACGCCGATCCGTAGTACACGCCGCACCCGGTCAGGTCCTCCGTGCCCGGCGCCTGCAACTGCCGGTACGACACGCCGGTCGCCAGGATCACGCAGTGCGCGGCGATCGCGGAACCGTCCGAGAACCGCACGGTCCGCGAGGAGCCGTTGACCTCCAGACCGGTCACCTCCCGCGCGGTGAGGATCTCGGCGCCGAACTTCGACGCCTGACGCCGCGCCCGGTCGGTGAGCTGCGCCCCGGACACACCGTCCGGGAAGCCCAGGTAGTTCTCGATCCGTGAGCTCTGGCCGGCCTGTCCGCCGGTCGCGGAGCGCTCCACGAGCACGGTCCGCAGCCCTTCCGAGGCCCCGTACACGGCGGAGCCCAGTCCGGCGGGTCCGCCGCCGATGACGACGAGGTCGTAGAAGTCCGCCGCCGGGGTCGTGGCCAGCCCCACCTGGGCGGCCAGCGCCGGGTCGTCGGGCTCGACCAGCACGGCCCCGTCCGCGGTGATCACGAGCGGCAGCCGCTCCCCGTCCTGATCCGCGCAGGCCAGCAGCCGCTTGCCCTCCGGCTCGTCCGAGGAGTACCAGCGGTAGGGCACCTGGTTGCGGGCCAGGAACTCCCGTACGTCCGAAGAGCGCGCCGACCAGCGGTGCCCGACGACCTTCGTGATCGGCACCGCCCGGTGGTCGGAGGTCCGCCAGGCGTCCAGGAGGTCGTCCAGGACGGGATAGAGCTTCTCCTCGGGCGGGTCCCAGGGCTTGAGCAGATAGTGGTCGAGGTCGACGACGTTGATCGCGTCGATGGCCGCGTTCGTGTCCGCGTAGGCCGTCAGCAGCACCCGCCGCGCGTCCGGGTACACATCCAGGGCCTGCTCCAGGAACTCGATGCCGTTCATCTGGGGCATCCGGTAGTCCGCCAGGATCACCGCGACGAGATCACCGCGCAGCTTCAGCTCCCGCAGGGCGTCGAGGGCGCTCTCGCCGGACTCGGCGCGCACGATCCGGTACGCCTCGCCGTAGCGTCGTCGCAGGTCACGGGCCACGGCACGGGAGACTCCAGGGTCGTCGTCCACGGTCAGGATGACGGTCCGTGCTGCGTCCGTGCCTTGTGCCATTCGTCTCCCACCCCGAGCGGTCGGCGTCCCGGAGCGGCCTGTCTGCGGTACCGCCCCCGGTGCATGCCCATCGTATGTTCGATCGTCCTGCTTCGCTCCGAAACCGGGAGGTACCGCACGGTCGGCGCCCGCCCTGGTGTCGTACAGCCGGGTGTCGTACGGCCGGGCAGGGGCACTCGGAGTCGGGAGGCATTGATGAACGCAGGTACGTTGACGCGAGGCGGCCGGGCGGGGAAGCGAAAGGCTGCCCCCGCGATCGAGGGCGCGGCCCGGGCAGGTTTCACCGCACGCGGTGTCATCTACCTGCTGGTGGGCCTGCTGGCGCTGCAGATCGCCTTCGGCGGCAGCGGGAAACAGGCGGACCAGGGCGGCGCGCTCCAGGAAGTCGCCGAGAAGCCCTTCGGCGAGGTCGTGCTCTGGGCGCTGGGCATCGGGCTGGTGGGGATGGCGCTGTGGCGGCTGTCCGAGGCGGTCTTCGGCGCGGCGGGCCCCGACGGCCGCAAGGCGAAGAAGCGGCTGGCGTCGGCGGCACGAGCCGTGTTCTACGGCTTCGTCGCCTACACCGTGCTCTCCTTCGCCGCCGGTTCCGGAGGAAGCGGATCGAGCGACGGGAAGTCCAAGGACGCGACGGCCAGGGCCATGGATCTGCCCGCCGGGCAGTGGCTCGTGGCCGCGGCGGGCGTGGGCGTCCTCTGCGCGGGTGTGTGGATGGTGGTGCAGGCCGCGCGCCGGA
This sequence comes from Streptomyces sp. NPDC050988, assembly GCF_044456225.1. NCBI lineage: Bacteria > Bacillati > Actinomycetota > Actinomycetes > Kitasatosporales > Streptomycetaceae > Streptomyces > Streptomyces sp. NPDC050988. The sequence goes on along the minus strand of NZ_JBITFQ010000001.1, from coordinate 104,807 downwards.
GGTACCACAAGCACATGAGGCTCGGTGAGATGTCGCACCGGGTGCGCCGGACGGTCGACGTGACGGGCGTCGGCGGTGGTGTGGCCCGCGGTCTGGTGTTCGCCGTCGCTGGAGGCTTCGCGCTCCGGGCCGCCGTGGAGTACGAACCGGACAAGGCCAAGGGCATGGACGACACCCTGCGCTCGTTCACCGAGACCCCGGTGGGGCCGTGGCTGCTGGTGCTCATCGCCGTCGGCCTGATGCTCTTCGGGCTGTTCTCGTTTGCCATGGCCAGGTACCGCAAGGTCTGACGGGCGTCCGCGCGGGGGGGGGGGGGGGGGGGGGGGGGGGGGCGGGGGGCGCCCGCCGCCCGGCCCGCGGGCCGGCGGGCGGGGGGGGGGGGCCGCCCGGGGCGGCGGGGGGGGGGGGGGGGGGGAGCG
>NZ_JBITFQ010000001.1:100056-104378 GCF_044456225.1 Streptomyces sp. NPDC050988 | reverse complement strand
GCGGTTTTGTCGCCCGGGGCCTTGCTCTTTCCGCCGCCCCCGCCCATGCCGATGCGGGGGGCGGGCGGGGGGGGGGGCCCCCCGGGCCCCCCCCCCCCCCCCCCCCCACCACCCGAGCCGTGTCAGCGGGGCAGTCCGTCGGGCGCGGTCGCCCACCGGGTGTCCGGTTCCGGCGCGAGGTCGAACCTGAGGGTGCCACCGGTCCGCAGCAGGCCGCCATCCGTCCAGGAGCGGTCGTGCGTACGGCCGTTGAGCCGGACACCGCTCACATACGGATGACCGGCGTCGGCCGAGGGCGCGTCGATGACGATGTCACCGCCACCGGGCCGGTCGACCACGGCGTGCGGGAAGAGCGGCGCGCCCAGCAGCAGGTTGCCGCTGCCCGGGGTCTGCGGATAGAGGCCGAGGGCCGAGAAGACGTACCAGGCGGACATGGTTCCGAGGTCGTCGTTGCCGGGGAGCCCGGCCGGTCCGGTCCCGTAGACGGTGTCGAGGATCTGCCGGACCGTCGCCTGGGTCTTCCACGGCTGACCGAGCGCGTTGTAGAGCCAAGGGGCGTGAATGCCGGGCTCGTTGGTCGGGTCGTACCGCAGAGCGTCACCACCCTTCACCGACCAGGAGCCGTCGGGCTTGTGGAAGAAGCCGTCCAGCCGGCGCGCGGCCGTCTCGCGTCCGCCCATCGCCTCGGCGAGCCCCTGGACGTCTTGCGGCACCATCCACGTGTACGTCGCACTCGTGCCCTGGGCGAAACCGCGGTCACTGCCCGGGCTGAACGGCGTGACCCATGAACCGTCGAGGTTGCGGGCCTGGATGTAGCCGGTGGTGCCCGCGCCGTTCGTAGCCCCCGGGTTGAAGACGTTGCGCCACCAGCCGCCCCGCTCGGCGAACTTCGTGGCCTGCTCGTCGAGGCCCAGCAGCTTCGCCCAGCGGCCCAGTGCGTCGTCGGCGACCGAGTCCTCCAGGGTCTCGGCGGCACCGCCCCAGCAGTGGCAGACGTCCTGCGCGGCGTACTGCGAGGTCAAGTACTGGGCCAGGTTGGGCCGTTGGCCGGTGCACTGGCCGGGGCAGCCCGCGTCGGAGAGCCCGTCGGGGTGCGGCACGGTGGCCTGGCGGGACAGGGAGTCGAAGGCGCCGCGGTAGTCGAAGTTGCGGACCCCCATGGCGTAGAAGGTGGCGAGTGTGGCCGCCGTCGGGTCGCCGGTCATCACATGGGTCGGCCCGTTGATGTGCACCCAGCGGTCCCACACACCGCCGTTCTGCCGAGCGAAGTTGTAGAGCGACTGGGCGAAGTCCCCGGCGATCCGCGGCTTCAGCAGGGCGAGCAGCTGTATCTGCGCCCGGTACTGGTCCCAGCCGGAGAAGTTGCTGTACTGCGCACCCTGCCCGCGCTCGACGCGCTGCGGCCTGCCGTCCATACCCGGATAGCGGCCGTCGGTGTCGCTGACCAGGTTGGGCTGCATGAGCGAGTGGTAGAGCGCGGTGTAGAAGGCGGTGCGCTGGGCCGTACTCCCGCCGCCGACGCGCACGGAACGCAGCTCGCGGTCCCAGGCCCGTGTCCCGGCCGCGGCCACCTGGTCGACGCCCGCCCGCGGCGCGATCTCCTCGCGGAGGTTGGCCTCCGCACCCGCCTGGCTCACGTACGAGATCCCGAGCCGCATGCGGACATCGTTGTCAGAGCTGGTGTCGAAGCCGACCCAGCCGCCGGAGCCACGGCCCGCGCGGTCGGCACCCGTGGCGTATCCCTCGCCGCCTCCGCCCGAGGTGGCACCGGGGGAGAGGGCGCCGTCCTTCCACGTACCCGTGGTCGAGAACGCGCGGTCGAACGAGGCGCTGAAGTAGAGCCGGTAGTAGCTCTTGCGGTTGTTGACGCCGCCGTTGGCGCGCCGCCCGCAGAACGCGCCGGTCAGCACCCAGCCGCTCACCTTGCGCTTGGCCCGGTCGATCTCGACATGGGCGTCCTCGCTGCCGTTGAGCGAGTTGGAGACCCGGAACAGCAGGTTGGCGGGCTTGTCGGCGGGGAACGTGAAGTCGGCGACGCCGGCCCGCTTGGAAACGGCGAGGTCGGCGCGGGCACCGGAGTCGAGCCCCACGGAGTAGCGGCCCGGCACGGCCCGCTCGTCGGCGTGCGAGAAGTTCGCCGCGTAGACGGAGTCCGTGGTGTCGGCCGACGGCGACGAGGTGACGTCTCCGACGAACGGCATGATCGGTACGTCGCCCGCGGCCCCCGGGTTGCAGCCCGCGCCGTTCACGTGCGTGAGGCTCAGCCCGCGCAGTCGGGTCGCGTTGTACTCGTAGCCGTTGGCGGCGCCCGTGCTCGTCTGGTCGCCGCGGGTGCTGGTCGGAGACCAGGCGATCATGCCGTACGGGAGGGTGGCACCCGGATAGGTGTTGCCTCCGTTCGTCGTGCCGATGAGCGGATCGACGTACGCCGTGGGGTGGGCCGGTGTGTCGGGGGCGCCGGCCGCGGAGGAGACCGGGCCGGGCAGTGCGGCGGCGAGCGCGGTGGTCAGCGCGAGAGCGGCGGCTCTTCTGCCGAACCTCCGCGCCACACCTGTGGATCCGAGGACCATGTAACGGAACCTTCCGTCAGGACGGACAGCGGGGCCCGGCCGCCTGTCGGGGATCCGGGCCCGCGAAATGCCGCCGAGCGTAGGCCGTGGGAACGCGGGGTGGAACGACAGAGGTGGCAGCCCCGGTGAACGGGTGGTGAATCCGGGGCACTTGGGTCGAGCGGGTGCTGGGCCGGGTAGCGCGGTGCGGGCGCCAACGGGCTCCGCCACCTGGCCGGTGACGGAGCCCGTCGAGCCGTGCTCCCGAGCCGTGTGGATCAGGCCGTGTGGATCAGGCCGTGTGGATCAGGCCGTGTGGATCAGGCCGTGTGGAGCGTGAGGCCGTACCGGCTCAGGATCTCGTTGATGGGCTGGTACCAGGTCTCACCGCCGCCGGAGCAGTTGCCCCAGCCGCCGGAGGTGACGCCCTGCGCCTGGTCGCCGCTGATGAAGGAACCGCCGGAGTCGCCCGGTTCCGCGCAGACGCTGGTCTTGGTCATCTGATGCACCGCGCCCTGGCTGTAGTTGACGGTCTCGTTCTTGGCGAGGACCGTGCCGCAGTGCCAGTGCGTGGTCGATCCCGACCGGCAGATGGATGAACCGACGGGCGCCTCGTTGGACCCGCGGACGAGCCGGTCCGAGGTGGTGCCCCAGCCGAGCACGACCGGCACGGTCCACCAGCCGCTTCCGACGTTGACCCAGGCGTAGTCGTTGCCCGGGAACGAGGAGCCCTGGATGTTGCCTATGTAGGACCGGTCCCAGCCGCTGACGCCCTGACCCGCCCCGCCGCAGTGGCCCGCGGTGACGAAGCCGCCGTGCACCGAGAAGCCGATGGAACAGCGGACGTTGCCGGTGTAGAAGGGGTCGCCGCCGACTGTCCCGGCCGCGAAGGTCTCGGGCGCCGAGGCGGCCTCTTCGACCTTGACGGGACCGGCCGCGCGGGCCTTCGAGAGGAACGCGCGGACATCGTTGTCGGCGCGCTGCGCGGCGACGACGGCCACGACGACCGAGCTTGCCTTGGCATCGACGTACCAGTTGCTGACGCCTTCGGGCGCGGCCAGCTTGTCGATGCGCGCCTTCGCCGCGTCGAGCTGCTTCGCGCTGTGCTTGACGGTACGGACGGTCGCGCCGGTCTCCCGTACGGAATTGACGGAGGCCTCGGAGGCGCCTGCCGTGACGGCGACGGTCAACTTCCCGCTCTTGGCGTCGAACCAGGAACCGCCGTACGCGGCTCCTGCCGCGCGCCGTGCTTCCGACTCGACGGCCGTCGCGGTCTTCTCGGCCGCGAGCCGCGCTTCGGCCTGGGTCTTCGTCAGGCCGAAGTCGCGCTGCATGGCGTCGAGGAGACCGGCGGAGGCGGGGGCACCGGCGGTACGGGTGGGTTCGGGGGCGCCGGCGGCAGAGGCGGGTCCGGCGGCGAAGGTTGCCCAGGCGCCGACGATCAGGAGTGCGGACAGGCCTGTGCGCATGGTTGTGGTGCGTCTCAAGGCAGTAGCCCTTCGTTGTTCCAGCGTGGTGGGGGTGGAACAGCTGTCTTGTGAGAGCGCTCTCAGTGCATGGCGGGGCAGAGCTTAGCGGCAGTTCATGGTCAGGTACATACCAAAGTTGGTGCTCTCTTTGCCGGGAACTGCTGAGGTGTCTGTCGTGTCCGGAGGCGGGGGGGGGGGGGGGGGGGGGGGGGGGGGGGGGGGGGGGCGGGGGCGCGCGCGCCGGGGGGGGGGGGGGGGGCGGGGGGGGGGGGCGGGGGGGGGGGGCGGGGCGCGGGGGCGCGCG
>NZ_JBITFQ010000001.1:0-100046 GCF_044456225.1 Streptomyces sp. NPDC050988 | reverse complement strand
GTGGTTTTTTTTTTGGTGGGGGGTGTTGTGGTTGTGGGTGGGGGGGGGGGGGGGGGGGGGCGCGCCCCCCCCCCCCCCCCCCCCCCCCGCCTCCGCTGCCACCGAACTCCCTGAAGGGCGCGGCCCGTTCTGCCCGTTCTCAGGACGCGGTACAGGAACCGACCGAGGGCGCCGAGGAGTTGCCGTTCTTCATGACGGTGAACCCGAAGCTCGTCGACGCCCCGGCGGCCAGACTGCCGTTGCCGTTCGGCTTCATGGTCATGACGTTGCCGCTGGAATCCCAGCTCGGCGTGCCGTTCCACGTCGTGGAGACCTTCTGTGGGGAGGTCACCGTGACGGCCACCGTCCAGGTGCTGATCGCCAAACCGCCCGCGGTCACGGTCACCCTGCCGTTGTAGCGGTCGCTCCAGTCGTCCGTCCTGCTGTACGACACCGTGCAGGAGGCGCCGCCACCACCGCCGCCGCCCGAGCCGGTTCCGCCGAGCGCGGTGAGCGTGGCGTTGTACGCGGCCTTCTTGTTGTAGTTGTTGTCGGACAGCAGGGGAGTGCCACTGGCCCGCCACGAGTACTTGTCGGTGACACCCCAGACGGTGATGCCGGTGCAACGGGACACGCCCAGGCAGGCGTTGACCACGTTGGTGTAGCTGGCGGCCTGCGCCGTACCGGAGCCCTCGATGTCCAGCTCGGTGATCTGTACGTCGACACCGAGGTCGGCGAAGCGCTGCAGGTTCGCGCGGTAGTCGCCGGGCACCGGGGACGCGCTGTTGAAGTGGGACTGGAAGCCCACGCAGTCGATGGGCACGCCGCGCGCCTTGAAGTCCCGCACCAGGTTGTAGACGGCGTTGCTCTTCGCGTTGACCCCGTCCGTGTTGTAGTCGTTGTAGCAGAGCCTGGCCGCGGGATCGGCGGCTCGGGCGGTGCGGAACGCCTCCTCGATGAAGCCGTTGCCGAGCTTGTCCTGGAAGGGCGAACTGCGCCGGGCGCCGCTACTGCCGTCCTGGAAGGCCTCGTTGACGACGTCCCAGGAGTGGATCTTGCCCTTGTAGTGCTGCATGACCTGGGTGATGTGGTTGTTCATCGCCGTTCTGAGGTCGGCGGCGCCCAGCCCGCCGACCCAGCCGGGCAGTTGGGAGTGCCAGACGAGCGTGTGCCCGCGGACCTTCATGCCCCTGCTCTGGGCATGGTTGACGATCTGGTCCGCGGCGCCGTAGGTGAAGGAGTTGCGGGTCCCTTCGACCGCGTCCCACTTCATCTCGTTCTCCGGAGTCACCGAGTTGAACTCCGTGTTGAGCGTCGAGGCGTACGGGGCCTCGCCCAGGTGGTTGGCCGCGACCGCGGCGCCGAAGTAGCGGCCCTTCTCCGCCGCCGCGGCGCCGAGCGTGCCGGCGGCCTCGGCCGTCCCGGCGAGAGTGGTGACGCCGGCCGCGGCGAGCAGGCCCGCCATGCCGATCACCAGGGCTCTTCGGGTGCGGGACCGCCGGGGCGGAGGTGTGGCCGCGGGAGCTGCGGACGTGCGGGTGATCATGTCGTCCCTTTCTGTCGTATCGAAAGTTTCGAGCATGTTTCCGATTGGCTGCGCAGACCTTACGGCTGCCTCTGGGGAGCGTCAACGGCCCGTACCGGAGCGGATTCGGGATGGCTCAAGATGGACGAGGCGTCCCATGGGTCTCGTGGGTTCCCTTGCCTGACAGTCGCTCTCTGTCTACATTCCGCACAACAGTCGCCATGAATGTCGAATGTTTCGAAGGGGGTGTAGGAGTACACCCGAGTGATTCTGTGGACAGGCCGAACCGACCTGACGAGTTCCTCACATGTACCGGTCAAGGTCGACGCATGATCACACCTACACACGGTGCCGTGCGCCGCCCCGTCGCCGTTCTGGCCGTCTCACTCGTCCTCGTCGGCTGCGGAGGAGGAGCGGTGGCGACGTCGGATCAGAGGCCCGGCACGACATCGGTGAACGGCAGTGCGGGAGCCTCACCCGCCCCCGCGCCCCGCGTGGCCATGACCGTGGCGCCTCAGCAACTGCCCGGCCTGGGCCCGAAGACCTGGGCCAAGGTGCCCGCGAAGACGCGTCAGGCCCTGGTGGTCACGGGCCGGGGCAAGAACTCGTCGACCTCCACCGCGGTGCTGTACGAGCGCACGGAGTCCGGCTGGGAGGCCGGGACCACCTGGCCCGCGCACAACGCCCTCAAGGGCTGGACCGACCACCACCGAATGGGCGACCTCCGCTCACCCATCGGCGTCTACACGCTCACGGACGCGGGCGGCCTGCGCCCCGACCCGGGCACGAGCCTCCCGTACGACCAGTCCGGCGGCTTCGGCATCGGCGGCACGGGATTCGAGGGCGAGCCCCTGGCCGGCTCGTTCGACTATGTGGTCGCCATCAACTACAACCGCCAGGCCGGCACCACACCGCTGGACTGGACCCGCCCCCTGGGAGCCGACCGGGGCGGCGGCATCTGGGTGCACGTCGACCACGACGGCCCCACCCAGGGCTGCGTCAGCCTCCGGAAGAAACACATGAAGGAACTCCTGCGCACCCTCGACCCCGACCGAGATCCCGTGATCGTGATGGGCGACGCTGCCGCGCTCAGACGCTGACCCGGGCCGGCGGACCACCAGCACCAGGGCCTTTCCGACAGGCCCTAGCAGGCGGTTGTGAGGAAGATGTCAGGGCGTGGGAAGCCCCTCACCCACGGTCCCGCCACCGCTCGGGGCGCTTAGCATCGGCCGCGTGTGCGCACATGTGATGGTTGCCGAGGACGACGAGAAACAGGCGGAGCTGATACGCCGTTCCCTGCTGAGCGAGGGCCACACCGCCACCGTGGTCCACGACGGCGGCGCCGCCCTGGAGGCGGTTCGGCAGCGTCGGCCCGACCTCGTCGTCCTGGACCTGATGCTCCCGGTGATCGACGGCTTCGGCGTGTGCCGGGCGCTGCGCCAGGACGACGACATCCCCGTCCTCATGCTCACCGCACGCTCCACGGAGGACGACGTGCTGCTGGGCCTCGAACTCGGCGCGGACGACTACATGACCAAGCCGTACAGCCCGCGCGAACTCATGGCCCGCATCCGCACCGTCCTGCGCCGCAGCGGACGCCGGGCCGCCGGGCACCGCGAGGACCCGGTCGTACGGGCCGCCGGGATCGCCGTGGATCCCGTACGGCACGAGGTGGTGTGCGACGGATCGCCGGTGGACTGCACCCCGGCCGAGTACGAGATCCTGCTGGCCATGGCCGCCGAGCCGGAACGGGTCTTCTCCCGGCAGCAGTTGCTGCACCGCACCCGGGGCATCGACCGGGCCTCGACCGAACGGGCGGTCGACGTGCACATCATGAACCTGCGCAAGAAGATCGAGGCGGATCCGCGCAGACCGGTAAGGCTGCTGACCGTCTTCGGCGTGGGCTACAAGCTCAGCGGGGACCGCTGATGACCCGCCCGATACCGCTGCGCAAGAGGCTGCTGGTCCGGCTGCTGATCACGTCGGTGCTGATCGCCATCTGCTCGGTGGCGGCGACGGCCTGGCTGGCGGTGGAGACCACGACCCGGGCGATCCAGGAGGAGCAGGGGCAGGTACTGACCGAGGACATGGACATCCTGCGGCAGTTGAGCGGATACGCGGCCACTCATCGCGACTGGTCCGGCGTGGGGAAGACCGTCCGCGCACTGTCGGACAGGACCGGGCGGCGCATCGCCCTGACGGCCCCGGACCGTACGCCGATCGCGGACTCCGAGACCCGGAACACGGCCCTGCCGCCCAGGGCCGCCGCCGTGGTGGATCCCCTGCACACCGACACCTTCACCGAGCCCGGAGCACAGCGCACCGGCATCGATCCGCGAGCGGTGGGCCCGTACCTGCTGCCGCCCGCGGAGCGGAAGCGTGTGCGTCAGCTGGCCGAGAAACGCCGGCACTGCTTCTCGGAGAACTACGTCGACACCAGCATCACGCAACTGCCCAGCGGCCGCTCCGTCCTCACCGACGAGGCGGGAACCGTGGACGGCGGCGAGGTACCGACGCCGTGCGCCGACGGCCGGCTCAACACCCCCACCGCGACGGAGGAGAAGGCCCTGGCGGAACTCACCACGTACGCCAAGGGCTGCCTGGGCGGTGTCGACCTGCCTTTCCCGGCACCCTTCACCGTCGCGGCCGGCCTCAAGGTCAAGCCCCTGCCGACGAGAAACTTCGGCGCGGACGGCGCGGACGGCGCGACGGACGAGCAGCTGGCCGACCGGAACAAGAAGGCGCAGGAGTGCGTCGACCGGGCCCGGCGTCGGCAACTGGATCCCTACGTCGCCCCGGCCGCCGAACTGTTCCTCGGCCGCGGCGACAGCGCCGTCCCGCACTTCGACATGTCGGCCGCCAACAAGGCCAAGGTCACGGGCGTGGCCGGCCTCGTCCTCGCCCTCACGGTGGCGGTGACGGTGCTGGTCGCCACGCGGCTCGTACGGCCGCTGCGAGCGCTGACGCACGCCGCCCAGCAGCCGCCGGAGCAGCACGTACGCGTACCCGTGACCACCCAGGACGAGACGGGCATCCTGGCCGTCGCGTTCAACGACCTGGCCGATCGCCGCGAACGCATGGAGGCGCAGCGCAAGGCGATGGTCGCCGACATCGCCCATGAACTGCGCACCCCGCTCACCAACATCCGCGGCTGGCTGGAGGTGACCCGCGACGGCGTCGTCGACCCCGACCCCGAACTGCTCGCCTCCCTGCACGACGAGGCCGTCGTCCTCCAGCGGGTCATCGACGACCTCCAGGACCTCGCGGCCGCCGACGCGGGCACGCTCAGGCTGCACCGCGAGCCGGTCCGCGCCGACGAACTGCTCGAACAGGTCGTCGCCGCACACCGGGTGGCGGCCGAGGCGGCGGGAGTCCGGCTGCACACGGCCGTGGCCGGCTCAACGGGCTCGCACGGCTCCGACGGCTCGGAGGATTCGTCCCGCTCGGATGGTTCGCGCGGCTCGGACGGCACACCATGGCTCGACGCGGATCCGGTCCGGATGCGGCAGGCGCTGGGCAACCTGGTCTCCAACGCGATTCGCCACACGCCGGCCGACGGCACGATCGCGCTCACCTTTCGGCGCCAGGACGACGAGGTCGTCTTCGACGTGGCCGACACCGGCAGCGGGATCGCCCCGGAGGATCTGCCCAGCGTCTTCGAACGGTTCTGGCGGGCGGAGAAGTCCCGCAGCCGGCGCACCGGCGGCAGCGGCCTGGGTCTGTCGATCGTGCGTCAACTCGTCACGGCCCACGGCGGTACGGTGACGGTCACCAGCGAACTCGGCACCGGGTCGGTCTTCACTCTGAGACTCCCCGACGCCCGCTGACTGGTGGTTCCGGTACCAGGATGAGTGGTCCTGCCCACAACAGTGATCTGGTTGCTCCGGCACCGATGGCGCAGTGTTGCCCCATGAACACCACCAAGCACCCGGAGGTCAGGATCCGCGTGACGCCGCTGCGTCGCCTCAAGGGCGACACATACGTCCCGCGCACCGTTCGAGCAGTTCCCGCACAGGCCGACGACGACACCTCGCGCGCACGGAGCCGGGAACGGCCCACACGGTCGGACGGCCGACGCCCCGCATGTGACTGAGCGTCGGGAGCGCGAACCGGCCCGGCTCCCTCGGTCGGGCCGGTTCGCCCGGCTTCCTCAGCCGTCCACGGCATGCACGCCCGGGGTCAGGATCTCGTCCAGCACCTTGCGTACGGCTTCATAGGCCTGCCCCCGCACGTCGGCGTCGCGTGAGCCGCCGGGATCGCCCCGCCTGAGGTCGTCGCTCCGTGCCTTCCACGTTTCCTCCTCCCGCTCGGCCCAGGCCCGAGCGCGCTGGATACGGCGCAGGAGTTCGTCGGAATCCACGACATCGGTCATGGTGTACACGTACCCGCCGACGGGCGTTCGACAGCTCACGCGCCCCGCCGGTGTGCGACTACTCCGTCGGCGCCGGCACGCTCGACAGAGCGGACAGGCCGCCACCGAGCAGCCCCGTCAGCACGCCGATCACGTTCGACAGCACCTTCGGCACCTCGGCGACGACTCCTCCCACGTCGAGGGAGGTCAGAGCGGAGAGCAGCCCGCCGAGTGATTCCTGAAGCCCCGCCACGGCGTCCGACACCGGGTCGGCCGCGGCCCGATCGGCGGGACCCTCCATGGTCTCCAGCCGCTCCTCGACGGACGCGGTCGCCTCCGTGACGGCCTTGCCGCGCTCGGCCGCCTCGTCCGCGTCGAGCGGGCCGTGATCCCTGTCGGCGAGGGGGATGAGTGCGTCCAGGAGAGGCGTCAGGACGTCTCCGTGATCCGCGGCCTCCAGGGCGTGGATCCGCTCCAGCGTCATGTCGGCGGACAGCGGGGCCACCGCGACGGGGCCACCCACGGACCCCGTGGACACGTCGGAGGCGGCGGTCGCCGTGGCGACCGGCCCGCAGACGAGAGCGGCACAGACGAGGGGCGGGAGAAGGAGCCCGCGTGATACCAGGGCGCGCATACCGGTTCCTTTCGAGGACGGCAGTATCTGGGCCCACCGTGTGAAACCCGCCGACCCACCGCAACCGATCACACACCGACAGTGAGACCCCGCCGCACGCCCGCCAGGGCGCCGACCTGCGCTTTTCATCCGTACGCGCCTGACTCCCCGGGGACCGGCCCGTACCGCCGTCGGGGTACGGCGGTACCGGAACAGCCCGATCCGGGACCGGTCAGGTCGCTTCGCGGTAGAGCACCAGGTGCTCGTGGTACAGCACCCCGTCGCGGACATCACCCGTGGCGGTGAAACCGATGTCGTCGACGTAGTCGATATGGCTGCCGGTCACGGTGTAACTGCCGGTGTACGCGCTCTGCCGCTCGCCGCGGGCCTCGTCGTACCGGCCGTTGGGCAGCAGCTCCTGGCGGATGAAGCCGTCGGCGGTCACCCACATCCCGACGTACGGGTGCGGGGCGCGGGACGTGTCGTCGTTCGTGCTCGTCGTTGTGGTCATGGCTCCACGGTCGCCGCGGCGGCGCCGGCCGACCAGACCGCCGTCCTCCCAGGTGTACGCCTCCTGGGTGCGGCACACCCAGGTCAGCGCTTCAGCAGGTCCAGCAGCTCCGCGAGCGGCAGCGGCTTGGCCAGATGGGCGTCGAATCCGGCCTCGTGGGCCAGCGTCCGGTCGGTGCCCCGGCTGAATCCGGAGACCGCGATGAGGCGCAGCCCGGCGCCGTGCGGACGGGACCGTACGGTACGGGCGACCGTGTAGCCGTCCATGTCGGGCAGCCCGAGATCGCACAGGACGACGTCGAAGAGGTTGGCCTCGGTGGCCGTGACGGCGTCCGCGCCCGTGTGGACGACCGTGACGTGGTGGCCCTGCCGCTCCAGCAGCGTGCGGTAGGTCGCGGCGAGGTCCGTGTTGTCCTCGACGATCAGGATGACCAGCTGCCGCTGCGCACGGCCGGTGGCCGCCGGGCGGGCCGGCTGCGGCGCGTCCGAGGCGGCCGTCGGAAGCAGCACGCCGAACGAGGCGCCCTTGCCCGGCCCGTCGCTGTGTGCGGAGATGCGGCCGCCGTGGAGTTCGACGATGGTGCGGGCCACCGCGAGCCCGAGTCCGAGCCCCTCGGGAGTGTGCGGACCGGCGGGAGCCGCCCGCATGAACACCCCGAACAACTCCTCGGCCTGCGCGGGGTCGAAACCGATCCCGTCGTCCCTGACCGTGAGCTGCGCCTGCCCGTCCGCGGACGACAGGCACACGTCCGTACGGCCGCCAGGCAGCGTGTACTTCAGTGCGTTCGACAGCAGGTTCGTAAGCACCTGGGCCAGCCGCAGCCGGTCACCGTCCACGAGCACCGGGCCGTCGGGCAGCCGGAGGGCGAGGGCCCGCCCCTCGTGGCCGAACAGCCCACGCATGTCGGCGCAGGCGCTCTCGACGGCCGTCCTCAGATCCATCCGCTCGGGCACCAGCTCCAGACGACCGGTCAGCGCCCGCGTGCCGTCCAGCAGGTCGTTGCTCATCCGGGCCAGGATGCCGAGCTGCCGTTCCAGGACGGAGAGCGCCGGATGGCCGCCGGGCAGGTCGAGCGCCAGCAGCTCGGTCGCCGCGGTGGCGGCGGCCAGCGGATTGCGCAGCTCGTGCGAGAGCGTCGCGATGAACCGGTCCTTGGCCCGCTGCTCCTCCCGCAACTGCCGCCCGGCCGCGTCGAGTTCGCCGTTCACCCGGCGCAACTGCTCGTTGACCTCCCCGATCTCCCGCGCGCGGACGAACAGATCGATCTCCATGCCCTCCGCGCGCATCTGTGCCTCGGCGGCCGCCCGCTCGCGTTCGTGTCCGACCCGGCGCAGCCGTACGAACTCGGTGACGTCCTCGACCCGGTGGATGATGTGCGTCACCCGGTCGTCGGCGTCCAGGACCGGTGTGTTGACCGGGCTCCAGTAGCGCTCGACGAAACCGCCCTCGTCGCCCGTCGGGATGTCGTACCGCTGCAGCGCCATCGTGTCCGTGCGGCCCGTGCCCACCACCGTCTCCAGCGAGCGGCGCAGGTTGGTGACGCCGTCGGCCGACGGGTCCTCGGGGTTGTCGGGGAACACATCGAAGATGGGGCGCCCGACAATGCTCCGCCGCGTGCCCGTGGCCGTCAGATAGGCGCGGTTGACCTCGACGATCGTGAAGTCCGGGGTGAGGATGAGCAGCGGGGAGAGCGTGGAGTCGAAGAGGCGCCGGAAGTCCGGGACGGGCTGCGGAGTGCTGGACGGACGGCTCGTGGACATGGCGGTCCTCACGGATCGAGACGGTATCCATAGCCGCGCACCGTGGTGATCCGGGGTGCGGGCGCCGGGAGTCGGGAGAGTTTGCCGCGCAGCCGGTACACATGCTCGATGACCGTCGCGGACTGCTGCCAGGACGCTCCCCAGATCAGCTCCAGCAACTGCTCGAGGGAGAAGACCCGGCCGGGGGACCGCGCGAGGGCCTCCAACAGGGCGTACTCCTTGGGGCGCAGGTTCAGCAGGACACCCTTCCCGCTCGCCTGGCGCGCGGCGGTGTCCACGCGCAGTGTCCCGACGTCGAGGACGGTCGGCAGCTCGGGCGGCCGACACCGGCGCAGCACGGCGCCGATACGGGCGACGAGTTCCCGCTGCGAGAACGGCTTGACGAGATAGTCGTCCGCGCCGATCTCCAGGCCCGCCACCCGGTCCGTCTCGTCTCCGCGACCGCTGACGACTATGACCGGAAGTCGACTGGTGGAGCGCAGCGCCCGCAGCAGTTCGAGACCGCTGCCGTCGGGAAGTCCCAGGTCGAGGACGACGAGGTCGATGCCGCCGTCGTGCATGACGGCCTTGCCGGCCCGGGCGTCCATGGCCCACGTGACGGTGAAACCCTCACGCTCGAGGTAGGTACGGCACATCAGTGCGAAGTCGGGATCGTCCTCGATCAGCGCGAGGTGTGGACGCACTTGTCATCACCCGGCCCAACTGCCGCCCGCACGTTGTGTCGCTGGTGAGCGGGCGTTGATGCCCCGACCATGTGGTGAAGGTAGAACAGTAGGCACCCACGGTTCAAGGGGGAGCCGCCCGGGGGAGTTCCGGCGCGGGCGCGTGCGGCGCGGGGAGCGTATGACGCCGCACCAGCCCGTGCCGGAACATGGGTCACAACCGGCCACGGAAACCGCTCCCGCACAGTCGGGGAACGGTCTCCTGTGCGGTCGAGAACGGTCCCGTCGGCCCGGGAAGCCCGCCGTCAGCGGCGCGGGCGGGCCGGTCGCGGCGCGGTCCTGCGGTGGATGGGTCCGCCCGGCGCGTACCAGCCGGCCTTCTTCCGGACAGCGGGCGACGGATCGTTGTCCCGGGCACGGACCAGGGCGTCGACCGCCTCCGGGTGGGTGTGCACCGACAGCCCGACCAGCTCCGCGGCGAAGTTGCGCACGTGGGCGTCCGGATCCCGGTCCAACAGCTGGATCCCCCGGGGCAGCACGACGGCCTGGCCGGGACGGCAGGCGTCGCTCTTGCACCGGTCACAGGCCAGCGCGTGCACCGCCGCGATCCGGACCCGGGCGCTGGGGTCGTCGAGCATGGCGATCAGATCGTCCAGCGCCTCGGTCACGAGCAGGTGGTCCAGCAGCCTGCAGCACTGCTCCCGTACCAGGGCCTCGGAGTGCGCCAGGCCCCGCCGGATGGCGGGCACGGCGACGGAGCCGAGCCGCATCAGCTCACGGAAGGCCGCCGGCCGCCTCGGCTCGCTGCCCAGCGCATGCACCAGGGCGTCCGCGTGTGTCTGCGTGGTCGGCATGGCGCCTCCTCGTCTCAGGCTTCCCTCATCGACGAGTCTGCGGAGGCTCTCTCATGGCCTGCAACGCATTTCTTTCCGGTGGGTGCTTGGTGAGGGGCGAGGAGCGGATGAGGCCCTGCCATTCGGCTATGGGGCGGCCGTACTTCTTCTCGATGAAGGGGAACTAGCTCGCGGGCCCTTTCACGGTCTCACTCATGTCGGTGTCCCATCCTCTGGTCTGCTGCTTCGAGCGGTGTCGCAGTGTTGGACCGAGGCGGTCACGGAACATCATCGGCGCACAAAAGTGACCTGCGTCACGTATCTCGTGGCGTTCGCCGCGCGCGTCCGTCGATGGCTGGCTAGCGTGACAAGCCAGAGCCTTCAATGACGAGGGAGTCAGAGTCATGGCCGTACAACCCGAGGGAACACCGTGCTGGGCCGACGCCAGCTTCAGAGATGTCGAGGGTGCCAAGAGCTTCTACGGTGACGTGCTGGGGTGGACGTTCGGCGAGGCGTCGTCGGAGTACGGGAACTACACGCAGGCCTACGCGAACGGCAAGGCGGTGGCCGCAGTCGTGCCGCCCATGCCCGGCGAGGAGGGGGGTCAGTCGGCGTGGTGTCTGTACCTCGCGTCGCCGGATGCCGCCGCCACCGCAGAGAAGGTACGCGCCAACGGCGGCCAGGTCCTGATGGATCCGATGAAGGTCGGCGATTTCGGCACCATGCTGCTGGCCCAGGAGCCGAGCGGCGCCGTCTTCGGCGTGTGGCAGGCAGGCGTCCACGAGGGCTTCGAGGCGACGGCCGTGCCGGGCGCCTACTGCTGGGGCGAGTTCTTCACCCGGGAGCCCGAGAAGGTGGACGCCTTCCTCCCCGCCGTCTTCCCCTACCGCGCACAGCAGATGGAGGACGACGCGATCGACTTCAGGATCTTCAACCTCGGCGAGGAGACCGTTCTGGGCCGGATGAGGATGACGGACGAGTTCCCGCCGGAGGTGCCGTCCTACGTCAACGTCTACTTCACGGTCGAGGACTGCGACGCCGCCGTGGCGAAGGCGACCGAACGTGGCGCGATCCTGCGGTTCGGCCCGATGAGCAGCCCCTTCGGGCGGTTCGCGGCGCTCAGCGATCCCCAGGGCGCGCAGTTCTCCGTGATCGACGTCACCACGACCGAGGGCGAGATGCCGAAGCTGACCGACGTGTCCTGAGCGTGCGTCCGATGCGCACGGGTGAGGCGGGCCCGTCCGAGGACGGGCCCGGCCATGACGTGGAGCTACGGCTTGCGGCCGACCGCTCCGTAGGCGTCGACCACCGAACCGGCGGCCTCCGGACGCCACTGCGTGACCTGCACGACGCCGGGCTCGACCAGCTCAAGACCGTCGAAGAACCCGGCGATCTCGTCGACGGCCCGCACGTAGTACGGGACGGCGCCACTGGAGTTGTACGCCTCCGACGCGGCGATCATGCCCTCGCTGGTGGCGGTGCTGTCGCTGATCACCAGGTAACTGCCCGACGGCAGACCGGACATGAGGCGCGCGACCAGATCCCGGGCCTGGTCGTACTCGGCGACATGGCCGAGCGTGTTGAGGATCATCAGGGCGACGGGCTGGGAGAAGTCCAGTGTGTGCGCCGCCGCCTTGAGGACGGCCTCGGGCTCGTAGAGATTGGCGTCGAGGTACGCCGTCTCGCCCTCGGGCGTGCTGGTGAGCAGGGCGCGGGCGTGGGCGAGGACCAGGGGGTCGTTGTCGACGTACACGATGCGTGCGTCCGGGGCCACGCGCTGGGCGACCTCGTGGGTGTTGTCGGCGGTCGGCAGACCGGTGCCGATGTCCAGGAACTGCCGGACGCCCTGCTCGCCGACGAGGTACTCGACCGCGCGACCGAGGAAGTGGCGGCTCGTGAGCGCCACATCGACCAGACCGGGGAAGATCTCCTTGATGTGGTCACCGATCTCACGGTCCACCTCGTAGTGGTCCTTGCCGCCCACGAAGTAGTTCCAGAATCGCGCGGAGTGCGGCTTGTCCGTGTCGATCCGGGCCCGTATCTCGGCAGCTGCGGCGAGTTCGGGATCGTGGTCTGTCACGAGAGGGCCTCCTGCGGATCGTTGTTCGGCAATCGAACGTCAACTTAGCCGAACGATCCGCCCGCGCGTCTGGGCTCCGGACGGCAACTCGGGCGGACCGTACGGGTTTTGGCCACTGTGGGCTAGTGTCGTGCACCGGCTCAACCGGGTTCAAGGAGGAGACATGGCGATCGAGGTCAGTGACAAGCCCGAGGCGCGTCGCTACGAGGCTCGGATCGACGGGGCGTCGACGGTCGCCGGCTTCGCGGAGTACATCCGTACCGAGGAGCTGATCGCGTTCGTCCACACCGAGGTGAGCCCCGAGAGCGAGGGCAAGGGCGTCGGGTCCGCGCTGGTCCGGGCGTCCCTGGACGAGGCACGTGCCGCGGGCCTGCGGGTGCTGGCCACCTGCCCCTTCTACGCGGGCTGGATCGCCCGCCACCCCGCGTACGGAGACCTGCTGTACCAGGCACGCAGCCAGGTCAGCGACTGACAGACACCGACGACACCGTCGACCGCTTCCGACCACGCCGCACGCCCAGCCGATGGGCCCTCTATCCGTGCTGGGCCGACGCCTGCCAGCCGAGTGCCGGGCCCAGCCTCGTGGCGATGTCGGTGAGAATCTGCACGTAGTCGTCGTGCTCGAAGGTGAAGGGCAGCGCGAACGCCACCTCGTCGATCTCCCGGAACGCCGCGTGCGCGTAGAGCCGTTCGGCGATCTCCGCGGAGGTGCCGACGAGGTCCGGCGCGAACATCAGGCGGGCCGGCCCCTGAGGCACGGCGGTCCGAGGGAGCCGCTTCTCCGCGTACGCCTCGTACTTCGCGCGCTGCTCCGGCGAGGCGCTGTCGGTCGGGATGACGACGAGCCCCTGGGAGACCCGGGCACGGTCGCCGTCGGGGTGGTGGGCACGGAAGGCGCGTACGTGGGACAGCTGGACCTCGGCGAAGTCCGCGGGTTCCTGCGGTCCTTCCGCCTTGACGACGCTGCTGGTCAGGAAGTTCATCGCGTGCTCACCGGCCCACTGGGCCGACCCCAGGCTTCCACCGCCGTACCAGAGACGGCGGCCCAGACCGGGAGCATGAGGCTGGACGCGGTCGGAGAACACTTCGAAGCCCTCGACCCCGCTGAAGTCGGTGGCCGGTTTGCCCCGTACGAAGTCCAGCAGCCGGGCCACCCGGTCGTACCCGAAGTCCTCGGCGTCGGCGGTGTCCGGATAGAGCGCCTGCTTGACCTGGTCGTAGTGCATCGGCGGGCCGACACTGATGCCGGGATTGAGCCGGCCGCCGGACAGGAGGTCGACCGTGGCCAGGTCCTCGGCCAGCCGCAGCGGGTTCTCCCAGCCCAGCGGGATGACCGCGGTACCGAGTTCGATACGCGTGGTGCGCTGCGAGGCCGCGGCCAGGACGGCCACGGGGGAGGAGATGCCGAACTGGAGATGGCGGTGGCGCAGCCAGGCGCTGTCGAAGCCCAGCCGCTCGCCGAGCTGGATGATCTCCAGCGTCGACTCGTGGCCCTTGCCGGGGTCGGCCTCGTCGAACAGCCCGATGGTCAAGAAGCCCAGCTTGCGCAACGGTTGTGAGGGCAGCGGCACGGGGCTCCTCCATCGTCCGGGGCGGGATCTGCGGGTTCTGCCGAACGCCTGCGCTGATCGCCATTCTGGCAGGCGATCACCGCAGACCGTGCTCGCGGGTCCGCCCTCAGCCGAGAATGTGCCGGAGATAGGCCTGCGGATCGGCGAGATAGCGGCGCCAGTGGTCGACCAGGGCGAGGTCCTGCCAGGCCACCCGGCGCATCCCGTGGTCGCCGACCTCGATGATGTCGGCACCCGGCAGAGCGGTCAGCAGTGGCGAGTGTGTGGCGCAGATGACCTGTCCGCCCTGTTTCGCCAACTGGTCGAAATGGCCGAGCAGTTCGAGGCACGAGCCGAACGACAGCGCCGCCTCCGGCTCGTCCAGCACATACAGCCCGGGCTCCAGGAACTTCCCGCGGAACGCTGCGAGGAAGCCCTCGCCGTGACTGACCGAATGCGGCGCGAGCCCCTCCCGGTCCAGCGCGTCCACCGCCGTCTCGGCCCGCAGGAAGAACCCCTTGCGGGCCGACCAGCTGCCGAGCATGCGTCGCCCTCGTGCTGCCGCCGCTTCGAAGCGGATCCGCTCGCCGAGCACCGACTTGGCCCGGGGACTCGCGTACCGCCAGTCGTGCGAGCCGCCCCAGGAGTCCAGTCCGAACCCCTCGGCCAACGCCTCGACGAGGGTCGACTTGCCCGAGCCGTTCTCACCGACGACGAAGGTCACCGGTGCCGTGAACCGCATCCCGTCCGCCAGCAGCCCGCGCACACAGGGGACGGACCAGGGCCATGCGTTCTCGTCGTGCGAAGCCACGTGTGCGTACGCGCGTTCGATGATCACGGGTCGAGTCTTCCACAGCACGCCACGGCGGTTCGAGGGAGTGCTGAGGCGGTCCGAGGACCGTTACCTACGCGACTGGTCGCCCTTGCCGTGGCGCTCCGCGTTCTTCTCCTTGATGCGGACCGCTTCCTTGCGGACCTCGGCCTGGGTGGCGCGCTCCTTCTGGAGCCACTCGGGACCCTCGGTCTTGAGCGCCTCGATCTGCTGCGTGGTGAGAGCCTCCGTGACACCGCCGCGCGCGAGCCCCGCGATGGAGACGCCCAGCTTCGCCGCGACCACCGGTCGGGGGTGCGGGCCGTCGCGTCGCAGGTCCTGGAGCCACTGAGGGGGATCGGCCTGCAGGGCGGTCAGCTCGGAGCGCGAGACGACTCCCTCCTGGAACTCGGCGGGGGTGGCCTCGAGGTACACACCCAGTTTCTTGGCCGCGGTCGCGGGCTTCATCGTCTGGGTGTTCTGGTGCGACGTCATGGTGTCCAGGGTATCGAGCATGTGAACCACCGCCGACCACGCCGGGTAACCTGGCCAGGTGACAGGCTCGGAAGATTCCCCTTCGTTCCGGCTCGCGTATGTCCCGGGAGTGACGCCCAGCAAGTGGGTGCGGATCTGGAACGAGCGGCTGCCCGACGTCCCCCTCACCCTCCACGCGGTGTCCGTCGCGGAGGTCTTCGACGTGCTGCGGGGCGGCGACGCCGACGCGGGATTCGTACGGCTGCCGGTGGACCGTACGGACCTCAGCGCGATCCCCCTCTACACCGAGACGACCGTCGTCGTGGTCCCGAAGGATCACGTCGTGGCGGCCGTCGACGAGGTGACCGCCGAGGATCTGGCGGACGACATCGTGCTGCACCCCCTCGACGACACCCTCGACTGGGAGCAGCTGCCGGGCCGCCCCGCGATCGAGCGCCCCGCGACGACGGAGGACGCGATCGAACTCGTGGCGGCCGGTGTGGGACTCCTGGTGGTCCCGCAGTCGCTCGCCCGCCTCCACCACCGCAAGGACCTCACGTACCGGCCGGTCACCGACGCCCCCGAGTCGCGTGTCGCCCTGTCCTGGCCGGAGGACCGGACCACGGACCTGGTCGAGGACTTCATTGGCATCGTCCGCGGCCGGACCGTCAACAGCACCCGGGGCCGTTCCACGACCCAGTCGCAGCCCAAGGGCGAGTCCCAGTCCAAGAGCAAGGGCTCCGACAAGGGCAGCACCCGTCGGAAACCGGCCGCGGGCAAGGCAACGGGCAAGCCGACCGGCAGGAGCCCCCGGACCGGCTCCGGCGCCCCCAAGGGAACGAAACGCGGAAAGCCCCGTCGCAAGTCCTAGCGACCGCGGGGGCCGACGAGTCTCGCGGGCTACTCCCGGCGGCGTATGCGCCGGGACGATCCGGCCCATACGGTGATGACGTGACGAGCTTCGACGGCCTGGTGGAGCGTGCGCGATCACTGTCGCCGCTGACCGCGGATCTGCTGGTGGTCGCCGTGGTCGGGGTGTTCACGGCGTCCGACGCCGCGTCGAACGACCCCGACTACCAGCAGGCGGACGGGCTCACCTGGCTGCTGCTCGCGATCTCCCTGACCGCGCTCGTGTGGCGCCGACGGTGGCCGGTCCCGGTCGCGATCGTCACGGGCGCCGCCTGCGCGGGCTGGGCGCTGCACGGGCACATCGGGGAGCTGCTCAACCTGCCGGTGATCGTCGCCCTGTACACCGTCGCGGTGCTGGGCGACCGGCGGCGCACCCTGTGGACCGGGCTCGTCGCCTCCCTCGTCTCGGGCGCGGTCGCGCTGCGGGTGGGGCGTGACGTGGCCAACCCGCAGGGGCTGCCGATGCTGGAGATGATCTGGCCGCTGGTGCCCCTGCTGCTCGGCGAAGTCATCCGTACGCGGCGGCAGTTGATGGACGAGTACGCGGCCCGGGCCGTCCGCGCGGAGGAGGAGCGGGAGCGGGAGGCGGCCCGCCGGGTGCACGAGGAGCGCCTGCGCATCGCCCGCGAACTGCACGACATCGTCGCGCACACGGTGACCGCGATGACGGTGCAGGCAGGCGTGGCCCTCGACGCCCTCGACACCCGGCCCGAGATCTCCCGGCAGGCGATGCGGCAGGTGCGCGACTCGGGCAAGGAGGCCGTGGGAGAACTGCGGGCCACCGTGACCGTGCTGCGCGACCACGACAACGAGTCCACGGCACCCGCTCCGGGACTCGCCCAACTGCCCGAACTGGTCGGCCGGTTCACCGACAGCGGCGTGGACGCGGCACTGCGCCACGACGGCACGGCGGACGGGCTCTCGCCGATGGTCGAGCTGGCGGCGTACCGCATCGTGCAGGAGGCGCTGACGAACGTGGTGAAGCACTCCGGCGCGCGCCACGCGGCGGTCTCGGTCGCCCGGCACTGCGACCGGCTGCATGTGGAGATCGTGGACGACGGACCACCGTCGCGGACCGGGCAACCGTCGCAGCCAGGGCCGCCGTCACGGCTCGGACCACCGCCGCAGCCGGCGGCCGGAGGCTTCGGGCTCGTCGGCATGCGGGAGCGGGCCGCCGCGGTCGGTGGCAGCGTCGAGTACGGTCCGGAGCCCGGCGGCGGCTTCCGGGTACGGGCCGTACTCCCGGTCGTGCTCCCGGCCGAGGCACTCCGTGGAGGGCAACCGTGACCGTGCGCGTGGTGCTCGCCGACGACCAGACCGTCGTACGGGCCGGCTTCCGGGCCCTGTTGGACCTGACCGACGACCTGGTGGTGGTCGCGGAGGCGGCCGACGGGACGCAAGCCGTCGAGGCGGTCCGGCTGACCCGGCCGGACGTGGTGCTGATGGACATCCGGATGCCCGGCGTCGACGGCATCGAGGCCACCCGCCGCATCGCGGCCGACCGCACCCTCGACGCCGTACGCGTCGTCATGCTCACCACCTACCAGGTCGACGCCTACGTCTTCGAGGCGCTGCGGCACGGCGCCGCGGGCTTTCTGCTGAAGGACATCGAGCCGGACGGGCTGCGCACGGCGATCCGTACCGTCGCGGCCGGGCAGAGCCTCCTCGCACCGGCGGTCACGAGGTCCGTCGTCGAGGAGTTCGCTCGGCTGAAGGCCCCGGAGGCGGCCGGTGCCGAGCGGCTGGCCGTGCTCACCGACCGGGAGCGCGAGGTGATGGCCCTGGTCGCGGCAGGACTGAGCAACGAGGAGATCGGCCGGGAGCTGATCATGAGTCCGTTGACCGCGAAGACCCATGTCAGCCGGGCGATGACCAAGCTGGGAACGCGAGACCGGGCGCAGCTCGTGGTGCTGGCGTACGAGACCGGGCTGGTCCGGGCGGGGGAGCGGTGAGGGTACTCCCGCGGGAGTAGCGGCCGACTCCCGGTGGCGGATGTCCGGGGCGTCGCAGCTCCCTACCGTCGAAGCCATGATCGAGGCACGCGAACTCACCAAGAGGTACGGCGACAAGACCGCCGTCGACCGGCTGTCCTTCACGGTCCGGCCCGGCCGGGTGACCGGTTTCCTCGGCCCGAACGGCGCCGGAAAATCCACCACCATGCGACTGATCCTCGGCCTGGACGCGCCCACTTCGGGCACCGTCACGGTCGGCGGCAAGCCCTACACCGAACTGCCCGCACCCCTGTGCGCCGTCGGCTCGCTGCTGGACGCGAAGGGCGCGCACGGCGGACGTTCGGCGTACCGGCACCTGGCCGGGCTCGCGGCGAGCAACCGCATCCCGCGCCGCCGCGTCGACGAGGTGCTGCACCTGACCGGTCTGACCGAGGTCGCCGGACGCCGGTTCAGCGGCTTCTCGCTCGGCATGGGCCAACGGCTCGGTATCGCCGCCGCGTTGCTCGGCGATCCGGATGTGCTGATCCTCGACGAGCCGGTGAACGGGCTGGACACCGAGGGCATCCGCTGGATCCGCGATCTGATGAAGTCCCTTGCCGCGCAGGGCCGTACGGTCTTCCTCTCCAGCCATCTGATGAGCGAGATGGAGCTGACCGCCGAGCATCTGATCGTCATCGGACGCGGCCGGCTCCTCGCCGACACCACGATGCGCGACTTCATCGAGACCAACTCCCGCGCCCATACGCTCGTCCGCTCCCCGGAACCCGAGAGGCTGCGGGGCCTGCTGGAGGCGAAGGGCGCCGATGTCCGTCTCGACCCGCGGGGCGGCTGGCGGGTGGACGGTCCGGATGCCGCCGCCATCGGCGACCTGGCCCGCGACCATGGTCTCGCGATCCATGAACTCACCCCCGCGCACTCCTCGTTGGAGGAGGTCTACACGGCCCTGTCCCAGGACTCGGCCGAGTACCGGACGAGCGCGGTCCGTGACCGCGAGGAGGCAGCCTGATGGCGACCAAGACCCTCGCCACCACCCCCACCACCGCCCGGGCCGGCTTCCCGGGGGCCCTCGCCCATGAGTGGATCAAGTTCAACAGCGTGCGCTCCACGGTCTGGACGACGCTCGCGACCGCCGTCGTGCCCGTGCTGGGCGCGGTGTTCGTGGCCGCGACCGAGAGCCTGCAGCCGGACGACACGGTGCTCGGCGGCAGCCTCACCGCCTCCGTCCCCGCCCAGATGCTGGCCGCGGTGGTCGGCGCCCTGCTGATCACGGGCGAGTACGGCAGCGGGACGGTCCGGACCACCTTCGCGGCCAACCCACGCCGCGCCACCGTGCTCGCCGCGAAGGCCACCCTGATCGCGGTGCTGATGTACGTCCTGGCCCTGGTCTCCTGCACTCTCGCCTATCTCACCGGCGGCGCGATGCTCGACACCGGCCGGTACGCCCAGGGCGAGCCGCTGCCCGCCCTGTTCGGGATCGCCGCGTCCTTCGCCGTCGCCGGTCTCCTCGGCCTCGCGGTCGGTACCCTCGTACGCCACTCCGCGGGAGCCGTCACCACCGTCATCGGCGTACTGCTGCTGCCCTCCCTCCTCGGCCCGCTCTTCGGCGACGCCCAGCGCTGGATCGCGGGCGTCTCCCCGACGAGCGCCCTGCAGAAGCTGATCCAGACCTCGGACGCGACCGCGGAAACCGTCGGCAGCCTCGGCCCCTGGCCGTCCCTGCTCCTGGTGGCGTGCTACACGGCCGCCCTGCTCCTGCTCGCGTCCGCGGCGCTGCGCGGCCGCGACGTCTGACGTCTGACGTCTGACAGGCACGGAGGAACGCCCATGCCTTGGAGCGCCGCTCGACTACGCACCCTGCTCGCCCTGGTGGTCGCCGATCTCCTGCTGCTGGCGGCGGTATCCGCCACATGTGCGGAGGCGACCGTTTCCGCACCGCACGGCGCCCGGATCATCGCCGAGGAGAAGGCCGGTGAGCGCCTGGTCGATCTCACGGTGGACTCGCCCGCGCTGGGCCGTACCGCGAAGGTGCGGCTCCTCACCCCGGACGGCTGGGACCGGCGGCGGCCCGGTGAGACCTGGCCGACGCTCTATCTGCTGGTCGGCGGCGACGGCAACCACAAGGCCTGGACCGAGGACTACGACGCCCATCTCCAGCAACTGCCCGACCTGCGGGACGTACTGGTCGTGATGCCGGAGATGCCGTTGTTCGGCTTCTACAGCGACTGGTTCAACGGTGGCGAGGGCGGCCCGCCGGCGGTCGAGACCTTCCACCTCAGGGAGGTACGCCCTCTTCTGGAGCGCAACTATGGAGCAGGCGTCCGTCGCGTGGCCGCAGGGGAATCGCAGGGCGGGTTCGGCGCCCTCTCCTACGCGGCGCGCCACCCCGGGCTGTTCCGGGCGGTGGCGAGCTACAGCGGATTCGTACATCCACTGCGCCATCCGCACGCGGTACGGGCCGCGATGACGTACCTGGGCCTGGACTGGAGGGCGTTGTGGGGCGATCCGGTCGCGCAACGGGCCAACTGGCAGGCCCACGACCCCTATTACCTGGCCGACCGGCTGCGCGCCACCCCGGTCCACCTCTCCGGCGGCGACGGCACGGCGGGCGCCCTCGACCCGCCCGGCACACCACCGGACGTGGAGGTCCCGGGACTTGAAGACCCCGCGGACCCGTTCCCCGAGGACGCGATCTCCCCCACGGAGACCCTCATGCAACGCCAGTCCCGGTCCCTGGCCACCCGCCTGGCGTCCGTCGGGGCGCCGGTGACCACCCACTTCTACGCCGGGACGCACTCGCCCGCCTACTGGAAGCGCGAGCTGTACCGCTCACTGCCCATGCTGTTGCGTGCCCTTGGGACCCGGGATCGGTGACCGTGACGCGCTGCCTCAGTCCTGCGGACGGGGCTGCGCGGGGTCGGGCGCCGCGGAGGGCCGGCCTGTGTCGGTGGGAGCGGTGTCGGTGAGAGGGGTGTCGTGCCGCGGGCCGACGGTCTCGCCCGGGATGACGCGGGGAGCCGTCTGCCCGTCCGTCCCGGTCGGCTCGTCCTTCGTCGCCGCGGCCTCGGCCTTGAGGATGCGGGCCGACTTGCCCGCCGAGCGGGCCAGATCGGGGAGCTTCTTGGCGGCGAGGACGAGGATGACGACGACGAGAATGATCGCGATTTCACTCAGTCCGAACATGCGGGTCCTGTCTACTTCTCTGCCCGGGCCGGTCGGGGCGCGGGCGCTACGGGGACGAGGTGGCGCGGTGGTGGTTGGTGCGGTGCTGGGTGGCGCAGTGGTGGATGGGGCGGTGCGGGGAGTCAGTCGAAGCGGGTGGCGGCGAGCTGCCGGCGGAGGTAGGGCAGCACGCCGCGCTCCAGCAGCGCCCGCTGCCACCTCGCACGGGCATGGTGCAGGTTACGGGCCGACGCGCTGGTCCGGTCGCCGTGGCCGGAGCGGGTGCGCAACGCGGTGCACAGCAGTGCGGTCAGCCCGGCGAGCGTGCTCGCGGCCGCGATGAGCGCGAACACCCAGCCGGCGGTCACGAGCGAACCGCCCATCGGGCCCTGCGCGTCGGCGAGCCGAAGGCTGTACCCGAGCACGAGCAGGACTGCCGCCGCCGTCGCGGCGATCGGCGGAGTGAGCGTGGCGAGGGCGGGCAACAACGCTCCGGGATCGGCCGGTTGGGGCTGCCGCCCCTGCTCCACGGTCGTCCCGGACTGCCGTCCACGATCCTCGGTGGTACGGGACTGCGGACCGCGTTCCATGACCGTACGTGCGGCGAGATACTCGCGGTACTCGTCACTCGCCGCTGCCGTGATTTCATCCACGGCTCGAAGCGCCTGGGCGCGCAGCCGTGTGGCGGCCGCGCTCGTGGGGTCGGCGAGCAGCGCCGTACGGATGTCCGTCGTGCTCAGCGCCCGGCGCAGTACGTCCTCGAAGTCCGCTCGGTCCTCCGGGCGGAGGTGGGTCGGTCCGGCCAACTGCTCTCCCTGGGTGGTTCGAACGATGGGCGTGCGGTCCGCTTCAAGCGGGGCGCGGGCCCGCCCCCGGTGAAGGGGGCGGGCCCGTGGATACGGAGGGCGGGGGCCGCTCGCTCAGACGCCGACGCCGAAGTCGGAGGCGATTCCGGCCAGGCCGGACGCGTAACCCTGGCCCACGGCGCGGAACTTCCACTCCGCGCCGTTGCGGTACAGCTCGCCGAAGACCATCGCGGTCTCGGTGGCGGCGTCCTCGGACAGGTCGTAGCGGGCGATCTCGGCGCCGCCGGCCTGGTTGACGATCCGGATGAAGGCGCCACGGACCTGGCCGAAGCTCTGGCCACGGTTCTCGGCGTCGTGGATGGACACGGGGAAGACGATCCGGGTGACGTCGGCGGGCACGCCTGCGAGGTTCACCTTGATGACCTCGTCGTCGCCCTCGCCCTCACCGGTGAGGTTGTCACCGGTGTGCTCGACCGACCCGTCAGGGCTGGTGAGGTTGTTGTAGAAGACGAACTGCGTGTCGGAGGCGACCTTTCCGGCCTCGTTCAGCAGCAGCGCGGAGGCGTCGAGGTCGTAGTCGGTGCCCGTCGTCGTCCGGACGTCCCAGCCCAGGCCGACCAGGACCGCGGTCAGGCCCGGAGCCTCCTTGCTGAGCGAGACATTGCCGCCTTTGGCCAGGGAAACTCCCACGCTGCTCTCCTTCATCCTCGGTTGTGCGGTGTGTGCGGTGCCGGGTCCGTATGGTGAACCCGAAAAATAAATCTACATCACTGTAGAAATGTGGGGGGTGAGTCGGTCGTACTCGGTCCCGAGGCCGCCCGTCCGGACGAGGCGGCGGTTCTCCGGCGAGTGGACCGCGAGCGGATCTCTATACGATGGACCGCCCGTGAAGTGCGAGTGCGAGTGCGAGTGCGAGTGCGAGTGCGAGTGCGCGGCAGCGGAAGGGAGACAGGGCGTTGACGGATCACCGGCGGCGTCCCCGGCGGCGGGGACAGGGTGAGCTGGAGGTGCAGGTCCTGTCGGCCTTGCGGGAGGCGGAGGGTCCGGCGACGGCGGGCTGGGTGCAGGACCGCCTCGGCGGGGACCTCGCCTATACGACCGTGATCACGATCCTCACCCGGCTGCTGGCCAAGGGCGCGGTGACCCGGGAGCGCGCGGGACGGTCGTTCGCGTGGACACCCGCGTCGGACGAGGCCGGGCTCGCGGCACGGAAGATGCGCAAGGTGCTGGACGGCGAACCGGACCGGGAGGCGGTGCTGGCCAGCTTCGTCACCGCGCTGTCGCCGGACGACGAGCGACTGCTGCGTGAACTGCTCGGGCAGCCCGAGACGGAGAGGGACGACTGAAGCCTCAGGGGGTGTTCGTCTTTCTGCCCTTGGTCCTGCCTCTGACGGCTTGGCCGATCGCCCGGCCGGCCGAGCAGCGCCTGCACCCGGGCACCGCCATCGGCCGCTGACCGACGTGGCCGGTGTCATGGCCGTCTGCAGCGCGGTGTGCCTGGCGCTGCTGATGGTCGTCGGCACAGCGGCCATCCCCGCCCTCCTCGCCGTGGCCGTGGTGTGCGTGGGAACGCTGTGGCGGCACGGCAGGGTGCGCCGCCGTGCCCACCGCGCGCCGGCCGGACTGCCCGGCACGGGAGTCGTGGTGCTCCCCGACGAGATGCCCTACGCGTACGCCCTGCCCGGCGGAGCCCGCGACAGGGTCGTGGTCACCACCGCCCTGCTGTCCCGCCCCGAACCCGCCGAACGGCGCGCCTTGTTCGCTCATGAGCGCGCCCATCTGACGGCCCGCCACCACCGCTTCCTCCGGGTCGTACAGCTCGCGGCCCGTGCCAACCCGTACCTGCGACCCCTGCGAACGGCCGTCTCCTACGCGGCGGAACGCTGGTCCGACGAAGAGGCGGCCCACGCTGTGGGCAGCCGCAGGGTCGTGGCATGCGCGATCGGCAAGGCGGCACTGGTCTCCCGCGGCACCCCACTCCCGACACTCGCCGGCTTCGCCGCACCGGGCCCCGTACCCCGCCGGGTGGCGGCCCTCCTGGACCCCGCGCCCGCCGCGCGCAACTGGCCCTCCCTGTTCACCACGGTCGGCATGGCCACCTGGGCGGCGGCCGTCGGGACAGCACTCTCCGCGATGTCATCGGCCAACTCCACCGTGACGATGGTCCTGATCCTGCACGCGGCGACACCACTCTGAGCCCTCGGCCGATCAGGCATTCAAGCGCCCGCCTTCGAGAACGAACAGCCCGACGCTGGGGTCGCGATGAGCGCGGCCGTGGCTCAACACCTCCACTCTGCTGCCCAGTTGGGCTCTGGCGTGCCTTGACGAGCTAGCAACCTAGGAAGCTAAAGTACTAGGCAACTAGATAAATGGAGGAACCGGTGATTGAGTTCCACCTGAACGACCGGTCCGGCCTGTCCCCCTATCAGCAGTTGGTCCAGCAGGTGCGGCACGCGCTGAGGCTGGGTCTGTTGGACGAGGGGGACCGGCTTCCGACGGTCAAGGACGTGGCGGGGCGGCTGGCGATCAACCCGAACACCGTGCTGAAGGCGTACCGGGAGCTGGAGCACGAGGGACTGGTGGCCGCCCGGCCGGGGGTGGGGACGTTCGTGACGCGGACGCTGGCCGACGCCTCGCTCGCCGCGCACGGCCCGCTCCAGAAGGACCTGCGACGCTGGCTGACCAAGGCCCGCCTGGCAGGGCTCGACGAGGAATCCATCGAGGCCCTCTTCATGACCACCTTTCGGACCGCCGCAGGAGAGGACGTGGCGTGAGCGCCGTCTTACGGGCCCAGGCCCTGGGCAGGAAGTACAAGCAGCGCTGGGCGCTCCAGAACTGCGACCTCGACGTGCCCACCGGACGGGTGGTCGGCCTGGTCGGCCCCAACGGGGCAGGAAAGTCAACGCTGTTGAACCTGGCCTCCGGGATGCTCACCCCGACCACAGGCACCATCGAGGTGTGCGGCGGCAGACCCTCCACGGGGCCCGCGCAACTGGCCAAGGTCGGCTTCGTAGCCCAGGACACCCCGACCTACGCGGCCTTGAGCGTCGCCGATCACCTGAGGCTCGGCGCCCGCCTCAACCCCGGCTGGGACGATGCCCTGGCCAGGGACCGGATCAGGCGACTCGGCCTGGACCCCGCACAGCGGGCCGGGAAGCTCTCCGGCGGCCAGCGCGCGCAACTCGCCCTCACTCTCGGCATCGCCAAGCGGCCCGAACTGCTCATCCTCGACGAGCCGGTCGCCGCGCTCGACCCGCTCGCCCGCCGGGAGTTCATGCGGGACCTCATGGAGGCCGTCGCCGATCAGCAGTTGAGTGTCGTGCTCTCCTCCCACCTCGTCTCCGACGTGGAGCGGTCCTGCGACTACGTCATCGTGCTCGTCGACTCCCGGGTGCAGGTGGCGGGAGACATCGACGACCTGAGGGCCACCCATCACCGGCTCACCGGACCCCGCCGTGACCCGGCCACCCTTCCTGCGGGCCAGTACGTCATCTCCGCCAGCCACACCGACCGCCAGACCACCCTGCTGGTGCGCACCGACACCCCGGTCCACGACCCGTCCTGGACGATCACCCCGCTCAGCCTGGAGGACATCGTCCTGGCCTACATGACCCGGCCCGCCGACGCGGTCCGCGATTCCCGACCCGCGCTGGAGGTTCTTCGATGATCTGGCTGACCTGGCGCCAGTTCCGCACCCAGGCCACGGTGATCTACACCGTGCTGGTCTTCCTCACCCTGCTCCTCGCCGTCACGGGCCCACAGTTGGCGGACCTGTACGACACCGCGGGAGACGACCTGTTCGGCCGGATCACCAGCGCCGACCAGACCGTGTACTACCTCGGTCTCGCGGTCGTCCTGCTCGTACCGGCCGTCATCGGCATGTTCTGGGGCGCGCCGCTGGTCGCCCGCGAGTTGGAGACCGGTACCCACCGCCTCGCGTGGAACCAGAGCGTCAGCCGCACCCGCTGGCTCGCGACCAAGCTCGCAGTCACCGGAATCGCGACGGTGACAGCCGCGGCACTGGCAGCCCTGGCGGTGACCTGGTGGAGCGGCCCGATCGATCAGGCCGTCAACAGTGGCGGAACCGGCGCGGATCCCTTCTACCCGCGCATCGATCCGATGGTCTTCGCCGCCCGGGGAATGGTCCCCATCGGCCACGCCGCCTTCGCGTTCATCCTCGGGGTCACCCTCGGTGTCCTCGTACGTCGCACTGTTCCCGCGATGGCCGCCACCTTGGCGACCTACGCCGCCGTCCAGATCGCCATGCCCTTGTGGGTCCGGCCGCACCTGGCGGCATCCGTGCAGGCGAACCTGTCGTTCACCGAGGCGAAGCCGGTGACCATCGGCGTCGACTCCGTGCGGCAGGTGGACTTCGGTCAACCCGGTGCATGGGTCCTGTCGGAACAGACCGTCAACGCCTCCGGTGACCCGGCTCCGCTGCCCATGTCCTTGACCGACTGCCCATCCATGTCGGACTGCGCCGCCGCCCTGAACGAGGCCGGCTACCGGCAAGAGGTCGTCTATCAACCCGCCGGGAATTTCTGGACCCTGCAGTGGGCCGAGACCGGCATCTTCCTCGGGCTCGCACTCGCTCTGGCCAGCTTCTGTGCGTGGTGGATTCGTCGTCGCGTGGTCTGACGGGGAGGTGGTCCGGCCTGCCCGGCCTGTGGAGCGTGTTCCGGTCAGTGGTCGAACTCGTGGGGCGGGAGGTCCAGGGTGAAGCAGGCCTCGCGTACGACGGCCTGTTCGGTCTTGTCGAAGTCGCCGTCGGCGCCACCGATGACGATGCCGATCTGGATCACGGCACGCGCCTCGGCGGGCTTCTTCTTCGCCTTGGCTATCTCCTGAAGGACGCTGACCTTGCCGAAGTCGAAGTCGGCGACCAGCTTGTTGAGGTTGTCGTCGAAGCGGCGCTGGAGATCGTCGGCGGGGAAGTTCTGCAGAACCTCGTTGGTGGCGATGAGCTGGGCCACCCGGCGGCGCTCGGCCGGGTCGATCGTGCCGTCGGCGGCCGCGACCAGCGCGCACATCGCCATGCTGGCGTCACGGAAAGCGCCGCTCTTGAGGTCGTTCTTCTTCGTCACCAGCTGGGTCTGCGTCGTCGATGCGGACTCTTTGATGCGGTCCCACAGGGCCATGAGGGCTCCGGTTTGCGTCAGAGGTGGGCCCGAGCCCGTGGAGGCTCCGACCGCCGCATATTTCTACAGCGATGTAGAAGCTATCAGGTGCGGGTGACGGCGGTCGTAGGAGCGCGCGACCGGCTGTGGTCGCGGAGTGAGCCACTGGGCGAAGGGAACAGGAAGCCCGGGTCCGGACGGTCCGGACCCGGGCTTCCTGACCATCAGGTCATGGACGAGGGCGGGGGAAGGTCTCCAGGGCTCTGGCGAGGCCGGCGGCGTCGGTGCCGATCTTGCGGTAGACGGAGGAGAGCAGTCGCGTCACGCCCTGCTCGGTGAGGCTCAGCGCCTTCGCGACCACCCCTGCCTGGAGCCCCTGGGCCGTCATCTCGGCGGCCTTGCGTTCCGGAGCGGTGAGCGTGTCCGTCTGCCCGTAGCGAAGGGGCAGTGGCCGCAGTCCGGCCGCCGAGAGTTCCGCCCTGGCCCGGGTCGCCAGCGCCTCGGCACCGCAGTGGACGGCGCCTTCCTGACCTTGGTAGAGCCGGTCCGCGGCTTCCTGCAGCCTGCCGTTCCGGGACAGCGCGGCCCCGTGGCCGACCAGCGCACGGGCCAACTCGTACGAGGCGGGCGACCGTTCGAGATGCTCGATCGCCTCCGTGTACAGGTCGAGCGACGCAGGTCCGCCCGTCACCTCGGCCTCGGTGTGGAGCGCCTGACCGATCGCCGAGGCCGCACCGAAGTCACGGGCCCGCTTGACGGCGTCCTGGGCGAGACGGATCGCCCGGTCGCGAGCGGTGGGAGCCACAGCGGACGCGAGATTCAGCTGCCAGGGGCACCAGGCCGGGTTGCGCCAGGACCGCGAATCCAGCCATTCCCCGACCTCGGAGAGCAGCTGCTCGGCCTCTGAGTGCCGGCCCTCGGCCAGGAGCAACTCGGCGTACACCGTGCGGGGATCCGGGTAGATGACGGCGTTCGGGACCACCTCGCCGTAGTGGTAGACGTCGGCGAGCTGCCGCGCCTCCTCGGTCCGCCCACGGGCGAGGAGGGTCTGGATGAGGATGCCGATGGCGAACCACTGGGCCGGCACCGCTCCTTCCACCCGGTCGGCGGTGCGCAGTCCCTCACGTACGAGATCCTCCGCCTCCGTGAGGCAGCCGCGACGGTAGCGGATGTAGCCGAAGAGCGTCTGGCCCAGCGCCAGATGGGAACCGCGCCACCCCTTGGTCTCGCACTCCGCCAGACCCTTGGCGAACAGCTCTTCGGCCCGGCGTGGCTGGTCGCAGTAGGCGAAGGCCACGGCGACCGAGACGGGTACCTCGAAGCCACGGTTCTCGGCCGTCCAGCTCAGTCCGCCCCGCAGCGACTCCTCGGCGCATTCGAGGACGGTCTGCCGCGGCTCACCGCGCATCATGGCGTCCCAGGCCCGCAGGCCCAGGATGTACCGCTCCTCCAGACCGCGGCCGGTCAGCTGTTTGGCCAGCCTGGTCAGCCTGCGCGAGCGGGCGGCCGAGTCGGGCTCGTCGGTGCGGATCGCGCTCCATACGAAGTGATCGGCTTGCATGCGCAGTCGGATGCGCGGATTGGTCGCCTGCCGCGCCTCGTCGGCGGCCACGACCGAGGCCTCGGCCACCCGGTCGGTGTGGGCCAGGGCCTGGGTCAGCCGGTAGACGATGGAGGCCCGCAGATCGGGGTCGACGACGGTCTCCGCCAGAGCCGCCCGAAGATGGCTGATGGTGGCCGCGGGTTCGAGCAGGAAGGTCGAGCAGGCGAGTTCGTGGAGGAGCGCCGCACGGTCCTCCGGAAGGGGCGGCTCCTGAAGGGCCCGAGTCAGGACGCGCCGTGCGGCCTCCGGAGCCCCGGCGCCAAGGTACTCGCGGGCGGCCTCCCGCAGGCATGCGACTGCCTCGGGCCTGCCCTCGCACGGGACTTCCAGCAGATGCCGGGCAGCGGCAGTGGGACCGAAACCCGCAGCGTGGACCGCCTCTGCCGCCGCGTTGTGCAGACCGACCCGCAGACTCGCGGAGATGTCGCGGTAGACCGCCGTGGCGATCAGGGGGTGTACGAACTCCAGGCTGCGTCCCTGACCTGGGGCATCCTTAAGGATCCGGGCGGTGCGCAACCTCTCGGTCGCCTCGGCGGCTTCTTCGCTGCCGACCACCGCGATGGTGGCGGCGAGCTCCGGCGAGATGGACGTACCGAGGACGGCCGCGGCCCACGCGAAGCGGACGGTGGTCGAGCCGAGCCGGTGCAGTCGGTCGAGGAGCCCGGGTCCCTTGACCGCCGAGGCGAGGTCCCGCATCGCGGACAACTCGGCCTGTGTGCCCTTCAGGCGGCGCTCGCCGAGTCGGATGGCGAGCTCGACGGCCTCGAACGGGCTTCCGCCGGTGGCTGTCCAGCATTCGGCGCAGAACTCGTCCTCGGCTCCCTCACCCACCTCGTCCCTGACGAGGCGTGCCACGCCCGCGGACGTGAGCGGTGCGAGGGAGTAGGGGCGGTTCCGGTGGCGTTCGACGAGTGTGCGGAAAGGTGTCCCCTCGTTCGGCAGTTCGTCGGGCCGGTAGGCGACGACGATCAGCAGCGGGAGGTCTTCGGTCCGCGGGGCGAAGGAGGCGAGCCAGTTCAGGGACTCGACATCGGCCCAGTGCATGTCGTCCAGGAGCAGGATGACGGGCGCCTTCATCACTGTGAGGCGCGTCATGACCCAGTCGAGTCCGTCGCGCACCCCGGTCGGATCCGGCACCCTGGCGGCGCCCGTCGCCTCCAGGCCGAGCGCGGTGGCGACGATGTCGTACCAACTCCCCAGGAAGGCCCGGCGCTCGGTCTCTTCCATCGCCGCCAAGGCGGGTTGCACGAGCTGGCGCACCACGTGGAAGGCCAGCTCCTGCTCCTTCTCTCCGCCCTTGCCCGAGAAGACCGTGAATCCGTGTGCCACGGCCCGGGCGCGTGCCTCTGCCAGGAGCGCCGTCTTGCCCAGCCCGGCCGAGCCGGTGAAGGTGAGCAGTCCGGTGTGCCGAGGCTGCGGCACACCGTCTCCTGCATTGCCTAGGTTGGCCAAAGCGGCGTCGATCGCACGGAGTTCCCTATGGCGCTCCAGCAACAGATGGTTCCCGGAGTTCGGTTGCCGCAGCCCATGCGCCATATGCCCTACCGCTTCCTGTCGTTGATCCTTCGGAAGGCAGCGACGAGCGTACGCCCTTGCGGACATCGGGTGGTCGTATTGAGCAATGAGTACACAGGGAAGGGCGAATCATGAGCCGGAGCGGTTTGAGCGCCTTCCCTTCAGGTAATGTCAGTTGATTGGTCTGCTATCAGCGGACGGTAGACACTGCAGCCGTGTCCGCGTAGCGCGGCACGGTGCGAGACCAGTAGTAGCACCCGCGGATCCAGCCGGACATACCCTCCACGTAACCGACGCCGGCCGGGCTCAGCTCCGGTTTGATCTTCTCGTAGAGCGTCTCGAACTCATTGATGGTGCTGTTGATCCGTCGGACGGCCAGCGCGACGGCCTGTGGCAGGGAACATTCGTACGCACGCTGATAGGCGAGGGCCAGGTTGATCATCTCGCCCGCCTGTTGCTCCTTCACCGCGGAGAAGAGGTCGGGTATCCACACTGCCGCGTCGGCCGACAGTCGCCCCAGACGTCGCACGACGGGATGGTGGAGTTCCTCGGGATCCAGTTCGTGCGCCTGCGCGGCCTCGCACAGTGGGTAGAAGGGCTCGACTCCGGCGGTGAGTGAACGGATCGAACTGCACAACCCCATCTCTACGGGAGGCGAGTGCGTCTGGGCCACCGACTCGTACAGCAGGGCGTGCACGTACTCACGGCTGTTCCAAGCCCACCGCGCGGCTTGCGAGGGCGTGCACCGTTCCCGGACCTGGCAGTGGAGATCGGCCAGCGCCGCCCCGAGTGACGTGCTGGGGGGTTGGCCGTCGCGCAGAATACCGACGCTCTCGCTGAGCATGGGCAGGAGGTGGCCCGGCCGCCGTCGGCCGACCTCTTCCGCCTGGTCGTCGAAGATGAACTGGTAGGCGATTTGGTTGGCCACGATCTGAAGGATGTCGCAGTCCACGGTGGGGCTGTTGTAGGCCGCAAGTTCGGCCGGGCGAGTCTTGGCGATCATGGCCGCCACCGCCGGGTCGTCGGTCAGCCCCCATGCGCGCAGCCATGTGTCGACGCCTGCCGCCGATTCGGATTCATGGCGATTGCTCAGGAAAGGGAACGGCATGTAGAGGTTGGCGTCGATCAAGTCTTTCAAATTGTCCGCGGGATTTTCTTCATGCACGGCGACCGTGATTTCCTCATGCGTCGTCGACACCGTTGTCACCTGCCGTTCGGGGGTCCTGTGCGCGGGATGTCACCGTGGCTCGGGGAGTGAGAGAAGAGGTACGAGGCGGTGTGCTGACCGGTGTGCCTGAGCGTGGTTCGCAGATCATCGGCAGCGACCTCGGACCCAATGTCACCGCGGGGCGGGGTAGGCCGACCGGCCCGGGCAGGTGGTGCAGCCGCCAGCGACTGGCGATGGCCGCAACGGCCACCGTGGCCTCCGCCATGGCGAACGCGTTGCCGAGGCACTTGCGGCTCCCTGTGGCGAACGGAAGCATCGCGCGGTGCGATGCGGCGGTGGCCTGCTCCGGCCCCGGCAACCAGCGCTCGGGCAGAAACACTTCGGGACTGGGGAACCACGCGGGATCGTGGTGCAGAAGGTAAGGGCTGTACAGGACGGTGGCACCCTGGGGGAGACGGCACCCGGCGAGTTCTGTCTCTCTGGTCGTGACGCGGGTGAAGAGCCAGCCTGGTGGGGAGTGGCGCAGCGTCTCCGTGACAGCGGCTCGGGTGTAGGCGAGACGCGAAAGGTCATCGAGGCCGGGCCGTGGCTGCCCGGCGAGCACGGCGTCGACCTCGGAGTGCAGGCGGCGTTCGGCATCCGGATGCTGTGCCAGGAGGCTGAAGGCGGAGGCTACGCACAGCGCGGGGGCCTCTACACCGGTGAGCAGGAGGGTGATGAGCTGGTCGTGGACTTCCTGTTCGGTGACCTCTGCGTCCTCGCCCCCGTCGCGCGCGGATCTCAGCAGGGTCCCGAGCAGGTCGTCGCGGGGGGCGCCCCTTCGCCGTTCCGCGATGACCGAGTCGATGATCCCGTGAAGGCGGTCGACCGCGCGCCGATAGCGGCGGTTTGCCGGTGTGGGGACACGGAACGGGGCGTCGACCGGCACGACCGTGCGGATGAACAGGCCGCGGACGATGGTACTGAGGGAGTTCCGCACCTGGGCGGCCGTCGTGTCGTCGAGCGAGTCGGAGAAGAGGACGCGGCTGGTCACCCTTGTCATCAGGGCCATCATCGCCGCACTGATGTCGATCTCCTGCCCGGCCCGCCACTCCCGGCACGCCGACTCGGCCTCCTCGC
Source organism: Streptomyces sp. NPDC050988 (assembly GCF_044456225.1). Lineage (NCBI taxonomy): Bacteria > Bacillati > Actinomycetota > Actinomycetes > Kitasatosporales > Streptomycetaceae > Streptomyces > Streptomyces sp. NPDC050988. The sequence goes on along the minus strand of NZ_JBITFQ010000001.1, from coordinate 67,549 downwards.
CCATCAGTTCCGTGTAGTCGGCGATGCGGGAGGCGCGGAAGTCGGGTTGGAGTAACCTGCGCTGCCGTCGATGTGCCTCCTGGCCGCAGGTGACCACACCGTCACCCATCAGGGCGCGGAGCCTGTCGTACTGTGAGCCTCCCTTGTCGAAGGTGCGGGCGTCCATGAGCATCCGGTGGACCAGCTCGGGGTGGCACACCATCCAGGCCCGCAGCGGGCCCAGGCGTAACTCGACCAGATCGCCCCGGGCGGGCAGGGAATTCAGAAAATCCAACGGGTGACGGAACAAAGCGATACCGTGGCTGATGCTTGGGAATATGCCTGGCGCAGTGCCCACAGTCCATAGTCGATCCGGTTCGGGCATGGCGTCGATCATCGAATACCACCTGCCTCAGTCGACTCACGTAAATCGGCGAACGTGCCACCGGCTCGGTGCTTGAGTCATGTCCTGCCCAGTTCAACTGCTGTCGGCTCCCCAGATCCACTTTCCGTGGGGGCGCACAGGAGCACAAAGAGGCGTTGGGTGAAACATTGTTGATGCATGCTGCATTTACTGGAATTGCCTTTCGTCACTCAAGTGGCCTTTTGTAAAGGGTCACATCAGGGGGACGAAAAAGCGGAACCGGCGGGACCGGGTTCCGTGCGGGGCCGGAGTTCGTCCGCATCGCGCACGAGGCCCGCGACATGGTCGGTGATCGTGTCGAGGATGTCCGCCCAGGCCGCGTCGTCGCCCAGCACGAGGAAGTTCAGGGTCAGACCGTCGGTCATGGCGGCCAGATAGCGGGCCAGCACGGGGGCCGGGACGCGGAGTTCGAAGTCCATGCCGCGGGCGAGCTGCTCGACGAGCTCGGTGTAGGTGTCGCAGTACAGCTGGTACTGCCGCCGCGCCAGATGCTCGAACCCCGGCTCACGCAGGGCGTACTGCGTCAACTCGTACGTGAGCATGTGCTCGCCGGGATGCGCGGACACATGGTCCCAGTAGGCCTGGAAGCCGGCCCGGACGGTCTCCCGGAGGGTGGCCTTCGGCCTGATCGCCTCCTTGACCACCGTGACGGAGTGCTCGGTGATCGTCGTGATGACGGACTCGATCAGGGCCTGCTTGGAGTCGAAGCAGTAGTGGAAGACGCTCAGGGACAGACCGGCCTCCGCGGCGATGGACCGGGTGGTCGTCCTGGAGACGCCGTCCCGGGTCATCGCGCGGATGGCCGCTTCGGTGAGCTGCCGACGCCGTTCGGCCGACGGCATCCGTGCCATGGGTGTTCCCTTTCGTTCCGATGGGCGTCAGCTGCTGTAGACGCCCACCTCGTAAAGGGAGTAGCCCCAGTCAGTGCCCCGGTCCAGCCCGTGGATCCGTACGTAGCGGGCCGGTACGCCGTTGAACAGGGCCGTGTCCAGACCGCCGTCACCGGCGGTGGTGGACCAGGCGGACTGCCAGGTGGTGCCGTCGGTGGAGACCTCGACGCGGTACGACTTCGCGTAGGCGCGCTCCCATTCGAGGGTGACACGCTTGACCGTGCTCGTGGAGCCCAGGTCGATCCGGAGCCACTGGTCGTCGCTCCAGTCGCTCGCCCAGCGGGTGTCCGTGTTCCCGTCCACGGCCCGGCCGGGGGCGTAGCTCGTGAACGGGTTGGACTCCGACGAACTGGCCGACGCGGAGGCGCCCTTGGCGAGATTCACCCCCGCCTTGTGCCCCTCGGACGCACCCCAGGTGTCGAGATACGACTCGGCGCCCCGGAAGAGGTCGTCCACGACGTCCTGGCCGCCGACTTTCCGGATGTCCTCGATCCAGTCCGGGACCAGCCCGTAGTGCGAGGCGCCGTCGGTGTTCAGGTCCCAGGTGCGCGAACCGGTCGTCTGCTTGTCGATGACCGAGCCGCCGTCGGTACTGCGGAAGGGATACGTCACGGGGTTCGAGGCGTCCGCGCCGCGCGGGGCCGGCCAGCCGCCGACGCCGTTCATGTCGGTGCCGTAGCCGTAACCGACGTCGTACTTCTCGCGCAGCGCCTTGGTGCGGTCCGCCTCCGCGCTGAATCCCTCGGATCCGTGCATGTACTGGGCGATGAAGCCGCCGAGACCGTAGACGCGCTCGGTCCAGTTGAGGTCCATCCAGCTGTGCGAGGAGAGCACGCCGGGGTAGGACTCCGACTCGAAGATGTCGAGGGCGCGGCCGGTGGCCTTGACGCTCATGTGGTCGACCTCGAGCATCATCTTGCGCTGCATCATGCCGCGTACGGCGTACTCGCCCAGCTCCGTCAGCCCGCGTTTGTTGCACTGGGCGTCGTCGTCGTACGACGGGACCTCGACCCCCGCCGGCAGCTCCTCCTCGGCGCTCGGCGCCGCCGCACCTCCGATGGGGTTGTCGTGCTGCGGGCCCGTGCACTTCTCGGTCTGCCAGAAGGTGCCGGTCGACAGGAACTGGCCGACGTTGATCGCCGTACCGAGGCTACCCTCGTCGAACCGGACTCCGCAGAGCGCGTTGTCGAACTTGTGGCAGAGGAACATGCTGCGTACGCCCAGGTCGTACAGCTCGTCCAGACCGGCGTCGATGTCGTCCTTGTCGCACTGGGCGATGTCCAGGATCTGCTTGCAGCCGAACGGCTCGGACGTCTCGACGCCGAGGATGACGGCCAGCTTGCCCTGCTCGATGACGCTCCGGGCCTGCTCGCTGTCGGTGACGATCCGGAACCAGCCCTTGCCCGTGCCGCCGTACATCTTGTCGATGTAGGCCTGCATGTCGTAGGTCAGCTTCGCCTGCAGACGGATGGACGTCATCTCGTCACAGCTGCGGTCCTTGAAGGGGTAGACCGAGCAGATCACGCCGTTGGTGACGAGGTCGTTGACGAGTACGCGCTGGCCGCCGCGCCAGGCCCGCTCCACCCAGGCGTAGTAGTTCTGCTGGTGGGTCAGCGAGTCGTAGGCCGGCCAGTCCTTGAAGGTGGGCCACCCGTCGGGGTCGTGCTTGCCGTCGCCGCCGTTGGTGATGAAGTCGAAGATCGCGAGCGAGCCGTCGGGGTAGTGCTCGGGGCAGTCCTTGAGCGCGTCGGCCACTCCCGCCTCGGAGAACGGCTTGCCGCAGATGAGCCGGCCGCCGAAGGCCTCGTTGGCCATGATGTGGTTGTGCGCGTCGACGAACCCGCGTACCTCGCCCTGGGAGTTGGTCCCCTTGAAGGGCTCGCCGGTGACGCCGATCTGGGAGTCCGGTGCCGGCCGCGCGACCGGGTTCCACCAGTCCGTCCCCGCGGCGGAACTGGGGGTGGGGCCGAGTGTCACGGCCATCACGAGCAGGAGCAACGACAGAACCGTGATCGGTCTGCGCCTGTGGTGCGGCTGTTGAGCCATGGTCATCACCCACGTCTTCGGTCGGCGGACGGCGCAGTCGATGAGCCGGCCGGTCGGGGCTCGGCACCCCGCGGCTGGTTGTCATGACTCGTGCAAGCGATGGGTCGAGAATCGCGACTGCGGCGAACGGAGTCAAGAGTCCGGGACGGATGACCTGATGGTTCGTCGACCGCGACGGGTCGCGGCGATGAACAGCTGGTGCACATGGGCCTCTTGACGGCCCGTTGGTCCAGTCCTACCTTCCAGTCAGTCGTTCAAAAAGACAGTCATCGTTCATATCTATGAATCCAGACTGAACCCCCCACGCCCAGGGAGCCGACATGCTCACGCGCTTTCGGGCGCTCACCGTGACCGGTGCGGTGTGCGCTTCAACGTTCATGGCCCTGCCGAACGCCGTCGCCGAGGTGGAACCCGGCGGCTGGACCTCCGTCTCTCCCACCTACACCGTCCAGGAGCGCGGCTGCGGACAGGTCGACGGCCTGACCTTCCAGCTCACCTGCTCGACGGCCAGCGGCGACCAGCGCGCCGAGCGGCGGTACGCCACCTACACCGGCGGCACCCGGCAGTTCGAGGGCTACTTCCGGATCAGCAGCCTCAGCGGTACCCGGATCAGCCTCAAGCAGACCTTCAACGAGTCGGCGGCGGGCCCGTACTTCATGCTCGCCGCCGAACGAGGCGGGCGTCTGTACGCGGTCCACGGCGGCGCCACCCTGTCCAACGCGGGCACGGTCGGCGCCACGGTCCGCGTCAACACCGTTCACCAGGTGGGCAGTTCGCACCGCACGTACATCAACGGCTCGCTCCAGCACACCTACGCGAGCCCCGGCGGCAGCTTCTACGACAAGTTCGGCGCCTACCGCACCAACAGCGGCAACGGACCGGCCACCGTCGTGTGGAGCAACGTCCGCTTCTGGCGCAAGTAGCCGAGAACCCATGAGTGTTCCCGTACGTATCGCGGCGCCGACAGCGCTCGTCCTCGCTCTCGTCCTGGCGCTGTCGGCCTGCTCCGCCACCCGGACGACGGGCGCGGACGGGGCGGACAGGCGTCCCACGACCGCCCGGCATCCCGTGGCGGGGAAGGCCGACACCGCCTCGGGGGTCGTGCTTCATGCCGAGCGCACCACACCCACCGACATCGATCTGCGCTGGCGGGGCGGCGGTTCGGGTGCCTCCGGCCACGTCCTCGAATTCGCGACGGAGGAGTCGGGACCGTACACCGTCCTGCAGTATCTGCCGCCTCAAGTGACGAACTACCGGCACCCCGATCTGATGCCGAACACCACCTTCTTCTACCGGCTGCGTGCCTTCGGCGGTCCTGCCTCCGAGCCGGTGAACGTCACCCTCCCGAAGGGGGAGCTGACGGCGGCGGACGAGAACTCCAGCCACGACTGGCTGCCCGCTCGCAAGGATTCGGAGCGGACGGTCCCGGGCGGGCCCCTCCGTTCCACGGGTGCCGGAGCGCCCACCGGGTTCAAGGCCGCGGTCAAGCATGCGAACGGCGTTCTCTTCACGTGGACGGACCACGCCTCCGACGAGGCGGGGTTCCTGCTGGAGGCCCGGACGAGGACAGGCGCGGCCTACGAACCCGTCGTGGTCCTCGATCCCGACGTCAATTCCACCGGGCTGATCACCCTGCCCACCGAGAAGGAGGCGTCCTACCGGGTCCGGGCCTTCACCTACGGAGAGCGCTCGAACGTGGTGCGGTTGACCACCGGCGAGTCCACCGGTCCCTGACCTGCCTGACACGGACCGGACCAGGATGGTAGAAGCAGGGCATGACCACTTGTTCCACCTGCACATGCACCTCCGGCACCATCCGCACCTCCTCCCCGGTCGGCGCACGGTGACCGCGGGCGTCGACACCCCCGACAGCAGGGGCCGCACCGGACTCGACCGGGTCGGCCTCGACCTGACGGGAAACCACCGGGTCAAGGTGCGGGACGTGAAACTGCTGTCCTGCCACTGGTACGTGGAGCGCACCACGACCTTCGACTTCCAGCACGCCGACGGCACCTGGTCCACCCAGGAGCGCGAAACGCACGACCGCGGCAACGGCGCCACGATCCTGCTCTACGACGAAGTCCGCGAAACCGTGCTGCTCACCCGGCAGTTCCGCTATCCCGTGTACGTCAACGGCCACCCGGACGGGATGCTCGTCGAGACACCGGGCGGACTGCTGGACGAGGACGACGAACACCCCGAGGTCGCCGTACGACGCGAGGTCATCGAGGAGACGGGCCACACGGTCGGTGACGTCCAGCGGGTCTTCGACGTCTATATGAGCCCGGGTTCGGTCACCGAGCGCGTGACCTTCTACGCGGCCTCGTACGGACCGGCCACCCGCACCCACGAGGGCGGCGGCCTCGACGAGGAGGGCGAGGACATCGAGATCGTCGAACTGCCCTTCCGCCAGGCCCTGTCCATGATCCGCACCGGTGAGATCGCCGACGCCAAGACCATCATGCTGTTGCAGTGGGCGGCGCTGGAGGGCCCGTTCAGCGGGAAGGACACGTCCGCCACCGAGTAGTCCGCCCGGCACGCGTGGAACCCGAGCAGTCCACTCGGGTTCCATGCGGGCTCAGCGGAGCAGCAGTTGGACGATCGCGACGGTGCCGACCGCCACGATCAGGGCCCGCAGGGCCACGGGGCTGAAGCGGCGGCCGATCCTGGCCCCGAACTGGCCGCCCAGCGCGGAACCGCAGGCGATCAGTGCGACGGCCGCCCAGTCGAAGTCCGCGACGAAGAGGAAGAACGTCGCGGCTGCGGCGTTGACGATGGCGACCAGCACGTTCTTGACGGCGGTGAGGCGCTGCAGTGACTCGTCCAGGAGCGTCCCCATCACCGCCACGTAGATGATGCCCTGCGCGGCGGCGAAGTAGCCGCCGTAGACGCTGGCGAGGGTCATGCCGGTGAACAGCAGAGGGCCGCCGTCCTTGCGGGCCGGGACGCCGGTCCGTTCGCGCCGGCCGCGCAGGTACTTGCTGATGAGGGGCTGGAACGCGACCAGAACGAGGGCGAGCCCCACCATGACCGGCACGATCCGCTCGAACGCCGTCGCGGGGAGGGCCAGCAGGAGCGTGGCGCCCGTCAGGCCTCCCAGCAGGGCGCCGACGCCCAGTTTCAGGATGCGCCGGCGCTGGCCGCGCAGTTCCTCCCGGTAGCCGAAGGCTCCACTGATGTTGCCGGGGATCAGCCCCAGCGCGTTGGAGACCGTGGCGGTGACGGGCGGCAGGCCGGTGGCGAGCAGAACCGGAAAGGTGATGAGCGTCCCCGAGCCGACAGCGGTGTTGATGCCGCCCGCGCCCACCCCGGCGGCGAACACGGCGAGACCCTCCAGGGGTGTCACGCGGCGCCCTGCCTGGCGTGATCGCCGCTTGTGGTCGGCCGGACGGCAGAGGCAGTACGGCGGACGAGGCGCCGGGAGTCGTTCATGGAGCCGACGCTAGGCGGCGAATGCTTCGGCATCCGCCGAAGTGTCCCGGCCGTCCCCGCCCAGCTCCCGGCCCGGCCGCGAGCCGTTGCCACCCAGCTCCCGGCCCGGCCGCGAGCCGTTGCCACCCAGCTCCCGGCCCGGCCGCGAGCTGTCCTCACTCGGCTCCAAGCCCGGCCGTGCCTCGACGTGCGGCGCGGCTCCACCGTCCGTCGCGCCGCAGAGCGGCGTATCACTCGAACCGTGCCGTGTCGCCCGCTCCCTTGCGCACGATCTCGGCCTCGCCGCTGGAGAAGTCAATGACCGTGGTCGGCTCGGTGCCGCAGTCCCCGGAGTCGATCACCGCGTCGACGACGTGGTCGAGCTGTTCCTTGATCTCCCAGCCCTGGGTCATCGGCTCCTCCTCGTCGGGCAGGAGCAGGGTGCTGGACAGGAGGGGTTCACCGAGTTCGGCGAGCAGGGCCTGGGCGACCACGTGGTCGGGGATACGGACCCCGACCGTCTTCTTCTTCGGGTGGAGCAGCTTGCGCGGCACCTCCCTGGTCGCGGGCAGGATGAAGGTGTAGCTGCCGGGGGTCGATGCCTTGATCGCGCGGAACACGTCGTTGTCGACCTGTACGAACTGGCCGAGCTGCGCGAAGTTCTGGCACACGAGGGTGAAGTGGTGTCGGTCGTCGAGCCGACGGATCGAACGGATCCGGTCGATGCCGTCACGGCTGCCCAGCTGACAGCCCAGTGCGAAGCAGGAGTCCGTGGGGTACACGACGAGCGCGCCCGCGCGGATGGAGTCGGCGACCTGGCTGATCGTCCGCTGCTGAGGATTCTCGGGATGAACGTCGAAGTACTTGGCCACGTGCCGAGCTTATGCTCTCGGCCCCCGCGGCCGACGCAGGCCCCGTGCGGAGGTCCGGTGAGGGCGTCCGGTGCGGGGTCCGGTGAGGGTGTCCGCGCGGCGCTGGCGAGCAGGGCTCACCAGCGCCGTGGGCGGATTCCGAGTGGAGGGCCGTCAGTCCCTGAGCCGGTCGATCTGCCGGATCTTGTTGGTCGCGTCCAGGGCGGCCACCTTGTACGACTCGGCGAGCGTCGGGTAGTTGAACACGGCGTCGACCAGGTAGTCGACGGTTCCGCCGCAGCCCATCACCGACTGCCCGATGTGGATGAGCTCGGTGGCGCCCGTGCCGAAGCAGTGCACGCCGAGCAGCTTCCGGGTCTCGGGGGAGACCAGCAGCTTGAGCATGCCGTGCGAGTCGCCGATGATCTGGCCCCGCGCCAGTTCGCGGTAGCGGGAGATGCCCACCTCGAACGGCACGCATTCCTCGGTCAGTTGGTCCTCGGTCTTCCCGATGAAACTGATCTCCGGAATGGTGTAGATGCCGATCGGCTGGAGGTCGTGCATCCGGTTCACCGGCTCGCCGCACGCGTGGTACGCCGCCGTGCGCCCCTGCTCCATCGAGGTCGCGGCCAGCGCCGGGAAGCCGATGACGTCGCCGACGGCGTAGATGTGCGGCACCTCGGTGCGGTAGTGCTCGTCGACGGTGATCCGCCCGCGCCGGTCGGCGGACAGCCCCGCCTTGTCCAGGTCGAGGTCGTCGGTGAGCCCCTGCCGGCCGGCGGAGTACATGACGGCGTCGGCGGGGATCTTCTTGCCGCTCTCCAGGATGGTGAGGGTGCCCTTGGGGTGCTGTTCGACCGCGGCGACGGTCTCGCCGAAGCGGAACGTGACCGCGAGTTCCCGCAGGTGGTACTTGAGCGACTCGATCACCTCGACGTCGCAGAAGTCGAGCATCCCGGGCCGCTGTTCGACCACGGTGATCTTGCTGCCGAGGGCGGCGAACATGGAGGCGTACTCCATGCCGATCACACCGGCCCCGACGATGACCATGGAGCGGGGCACCCGTTCCAGGTTGAGAACGTTGTCGGAGTCCAGGATCGTCCGCTCGTCGAACTCGACGGTCGCGGGCCTGGCCGGGCGCGTGCCAGTGGCGATGACGATGGTGTCCGCGCTCAACAGCCGGTCGTGGCCGGTCACTTCGCGCAGGGCGACGGTGTGGTCGTCGACGAAGCGGCCGGTGCCGGCGAAGAGGGAGACGTGGTTGCGGGAGAGCTGGTTGCGGATGACGTCGACCTCGCGGCTGACCACGTGCGAGGTGCGCGCGGTCAGGTCGGCGACGGTGATGTCCTCCTTCAGGCGGTAGCTCTGGCCGTACAGATCGCGCTGGGTGAGACCCGTGAGATAGAGGACCGCCTCGCGAAGCGTCTTTGAGGGGATGGTCCCGGTATGGATGGAGACCCCACCGACCATGTCGGGGCGGTCGACGACGGCGACCCGGCGGCCGAGCTTGGCCGCGGCTATGGCGGCCTTCTGGCCGCCCGGGCCGGATCCGATGACGAGCAAGTCGAAGTCGCGCACCCTCCGGAGTGTGTCAGCCCGAGGCTCTCGCCCGAAAGGGTGAACGGGTGTCGGTTCTTCCCGCTCACTGGAATCCGGCGAGCTCCTGCCGGGTGCGCAGGGTCCAGGAGTGCTCCTCGCCGAGGTGCCGGACACGGTCCTGGAGTATCTGCCGCAGCAGCCGCGCGGCGCGCGCCCGGTCGCCCGCCTCACCGACACACCGGGCGTGGGCGTTGCGGCTGCCCAGGGTGGCGGGGTGGTCGTCGCCGAGGATGCGGGTGCGATCCTGTACGAGGATCTCCAGCAGGTCGGCGGCTTCCGCGGCGCGGCCGACCGCGCCCAGGCCGCGCGCGTGACCACTGCGGGCGGCCAGCGTGTGCGGGTGGTCGTCACCCAGGGCCGACCGGCAGTCGTCGACGAGACGCTCGTACAGCTCCACGGCTTCCCGCGTCCGGCCGCGGCGGCTCGTGCTGCGGGCGTGGGCGGCGCGGATCGCGAACAGATGCGGGTGGCCGTCGTCGAGTACGGCACGGCTGTCGGTGAGCAGCTCGTCGAGCAGCCGCGCGGCCTGGTCGGGATCGCCCGCCTCGCCGGTGAAGAAGGCCCGGTAGCGCCGCCACACCAGGGCGACCGGGCTGCGGGAGCCGTGCGTTCCGCCGTCCCGCGCGCCGTCCCCGTTCGCGTCGGCCAGCAGCGCTGTGAGCAGCATCGCCGCCCTGGCGGGATCCCCGGACTCGCCGAGGAAGCGTGCGTGCCCATGACGGGCCGCGACGGTGTCGGGATGGTCCGGGTCGAGGACCTGGAGGCAGTCCTGGATCAGCTCCTCGAAGAGTTCGGCAGCCTGTGCGGCGTGTCCGGCCTCCCCCAGGAAGTGGGCATGGTGGCGGCGGTTGTTGAGCGTGTACGGGTGGTACGGGCCCTGCGTACGGGTCCGGTCGGCGACCAGACTCTCGAAGAGCCGGGCCGCGTGCGCGGGGCGGCCCGCGTCGCCCAGCAGATAGGCGCGCCCGTAGCGGGTGCTGAGGGTGTGCGGATGGTCGGCGCCCAGCAGCCGGGTGCGGTCGGCGAGCACCGCCTCGAACTCCGTCAGCGCCGGGCCGATCCGGCCGGACTCCCCGAGGAACAGGGCAAGGTTGTTGCGGCTGTTGAGGGTGTGGGAGTGGCCGGCACCCAGCACCCGTACGCGGTCGGCGACGACATCGCGCAACAGGTCCGCCGCTTCGGCGGGGCGTCCGGCCATGCCGACGTACCGGGCGTAGGCGTTGCGGTTCTCCAGCGTCTCGCGGGCGTCCGGGCCCAGTTCGCCCGTCGACTCGGTCACCAGCTCCCCGTACAGCTCGACGGCCCGCGCGGGGTTGCCGGCCTCGCCCACACAGGTCGCGTACCACTGGCGGGGCAGCCGTCCGCGGCCCAGGCCCGCCTTCTCGAACGCGGCCATGGCGTGCGAGAGGTCGCCGCGCTGGTAGGCGGTGGTGCCGATGTCGAGTGCTCCCGTGGCGTTCGCGTGGCCGATGAGGGTCTCCCAGACGGTGTCCGGGATGCGTGGCGGAGGGACCTGCTCGTCGAGAGTGTGGTGGAGGTAGTCGAAGGCCTGGAAGCGGTCACCGTCGTGCGGCAGCAGCAGGCTGGACGTGGCGTGCAGGGGTTCCGTCGCCCAGGTCAGCGCCTCCTCCCAGGGCTCCGGACGCAGCGCGGTCCCGCCGCGCCGCTCCAGATACACCTCGTGCAGCCGGCGCAGGACCTCCTGCGGCAGCGGCTGGTGGAAGCCGGTACGGCGGGCGTCCGCGGCGGCCGTCACCAGAGCGGCGGCGCGCGGATGGGTGCCGGGGGACCAGGCGTTGTGCCACTCGTCCAGCAACTGCGGTGCGGCGGCGAGGTATTCGGCCACCCCGTGCCCATCCCGGCCGGCGCCCTTGACCGCCGCCCTGATCCGGGGGTCCTCGGTGTGCCGCTCGGCGCGGGCGATCTCGGCCGCGCTCCACGTACGGTCGACCCGCACCGTGGTGGCCAGCCGGATGACCTCACGGCCGCTGCGCAGGACATCGAACCCGGGCTCGTTGTCGGCCCCCGACCTGGCCCCGAACTTGCCGTGCTGCTGGGCGCTCATCGTCGCCAGGATCACCACACTGGAGTCCTCGGAGCCCAGCATCCGCTGCACATGACCCGCGGTCAGCCCGCCGACCCCCAGAAACACGTCCAACTCGTCGAGCCACACGACAGACCGGCGCGTCCGCACGACGAGGTCGACCAGGGGAACGGCCGACTCCCGGCTGTCGGGCACGATGAGGTGGTACTTGGCGAAATGCTTGCGCATCACCTCGTACGCGAGCCGCGACTTGCCCGCCGTCGACTCGCCGACCAGCAGGACGAACCCCTCACCCGCGCTGAGCGCGGCCTCCACCTGCGGCATCATGTCCCGGTCGATGAACGCGGGCACCCGGCCGAGGCCTGCCGCTCCACCACCGCCCGGCGGCGCCGGATGCACCCCGAGCCAGATCGGATCCCGCGCGTCGGCCACGGTCGGCACCCGCCCCCGCCGCGAGATCCTCAGCAGCCCGGGTAACGCCTGCTGCCGCGCCGCGACCCGGTCCAACGCCTGCCCGCCGGAGGCCGCCACGGCCCCCGCGACGGCGGCACCGGGCGGCCCGAGAACCGCCACGAGCACCGGCCGGACCAAGGCCCCCACCAAGCGCACCGCCCCGGCCACCACCGACGCGAACCACCCCGCCCGCCACGCCATGACACCACCCCCGTGCGGCTGTTGGTCCTCCTTTGCCCGCTCGGGGGCCGGTGTAGCCATGACGCGGGCGTTCCGCCTACTTGTTGGGGAACTTCCAGATGTAGGGCTCGCCGTCCTCCTCCGACCAGTGGACCTCGAGGGACCTCGCGTTCGAGGGGACCAGGTACGACTCACAGAAGGTGTGGCTCTCGCCGGACTTCCAGCTGGTGACGTCGTACGGGTCCTCGCAGCCGGGGGCGTCGTCGGCGGAGCCGAGGAGCAGGGTGCCGCGCTGTCCGTCGGCCCAGATGGTGGTGCCGTCGCCCGCGTCGGAGTCGCTCGTGAGGGCCGGGCCCGCCTTGTGGGTGTACTTCACATGGGCGACGGCGAGGGCCATGCCCTTGGCGTCGGCCTTGTCCTGGACCAGCTTCGCGGCCTCGGCCTCGGTGCCGAGGTCGACCTTCTGGGCGGTGATCTCGTAAGTGACCTTCCCGTCTTCCTCCTCGACCTTCCCCGTGGCGCTCTCGCCGGTGGCCAACTCGCCCCCGGACGCGGCCTTGGACTGCGAGGCGGTGGCCTTGGGCCGGGAGGACTTCTTCGCGTCCGTGCCGGCGTCGTCGCCACCGCCGCACGCGCTGAGGGTGAGCGCGAGGACAGCGGCGGGTGCGACGGCGCGCAGCGCGGAATTGTGGCGCAGCAAGACAGACTCCTTGAGATGAACGGTGTGGGGGAGGCCCCGGCTGCCGGTGGCGGCGCGGCCTGGCGGGCCGCGGTCAACACGGGTGGGGCATGGGGGGAGTTCGCGCTCCTCGCCGAGGGCGCGAGCGCTGATCCGTTGAAGATCTTGGTCCAACCCGATGCGCTGCGTCAACAAATGTGAACGTTGTGTGAGGTGTGGTCGCCCGGGTGTGGAGGGCGCGTTGACCACGGGGTTCCGTGGCGACCCGGGCAACTCCCTGTCGCAGTGCGCGGATCAGGGCGTGACGGAGCGTGCGACGCGGAACCCCACGTCGTCGACCTGGTAGCTCGGGTGGCTGCGGCGCCGAGCGGAGGCGCGGCAGCTCCAGTGTTCGTCGAACCAGCCGCCGCCGCGCAGGACTCGGTAGGTCCCGTAGACCTCGGCGTCGTAGACGTCCCAGCACCAGTCCCAGACGTTGCCGAGCATGTCGTGCAGGCCCCAGGGGTTGGGCTGCTTGCCGCCCACGTCGTGGACGCGCTCGTCCGAGTTGCCGCGGTACCAGGCGATGTCGTCCAGCGGCCCGTACCGCGGCCCGGTCGTACCGGCGCGGCAGGCGTGCTCCCACTCGGCCTCGGTGGGCAGCCGGTACCCGTCCGCGGCCGCGTTCCACTCGATGCCCTCGACGCCTTCGTCGTCGGTGTGGAGGAGGTAGGCGGGGGCGAACCCCTCGTGCCGGGACAGGGCGTTGCAGAACCGGACGGCGTCCCACCAGGAAACGCCCTCGACGGGCAGCCGGTCGCCCTCGGCGCTGCTCGGCCGCGCACCCGTGACCTGTGCGTACAGCGCCTGCGTGACCGGGAACGCCCCGAGCCGGTAGGGCGCGAGGTCGACCTGCCAACTGCGCTGCGTCCGCCGGTCCGACAGCGTGACCTGCCCCGGTGGGACAGCGATCATCTCGTTCACCGTGCTCGTGTCCATGAGCGGTCGATCCTACTGAGGATGAGGATCTCGGTCCGTCTCCGGGACCGCGTAGCCGGGCACGGACGGCCAGCGGACGGTCAGCACGACCGACTCCTCCTCCGCGAACCACGAGTGGTCCACTCCGGGCCCCCACACCACGTAGTCACCCTGCTGTCGCAGCGTCACGCTGCGGCCGGGGAACTCGACGCGGAACCGGCCGCTCACCAGGACCTGGAGGGCCGTGCGCTCCTCGCCCTCGACCCACCGCGCCCGCTCGTCGCCCTTGGGGTGTACGCCCCACTTGATCTCCAGGGCCTCGCTGTGGCGCGGATCGTCGGCGTCCTTGAAGTGCCCGAGCAGCCACCCCCGGTCCAGTGCCGCGTCCTTGCCCGCGTTTCCCACATACACACTGTCGTTCACGCGGCCGGACGCTAGCAGTTGCCCGCCTCCGGTGCTGCGTCCGGTGCCGCGCCGAGGGCGGTCCGCCCACGCCGAGGCCCTACCGTCCGTCCAGGATCGCGGGCAGTTCGTCCATCCAGGCCAGCACCGCCTCCTCGTAACGGATGCCGAAGGCCAGTGTGGCCTCCGTGAAGCGGTCCGGGGCGCCCGCGGCCACCCTCTCGCGGTAGTCCGCGAGCCGCTTCTCGTGGTCGGCGCGGTGCCCGGCGATGAACTCCGTCAGCCGGTCCCGGTCCAGGGCGGAGCCGAAGGCGATGGTGAGCAGCAGCGGGTAGCGGATCTGCTCGGAGCCCGGCGGCTCGGCGAGCCATGCGGCGAAGGCGGCCCGGCCCTCGTCGGTGAGCCGGTAGGGCTGCCGCGACCGGGGGCCCGCGGGCCCGGCCTCGACGAGCCCGCGGCCGGCGAGGGCCGCCAGCTCGCGGTAGACCTGGCTCCGGGTGAGGGTCCAGAAGTCGCCGATGAGCTGCTCGGCGGTGTGCACCAGCTCGTACCCGCTGGCTTCCCCGCCGTGCAGAAAACCGAGCAGCGAAGCCGCGGTGGGGTTGAGGTCGGCCATCCCGTTCTTCCCTTGACATTCCACTGTGGACGGTGTGCCATGAAATGAAGAGCACAGTCCACTGTGGCATGTCGGGAGGCGATCATGAGTACACCGGGTTTCGCGGCCGGGTTCCAGGGGCTGCACGACGAGGCCGAAGTCGCAGAGGTGTCGGTCAAGGGGACGCTCCCCGGCTGGCTGGAGGGGAGCCTGCTGCGCAACGGGCCGGCGCGCTACGACGCGGGGGAGCGTTCCCTGCGGCACTGGTTCGACGGACAGGCGATGCTGCACCGCTTCACCATCGACGACGGGAAGGTCTCCTACGCCAACAGGTTCCTCGACACCGCCGCCCACCGCGCCGTGGAGTCGGGGACGATCGCCTACCCCGAGTTCGCGACCGACCCGTGCCGCTCGCTGTTCGCCCGTTTCTTCACCCGCTTCTCGCGCAGGCCCTCCGTGAACGCGAACGTCAACATCACCCGCTTCGGCGACCGCTTCGTGGCACTCACCGAGACGCCGATACCGGTCGCCTTCGACCGGGACACGCTCGCGACCGCTGGAGTGGTCGGCTACGAGGACAAGCTGAGCGGCCAGCTGACCACGGCCCACCCGCACCAGGACCCCACCACCGGCGACCTGGTCAACTACCTGCTGCACTTCTCGCGCACCAGCGAATACCGCGTCTACCGGCAGCAGGCCACGGGCACGGCCCGCGAGCTGATCGGCAGCCGCCGGATCGCCCGCCCCTCCTACATGCACAGCTTCGCGATCACCCGCCGGTACGCGGTCCTCGCGGAGTTCCCGCTCGTGGTGAACCCGCTGAACATCGTCCTCAGCGGCCGGCCGTTCATCGAGAACTACCGCTGGGAGCCGGAGCGCGGCACCCGCTTCACGGTCATGGACCTGCGCGACGGCTCGGTGCGCGGTGTGTACGAGGGGCCGGCGTTCTTCGCGTTCCACCACATCAACGCCTTCGACGACGGCGATGACGTCGTCCTCGACATCTGCTCGTACGAGGACGCCTCCGTCATCGATGCGCTGTATCTGGACCGACTGCGCGCGGGCGACGCGATCCCGTTCGCGCTGCCCACCCGCTACCGCATCGGCCTCGGGACCGGCGAGGTCGAGGTGCGGCCGCTGTCGGAGGAGTCACTGGAGCTGCCGCGCATCGAGTACGGGCGGCACAACGGCGTCGACTACCGCTACGCGTACGGTGTGGGCGCCCGCGACCGCAGCGGTGACGACTTCCTCAACCAGCTCGTGAAGGTCGACGTGACGACGGGGCACGCGCTGAAGTGGTCCGAGGAGGGCTGCTACCCGGGCGAGCCGGTCTTCGTGGCGGCACCGACGGCCGCTCCCGGCGCGGAGGGCGAGGACGACGGCGTCGTGCTGTCGGTCGTCCTCGACTCGGCGCGGGGCACGTCGTTCCTGCTGGTGCTGGACGCCCGCACGTACGAGGTGCTGGCGCGTGCGGACGTGCCGCACGCCATCCCCTTCGGCTTCCACGGGCTGTTCACCCGGCACACCTCGTAGGCGCGGGCCTCGTTCCTTACGCGGGCTACGGTCCTTGCCCGGGCTTCCGTCCTTACGCGGGACTGGCCCAGATCCCGCTCTCGGCGGAGCGCGACATCGCGTCCAGGGCGGCCGCGCAGTGGACTGCGTCCTCGACCGTGGCGCCGTACGCCGTGCCCTCGGCGATCGAGCGCAGGAAGTTGTAGGCCTCGATCACCTTGAGGTCGTCGTAGCCCATGCTGTTGGCCGAGCCCGGCTGGAAGGCGGCGTACTCGCCGTGCCCGGGGCCCACGTACAGCGTGCTGACCGGCTGGTCCTGGTACGCCGTGCCCCGGCTGACGCTCAGCTCGCCCATCCTGCGGAAGTCCCAGGAGACCGCGCCCTGGGTGCCGTGGATCTCGAAGCCGTAGTTGTTCTGCTCGCCGACCGAGACCCGGCACGCCTCCAGGACACCGCGGGCGCCGGACGCGAAGCGCAGGAGGCAGGACACGTAGTCCTCGTTCTCCACCGGGCCCAGTTCGCCGCCCGCCGAGCGGGTGTGACCCGCGGTGGCGCCGGTCGGACGGGCGCGCTCGGGGACGAAGACCGCCGTGTCGGCGGCCAGCGACGCGATCTCGCCGAGCAGGAAGCGGGCCAGGTCCACACCGTGCGAGGCGAGGTCGCCCAGCACTCCGCTCCCGCCGCGCTCACGCTCGTACCGCCAGGTCAGGGCGCCCTCGGGGTGGGCCGCGTAGTCACTGAAGAGGCGGATGCGGACATGTGTGACCGTGCCGATCTCGCCCGCGGCGATCAGTTCGCGGGCCGCCGCGACGGCCGGCGCGTTGCGGTAGTTGAAGCCGACCGTGCCCCGAACACCCGCCTTCGAGACGGCGCCGGCCACGGCCCGCGCGTCCTCGGCGGTGAGGCCGACCGGCTTCTCGATCCAGATGTGCTTGCCCGCCTCGGCCATGGCGACGCCGATCTCGCGGTGCAGGAAGTTCGGGGCGGCGATGCTCACCGCCTGGACCCGGGGATCGGCGGCGACCTCCCGCCAGTCCCGGGCCGCCGTCGCGAAGCCGTACTGCTCCGCGGCCTCCTCGGCCCGGCCGGGCACCTCGTCGGCCACGGCGACCAGTTCGGGCCGCACGGGCAGCCGGGGGAAGTGGTGCGGCACACGGGCGTACGCCTGGGTGTGCACCCGCCCCATCCAGCCGAAACCCACGACGGCGACGCCGAGCGTACTCACCATGACTGCCCTTCTTTGGACCGGTCCACAACTCTCCCGGTTCACACTGAAGGCCCGTTCCCGCACGTGTCAAGCCCGTTGGAGCACCCTCGGAACCCTTTGACAAGCCATCGATCCCTGTGGAACGGTCCATTTCATGAGACCACCGACGATCCGCGACGTCGCCGAACGGGCCGGAGTGTCGAAATCCCTGGTCTCGCTCGTGCTGCGCGGATCCGACCGCGTGCGCCCCGAGAAACGGCAGGCCGTGCTGGCCGCCGTCGAGGAACTCGGCTACCGTCCCAACGCCGCCGCACGGAGCCTCAGCGAGCGCCGCACCCGGACGGTCGGCGTGCTCCTCAACGACATGCGCAACCCCTGGTTCGTGGAACTGCTCGACGGCCTCAACTCCCTGCTGCACGCCCACGGCCTGCGCATGCTCCTTGCCGACGGCCATCTCAACCTGCGCCTGGGCGAGGACCTCACCCGCGCCTTCACGGACCTGCGGGTCGATGGCCTGATCGCCGTCGGTACGCTGCCGGGCCCCGAGGCGCTGCGCACGGCGGCCACGCGGGTGCCCACCGTCGTCGCGGGCGCCCGCGAACCCGTTCTGCCGCACGTCGACCTCGTCGTCAACGACGACCAGTACGGGGCCCGGCTCGCCACCGAGCACCTCATCGCGCTCGGCCACCGGCGCATCGCCCACATCGCCGGGCAGGGCATGGTCGGCGAACTGCGCCGCCGCGGCTTCGAGACCGTCATGCGCGAACACGGACTGGCCGACACGGCCGTCGTCGAACAGGGCGACCCGACCGAGGAGGGCGGCTACCGGGCCACGGTCCGGCTGCTGAGCGCGGGCGAACGGCCCACCGCCGTCTTCGCCTTCAACGACATCGCCTGTGTCGGCGCCCTGTCGGCCGCCGAGGAACTCGGCCTACGCGTGCCGCACGACCTCTCTCTCGTCGGCTACGACAACACCTACCTCGCGCGCCTGCGCCACCTGTGGCTCACCAGCGTGGACAGCGCCGGCCACGATGTCGGCCGCCGCGCCGCACAGTGCCTGCTCGACCGGATTGCCGACCCCGCCCGTCGCGCCGAGACCGTCCTCAGCACGCCGGTGCTGGAGGTACGGGGCACGACGGCCGCGCCGCGCGAGTCCCGCGCCTGAGTCACGCACACCACGAGCCCCGACGGCGGACGGCGCGGGCGAAGGCACGACCCGAACGAAGCCCGGGGACCACCGGCGCGGGGCCGTGTCCTCGTGCGCCAAGGGTTCTAGAGTGGGCGGCTGTTGACCGGTTCATCGGGTCCTTCCCCTGGAGGAACGCATGTCCCGCAGACCGCCCCGACGTTCCGTGCTGCGCGGCCTGGCCGCCGCCGGAACCGCGGTGATCGGCTTCGACCCCTTCACACGCAGCTGGGCGGTGACCCCGTCCGACGGGCCGCTGCACGGCATCCCCGACCTGGACGGAACCCTCCACACCGACGACGCCTCACTGAGCGCCGCCGCCGACGACTTCGGCCACATCGTGCACCGCCGACCGGCCGCGGTGCTGCGCCCGGGCTCCGTCGCGGACGTCGTGGCGATGGTGCGGTTCTGCGACAGACGCGGAATCCCGGTCGCCCCACGCGGACAGGGCCACGCCACGAACGGCCAGGCACAGGTCGCCGGCGGCCTGGTCGTCGAGACCACTCCGCTCAACGCAATCCAGCCGCTAGGCCCCGGCAGCACCGGCGTCAGGGTCGGCGCCGGCGCGAAGTGGAGCGACGTCGCCAAGGCCACCCTCGTCCACGGCCTGACCCCTCCCGTCTTCACCGACTACCTCGAACTCTCCGTCGGCGGAACGCTGTCCGTCGGCGGCCTCGGCGGCCAGACCCACCGCCACGGCGCGCAGGTCGACAACGTCCTGGAGCTGGAAGTCGTCACCGGCGCGGGGGAGTTGCTGCGCTGCTCCCCGACCCGCCACCAAGACCTGTTCCTCGCCGCACTCGCAGGCCTCGGCCAGTGCGCCGTGGTCGTCGGCGCGACCATTCGGCTGGTCCGTGCGCCCGAGACCGTACGCCACTACCTCCTGCCGTACGACGATCTGCGGACCTTCGTGGACGACCAGCGTCTGCTCGTCGGCGACCGGCGGTTCTCCTACGTCGAGGGGCAGATCGTTCCGGATGCCACGGGTGCCTTCCGCGGGTACGTCATCGAGGCCGTCGCCTACGGACCGCCCGCGGGAGACGTTCCCGACGACACCGCGCTCCTGCGGGGCCTGCGGCACGACCCGTCGGGCGCGGAGATCACGGACATCCCGTACTACGACTTCCTCGACCGGCTCGCCCCGGCCGTCGCCGCTCTCAAGGAAGCCGGGCTGTGGGCGTACGCCCATCCATGGCTCAACCTGCTCGTGCCCGGCCGGAAGGCGGCCGAGGTGACAGGCCGGCTCCTGGACACGCTCACCCCGGACGACGTGGGTCCCGGCGGCGTCGTGCTGCTCTACCCGCTGGTGCGCGAACACCTGCGGACTCCGCTGCTGCGCATGCCCGACGACCCCATGCCCTACCTCTTCGCGATCCTGCGGAGCACCCCTCCCGACGACACGGCATCGGTCCGGCGACTGCTGGCGGCCAACCGGTCCGCGTACGAC
The DNA here is from genome assembly GCF_044456225.1 of Streptomyces sp. NPDC050988. Lineage (NCBI taxonomy): Bacteria > Bacillati > Actinomycetota > Actinomycetes > Kitasatosporales > Streptomycetaceae > Streptomyces > Streptomyces sp. NPDC050988. The sequence goes on along the minus strand of NZ_JBITFQ010000001.1, from coordinate 47,687 downwards.
CTCGTCCGCGCGGCCGGCGGCACCCGGTACCCGGTCGGCTCCGTGCCCTTCGACCGGGCCGACTGGCGACGGCACTTCGGGTCCGCCTGGCCCCAGTTCGCCGCCGCGCGGAAGACGTACGACCCGCGCGGGAACCTCGTCCCCGGACAGGGAATCTTCTGACCGGGCCGGTCACAGGCTGACCGACCCGGTCAGCCGACCGGGTCGTCGCACTGCGTCCCGGGCGGGCAGAACCAGAGCAGGGCCGTGTCCACGAGTTCCCGTTCGTCCTCGGTTCCGTCGGCCTCGGAGCCGTACGCGACCAGCGCGTACCGTTCGCCGTCCGTCGCCTCGAAGCGATGGTCGATGACGTGCCGGGTGCCGCCGCCGCCCAGCTCGCCCGCGATCTCGTCCGCGCGGTACTCGTGCTCGGCCGCCTGCCCCACGGCGCTCGGGACCTCCTCCATGGCGACCGGTTCGTATCCGTCGAGCTTCTCCGCCTCGATCTGCGCGGCCTGCAGCGAGGAGTACGGAGAGGTCTCCATCACCTGGAACACCTGAAGCCGTCGGGTGCCGTCCGGACTGCGGTAGTCGACGATGTCGATGCCGTACTGCGACGACCGGCTCTTGCGCTCCCAGCCCTTCGGCAACGCCACCCGATACCCCGCGATGTCCCGGAGGGACTCGTAGTCCTCGGGGAGGGCCGCCGACGACTCGAAGGTGGTGTCCTGCGAGGGCGACCCGTCCGGCGGCACGTCGTCTCCGGTCCCGCCCGAGGTCGTCTCAGAGGTCTCCTGCCTGGTGGCGGCGGGGTCCTTGTACGGTTCCGGCTCGTCCTTCCAGGCCAGTGCCCAGATGCCGAAGGCGAGCCCGGCGACCGCGAGCACGATCCCCGTCTGCTGCCGGACCGTCTTCTGCCGCGGCACGTCCAGGTACTGGTCAGGGTGGAAGAGACGTTCGCGCCGGGAACCGCCCCACTCCTGCCGCTCGATGTCGAACACCCTCATCGCCGCGGCCCTCCGTTTCGCCGTCCCGCGCTCGTCATCGGCTGCCTGCCGTCGTCCGTCGTCATCCCGTCGGTCATCCGAGGAGCTGGGCGATGCCCTGGACGACGGCTGTCGCCGAGGCAATGGCCCCGGCGGCCGCGGCCTGTGATCCCAGCCAGCCGCGTACGCCCGTCAGCAGGCGGGTGAGGCGTTCCGGCCCGGCGGCGCCGGTGCGTGTGATCTCCGCCTCCGCGTCGGCGAGTTCACCGTCGAGGGTCGTGTCCTCGGCACTTCGCTCCCGCGCGGGAAGGGCTTCGCGCAGGGAGCGAATCGCCTGGAGCAGTTCTGCGTGGCGCACGTCCGGCTCTGCCCCCGTCTGGTTGACGGAGTACGCGCTGCCATGGCTGCCGGTGGCGATCGAGCCGCCGCTCATGGAGCCGATGTGCACGCTGCCGGCACCGCCGTCCTGCGTCGGCCGGCCGGGGGTGGGGTGTCCTGTGTCGCTCATGTGCTGGGTCCTTGGGGTCCGGTGCCTAGCTGGGGTCGGTGCTCGGTGTGCCGTGGGCCGGTGCGGGGGCGGTGTTGTGGGAGGTGGCGCTGCCGTGGGAGCCGGTGGCGACGGAGCCGCCGGACATCTCCTGGACGAAGACGCTTCCGCCGCTGACCTGGTAGACGTGCTGCTCGAACTGCTCGGTCTGGTAGCCGTGTGCGTGGAGCGCCTGGCGCACGCCGTTCACGATGCGCTCCTCGACGGTCTTGATGTACCGGGTGACGTCCATCTCCTGATACGGCGACAGCCAGGAGGTGGCGGTCAGCTGACGCAGCGAGACCCGGGGCACGTCGGGGGCCGGTTCGCGGGTGGACCAGCCGGTGGTGAGTTCCCTGGAGACGGTCTTCACGGCGCTGATGCCCGCGCTGACGCCGGTCGCGGGACCGTGCCCCAGAGCGCGCACCGCGCCGCGCGCCCAGCCCTCGGGCAGCTGGTCCACCAGGGCGTCCACGTTCCTGAAGTCCTTGCGGACCGGGCCGAGTACGTACGGTGAGACCTCCAGTACGAGCATGCCGCCCTGGGTGTGGACGCGGACCAGGACCGTCACCACGACCTGTTCGTGCCATGTGCCGATGCGGACGCGGAGGAACACGCGCCGTCCCTCGCCGCCCTCGTCGACTGCTTCCTTCAGGTGGGCGGCGACCTGGACGGGGTCGTAGACCGTCAGACCGTCCCGGCCGGCTCCGCCCGCCGCCGTCGCGCTCGCGTCCGGGCTGCCGCCGACGTGCAGTTCCTCGTCACGGCCCACACCGCCCGGCAGATAGACGAACCGGTCGATCTCCAGCTCGCGGAGCCGGTCCTTCCCGGTGCGTGCCGCCGAGTCGCGCAGCCGCAGCAACTGCGGCTCGATCATGGCGAGTGCGCCCTCGGCGGTGAGGGGTCCCTTGTCCTGGTGCGGGATCAGGGCCCCGTTCGAAGCGGGATCGGCCGGGGCGGCGGGCGCGGTCGGCGGCCCGGAGCGCTTGCGCAGTTCCATCGCGAAGGACCAGGCCCGACGCCGTGTGCCCAGTCCGACGAAGGGGCTGTCCGCTTCGTAGAGGGTCAGTTTGGCCTTCTGCTCGCGCTGGATGTTGGCGAGCAGATCCTCGTACAACGGCCCTGCGGGCAGGTCGGGTTGAGTCGTCTTCTGGAAGGTCCAGCGCGACAGCCAGTGGCACAGGGACCGGCGCTGAGTGGCTTGGTGCCACCATGCGATCAAGGCGATGAGCAGCGGAAACAGCAGTGGATAGGGCGTCTGTACGGTGCCGCGGAGCACCCCGGCCACGTACCAGTACCAGTAGAAGACGGCGAACATCGCCGCACACCAGGTCACCGTGCGGCCGAAGCCCTCGGCCGCCTTGGCCACCGGGTCGGGGAGGCCCGCCTGACGCCCCTCGGAGCTCTGCGCCTTCACGGCGTGCGCGAACCACAGGCCGAGGGCGACGAACGCGTAGAACTGCGACCACGGCATGGGCATTCCGGCGGTGAGCTTGTCGTCACCGGCGTAGAACGCGGTGATCACGTCACCGAAGCCGACCTCGGCCCCGTCGCCCCAGCTGTCGGCGACGCGGTCCCAGAACATCACGACGTCGGACAGCAGGAATCCGAGCCAGGCGACGAGCATCAGCCCTGCCGTGCGCGCCTCCTGCCGTGTGACACGCACGGCATGGGCCAGTACGGGCAGGACGTCGACCCCCAGCGGAGGGGCCACCGGCCGCTCCTGGTGATCCACGAGTTCATCGATGACCCGGCGCCGGAAACCGGCGTCCTGATAGACGCCGGCGCACAACAGCCGGGTCGCCTCCGTGCGGCTGTACGGATGTTCCGGGAGGCTCACTCCGGCCACGTCGCTCCTATGTCCCCTGGTGTCAGGGGAAGGAAGCTAGTGGACGACCGGCCCCGCCCGTCCGGTCGTCGGGCACGGGCACTTCGTTAGGGTGAAAGGCCCCGTTTCCGCTGGACAGGGGTGCGAAGTCCGAAACCCCGGCCCACCGTCAGAAGGGCGGGATCTCCTCCGGAACGAGCCCGAGCTGCCGGAGGAGGCCGTGAAGATCGGTCTCACCCCAGAACTCGACGATCCGCCCCTCGCTCAGGCGATAGGACTTGATGCCCGACATGGTCAGGTCACGCCCGGTGCGGTCGTGCCTGTACGTCAGGGTGAAAGCGGTGACCACCCGGTCCTCGGCGGCGAACAGATCGTCCACTCGCACGCGGCAGTTGGACAGACCGGGGCTCGATATCGCCCCTTCCGGATGGCGCCGCCCCCGCACATGCTGCCCGGCGCCGTGGACCACCACGTCCTCGGCGACGAGTTCCGCGAGTTCGTCGAGGTCCCGTGTCTCGAACACGTGGAGGTAGCGGAGGACGACCTCGGTGTTGAGCTTGCTCAGGGCGGTCGGCTCGGGGGGCATGGGTGGAACGTATCCAGCGGGGCCTGCCGCGACCAGAGGTGTGCCGGCCGGTTGTCAGAGCACGGCGGCCACTTCGAAACCCGCCTCGGTGATCGCGGCGCACACCTTCGAACCGTCGAGCGCCTCGCCCGTCACGGTCACCGAGCCGGTGTCGAGGTCGATGCCCACCCGGTTGACGCCCAGCACCCCTCCGACCTTGGTCTCCAGGGCGTCGGCACAGCGGCCGCAGGTCATTCCGATGACGTGGTACCGCTGTTCAGTCATGATCCCTCGTCTCTTCCCGACGTGCGCACGCACGCTGTGGGAGCCGCTCCGGGATCAGATACGCGTCCGTCGACAGCGGTGTTCATCCCCGCGGGCGACTCACAGGGAAGCCGGTCGGACGGTCCCGCCCGCACCGCCGAGCACGTCCAACGCCGTGACGGCCACGTGCAGTTGGGTGCGATGGGCGCCGGACTCCAGGTCGTTGCCCAGGAGCCGCTCGATGGTCCGCAGCCGTTGGTAGAAGGCCTGCCGGGAGAGCCCGACGTGCTTGGCCGCGATCGACTTGTTGCCGGCGGCGACGAGATATTCGCGAAGGGTCGAAAGGAGGTCGCTGCCGTGTCGGGCGTCGTGCTGGACGAGGCGTCCCAACTGCTGTTCCACGTACCGCTGGACGCGGACGTCGTCGCGCAGGGAGTACAGAAGTTCCGGCAGGCCGATGTCCGAGGCGACATGGAAGGGGCGGTCGAGCGTCCCGGGGCCGATCGCGTCGGCGATCTGCTCGGCCTCGCGGAACGATCTGGTGACCTGGCTGAGTTCGGTGACGCCGGGGCCGACCGCCACGACGAGCCCCTCCCCGAACGTGCCGCGCAGATCCCGGCCGACGCGTTCCACCACCGGCTGCCAGGCCGAGGCGCGGGCCAGCGCGAGCAGCAGTCCGGTCCGGCGTTCGGACAGGTCTCCCACCAGGGCCTTGACCCCCGAGATGGGCAGTTCCGCGGCGAGGTGCCCGGTCACCGTGGTGTCGCTGTCGGCGGTGTCCGCGTGGTCGACGACGACCGGGACGAGGCGGTGGCCGGTCGTGGGCAGACCGAGCGCCTCGGCCCTCAGGCGCGCCTCGGTACGGCTCCGGTAGCGCCAGTGCAGCAGATCGAGCAGGACGGAACTGTGCGCGCGCCGGCCCCACTCGGGTCTGCCGGTCAGCCGCGCCAGAGTGAGGGCGGTGGCGGCCTGTTCGAGGATCATCGTCTGCTCGGGACCGATCGGCGGGCCGGACACGTGGGGCAGCATGATCAACCGCCCCCACCGTCTGCCCCGGTCCTCGACCGGCGCCACGAGCCAGCCCTCGGGCCCGCTCGCCGCCGCCCGGTCCGGCGTCGGGGCGGTGCGCGAGCGCCGCGGCCAGGCCTCCAGGACCTGTCCGTCGGGAGGACCGGCGGTCCGGCAGATCACCGCGTGGTGGATCAGGTTCTCCAGGACCACCGGACATCCCGTGAGGTCCGCGGCCGCCTGTACGAACTCCTCCGGGTCCGCTCCGCGCAGGGTGAGCGAGGTGAACAGCTCGCGCACCTGCTGGGCGCGGCGCAACAGCTCGCCCTGCGCGTCCAGGATCAGCGCGTGGACGGTCTGGGTGACCTCGATGAACCGCACCCCGCGCGCCAGCACGATCAGCGGCAGGTCCCGCTCCCGGCAGGCGGTGACCAGTTCCTGCGGCGCGTGTTGGTAGCGGCGCCCCAGCTCGACGACCAGCCCGGCCACGCCCACATCCGCCAACTGGTCGACGTAGCCGCGCAGTTGGGTGGGATCGGCCGGGTGAGGCATGCCGGTGGTGAGGACGAGTTCGCCGCCCTCCAGGAAGGAGGCGGGGTCCAGCAGCTCGGTGACATGGACCCAGCGGACCCTGCGCGACAGCTGGTCCTCGCCTGCCGCCACCCGGGGCAGACCGGCGGCTATGACGGGCAGCCGCAGCACGTCCGCGACCGTGAGGAACGGCATGGGGACAGCTCCAGTCCGACGACGTGCCGACCGACCCGGCACGATGTCCGGACCACTCTGAGGGGTGAGACAGACCGACGCAAGGCCCGATTGCCCAGCTCAGCGCCGCGCCCCGCCCCGTAGGGGCGCGGGGAACGGCGCGAGCGACCACACCGGACTGACAGCCGCCGACGCACCACGCGTCCCGCGGCGAGAAGGCGGCCCGAGCCGGCGAAACATGTCAGGCTCCGCCGCGCGGTCCGGCACGCGTCAGGGCCGCCGCGCGATCAGATCCGCGACCGTCGCGATCGGAGACGTCCGGGCCCGCCCACCCGCCTCGTGCCGGTCCGCCCACCGATAGGCGACGTACAGCCCGCGCACCCCCAGCCACCGCAGCGGTTCCGGCTCCCAGGTGCCGGGCCGGTGCCCGGTCCACGGCAGCCGGGTCAGCCGGGACTCGCGCCGGAGCACCAGATCGGTGAGGGTGCGGGCGGCGAGGTTCGTGGAGGTCACACCGTGCCCGACATAGCCGCCGGCCCAGCCGAGCCCCGTGACGTGGTCCAGCCCCACGGTGGCGGACCAGTCGCGCGGCACGGCGAGCACACCGCACCAGGCGTGGTCCACCCGGGCACCGGCGGTCTGCGGCAGCATCCCGTACAGCGTGTCGGTGAGCTGGCCGATGGTCCGGGCGTCCACCTGCCCCGCGTCGTCCGTGCGGGAGCCGAAGCGGTACGGGACACCGCGGCCGCCGATCGCGATCCGGTCGTCCGGGGTGCGCTGCGCGTACATGTGCCCGTGTGCCGTGTCGCCCAGGGTCTCGCGCCCCGCCCAGCCGATCTCCTCCCACACATCCTTCGCCAACGGTTCGGTGGCGATCATCGAGCTGTTCATCGGCAGCCAGGCGCGGCGCAGCCCCTTGAACGAGGCCGTGAACCCCTCCGTCGCACGCAGGACGACGGGCGCGGTGACCGTGCCGTGCGCGGTGACCGCCCGGCCGGGCTCGATGGCCGTGACCGGGGACTTCTCGTAGAGGGTCACGCCGAGCCGTTCGACCGTCTCGGCGAGCCCCTTGACCAGGGCTGCGGGCTGCAGCCGGGCGCAGTGCGGGGTCCAGGCCGCGGCCGTCATCCCGTCGACGCGGATGCGGTCCGCGGCCTCCTCCGGCGTGAGCATCACGGCGTCCGGCACGCCCCACTCGTGGTCGGCCTCGGTCTTGTGGCGCAGCCGGGTCGCCTGTGCGGGGGTGCGGGCCACCCGCAGGGTGCCGCCCTTGACGATGCCGGCGTCGATCTCCTCGCGTTCGGCCACGGCGACGATCTCGTCGACGGCCTCGTTCATCACGCGCTGGTAGTCGAGCACGGCCTCCCGCCCGTACCGCTTCGCCAGTCGGTCGCGGGCGCCGGGCACGAGCCCCGACGCCCAGCCGCCGTTGCGGCCGGAGGCGCCGAACCCGGCGAACTCGGCCTCCAGGACGGTGATCCGCAGCGACGGGTCGGCCAGTTTCAGGTAGTACGCGGTCCACAGTCCGGTCAGCCCGGCGCCCACGATGCACACATCGGCGTCGCGGTCACCGGGCAACGCGGCGCGTGGGGTGGGCAGTTCGGCGAACCAGTGGGAGATCCGGCCGTTGACCGGGCCGGGCTGACCGAGCGTGGTGGCGCTCACGGGATGTCCTTTCACGGCGGCTGGACGAGGAGACGAGAAGACCAGGAGACGACGAAGAAGGTCAGACGCCGAGCAGGGGAGGCAGCTCGGAGAGGTCGCTGATCTCCTCGTACGGCTGGTAGGCGGCCGACCCCGGGAAGCCGTACCGGTTCACCCAGATCCGCCGCATGCCCTCGTACCGCTTGGTCGGCATGATGTCGTACTCCCAGCCCTGCGCGGTGTGGATGATGTCCTCGGGGCCGCGCCCGGTGGCCTTCATCAGGTACTCGAAGGCCTGCGGCAGCGGCTTGTACGCTCCGGCCTGTTCGGCGGTGAGGACGTAGTCCCACTCCACGCCGAGTTCGTCGACGGCGTACGAGATGAGGTCGTCCTCGCTGTTGGAGAGGATGGCGATGTCGTACTCGCCCTTGAGGCGGCGCAGCGCGTCCGGGACCTCGCGGAACGGCGTGAACTTCTTGATGGCCTCGATCAGCGCCTCGCCGTCCTCGTCCCGGTACTCCAGGCCGTGCAGCAGCATGACGTTGCGCAGGGTGCGGCGGACGACCTCGCGGTAGGGGCGGTAGTCGTCGACGACGCCCTGGAAGCGCATGACGTACGCGTCGTGGTGGAACTGGTCCGGGTCGACGCCGAACTCGGCCAGACGGTCCTTGACGATCTCGTGCGTGGCGGTCCGGGTGTCGAAGTTGATGAGGGTCCGGTAGCAGTCGAAGCTGACGACCTTGCGCATGGAGTGAACTCCTCGGTGTGGGGCGGGGGTTGAGGTGTTTTGAAGGCGAAGTGGTGACGGGGCGAGCGGGTTCAGGACCGGCTGCTGGCCTCGGTCAGGCCCAGGTCCTTGGTCTCGGGGGCGAGGAAGTAGGAGACGACGAGACCCACCAGCGTGATCGCCACGGCGATGCCCAGCGTGCCGCGTACGCCCAGGTCCTCGGCGGCGATCGGCAGGAGGAACGTGGAGGAGGCGGAGCCCACACGGCTCATCGCGGTGGCGATGCCCACGCCCGTGGCCCGCAGATCGGTCGGGAACAGCTCGCTCGGGTAGACGAACTGCAGACCACTGCCCGCCGCCTCGAAGAACTGGAAGGCGGCGAACAGGGCCACCACCACGAAGGCCCAGTGCAGCGGCAGGACCGCCAGCGCGATCAGCGAGACGTTGATGCACACGAAGCTGCTGATCAGGAGCGAGCGGCGGCCGATCCGGTTGACGACCACCAGGCCGAGCCCGATGCCCGCCACCGCGATGGTGGTGATCAGCGCGCTGGCACCGTACGTGCTGCCCACGCCGAACGCGGACAGCATCTGCGGCTGGAAGGAGCGGACCGCGAAGGCGGGCGCCACCTGGCAGATCCAGAACACGGAACAGAAGACGACGGGGACCGTGTAGCCGCGTTTGAAGATCTCGACGAGATTGCCGAGCCCGGAGCCGCCCCGCTTCTCCTGGCGGCCCTCCGCGAGCAGCTCCTCGTCGCTCACCTCCTGGCCGAGGTGTTTGCGGACGACCGCCTTCGCCTCGTCCACGCGGCCGCGCGAGGCCAGCCAGCGCGGGGACTCGGGGATACCGGCCCGCATGAACAGGAAGATGAGCGCCGGGACCGTTCCGGAGGCCAGCATCCAGCGCCAGGAGTCGTCGCCGAGGCCGGTCAGCGCCCAGCCCACCCAGTAGCTCACGCCGTACCCCACCCACCAGGCGAGGACCAGACCGGACAGGGCCGGGCCGCGCATCCGGCGGGGCACCAGCTCGGTGGTGAGGGCGGAGGCGATGGGGTAGTCGGCGCCGATCGCGATGCCGATGAGCAGCCGCAGCACCAGCAGCTGCCAGGCCTCGGTGACGAAGAACTGGAGCGCCGAGAAGATCACGAAGGTGGCCAGGTTGAGGACGTACATCAGATGGCGGCCGACCCGGTCGGTGATCGGGCCGAAGACCGCGCCGCCGATGAACACACCGACCAGAACGGAGGCCGCTATCAGGCCCGTCCACAGGGTGTCGAGGGCGAGTGCGGGCGTGATGAGGCCGAGGGCGACGCCCATCACTCCGAGCAGATAGCCGTCGCAGAAGGGGCCGCCCATGGCGACCACCATGATCCGGCGGTGGAAGGAGCTGACGGGCGCGTCGTCGAGCGACGAGGCCCCGCCGGTGGTCGATGAGGTCAGGGACATGCTTGAGGCTCCTGGGGGACGCGGGAAGGCGAGGGGGACGCGCGCCGGCAGGGGGACCGGGCGAAGGAGGCTTCGTACGTCAAGCATTGGAAAGCGGCGATACGGGGGATTCGGGGACCCGGGAGATTCGGGGATGTGTGGGGGCGCGGAGGACGTGGGGGATCCGCGGGATCTTTTTGGGGAGGGGGACGCGAGGGCGGGGGAAGGCGCACAGCGCTGTACGCGGTGCGGACCGGTCGTCACCGGGGTGGCCGGGCGAAGCGGTCCGGGGTTGGCCATCACCCTGGTTCAGCGCGGATCCACCGTCAATGAACATGGTGTTCTCTTGGGAGACGGCGGGTGGACAGTGTGTTCCGTGGCCGCCGACCGGTTGACACACCGTCCACAGCGGCCGTCCCGGGAGAACACCGTGGTCATTGACCCTCCCGCCACGACCCCCGGAGGGTGGGAGCGGTACCTCGTACCAGCCGCCCCGCACCGACTCACGCCGTGGGAGAACCGCCTTGGCCGACCGGCTCGTCGTCCTGCACCGCGGCATCCTGCCGCACAACGCCGCCGACATCGAAGGCCTCGCGGACACGGTGTACGCCACCGAGGAGGAACTGCCGCACCTCCTGCCCGGCGCGGACGCCCTGCTCTGCTGGCACTCGATCACCCCGGCGGTCGAGGCGGCCTGGCCCGAGGACCCGTCGAGCGCGCCCGGCTGGGTGCATGTGGCCGCCGCCGGCGTCGACGCACTGCTCTTCCCGGCCCTGGTGGACAACCCCCGGGTGGTGCTGACCAACTCGCGCGGCGTCTACGACCGGCCCATCGCCGAGTACGTACTCGGTCTGATCCTGGCCCTCGCCAAGGACTTCCCGGGCACCTGGGAACACCAGCGGCGCCGCGAGTGGCGGCCCCGGGACAGCGAACGCATCGACGGACGGACCGTCCTCGTGTGGGGCACGGGCCCCATCGGCCGGGCCGTGGCCCGCATGCTCCGCGCCGTCGGGATGCGGGTGACCGCCGTAGGACGTACGGAGTGCGCGGCGGACCCCGACTTCGGCACAGTGCACGCCCTTTCCGGACTGCGCCCCGCCCTGGCCGGGGCGGACTACGTGGTGCTCGCGGCTCCCCTCACGGCGGCCACCCGGGGCATGGTCGACGCGTCCGTGCTCGCGTCGATGAAGCCCGGCGCGCGGCTCGTGAACGTGGGCCGGGGCGGACTCGTCGACGAGGAGGCGCTCGTCCGGCACCTCACCGACGGCCGCCTGGCCGGAGCGGCCCTGGACGTCTTCGCCCACGAGCCGCTGCCCGCCGCCTCGCCCCTGTGGGACCTGCCCGGCGTCATCGTCTCCCCGCACACGGCCGGCGAGGTCACCGGCTGGCGCGACGACCTCGCCGACCTGTTCCTCGACAACCTGACCCGCAGGGCCGAGGGCAGACGACTGCGCAACGTGGTCGACAAGGCCCACGGCTATGTGCGGGAGGACCCGGTGGGGACGTCTCCGGCGTAGACCCGGGGGGGCTGGGCGGTTGGGCGGCAGCCTGGAGAAGCCCTGTGCGAGCGGTGTGTCGATGACGCAGGGCAGAAACAGTTGCGGCGCACGGGGGAGGGAGAGAGCGCGCGATCGAGGGCGGTGACCTTGGTCGGATGGATGACGCCCGCCTTCTTTACGCCGTAGACGGGGGCGTTGGGGAAGCCGGTGGGACCGCTGACGGCCCGTGTCGACGTCCCCGGCCGGGGTCGGCCGTGAACGTGCCCTCGATCACCCCGGGACTCGAGAGACCGGGCCCAGGGAGGCAGACCTGTGGCCGCCGAAGTCCCCTCCGTGGCCGCGCAGACCAGTTCGCGACGGGCGCCCGGTGCATAGGTTTCCGGCAACACCGGCGAAGTGCGAGGAGAAAGGAGGCGGGCTCGTGGAGAAGACCCAGTACGACACCTGTGTCATCGGGGCGGGACCTGCCGGGCTGGCGGTCGCGAGGGCCCTGGCCGAGAGGAACCTGCCGTACACGCACCTGGAGCGGCACACCGGGCCCGGCGGCATCTGGGACATCGACAATCCAGGCAGTCCGATGTACGAGTCGGCCCACTTCATCTCCAGCAGGACGCTCTCGGGATACGGCGGCTGGCCGATGCCCGACCACTTCGCGGACTATCCTCCGCACCGCCAGATCCTGTCGTACCTGCGGTCGTTCGCCGACGCCTACGGGCTGACGGACCGGATCGAGTTCGGCGTCGGCGTCGAGGGCGTCGAGAAGAACGCGGACGGGACCTGGACCGTCACCCGGGCCGACGGACGGCGGAGCGTGCACGGCGAGGTCGTGGTGTGCACGGGCGCGCAGTGGCACCCCAACCTCCCCGAACTGCCGGGGAACTTCACCGGCGAGGTCCGCCACACGGTCGGCTTCCGCAGCGCGGAGGAACTGCGCGGAAAGCGGGTGCTGGTCGTGGGGGCGGGGAACTCCGGCTGCGACATCGCCTGCGACGCGGCGCGCAGTGCGGACCACGCGGTGATCAGCATGCGGCGCGGCTACTGGTTCATCCCCAAGCATCTGTTCGGGCGGCCGGTGGACACCATCGCGGCCGGCGGTCCGAAGCTGCCGATGTGGCTGGAGCAGCGGGTCTTCGGTGCCCTCCTGCGGATCGTCAACGGCGACCCGAGGCGTCTGGGCCTGCAGAAGCCGGACCACAGGCTGTTCGAGACGCACCCCGCGGTCAACTCGATGCTGATCCACCACCTCCAGCACGGGGACATCACCGCCAAACCGGGGATAGCCCGCGCCGAGGGCAGCACCGTCCACTTCACCGACGGCACGAGCGACGACTTCGACCTCGTCCTGATGGCCACCGGCTATGTGCACAAGGTGCCGGTCGCGCAGAAGTACTTCGGCGACGAACAGCACCCCGACCTGTACCTGTCGTCGTTCTCCCGCGAGCACCAGGGGCTGTTCGGCGTCGGCTTCATCGAGACCAACTCCGGGGCGTACCAACTCTTCGACACCCAGGCCCAGTTGATCGCCGGGTACGTCCACGACACGCGGCACGGGCTGCCGAACGCGGAGCGCTTCGCGCAGATGATCCGCAACGACCGACCGGATCTGACCGGGGGTCTGAAGTTCGTCGACTCGCCCCGTCACACCGGCTACGTCGACAGCGCGACCATCGTGAAGCACCTCGGCAGGATCGCGGACCGGATGGGCTGGCGCACCGAGGGGCAGCCGCCTTCGGTGAGGTCCCCGCGGCGTGCGGAGGCGGTGTCGTGAGTGGCTTCGACTTCACCGACAAGGTCATGCTGGTGACCGGCGGCGCGGGCGGTATCGGCAGAGCGATGTGCCGCCGCTTCGCCTCCGGCGGTGCCCGCTGCGTGGTCGTCGACATCGACACGGCCCGCGCCGAGAGGACCGCCGACGAACTGCCCGGCGCCGGGCACCTGGGCATCGGCTGCGACGTCCTGGACCGCGCCCAGGTGGAGCGTCTCTTCGACCGGGTCGCCGACACCTACGGCCGGCTGGACGTCCTAGTCAACAACGTGGGCATGACCAGCGCCGAACGCTTCGACGTCCGCAGCGTAGAGAGCATCGAAGGGGAGATCACGCTCAACCTGATCTCCCCGCTGATCGCGACCAGGATCGCGATCCCCCTGCTCCAGGCCTCCCGGGACGCCCGTGTGGTTACCACCGTCTCCCTCGGCGGAATCTTCCCGCTGGGCGAGACCCCCATCTACACGGCCTCGAAGTTCGGACTGCGCGGCGCGATGCTCTCCATCGGGCTCGACCTGAGGAGCAAGGGCATCCTCGCCGGGTCGGTGCTCCCGTCCGCCACCGACACCCGGATGCTGCGCCAGGAGGCCGTGGACGGCGGCAACTCCATGCAGTTCCAGGACCCGCCGCAGCAGCCCGCCGACGTCGTGGCAGCCGTGGTCGGTCTGCTGGACAGGCCACGCCTGGAGGCGTATCCCCGGCCCGGCGAGTCGTGGCTCGTCCGGTTCGCGATGCTCGCGCCGAACCTGCTGCCCAAGGTCCTCCCGCTCTTCCGCAGGAGAGGCGATCGCGGCATGGCGCGGTATCTGGAGGACCTGCGCCGCAGGGGGCTGGCGTGCCGGGTCGACGACCGATGGGAACTGGTGGAGGAGGCATGACCACAGTGGAGAGCCGGTCCGTGCTGCGCGTTGTCAACCCGACCACGGGGGAGCTGAACACCACGCTCCCCGCCGCGACGGCGGAGGACGTCGCCAAGGCCGCCGAGCAGGCCCAGCAGGTCTTCGATTCGGGAGTCTGGTCGCGCTCGCCGGTGCGCGAGCGGAGCGCGGTGCTGCTGCGGCTGGCCGGCCTGATGGAACGCGACGCCGAGCTGCTGGCCCGGCTGGACAGCGAGGACGCGGGCAAGCCGATCGCCGAGTGCCGGGCAGGGGACGTACCCGGCGCGATCGAGTCGATCCGCTGGTTCGCCGAAGCGGCCGACAAGGTCTTCGGCCGCGTGGCCCCCACCGGGTCCGACAGCCTGGGCCTGACGAGCCGGGAGCCCATCGGGGTGGTCGCGGCGATCCTGCCGTGGAACTACCCGCTGGCCATGACCGCCTGGAAGGTCGGGCCCGCCCTGGCCGCCGGAAACTGTCTGCTGGTCAAGCCCGCCGAGGCGACACCGCGTTCGGCGCTCCACCTGGCCGCGCTCGCCGCCGAGGCGGGCCTCCCGGACGGCGTCCTCACGGTCCTGCCCGGACACGGCCCGGTCGCCGGGACCGCCCTGGCCCGCAGCCCCCTTGTGGGAGCGCTGTCGTTCACCGGGTCCACCGCCACCGGGCGGCGGATCCTCAAGGACGCGGCCGAGACCAACTTCAAGCGCGTCTCGCTGGAGATGGGCGGCAAGAGCCCGCAGGTCCTGATGGCCGACGCCCTCGCCTACGGGGACGATCTCATCGACGGCATGATCGAGGCCGCGTTCCTGACGATGGGCCAGAACTGCACGGCCGGCTCCCGCATCCTGGTTCATCGGAGCATCGCCGACGACGTCCTGGCCCGGTTCACGGTCGCCGCGAGGGAACTGGTCGTCGGCGACCCGGCCGACCCCCGAACGCACATGGGCCCGCTCATCGACCGGGCCGCCTTCGACCGGGTCGCGGGAGCCGTGGAGGCCGCCCGCGCCGACGGAGCCCACATCCACACCGCGGGCCTGCCCGACGGTCTGCCGCCGCGCGGCGCCTACTACCCGCCGACCGTCGTCACCCACGCCCCCGAGGGCAGCGACGTCCTCACCAAGGAGCTGTTCGGACCGGTCGTGACACTGCAGACCTTCACCTCGGAGACCGAGGCGATCGCCCTGGCCAACGCCACCGCGTACGGGCTCGCGGCCTCCGTGTGGACCCGCGACCTCGACGCCGCCCTCCGCCTGGCACGCGGTATCCAGGCCGGGGTCGTCTCGGTCAACTCCTACAGCGAAGGCGACATCACGACCCCCTTCGGCGGCTGGAAGGAGTCCGGCTTCGGTGGCGCGGAGAAGTCCACGAACGCCTTCGAGCAGTGGACCAGGGAGAAGACCATCTGGATCCGCAGCCGCTGACCGACCCGCCGAAGACGGGGACCTACGGGGGTGTACGGGGGCAGGTACGGGGGCCTGCGCGGCGCCCCTGTCCGGCGTCAGCCCCGGGCCGGCCCCTCGGCGCCCAGCATTTCCTCCCGAAGCCGCCGCGAAGAGGTGCCGTGCCAGCGGCGCACCGCCCGGCGCAGGGTCCGCTCGTCCGAGAAACCGGCCTGATGGGCGATGTCACGGAGGGTCAGTTCCGGGCGCCGCAGCAACCGTTCGACGCGCTCCCTGCGCACTCCGTCGACGAGAGCCTCGTACGTGGTGCCGCAGTCGGCCAGCCGGCGCCGGAGCGTGCGTTCGCTGGCCGTGTGCCGACGCGCCTGCTCGGCGAACGAGGGCACCACCGGGAGGCTCTGCGCGATGGAGATCTCCATGACCTCCAGCAGCTCCTGGT
The DNA here is from genome assembly GCF_044456225.1 of Streptomyces sp. NPDC050988. Taxonomy (NCBI): domain Bacteria; kingdom Bacillati; phylum Actinomycetota; class Actinomycetes; order Kitasatosporales; family Streptomycetaceae; genus Streptomyces; species Streptomyces sp. NPDC050988. The sequence goes on along the minus strand of NZ_JBITFQ010000001.1, from coordinate 32,050 downwards.
GGTGCCGACGCGAGGCCATCTGCTCGTCGAGCGTCTCCAGCGCCGACGCGAACGTCACCGGATCCCGGCCCGGCATCGGAGCCCTGGCCCACACGGGGTCGACGACGACACGGCTGACCGGGACCCCGAAGCGGACCGGACATCCGAAGAAGGGGCCGTACGGGTCGCCGTGGGCCGGCGCGGGGAAGGCGAACTCCACCACGCGCGGGCGGAATTCCGGGCCGACGGTCAACCGGGCGAGCGTGACCGCGGAGGTCAGCGCCTCCTCGACCAGGAAGACGGCGACACCCGGATCCAGGGCGGGATCGGGCAGGTCGGCACGGATGGCGAAACCGCCGTCCTCCTCGCCCGCCGACCACACCACCATCGCGCCGGACAGATTCTGGTACGTCACCCCGGTCTCGGCGGCCTGCCGCAGGTTCTCCGCCGCCATGAGAGCGAAGCCGAGCAGCCCCCAGGCGGTCAGGTGCTGCGCCGCGCCCACCTTCATGCCCAGGTGCTCGTCACCGGTGAGCTCCAGGGCCCGCCGGATCACCGCGCTGCCCTGACGGTAGGAGACCCTGAGGGCCGCCGAACGCATCAGGGTCTCGTCCAGACCGACCTGCTCCAGATGCGGCCGCAGGTCGACACCGCGCTCGAACGCGACCGAGGTCAGATAGCGCAGGATGTTCGGCTGGATCGTGGCCGATGTGCTGCGGCTGGTCCCTGCGGGAGCCGCCGGGACGTCGGCGACGGGCATCGCGCTCACCTCCAGCCCGGGCACACCCATGTGCTGCCCGGGCGCACCACTGTAGGCGGCGGGACCCCAGCGGCAGGGGGCCTGGCCGGTGAAGTCCCCTGACCGGCCCCCGGCGCCCCGCGCGCCCGACTCAGGCCGGCTGCCTGATGCTCTCGATGATCCGGGCGAAGCCCTCGTCTCCGTGGCCTGCGTCGATCTGGCGCTGGATGAGCCGCTGGACCATGGCGACCACCTCGGTGCTGATGCCCTGGTCCGCACTGGCGGCCGCGAGGTCACCGAGGTCGGAGAACACGAGGCTCTGCTGTCCCGCCACCGTGTAGTCCCCGCCGTCGATGACCTCGGCGAACCCCCGGAGACCACCGGTCATGGCCGTCAGCCAGGGCGCGGCCAGTGCGGCGAACTCGCCCGCCGTCACACCGGCGGGCGCGACCATGGCGGCACCGTGCACGAAACCGGCGAACATGACGTACATGCCGGCGAGCAGGGCGAGGTCGTACAGGGACGCCAGCCCGGCGTCCTCACCGAAGTAGGTACTGGTACCCCACAGTTCGAGCAGCGGCTCGTACTCGTCGAAGACCTCGGCCGATCCGCTGTAGAGGATCGACGACCCGGGCCGGCCGATCATGTCCGGCACGGCCATGATTCCGCCGTCCAGATAGGCGACCCCGGCTCGGGCGGCCCACTCCGCGAACTCCCGTGACTGCGCCGGGGACGTCGTGGTCACGTTGACCAGGGTCCGTCCGGCCAGCTCGTCGGAGAGCGGGTCGAGCACCTCATGGACCGACCCGTGGTCCAGCAGACACACGATCACCAGCCGGCCGGCCAGGACCGCGTCCCGGGCCGTGGCGGCCACCTCCGCGCCCTGCGCGACGAGTTCGTCGGCCTTCCCCGGAGAGCGGTTCCAGCACGTGGTCGCGTATCCGGCCTTCACCAGGGCGCCCGCGAGGGCGGTACCCATCGCACCCAGATTTCTGCGGCATCGACGCGGCCATGGACGTGGTGGCCGGCAAGTGGAAGTCGCTGATCCTGTGGGAGCTGGACCACTACGGGGTCCGCCGGTTCGCCGAGCTGCGCCGCGGACTGCCGGGCGTCAGCGAGAAGATGCTGATTCAGCATCTGCGGGAGATGGAGGAGGACGGGCTCGTCCATCGGGAGGTGTACCGCGAGGTGCCGCCGAAGGTCGAGTACTCCCTGACGGAGCACGGTGTCTCGCTCAACGCTGCCCTGGCCTCCCTTGGCGCGTGGGGCACCGAACGCATCCGGCGGATCGGCGCCGAGCAGGTCTCCGCCGATGTCGCGGAGACCCCTCAGAGCTAGACACCTGGCCTACCGGGCAGGGCCAACCGGCTTCCGGGCAGGATCAACTGCCTTCCGGCAGGGCCCGGTTGAGAATCGCGTCCAGGTCGGCCGAGGAGGGGAGCGTGCCGAAGGCGTAACCCCAGTCGCCGCCGAGGCGGGTCGCGCAGAAGGCGTCGGCGACGGCGGGCGGGGCGTGGCGGACCAGCAGCGAGCCCTGCAGAGCCAGCGCCATCAGCTCCACCAGCCGGCGGGCGCCCGTCTCGGCTCCCGCCACGTCGGACAGGTGGTCCTTGAGCCGGAGCACGGCCGCGTCGAGCCTGGCGTCGGCCCCGTGCGCCAGGGCGAGTTCGGCGAACAGGGCCTCTGCGGTGTCGGGCGCCCGACCGAGGGCACGCAGCACATCGAGCGCGTTGACGTTGCCCGACCCCTCCCAGATGGAGAGCAGGGGCGCCTCGCGGTAGTGGCGGGGCATGCCCGACTCCTCCACATAGCCGTTGCCGCCCAGGCACTCCAGGGCTTCGGCGGTGAAGGCCGGTCCGCGCTTGGTCACCCAGTACTTGCCGACGGCGGTGGCGATCCTGCGGAACGCCGACTCCTGCGCGTCGCCGCGGATCGCGCGGTCGGCGGCTCCCGCGAGCCGCAGGGTGAGCGTTGTGGCGGCCTCGGACTCCAGCGCCAGATCGGCCAGTACGTTGCGCATGAGGGGCTGGTCGACCAGCAGCGCCCCGAAGGCGCCGCGGTGCCTCGTGTGGTGTCCCGCCTCCACGAGGGTCTTGCGCATAAGCGTCGCGCTCATCATCACGCAGTCCAGACGCGTGCAGTTGACCATCTCGATGATCGTCTTCACGCCCTGGCCCTCGGGGCCGACCAGCCAGGCGACGGTGTTGTCGAACTCCGGCTCCGAGGAGGCGTTGGAACGGTTGCCGAGCTTGTCCTTCAGCCGCTGGATGCGGAACGTGTTGCGGGTGCCGTCCGGCAGGATCCGCGGCACGAGGAAGCAGGACAGACCGCCGGGCGCCTGGGCGAGGACCAGGAACACGTCGCACATCGGCGCCGACGTGAACCACTTGTGGCCGCGCAGCGTGAACACGCCCGGCTCGGCCGTCGGCGCGGCCACCGTCGTGTTGGTACGGACGTCCGAGCCGCCCTGCTTCTCCGTCATCCCCATGCCCGCCAGCAGCCCGCGCTTCTCGCCCGGGACGCGCAGCCCCGGATCGTAGACCCGGCTGACCAGCAGGGGTTCGTAGACCGCGGCCAGCTCGGGCTGCCGCCGCAGAGCGGGTACGGCCGCGTACGTCATCGAGGTGGGGCAGCCGTGTCCGGCCTCGGTGTGGCCCCACACCAGTCCGCCGGCGGTACGGGCGACATGGGCGCCGGCCCTGTCGTCGGCCCAGGGCGAGGCGGCCAGGCCCTCGGCCACCGCCACCCCCATCAGCCGGTGCCAGCTCGGGTGGAACTCGACCTCGTCGATCCGGTTGCCGTAGCGGTCGTGCGTACGCAGCTCCGGCTCGTGGCGGTTGGCCTGTTCGCCCCACAGCTGGGCCTCCTCACCGCCGGCCACGCGGCCCAGACGCCGTACGTCCTCCTCGGCCCAGTCGGCGCCCTCGCGGCGCAGTCCCTCCAGCAGGGCCGCGTCATCGGAGGCGTCGTACGGAGTCAGGGGCGGGGCCTGGTTGGTGACGTCGTGCGTGGCGGACTGCTCGGGCGCGAGTATCGGGACCATACGGTCAGTGTTGCACTATCTCTGCGGTCGCATCAAGGGTGTAACACGCCGCTTCCGGGGCGCGCTCCGGGCTCGCGCGGGCGGCACCGAACGCATGCGGAACACGGCCGTGCCCGCGTCCCGCCTCGCCTGACCGGGCACAATGCGGTCCATGCGGATGAACGCCCCTCAGTCGCCGGCCGACGTCGAACCGCGCCCACTGTCCGCGCGGTCGGTCGTCCTGAGCCTCCTGCTCGGCGTGCATCCGCCGGAGCTTCCGGTACGGGACCTGGTCCGCAGCGTCGAACCCTTCGGTATCGCCGGCTCCACGCTGCGGGCCGCGCTCAGCCGGATGGTGACGGCGGGCGACCTGGCCCGCGCCGACGGGGTCTACCGCCTCAGCGAACGGCTCCTGGAACGCCAGCGCCGCCAGGACGACGCGGTCCACCCGAGGACCAGGGCCTGGGACGGTTCGTGGGAAACCGTCGTCGTCACCACGACCGGCCGCGGACCCGCCGAACGGGCCGAACTGCGCGCCGAGTTGTCCCGCCTGCGACTGGCGGAACTGCGCGAGGGCGTCTGGCTCCGCCCGGCCAACCTGCGACGCCCTTGGCCGGCCCACCTCACGGAGTTCACCCAACGCTTCACCGCACGCCCCGAACAGCCCGCCCGCGCCCTGGCCGCGGCCCTGTGGCCGCTCGACGACTGGGCCGACACCGGGGGCGCACTACTGGCCCACGTGGCCCAACTCACCCACCCGGCCGACCGCTTCGCCACCTTCGCGGCCATGGTCCGCCACCTGGTCACCGACCCCGTACTCCCCGACGAGCTCCTCCCCACCCCCTGGCCGGCACCGGCCCTACGCGCCGCCTACACCGACTACCAACGCGAGGTGACGGAGGCACTGCACCGCGAATCGATGTCCACGGAGCGTCTCGACGAGGGCTGAGGCGGTGCCGCGGTCGGGGTGGAGCAGGGCCCAAGGCCGCTGCCATCGCCGTTCACGGTTCTGATTCCGGGGCTCCCTCCTTCTCCAGCTCCTTGTTGTTGGAGTGGTCGGGGCCGGCGTCGGTCGTGTTGGCGGGCGGGGGAGTGGTGAGTTCGGCGACCGCCGCCGCCAGGTGTTGTTGGAGCGGTTCGGGCAGGGGCTCGCCCTGGACGGCGCCCACCATCTCCTGGGCCAGGTGATGGAGTTTGGTGTTGGTGTTCTGGGAGACCGCCACCAGGACGCTCCAGGCGTTCTCCGGGCTCAGGCCGAACGAGGCCATCAGGACTCCGCGGGCCAGGTCGATGACCGGCCGGGTCTGCATGGCGCGCTTGAGCTGGACGACTTCCGCGCGCAGGTCCCGCTCGGCATCGCCGGGCAACGCGTCCTCCTCCGTGGGGCGGTGTGTCTGACCGGGGCGTGTGTCCTGGCCCGGAAGGGCCGGGGTCCTGGCGGCGTCGGCCGTGGGTGCGGGCGCGAACAGTGACGACGTCTCGGTGACGGCGAGCAGCCGTTCGACCACCGGGTCGGCGGACTGTATGACGACGGTCTTGGCGTCCTTCAGGGCGCGCCGGCGCAGCCGCAGCAGGACGTTGAGACCGGAGCAGTCGCAGAAGTCGACTCCGCTCAGATCGAGATCCACGCCGGTGACCGACTCGGCGAGGGCCCGACGCAGCTCCTGTTTCAGCTGCTGTTCGCCGTCGAGGTCGATCTCACCGGCGATCACGACGGCGGTACGCGCGCCGACCTGGTGTGCCTCGATCTTCAGGGGCGCCGACGGACGTCCCTCCCCCGCGATGACCGATGCCGCGCAGACGGGCTCGTACCCGCTCTCGAACTGCGCGGAGAGTGCAGTGTCTCGCATGGCAGCCGCTCCTGAGGCATCCGGCCGTGTCTAACTCCCCCAGGCTCAGCTCCCGAGTGTCACACGTCAAGCGATACATGAAAATTCTTTCGCCCTTTTGAATGCGTGAATGGCAGGTCCTATGCTGTGGCGCATGGGTGGAGTACCTGAGACACATTCCGGCTGGACGTTCCTCACCAATCACGCCCGCGTGCTGGCTGCCATCGCCGATGACCAGAACACCCGTATCCGGGACATCGCCGCGCGCTGCCGCCTCACGGAGCGGGCCGTTCAGAAGATCATCGCCGATCTGGAGCAGGGTGGTTACCTCACGCACACCCGGCAGGGGCGCACGAACGAGTACCACATCGAGGCGGGGACCGGCCTGCGCCACCCGGCCGACGCCGGGCTGTCGGTCGCGGGGCTGCTCTCCGTGCTGGCGCAGCACGACGCCGAGCGCGACGCCGAGCGCGACACCAGATCGCAGGAGCTGCAGACGGCGTCCGTCTCCGAACAGGGTTCCACCGCCGACGAGTGACGAGTGGCCCGGGCGCCAGTCGGACCACGGCAAGATCGACTGGTGGGGCCCGGCGCTCAGGACTACCGTCGGTACAGCGAACGTCGGCCTTCAGGTCGTCGTACACGCAGGACACATGCCATGACGGGCGCTCGGACGACACCCTCGGAAACTGCCAAGTCCCCGGAGCGGGGCCGAGGCAGGGGGATCGCACTACTCGTCATCGCCTCCTGCCAGTTGATGGTGGTCCTCGACATCACCATCGTGAACATCGCCCTTCCGCACATCCAGAGTTCGCTCGGCTTCTCGACCGAGAGCCTGTCCTGGGTGATCAACGCCTACACGCTGACCTTCGGCGGTCTGCTCCTGCTCGGCGGGCGGTTGGGCGACATCCTCGGCCGTCGCCGCGTCTTCATGTTCGGCGTCCTGCTCTTCGTGCTCGCCTCCCTGCTCGGCGGACTCTCGCAGGAGTCCTGGCAGTTGCTCGCGGCGCGCGCCTTGCAGGGTGTCGGTGGTGCCATCGCCTCCCCGACGGCTCTCTCGCTGATCACCACGACGTTCGAGGAGGGGCCCGAGCGGAACAGGGCGTTCGGCGTGTTCGCCGCGGTCTCGGCCGGTGGCAGCGCGATCGGCCTGCTGGCCGGCGGACTGCTCGTGGAGTGGCTCGACTGGCGCTGGGTCCTGTTCGTCAACGTGCCCATCGGCCTGCTGATCGTGCTGGCGACACCCCGCTACATCCGGGAGTCCGAGCGCCATCCCGGCCATTTCGACATCCTCGGCGCGCTCACCTCCACCGCCGGCATGGTGATGCTCGTCTACGGGTTCATCCGCGCCTCGGAGGACGGCTGGAGCGACAGCCTGACCCTCGCGGCCTTTGCCGCCGCCATCGTGCTCCTCGCCGCATTCATCGCCATCGAGCGCAGGTCGAAACAACCCATCACGCCGCTGTGGATGTTCCGCGACCGCAACCGGGCGGGTGTCTACGCGATCATGCTGAGCCTGGCCGCGGCGATGTTCGGGATGTTCTTCTTCCTGACGCTCTTCGTGCAGAACATCCTGGGCTTCAGCCCGCTGGAGGCCGGTCTCGCCTTCCTGCCGGTGAGCGCGATCATCGCCATCGGTGCGGGATTCGCCTCACAACTGCTGCCCAAGTGGGGGCCCAAGCCCTTCATGACGGTCGGCGCGGTCCTGTCCGCCATCGGGCTCGGCTGGCTGACCCTGACCGGGGTCGACAGCACATACGCGGGCAGCATCCTGGGCCCCATGCTGGTCTTCGGCTTCGGCATGGGTCTCAACTTCGTGGCGCTGACGCTGATGGCGGTCTCGGGAGTGGAGTCGAAGGACGCGGGAGCGGCATCCGGGATCCTCAACGCCACCCAGCAGGTGGGCGGTTCGCTCGGTCTGTCGGTGCTGGTGACCGTCTTCGGTACGGCCAGCCGCAACGAAGCCACCGATCAGGTACGCGACTTCATGGCGGAGGCGACCCCGGCCCAGCGGCTCGAGTTCCGCAGAACCGGTGAACTCCCGCCGCCCTGGAGCGACCAGGTGCTGACCTCGGGTATTTCGAGCGCGTTCGTCGTCGCGGCGATCATCGCCGTCGTGGGCGCCCTGATCGCCCTGATCGTCATTCAGGTACGCCCCGACGACCTGGAGCGCCTCCAGGGAGCCGGAGCCATGGCGCCCGTGGCGGCCGGGGACGCCCAGGAGGCCGGGGACGTACCGGAGAGCACGGCCGACGCGACCCGGCCTGCTTCGGACCCGCCCGAGGCCCGTCCGGGGCCCCGCGAGGATCCCCCCTCGCACGGCTGAACCCAAGGCTGGGCCTCAGGGCAGCGGCTGTTCGGTCCAGATGACCTTTCCGGCGGGCGCGTAGCGGGTGCCCCAGCGTTCGGCGAGTTGGGCGACGAGGAACAGTCCGCGTCCACCCTCGTCCGTGCTGGCCGCGTACCGCAGGTGCGGTGATGTGTTGCTGCCGTCGAACACCTCGCAGATCAGGCTGCGGTCGCGCAGCATACGGACCTGGATGGGGCCCGTGCCGTACCTGATCGCGTTGGTGACCAGCTCGCTGAGCATCAGCTCCGTGGCGAAGGCCAGTTCGTCCAGCCCCCACTCCGCCAGCTGCCGGGTCACCGACGCGCGCACCTCGCCGACGGCGGCCGGGTCGGACGGCACCTGCCATTCGGCGATGCGGTCGGCTCCGAGGGCACGGGTGCCGGCGACGATCAGGGCGATGTCGTCACTGGGCCGGTCGGGAAGGAGGGCGTTGAGGACGCCCTGGCAGGTGTCCTCGGGCGACCGGTCGGCGCCGGCCAGCGCGGTGCGCAGCAGCTCCAGGCCGACGTCGATGTCCCGATCCCGGTCCTCGACGAGCCCGTCCGTGTAGAGAACCAGACGGCTGCCCTCCTCCAGCTCGAGTTCGGCCGTCTCGAACGGGAGGCCGCCAAGACCGAGCGGCGGGCCCGCGGGCACCTCGGGGAACTCCACGGTGCCGTCGGGGCCGACGACGGCAGGCGGTGGATGGCCCGCCCGGGCGACGGCGCACTTCCGGGAGGTCGGGTCGTAGACGGCGTACAGACAGGTGGCGCCGGTGATCGCGGCACCGCTGTCCTCCGCCGCCTCGTCCTGGTCGATGCGGCCGACCAGCTCGTCGAGGAGTCCGAGCAGCTCGTCGGGCTGTAGATCGAGCGCGGAGAAGTTGTGCACGGCGGTCCGCAGCCGCCCCATCGTCGCCGCGGCGTGCAGCCCGTGGCCGACGACATCGCCCACGACGAGCGCGACCCGGGCGCCGGACAGCGGCAGTACGTCGAACCAGTCGCCGCCCACCCCGGCCTGCGCGGGCAGGTAGCGGTAGGCGATGTCCAGGGCGCTCTGCTCGGGCAGATTGCGCGGCAGCAGACTGCGCTGCAGCGTCACGGCCATGGTGTGCTCGCGCGTGTAGCGGCGCGCGTTGTCGATGGAGACCGCGGCACGGGCGACCAGCTCCTCGGCGAGGGCCAGCTCCTCCTCGTCGAACGGCTCGGGCTTCTCCGAGCGCCAGAAGTTGACCACGCCCATCACCAGGTGCCCCACCCGCACCGGAACGATGATCAGCGAGTGGATCCCGTACTCCACGACCTGCGCGGTGCGCTCCAGATCCTGCGCGAGCCACCCCGGAGCCTCCCGCAGGCTGGGCTCGACCACGGCCCGGCCGGTGCCGATGCTGCGGGCCTGCGGCGTGGACGCGACGAACCTGATCCGCTCGCCCACCGGATAGAGGGGAGCGTCCTTGCGGATACCGCTGAACGCCGTACGGCGCAGATCGGTGCCCGCCTCCGGCTCCTGGCCGCTCAGCACGGCGTCGGCCAGGTCCACGGTGACGTAGTCCGCGAAACGCGGTACCGCCACCTCCGCCAGCTCCTCGGCGGTACGGGTCACGTCCAGGCCCGTACCGATGCCCACCCCGGCGTCGTACAGGAGCTTGAGATGCTCCCGGGCCACTTCGGCCTTGCCGGACAGGGCACGCAGCTCGGTCGAGTCGCGGAGTGTCGCGACGCTGCCGGCCGGGCCGCCCTTGAGGTCCGTGGGCCGCTGGTTGATCGCCAGGAGCCGGTCGCCGACCAGGTGCACCTCGTCCGTCGCCACGCGCCCGGAGGCCAGCAGACCGGCCGTGTCCGTGTCGAGGCCGAGTTCGAGCACATGCCGTCCCTCGGCGTCCCGGGGAAGATCCAGCAGCCGGTGCGCCTCGTCGTTGGCGAGCAGCAGCCGCCCCTCGCCGCTGGCGATGATCACTCCTTCCCGGACCGCGTGCAGCACCGCGTCGTGGTGCTCGTACATCCGGGTCATCTCGAACGGACCGAGCCCGTGTGTCTGGCGCAGCAGCCGTCTGCTCACCAGCGCCGTCCCGCCCAGGGCCAGGGCGAGTGCCGCGGCCGCGGCGGTCAGCAGGAGCGGGAGCTGCCGGTCCGCGACACCGCCGACGTTCTCGGTGGTGATGCCCGCCGACACCAGGCCCACGACCTTGCCGTCGTCCGCCTTGACGGGAACCACGGCCTGCACCAGCGGCCCGATGGTTCCCGTGATCTCCTCGGTGAAGGAGCGGCCCTCCAGCGCCGGTTCGAGGGTCCCGACGAACTTCTTGCCGATCCGGTCGGGCTTGGGATGGGTGTAGCGGACCCCGTCGGTGTTCATCACCACGACGAAGTCCACCTTGGACCGCTCACGGGCGGCCTCGGCCCGCGGCTGGAGCACCGCGGTGGGATCGGAGGAACTCAGGGCGTCGCGGGTGCCGGGAGCATTGGCGAACGTCTCGGCGACGGCCAGGGAACGGTTCGTGGCCTCCTGGGTGCTGTCGTGCCGCACCTGCAGCACCAGGGCCACCACCGCGGCCACGACCAGCAGCAGCACGATCACCACTTGCAGGACGAACACCTGGCCCGCGAGACTGCGCCCGCCCAGCCCGGACCGGGGCCCCGCCGAGGACCCGTGCCCGTCGTCGTGGGCCCCCCGGGGATCGACTGGATGGCGCGGCGTCTGTCGTGCCCGCCGCGCATGCGCTCGGCGAGGGCGGTCACGCCTGCGCCGCGCACGCAGGCCTTTGAGGCGGGGGGTCGACCGAGCCCAGGATCGACCCAAGAGTCGGACCATACGCCCATGTCTACACTGCCGGGCGCCATGAGGCGAGAGGGTCATACCCCGGGAGGGGCGACCGCCCGGGCCCAGTGGCCCAGACCAATGGCGGAAGGGGCGGCTCGGGTATGCGGGGCGGCGCAAGTGGCCACGGCTCCGTGCCGGTGTTTCCGGGCCCTCCGATGCTGCCGTCGGCGCGATCTCGCCGCATCATGGGAGGGGTTCCGTTTTGCGCTGATTTATGCCTGAAGCGTGGGAGGTCGTCATGCATACCCCTGACCGGTACCGGCTGACCTTCACCCATGGAGGGTCGGGCGTCGGTGCGACCACGGACAAGGTGGTCGTCGAACGGACCGACACCCTGGGACCGGGCGGAAACCCGGTCTACTGCGATCCCACCGGCATTCTCCGCGCCGAGATCAGCCCGGCGGGGGAGGTGCGGATGCTGGCCAGCGGCGGCTATCAGTCGCCCGTTCCACCGTCCGCCGAACCGCTCCGGCAGTGACGGGACGGCGGAGTCCATGCCGGTCCTCCGGCGGGACGCGGCTGGCCGAAAGAACCGTTGGTCCCGTGCCGAGTGCCGGTTAGCGTGCTGTCAACCGATCATCAGGGGGAAACAGCATGTCAGCAGGGCCTGTTGTCGATCTGCAGCAACTCGGAGGGGACTTCACCCGCGACCCCTATCCCGTCTACGCCGAACTCCGCGCGGCCGGACCCGTGCACCGGGTCCTCGACACCGACGGCGAGGAGGTGTGGTTCGTCGTCGGTTACGACGCGTGCCGTACCGCCTTCACCGACCCCCGGCTCAGCCGGGACTGGCGCAAGTCCGGCAACATCGGCCAGATCGTCAACACGGAGCAGGACCAGCCGGCGCTCGCCCACATGCTGATGTCGGACCCGCCGGACCACACCCGGCTACGGCGGCTGGTGGCGAGGGAGTTCACCGCACGTCGTATCGACGCCCTGGCCCCTCGCGTCCAGCAGATCGCAGACGAACTGCTGGACGCGATGCTCACGGGGGAGGAACGGCAGGCGGACCTGGTGGCCTCCTTCGCCTTTCCGCTGCCCATGACCGTCATCTGTGAACTGCTCGGCGTGCCCGCGCTCGACCGGGACGCCTTCCGTGCCTGGTCCAACGAGATGGTCGCCCGTACGAGTCCGGAGGCGGAGGCGCGCGCCTACCAGGAGATGCCGGCGTACCTCGCCGAACTGGTCGCGGCCAAGCGGAGCCACCCCGGGCAGGACCTGCTGAGCGCGATGATCCACACCGTGGACGAGGGCGGCGACCGGCTCTCGCCCGACGAACTCATCGGCATGTGCGTGCTGTTGCTCATCGCCGGCCACGAGACCACGGTCAACCTGATCGGCAACGGCATGCGGGCCCTGTTCGCACATCCTGGCCAACTGGCCGATCTGCGCGCCGACTTCGGGCTGCTCGAAGGCGCGATCGAGGAAATGCTCCGCTACGACGGCCCGGTGGAGAACTGCACGGACCGGCTGGCGCTGGAGGACGTGGAGATGGGCGGGGTGACCATCCCCGCCGGCTCCACCGTCCTGATCGCCATGGCCGGCGCCGGCCGTGATCCGGAGCGCTTCCAGCAGGCCGACCGGTTCGACATCCGCCGGGACTCCCGCGGCCACATCGCCTTCGGGCATGGCCTGCACTACTGCCTGGGCGCCCCGCTGGCCCGGCTGGAGGGCCGCATCGCGATCCGCACCCTCCTGGAACGCTGCCCGGACCTGAGGCTGGACGCCGACGAGACCGAGCTGCCGTGGATGCGGGGGCTGTTGATCAGGGGTGCCCGCGAACTTCCCGTGCGCTGGTGACCGTCGGCGTTTCGGGCCGGTGACCGACAGCGGGCCGGCCGCCCCTGGTTACCGGCAGTAGCTGGATCGCTCCAGCTGAACTCCGGCCGCCACCAGTACATACGCGGTGGTACGCCCTCATCAACACCATGACTTCGCGGCGCCCGGCAGGCCTGTCTGCCCGGGCGCCGCAAGGCGTTTCCGGGTCGGTGCCCGCTGCGTGGCGATGGAGGCGGCGCAGACGCGACGCGCGCCCGCCGCCGCTCTCTGGGGTAAGGTCCTCGTCACTTCGGAGTCGCCCGTATCTCTCCGTCACATTGTCCGGCCGTGTACACCTGCCGGACGAGGAGGACGTACGCGGACGAGGAGCAAGAAGCCGTATGGCGCCCTCGGGTGGGCTGGTTCATGAGAGGTTTCTATGAATCCGCGGGACGTTTGAACACTCGGGGCCTCCCCTCCGTATAGGGCAGGGGATTGCCATGCCGGCTCCGGCAACAGAAGCGTAGGAGTAGATCCTTGGGACGCAACACGCGCAGACGCCCAACAGGCGCACGACGCGCGACCATTGGAGCGGTCGCGCTGATGCTGGGTGGAGGTGGGCTGGTAGCGGCGAACGTCTACGCGACGGCCTCCGAGAGCGGTCAGAGCCAGGCCGGTCAGGTCCTGGCCTCGGGAGCCGCCACGATCGACTGCCCGGATGTGGGCAGTCAGCTGACGGCGGTGCCGGACGAGGCGAAGGTGGAGGTCGATAAGGAACTCGCCCTCCTCGACAAGCAGATCGCCGAGGCCTACCAGCGGTTGCAGCAGTCGACGCAGGCCATCCAGCAGGACGGTGCCTTCGCCGAGAACTCGATCATGAACCCGCTGAAGGAGAAGCGAGCCGCGACCATCGAGCGGATCGCGATTGCCGTCGACCGGGTGGGGGACCGTCCGCAGGGCCTTGAGCCCTTCGCGGCCTGCATACTTCGCGCCTCGGGCAACCAGGGCGAGCAGGGCGGCGACGGGCAGAACGGCGACCAGGGCGGCGAAGGCCAGCAGGGCGGCGAGAACCAGGACGGCCAGGGCCAGGACGGTCAGAACCAGGGCGAAGGCCAGGACAACGGCCAGAACCAGGACAACGGCCAGGGTCAGGGCGGCGAGCAGGGCGATCAGCAGGGCGGCAACGGCGGCCAGGCCGGCAACGGCCCTGTGGCCGCCGACTTCGTGGACATCAAGTCGGTCCAGCCCAACGTGCAGAGCCCGCGCAAGCAGGGCAACGCCTCCCGCGGCACCTTCAGCACCGCCTGCGGTGTGAACGAGAACGGCCTCTTCAACTCCGACAACGTGATCGTGGCCCCCGGTGTCACCAACGGCGCCCACCACTTCCACGACTACGTCGGCAACCAGGGCAACAACGCCTTCGCGAGTGACCAGGACCTGGCCAACGCCGATACGTCCTGCGAGAACCAGGGCGACAAGTCCTCGTACTTCTGGCCCGTGATCCGTCTGCAGAACGGCGCCCAGGAGCAGGACGCGGGTTCTCCCGGCGGCGGCATCGAGGGCAACGCCGGTGAGATCGTCACGCCCAAGCAGGTGACCATGACCTTCGTGGGCAACCCGCAGAGCAAGGTCACCGAGATGCCGAAGCTGCTGCGCATCATCACCGGTGACGCGAAGGCGTTCGTCAACGGCACCGCCAACGCCAACGCCTCATGGAGCTGCACCGGGTTCGAGGACCGGCAGCTGAAGGACAAGTACCCGCTCTGCCCGCAGGGCAGTGACGTGGTCCGCACCTTCAAGTTCCAGAGCTGCTGGGACGGCAACAACATCGACAGCGCCAACCACCGCACCCACGTGGCCTTCGCCGACGCCAACGGCGTCTGCGGGAACGGCTTCAAGGCCATCCCGCAGCTCGTCCAGCGGATCGTCTACGACATCGACGCGCCCAGCCTGAACGACGGCGGCCGCACCACTCCGCTGTTCGCGGTCGACTCGTTCCCGGAGCAGCTGCACAAGCCGGTCACCGACCACGGCGACTTCATCAACGTCTTCGACGAGGACCTGATGGGGGAGATGGTGGACTGCATCAACGGAGGCCGGAAGTGCGACGCCGCCGACGGTGCGGGTGACGGTGGCGGTGGCGGCGGGGGCGAGGAGCCGGGCAACTCCCCGTCGCCGACGCCCGAGAACCCGCCCGGCGGGAACAACGGGGACGACGACCCCGCGGACAACGGCAATGGGAACGGCAACGGCGGCGAGAACGGCAACGGTGGCGGTGGCGAGGACACCCCGTCGCCCACGGCCACCGCACCGTCCGGTGGGAACAACCAGGACGACGAGCCCGCCGACAACGGCGCCGAGAACACGCAGAAGCCTTCCGCCGACAGCACCCAGGCCCCCAACCCCGCCGACGGCGAGGACAAGGGCAATGGCGAAGCGGTGCCGAAGACCGAAACGTCCCCGTCGGCCGTTCAGAGCGACGAGGCCGCGGCGACGGGCGGCGACGACAACGACCTCGGCGGCGCCGTGCCGGGCCCCGAACCGTCGGGCGCCTCGGTGCTCGAACCGCAGGCGACGTCGGGCGGACTCGCCGACACCGGGACGCAGTTGTGGCCGGCCGCGGCCGGAGCGCTGCTCCTGCTCGCAGGGTTCGTACTGCTCCGCCGTATCAACAGCAGGCAGACGTGACGCGGTAGCGCCACCATGAGGTAACGCCACAACGAGGTAACGCCGTCTCGCAGTAACGGCGCAGTAACGGCATCGAGGAGCCGACCGGGGAAACCCGGTCGGCTCCTCACTTGTGTGTGCGACCGTCTACCGCGCCTCGTCCGGCCCCGTGCCGAGGACCTCGGCGACGAAGCTCGCCAGCTGCTTCCGCATGTCTTCCCGAGGCACGCCCTTCTGACCGGCCAGGTGCTCGACGAGGTCGGCTCGGACGCTCGCGAGCAGTGCGTGGGCGGTGAAGTCGGCGTTGGCGCGGCCGGGAATCTCATCCAGTGCCGACCGGAGCAGGCTGTGCCATCGCTCGTAGTGCTCCGCCTGGTAGGGGCTGTCGCTGCCGGTCGCCTCCAGGGCCAGGGCGAGATGGCGGTTGTCGAACTTGAAGCAGAGGAGTGCGTCGAGCACGGCGGGTACGCGGTCAAGCGGCGGAGTGCCGGGCTTTCTGCGGCGGGCCCGCGTCGCCGGGGTGCGCCGCGCGGTGCTCCTCAGTTCCTCGGCGATACCCGAGGGCGGCCCGGCGGTGGGAATGGTGCATCGGGCGCTGCCCGGCCTGTTCGAGGAGTGGGCGGTGCTGCGGCCCTCTCGGTTCATGCAGAACTTCACCGGCGCGCACGCCCATGCCGACAGCATCCGTGCGGACGGCGCCATCCTGACCGCGCCATCGCCGACGGAGCCGAGGACCGCACCACCGGCACCGTCCGACTTCTCACCGGCCGCCCGCCGAACGGCTTCCGTGCGGTCGCCGAACGTGAGTTGAACGAGCCGGTCCCCTCGTAGCGGATGCACCTGTTCGCCGGACACCGGGTCGGCCCGGCGCCCGACGAACCGCGTGCTGTCAGCCGTGGTAGCCGATGTAGCCGTTACGGTCCCGGTCGTTGTTGGTCTTCGTGTAGCTGTGCACGTCCGCAGGGCTGCCGGCGGGCTTGTAGAGGTAGATGGTGTCGGCGTCGTTGTTCCACATGAAGTTGCAGTTGTCGCGGTAGACGACGTTGTTGGCATCGGAGTCGTTGCCGTTGCCGCCGCGCAACTTCACATAGTCACCGGGCTGGAGATAGTGATTCGCGGTGAAGGCGAAACGGTTGCCGGTCTTGTCCTTGACGACATAGCCCTTGAGATTGACGGTCGCCGAGGACGAGTAGTTCTTGATGGTCAGGTATTCCAGGTGCGTGTTGCCGGTGGTGCATCTGTTGGAGTCGCTGCCGGGTGCGTCGTACTGGACACCCCGGACCTTCAACGCCGATGTGTACTCGGCCGCCTGGGCCGGGGCGGCAACGAGAACCGCCAGCGCACCGGCTGTGAAGGACACGGCTATGACAGGGTTCTTTCGCATGGGAATCCCCCTCCAGATCTGTATGAGGCACTGGAGAGGAACCGCACCGGCGGCGCTTCAACGCCGTGATGGTCGCGGGGGCGGGTGCCGCGTACCTCAGCGGCGGCGGGATGGGCGGCTGGGAGTTCGCGTTCACGGCGGTCGTGACCTGTGTCGCGTACCGCGGTCTCGATTCGTGGACCTTCATCGGTGTCGGCTGGCTGCTGCACACCGCGTGGGGCACCAGGTCAAGGGGAACCCCATCATCCCCTTCGCCCACGACTCGTCGCTGGGCTGCGCCATCTGCGACCCGGTCATCGCGGTGTGGTGCTTCATGGGTGGCCTGTCGCCGCGTGAGCTGCTGCGCAAGGTGCGGTCCGGGAAGTCTCAGGGCCACGACACGAACGTCCCGGCCGACCCGCACACCGAGGCGGGGCGGCCGGGACGGGCAGTGCCGCGGGATCAGACCGCCGGGGCCGGGTAGGTCGGATACTCGACACCGGAGACGTGCTGGACGACCCGGATGACCTGGCAGGAGTAGCCGAACTCGTTGTCGTACCAGAGGTAGAGGATCGCGTTGTCGCCGTCGACCTTGGTGGCGCCGGCGTCGACGATCGAGGCGTGGCGCGAGCCGATGAAGTCGTTGGAGACCGCGTCCGGGGCGCTGGTGAAGTCGATCTGGCGCTTGAGCGGCGAGGTCAGCGACACATTGCGGAGGTAGTCGAGGACCTCGTCGCGGGTGGTCTCGCGCCCGAGCCGCAGGCTGAGGATCGCGATCGAGACGTCCGGCACGGGCACACGGATCGAGCTGCCCGTGATCGGCGCCTTGAGGTCGGGCAGCGCCTTGGCGACGGCGGAGGCGGCACCCGTCTCGGTGATGACCATGTTGAGCGGCGCGGAGCGGCCGCGGCGGTCGGCCTTGTGGTAATTGTCCAGCAGGTTCTGGTCGTTGGTGAACGAGTGGACCGTCTCCACGTGGCCGCGCACCACGCCGTACTCGTCCGCCATCGCCTTCAGCGGCGGGACGATCGCGTTGGTGGTGCAGGAGGCGCAGGACAGGATCTGCTCGTCCGGCTTGATCGTGTCGTGGTTGACGCCGTGCACGATGTTCGGGACATCGCCCTTGCCGGGCGCGGTCAGGACGACCTTGTCGATACCGGGACGCAGGTGCCCCGACAGGCCCTCGCGGTCGCGCCACTTGCCGGTGTTGTCGATCAGGATGGCGTTCCTGATGCCGTACGCCGTGTAGTCGACCTCCGACGGGTCGCCCGCGTAGATCACCTTGATCTCGTTGCCGTTGGCGATGATCGTGCTGTTCGCCTCGTCGACGGTGATCGTGCCCTGGAACTGGCCGTGGATCGAGTCGCGGCGCAGTAGCGAGGCGCGCTTCACGAGATCGTCGATGGCGCGCTCGCCACCCCGACGCACGACGACCGCGCGCAGGCGCAGACCGTTTCCGGAGCCGGTCTTCTCGATGAGCAGACGGGCGACGAGGCGGCCGATACGGCCGAAGCCGTAGAGGACGACGTCGCGCGGCTCGCGGCGGTCGATCTTGTTGGCGCCCGTGGCGCCGGCGACGGACTCGGCGGTGAACTCGCGCACCGACAGACCGCGGTGGTCGGCCTTGTACGTCGCGGCGAGCATGCCGAGGTCGATCTGCGAAGGCCCGAGATCGAGCTCGGTGAGGGTCTCCAGGAACGGCAGCGTCTCGGTGACCGAGAGCTCCTCGCCGGCTATCTGCCGGGCGAATCGGTGGGTCTTGAGGATGCTGACCACCGACTTGTTCACCAGGGAGCGGCTGTGCAGCAGGATCGTGACGTCCCGCTCCCGGTGCAGCTTCCCGATGAGCGGGATCATCGACTCCGCGATCTCCTCGCGGGTCTTCCAGTTGGTGAACGAGTCGTCATTGACAGTCACAGGTTTATCTTTCGAGCTAGGCGGCGCTCATATGCTAAACCGTCGCCTTTTTGATCATGTCAGCGGCATCGTCAGCGGCATCGCCAGTGGCATCGGTCGAGCGGGTGGCGCGCTCGCTCGCGGTGGCCGAACTGCGCCGCTCAGCGGCCGGGGGTGCCCGGTCCGGGCGCTCCCACGCGCAGCCCGTCCATGATCAGGTCCAGCAGCCGGGTGGCGCGTGGCCGCCAGTCGCCGGCGGGATCCATCAGCCAGAGGCCGCCGATGGCGAGGGTGAAGTCGTCCGCCGTGACGCCGGGGCGGATGGTGCCGGCCTTCTCGTTGGCGCGGAGGAGGAGTTCGGCCGCGGCGGAGACCGGGGCGTGCCCCGGTTTGGCCAGGTTCCCCGGGCCGCTCGTCGCCTGCTGGATCGCGGTCGCGATGCCGGCCTTGGCCATGCCGAACTCGGCGAGTCGGTCCATCCACTCGCGCAGTGCCTGTTCGGGTTCCCGCGTCTCGAGCAGCTGGGCCGCGCTGTCGGCGACCTGCTGCATCTCGTGGCGGTAGATCTCGAGGACGAGGGTCTCCCGGTTGGGGAAGTTCCGGTAGAACGTGCCCTGCCCGACGCACGCCTTCTTGGCGATCACGCTGAGCGGGGTGTCCGCGGAGTTCGTCAGCTCGACCAGGGCCACTTTCAGGATGCGTTCGCGATTCCGCTGCGCGTCCGAGCGCTGGGGTCCGTCCTTCTTCGGCTGCACTCGTCCTCCTCGCGGGTCCGTGTCCGAATCCCGACCTTGCTCAACCGGACAACTGTCCGTTACGTTTCCTGTGAGCGGACAACTGTCCGGTTGAGTCCACTCTAGCGCTGGGCACGGCCCGTGTGTACGCCCGTGACCGGTGTCACCAGCATTCCCTCTCTGACTCTTCTGCCCGCCGGACCGTCCCTCGGACGCCCTCCGGGAACGCGAAAGAAGGCTGATCATGGCCCCAGCCACCCCCTCGACGCACAGCGCCATAAGTCTGAACATCAACGGCGAGAAACGCACGCTCTCCGTCGACCACCGCACCACCCTGCTCGACGCCCTGCGGGAGCGTCTGGATATGACCGGCACCAAGAAGGGCTGCGACCAGGGGCAGTGCGGTGCCTGCACCGTCCTGCTCGACGGCCGTCGGGCCGTGTCCTGTCTGCAGCTCGCCGTGGCGGCCGAGGGGCGTGAGATCACCACCATCGAAGGCATGGCCGCCGGCGACCGACTCCACCCGGTGCAGCAGGCGTTCCTCGATCTGGACGGCTACCAGTGCGGCTACTGCACGCCCGGCCAGATCTGTTCGGCGATAGCGGTGATCGAGGAGCACGCGGCCGGCTGGCCGAGCGCCGTCACCGACGACGTCCGGCCAGAAGCCGGACCACCACCGCTGAGCGCCGACGAGATCCGTGAGCGGATGAGCGGCAATCTGTGCCGCTGCGGCGCGTACGTCTCGATCGTCGAGGCCGTCGCCCGTGGGGCCGCCGAGACGCAGGCCGTGACGTCCGCGGACCTTCCGCGGACCGAGGAGGCGGCGGCATGAAGGAGTTCGGCTACCAGAGGGTGTTCGACGTCTCCGGCGCGGTCGCGCTGCTCGACGCCGATCCCGACGCCCGTTTTCTGGGCGGCGGCACCAACCTCGTCGACCTGATGAAGACCGGCGTCGAGCGGCCCGCACGGCTCGTGGACGTCCGCGAACTGCCGCTGGACACCATCGAGTTGATGCGAGACGGCAGCCTGCGCATCGGAGCGACCGTCACCAACAGCGACCTCGCCGCGCACCCCGAAGTCCGGCGCCGCTACCCGGCGTTGACACAGGCCGTGCTGGCCGGCGCCTCCGGGCAGCTGCGCAACATGGCCACCGTCGGCGGAAACCTGCTCCAGCGCACCCGCTGCGGCTACTTCGCCGACGTGACCAAGCCCTGCAACAAGCGTGTCCCGGGCAGTGGTTGCCCCGCCATCGAGGGCGAGCACCACAACCACGCGATCCTCGGCGCCTCCGACCGCTGCGTCGCGACCCACCCTTCCGACATGGGCGTGGCGCTGACCGCCTTCGACGCGGTCGTGTCGTACGAAACGGCCGACGGACCGGGGGAAGTGCCGCTCAGCTGGCTCTACCTGCCCGTGGGAGACACTCCGCACCGCGAGACGGATCTGCCGCCGGGCGCGCTGATCACGCATGTCACGCTGCCGCCCGCCCCGGTCGCCGCCAACTCCCGCTACCGCAAGGTGCGCGAGCGCGCCTCGTACGCCTTCGCGATCGGCTCGATCGCCGCCGCGCTCGACGTCCAGGACGGCGTCGTACGCGATGTGCGCCTGGCCTTCGGAGCGGTCGCGTCCCGGCCGTGGCGGGCCCGCGCCGCCGAACGCGTACTGGCAGGTGGACCGGCCGACGCCGAGGCCTTCGCCGCCGCCGCGGACGCCGAACTCGCGGCCGCCCGGCCGCTGCCGCACAACGGATACAAGGTGACCCTGATGCGCAACCTCGTGGTGGCCGAGCTGACCCGACTCGCCGAGGAGGCCACCCGATGACCACCGTCACGACCGGCACCAGGGCGGTGAAGGGAGCAGTCGGCACCGCGCACACCCGTGTGGAGGGCCGCGACAAGGTCACCGGAGCGGCCCGTTACGCCGGAGAGATCCCCTTCGCCGAACTCGCCCACGGCTGGCTGGTGTTGTCGACCGTCGCCCGGGGCCGAGTCCACTCGGTGGACACCGCGCCCGTTCTCGGGATGCCCGGCGTGCTCGCCGTCCTGCACCACGAGAACGCCCCACGGGTCGAGACCGACTACCCGGGCCTGCTCGGGACCGCGCCGGACCCGACCGTCGCCGTCTTCCAGCACGACCGGGTGCCGCACATGGGCTGGCCGGTCGCCCTGGTCGTAGCCGACACCTCCGAGCAGGCCCGGGAAGCCGCCGAAGCACTCGTGGTGCACTACGAGCAAGAACCGCACGACGTCGACTTCTACGCGGGACACCCGGACGCGTACGCGGCGGAGGGCCATATGCCGGGTGTGGTGGCGAAGGGCGAACTGGAGGCCGAACTCGCGGCGTCAGCCTTCGTGGTGGACGAGGAGTACACCACTCCGGAGGAACACCACAACTCGATGGAGCCCCACGCGGCGACGGCCCGCTGGGACGGCGGCCGGCTCGAGGTCGTCGACTCCAATCAGGGCACGACCTGGGTCGCGGGCGAACTGGCGAACCTGTTCTCGCTGGACCCGGCCTCGGTGTGGGTGCGGTCCGAACACGTCGGCGGCGGCTTCGGCAGCAAGGGCGTCCGCCCGCACCAGGTGGCCGCCGTGATGGCCGCGACCGTCCTGCAGCGCCCGGTCCGGGTCGTCATGACCCGCCGTCAGATGTTCTCGCTGGCCGGCTACCGCAGCCCCACCACACAGCAGGTCAGGCTCGGCGCCGACGCCGACGGGCGGCTGCGCGCGCTGGACCACAGCTCGCTGAGCCTCACCTCGACCGTGCACGAGTTCGTCGAGCCCAGCGCCGGCGTGGCACGGGTGATGTACGACGCGGACGCCCACCACACGGCCAACCGGGTCGTACGGCTCGACGTGCCCACCCCGACCTGGATGCGCGCGCCGGGCGAGGCGCCGGGGTCGTTCGCAATCGAGTCGGCGCTCGACGAACTCGCCGAGAAGTGCGGCCTCGACCCCATCGAACTGCGCGTACGCAACGAACCCGAGCTGGGCCCCGTGTCCGGGCTGCCGTTCAGCAGCCGCAACCTCCTCGCCTGCTTCCGGACGGGCGCGGGCAGGTTCGGCTGGGCGGACCGCGATCCGCGGCCCGGACTGCGCCGCGAAGGGCGCTGGCTGCTCGGCACCGGCACGGCGGCCGCCTCTTTCGGCGCGATGGCCATGCCGTCCACGGGGGCGATCACGGCGGAGGCGGACGGAACCTTCACCGTGCGGATCAACGCGGCGGACATCGGCACCGGAGCCCGGACCGCGCTCACTCTGATCGCGGCCGACGCCCTGGAGGTGACACCGGACCAAATCCAGGTGCGCCTCGGCGACAGCGACCTCGGACCGGCGATGATCGCGGGAGGCTCGGCGGGCACCCGTTCCTGGGCCTGGGCGATCACCGCCGCGGCCGGCGACCTGCGGGAGCAACTCGCCCTCACCGACGGCATTCCACCGGAAGGGATCACGGCGCGCTCGAACACGACCGAGGCCATCGGCGCCCTCGCTCCCAAGGAACGCCACTCCTTCGGAGCCCAGTTCGCCGAGGTGGCCGTGGACGTCACCACCGGCGAGGTACGGGTGCGCCGCATGCTCGGCGTCTTCGCGGCGGGCCGGATCGTCAACCCCCTCACCGCCCGCAACCAGTTGGTCGGCGGAATGACGTGGGGCATCTCGATGGCCCTGCACGAGGAGGCGGTACGCGACCACCGTACCGGCGGCCACTACGGCGCCGACCTCGCCGGCTACCACGTAGCCGCGCACGCCGACGTACCGCACATCGAGGCGGACTGGGTGGACGACCCCGACCCGGACGACCCCGTCGGGATCAAGGGCATCGGCGAGGTCGGCATCGTGGGCGCGGCCGCCGCCGTCGCCAACGCGGTCTGGCACGCGACCGGCGTACGCCACCGGAACCTGCCCATCCGTCCCGACCGTGTCCTCATGGCGGGCGTGGATGCTTGACATCAGCGAGGAGCTGCACAGCTGGGCGGAGGAGGGCCGGGACTTCGCCGTCGCCACCGTCGTGGCCGTCGGCGGCAGCGCCCCGCGCGGCCCCGGCGCCGCACTCGCGGTCGACAGCGAGGGAACGGTCATCGGCTCGGTGTCCGGCGGCTGCGTGGAAGGAGCGGTGTACGACCTCTGCCAACAGGCGTTGGCAGACGGCGAGACCGTGCTGGAGCGGTTCGGCTACAGCGACGAGGACGCCTTCGCCGTCGGCCTGACCTGCGGCGGGATCATCGACATCCTCGTCACACCGGTGCGCGCGACGGCGCCCGCCCGGACGGTGTTCCGGTCGGCGCTGTCGGCCTCGGCCCAGGGCGAGCCGACCGCCCTCGCCCGGGTCGCCCGGGGCCCGGCCGAACTCCTGGGCCGGGCCCTGCTCGTACGGCCCGACGGGTCGTACGAGGGAGGGCTCGGCGGACACCCCGAGCTGGACCGGACGGCGGCGGCGCAGGCCGGCGCCATGCTGGACAACGGCAGCACGGGAACGATCGAGCTCTCGGCGAGCGCGACGAGATGGGGGTCCCCCCGGACGGAGTCCGGGGGAGGATCGCACTGTCCTGGTGGCATCACGCTGCTCGTCGAGACGCGCGTCCCGCCGCCCCGCATGATCGTCTTCGGTGCGATCGACTTCGCGTCCGCGCTGGTCCGGGTCGGCAAGTTCCTCGGCTACCACGTGACCGTCTGCGACGCCCGACCCGTCTTCGCCACCCGGGCCCGCTTCCCCGACGCCGACGACATCGTCGTCGACTGGCCGCACCGCTACCTCCGGCGCACCACGACCGACTCCCGCACGGTCCTGTGCGTACTCACCCACGACGCCAAGTTCGACGTGCCCCTGCTGAAGGAGGCTCTGCGGATGCCGGTCGCGTTCGTCGGCGCGATGGGCTCGCGCCGCACGCACAACGACCGCGAACGTCGGCTGCGTGAAGTGGGCCTGACGGAAGGGGAGTTGGCCCGGCTCAGCTCGCCGATCGGGCTCGACCTGGGAGCCCGTACGCCCGAGGAGACGGCCCTGTCCATCGCGGCGGAGATCGTCGCGGCCCGGCGGGGCGGCACGGGCGTCCCGCTGACCGGCTCGGACGCGCCGATCCACCGAGAGCCGATCCATGGAGAGGGGGAAGAGCGGGGCGCCGCGGCGGTCGCCTGAAGGGGCGTCAGCCCAGCCGGGACACGTCGAGCGCGATGAGGGCCACATGCAGTTCGGTCCGGCGCTCACCGGACTCGAGGTCCAGGTCGAGCATCCGCTCGATGGTGTGCAGCCGTTGGTAGAGCGTCTGCCGGGACAGCTCGCCCCGGCGTGCGGCGGTGGTCTTGTTGCCGGCGGCGTCCAGGTAGTGGCGCAGCGTCGTCAGCAGGCTGGTGCCGTGCCGGCTGTCGTGGTCGATGAGCTGGGCGAGCTGCCGCTCGGCGAAGCTCTGCACACGTGGGTCCTGGCGCAGCGCGTACAGGAGGTGCCGCAGACCGATGTCGGACAGCTCGTGGAAGGGCTTGTCCGAGGAGTGCGGCAGGGCCGCCTCCGCGACTCGTGTCGCCTCGCGGAAGGAGCGGGCCGCGCGGGAGAGGTCGGTGACCTCGGAGCCGACGCTCACGACGGCGCCCGCGTCCAGGTTCAGCGCGGTGCGGCCGAGCTGTTCGACCGTGGGTCGCCAGGACCCCGAGGGGCGCAGGGACAGCAGCACGCCCACGCGCCCTGGGGCCAGTTCGCCCACGAGGGCGGGCACGGTCACCGTCCGCAGGTCCTCGGCCAGCCGGGTTTCCAGCTCCTCGCCGCCCGGGTGGGTGCGAGTGTCGATCAGGACGGCGAGGAAGTGGCACTCCTCGGTGGGCAGACCCAGCGCGGCGGCGCGGGCCCGGGCCTCGTCGGGGGAGCGGTGGCGCTGCTCGGCTATGTCCCGCAGCGTGTTGCGGTGCGCGCTCCGCTCCCAGGTCGTGGCGTGGATGAGACGGGCGATGGTCAGGGTCATCGCCGTCCGTTCCAGCACGGCCACGTCCTCGGGGCCGAACGACGGGGTACGGGGGGTACGGGCCGGGGCGGGGAGCATGACGACGCGGCCCCACGGCTCGCCGCGGTACTCCACCGGTGCCACGAGCCAGTGTTCGGGACCGAGCACCTCCGTGTGGTCGCGGGCAGGCGTCGCCCGGGAACGCCGCTCCCACCCGGAGAGCGCCTCCTCGACGGTATGGCCCGAGGGTTCGCAGATCACCGCGTGGTGGACCAGGTTCTCCAGCACGACGGTGTGGCCGCTCGTCTCCGCCGCCGCCCGGACCACCTCCTCCGGGGAGGCGCCGCGCAGCGTCAGCGCGGTGAACGCCTCGTGGATCTGCTGGGTCCTGCGCATCGCCTGCATCTGGTTGCCGACGATGAGCGCGTGGACGACCTGGGTGACCTCAAGGAAGTTGACGTCCTCGGAGAGGGTGACGAGCGGCAGACCGCGGCTCCGGCAGGCCCGCACCAGCGCCTCGGGCGGACGGTGGTACCGGCGGACCAGTTCGATCACGAGCGCCGCCGCACCGATGTCGGCGAGCTCGTCCACGTACCGCCGCACCTCGGCGGGCTGCTCCGGCAGCGGCATACCGGTGGTGAGGACGAGCTCCCCGCCCTTCAGGAACGAAGCGGGATCCGTCAGCTCGGTGATGTGCACCCACTGGACCCGCCGGTCGAGACCGGACTCGCCGGCGACCACCCGGGGCTGCCCCGCGGCCAGCACGGGAAGCCCCAGCACGTCACCCACGGTGAGGGAACGGCCCGTCACCGCCTCCGGGCCCGTCACGGCCTTCGGCTCGTACCCGCGCCGCGCTCCGGCCGTCCGGTGTTTCTCACTCACGGTGCCTCCATACGTGCCCGGCCACCCTGACAAGCACCCGCCACCTGCGCAAGGCCGGTCCGGCGGCTGTTGACCGGGTCGTTGACGACGTGCCCGGCCCCGGGAGGTTGACACATCGTCCAAATGCCGTGCCCGGAGCGGACAGATCAGACGTTGTGGCGGTCCGGCTCCCTGGAAATGCTGAAGACGCCGAGCGAGAAACGACCGAGCGACATCCGACCGAGCGACATCCGACACAGCGCCGGGAGACGAACATGACCACACTGTCGCCGCACCTTCGCCAGGCCACGCCCGTGGTGGCGGTCCGGGGCGAGGGCGTCCACCTGTACGGGGAGGACGGCCGCCGCTATCTCGACTTCACCGCCGGCATCGGTGTCACCAGCACCGGCCACTGTCACCCCAGGGTCGTGGCCGCCGCCCAGGAGCAGGTCGGCACGCTCATCCACGGCCAGTACACGACGGTCATGCACCAGCCGCTGCGGCAGCTGGTCGACAGGCTCGGCGAGGTGCTGCCTGCCGGGCTGGACAGTCTGTTCTTCATGAACTCCGGCAGCGAGGCCGTGGAGGCCGCACTGCGCCTGGCCCGACAGGCCACCGGCCGGCCGAACGTCCTGGTCTGCCACGGAGGCTTCCACGGCCGGACCGTGGCCGCCGCTTCCATGACCACCTCCGGCACCCGCTTCCGCTCCGGCTTCTCGCCGCTGATGAGCGGGGTGGTCGTCACCCCCTTCCCGACGACCTTCCGGTACGGCTGGGACGAGGAGACCGCCACCCGCTTCGCCCTCCAGGAACTCGACTACACGCTCCAGACGATCTCCTCGCCCGACGACACGGCCGCCGTCATCGTCGAGCCGGTCCTCGGTGAGGGCGGGTACGTGCCCGCGAACCAGGCTTTCCTCGAAGGGCTGCGTGAGCGGGCGGACCGCCACGGCTTCCTGCTGATCCTGGACGAGGTGCAGACGGGAGTGGGCCGCACCGGCCGGTTCTGGGGCCACGACCACTTCGGCGTCACCCCGGACATCCTGGTCACCGCCAAGGGCCTGGCCAGCGGCTTCCCGCTGTCGGGCATCGCCGCCTCCGAGGAACTGATGCAGAAGGCCTGGCCGGGCTCGCAGGGCGGCACCTACGGCGCCAACGCCGTCGCCTGCGCCGCGGCCTGCGCCACGCTCGACGTCGTACGCGACGAGAAGCTCGTCGAGAACGCCGAGGCGATGGGTGCTCGGCTGCGGGCCGGTCTTGAGACGGTCGCCGCGAACACCCCCGGCATCGGGGACGTACGAGGGCTCGGCCTGATGCTCGGCACCGAGTTCGTGACCGAGGACGGGCAGCCCGACTCCGCGACGGCGGCACGTGTGCAACGGGCCGCGGTGGACGAGGGGTTGCTCCTGCTGCTGTGCGGAGCCTGGAACCAGGTCGTAAGGATGATCCCGGCGCTCGTCGTCGACGAGACGGCGATCGACGACGGGCTGCGAGCCTGGTCCGCCGCCGTGGAGACCGGAACCTCGGCGCCGTGACCGCTGGTCCGGACCCTCGCACGGGCCACGAGGCGGCGACGCTGCCGCCTCGCGGGCCCGGCTCGGCGGCACCCGACGGCACCGAGGCGCTGTCGCGACTGCTCGCCGGGACCGCCCCCGGGATGCGGCTCGACACCGGCGGCCGGACCGCCGCCTACGCGTACGACGCCTCCAACTACCGGGTGCCGCCACGGGCCGTGGCCTTCCCCCGCTCCGCCGCCGACGTCACCGCCGTACTGAACGCCTGCCGGGAACTGGGCATCCCCGTCACGGCACGCGGCGGCGGCACCAGCATGGCGGGCAACGCGATCGGCCCGGGTGCCGTCCTGGACTTCTCCCGCCACCTGAACCGCGTGCTGGACATCGATCCCGTGGCCGGAATCGCCAAGGTCGAGGCCGGAGTCGTGCTCGACGAACTGCGCACAGCCGCAGGGCGGCACGGGCTCACCTTCGGCCCCGACCCGTCATCGCACAGCCGGTGCACGCTCGGCGGCATGATCGGCAACGACGCCTGCGGCAACCGGTCCGTACGTCACGGGCGGACAGGCCGCCACATCGAGTCGCTGGAGATCGTCACCGCCGACGGAGTCCACGCGATCGCCGACCGCACCGGGCTGCGCGCGGCCGATCCCGCGGACACCGCGTCCGTCGAGCGCGTCGCCCAAATCGCGGACGAGGTACGGAAGTTGGTCGCGGAGCACCGCGCACTCATCCGGACCGAACTCGGCCGCATCCCGCGCCAGGTCTCCGGCTACCAGCTCCAGCACCTGCTGCCCGAGCACGGCTTCGACATGGCCCGCGCCCTGGTCGGCACCGAGGGCACCTGTGCGGTCGTCGTCGCCGCGACCGTCCGCCTGGTGGCGACGGCTCCCGCCTCGGCCCTGCTGGCCCTCGGCTACGACGACGTCGTGGACGCCGCCGAGGACGTACCGGAGATCCTGCGCTGGTCGCCCACCGCCGTGGAGGGCATGGACGAGGCCATCGTCGCGACCATGCGTGCCCGCCGGGGAACGGACTCCGTCACCGGACTGCCCGGCGGACGGGCCTGGCTGTACGTCGAACTCGACGGCGACGAGGAGGAGTTGGTCACCGCCCGCGCGGCCGAACTCCTGGACACTCTCAAGGCTCGGGGACGGATGGTCGACGGGCGGCTGGTGGCGAGCCCGGGGGAGCGGCGGTCCCTGTGGCGGGTCCGCGAGGACGGCGCCGGCCTGGCCGCCCGCCTGCTGGACGGCGGGGAGTCCTGGCCCGGCTGGGAGGACGCGGCCGTCGCCCCGGAGGACCTGGCCGACTACCTGCGGGACTTCCGCGCGCTGCTGGCCGCGCACGAACTGACCGGCGTGCTGTACGGGCACTTCGGCGCGGGCTGCGTCCACGTCCGCGTCGACTTCGACTTCGCCACGGACACCGGCCGGGCCGCCGCCCGCCGCTTCCTCCAGGAGGCCGCCGCCCTGGTGGTCCGGCACGGCGGCACGCTCTCGGGCGAACACGGCGACGGCCGGGCGCGCGGTGAACTTCTGGAGGTCATGTACAGCGACCGGATGATCCGGGCGTTCGCCGCGTTCAAGCGCGCCTTCGACCCGGAAGGCCTGCTGAACCCGGGCGTCATCGTGACACCGGCCGCGCTCGATGCCGACCTGGCCCTGCACGGCCCGCCGGTACCGGACGGCCGACCGACGCTCTTCACCTTCCCGCACGACGAGGACGGCTTCGCGGGCGCCGCCCGCCGCTGTGTCGGCATCGGCCGCTGTCGCTCCGACGCGTCGGCGGGCGGCGTGATGTGCCCCAGCTACCGCGCCACGGGCGACGAGAACGACTCCACCCGGGGCCGGGCACGAGCCCTCCAGGAAATGCTGCGCGGCGAGACCGTCCACGACGGCTGGCGCTCGACGGACGTCCGCGACGCCCTCGACCTGTGCCTGTCCTGCAAGGCGTGCTCCACCGACTGCCCGGTGGGCGTCGACATGGCCACGTACAAGGCGGAGTTCCTGCACCAGCACTACCGGGGGCGGATCCGGCCCCGCTCCCACTACTCACTTGGGTGGCTGCCGTTCACCTCTGCCCTGGCCGCCCGGGTCGCGAGGCCCCTGAACGCGCTGCTCCGCGGGCCCGTCGGCAGGCTGCTCGCGCGGGTGGGCGGCGTCACCAGGAAACGTACGATCCCCGCCTTCGCCTCCCGGCGCTCGCTGCGGTCCGCCCTGCGCACGTCAGCCACCGACGAGCCGACCGCACTGCTCTTCGTCGACAGCTTCACGCGCGCCTTCCGCCCCCAGGTGGCAGGGGCCACCGCACGCGTGCTCGCCGACGCCGGGATACCCAGCACCGCGCGGGAGGGTCTGTGCTGTGGGCTGACCTGGGTCAGCACCGGCCAACTGTCCGTGGCGCGGCGGGTCATGGCCCGTACCGTGGCCCGGCTCGACGGCGGACCCGACAGCGAGCTGCCGATCGTCGTGGCCGAGCCCAGCTGCGCCGCCGCGCTCAAACGCGATGTGCCCGAACTGCTCGGCACCGACGCCGCCCGGCGGGTCGCGGCCCGGGTCCACACCCTGACCGGCGCGTTGACCGACCTCGCCGCACCCGACTGGAGCCCGCCCCCGCTACCGGAGTCGGTGCTGCTGCAGACCCACTGCCACGAGTACGCGACCTTCGGCAGCCGCCGCCCCCGCGATCTGCTGACCCGCCTCGGGGTGGACGAGGTGACCGAGGCGGAGGGCTGCTGCGGACTCGCCGGGAACTTCGGCTTCGAGGAACAGCACTACGACACCTCGATGGCCGTCGCCGACCTGTCGCTCCGACCGCACCTCGACGCGGCGGCGGCCGACGGCAGACCGACCGTGGTGGCCGACGGCTTCAGCTGTGCCACCCAGATCGACCACCTCGACCAGCTCGCGGGCGGCCGGGGAACCCGCGCCGTGCATCTCGCGGAACTGCTCGACCCCGCCGCCCCCGCCCGTGCCGACCAGCCTGGAGACACACCGTGAGCATCCTGAACGACGTACCCAAGCAGCTGTTCATCGGCGGCAAGTGGCTGGACGCCGAAGCCGGCGCCACGATGCCGGTGGACGACCCAGCGACCGGCGAGATCCTCTGCCAGGTCGCCGACGCAGGGCCCGAGGACGCCCGGCTCGCCGAGGAAGCCGCCGTCGCGGCACAGGAGGAGTGGGCCCGGACGGCGCCCCGCTCACGCAGTGAGATCCTGCGCCGCGCCTACGAGATCATCCTCTCCCGCACCGACGAACTCGCCCTGCTGATGACCTCCGAGATGGGCAAGCCGCTGGCCGAGGCCCGCGGCGAAGTGGCGTACGCGGCCGAGTTCTTCCGCTGGTTCTCCGAGGAGGCGGTCCGCATCGACGGCGGCGGCTACGGCGTGCTGCCCGACGGCCGCAACCGGATGCTGCTGACGCGCCGCCCCGTCGGCCCCTGTCTGCTGATCACCCCGTGGAACTTCCCGCTGGCCATGGGCACCCGCAAGATCGGGCCCGCGGTCGCGGCGGGCTGCACGATGGTGTTCAAGCCGGCCCCGCAGACCCCGCTGACCAGCCTCGCGCTGGCCGGGATCCTCCGGGAGGCGGGGTTGCCGGACGGTGTGCTGAACGTCGTCACCACGTCACGGGCCGACAAGGTCGTCGAGCCGCTCCTGAGGGGCGGCCGCATCCGCAAGCTGTCCTTCACCGGCTCCACGCAGGTCGGGCGGATCCTGCTCGCCCAGTGCGCGGACACCGTCGTACGCGCCTCGATGGAGCTGGGCGGCAACGCGCCGTTCATCGTCTTCGACGACGCCGACCTCGACGCCGCCGTGGACGGCGCGATGATCGCCAAGATGCGCAACATGGGCGAGGCGTGCACCGCAGCCAACCGCTTCTTCGTGCACAGCTCCGTGGCGGACGAGTTCGCGGTGCGGCTCGCCGAACGCATGGGGGCGCTCGTCGTGGGACCCGGCACCCGGGACGGCGTGGACGTGGGCCCGTTGATCGACGACGCGGGCCGCGCCAAGGTCGAGGAACTGGTCGCCGACGCCGTCGGACGAGGCGCCCGGGTGCTGGTCGGCGGCGCCACTCCGGATGGGCCCGGCCGCTTCTACCCGCCGACCGTGCTGGCCGGCGTGGACCCGGGCAGCCGGCTGATGGACACCGAGATCTTCGGGCCGGTGGCGGCGATCCTCACCTTCGACGACGAGGACGAGGTGATCCGGGTGGCGAACGACACCCCGTGGGGGCTCGTCGGCTACGTCTTCACCGCGGGCCTGGACCGGTCGCTGAGGGTCAGCGAACGCCTGGAGGTCGGCATGGTCGGCCTCAACACGGGGCTCGTGTCCAACCCGGCCGCACCCTTCGGCGGCATCAAGCAGTCGGGGCTGGGCCGTGAGGGCGGCCGGGTGGGGATCGACGAGTTCCTGGAGTACCAGTACCTGGCGATGCCGGTGAAGTGACCCGCCGCGTGCCCGCCGCGCGGCCGGCCCCCCCCCGGGGGCCGCGCGGGGGGGGGGGGGGGGGGGGGGGGGGGGGGGGGGGGGGGCGGGGGGCCGCCCCCCCCCCGGGGGGGGGGGGCGGGGGCGCGCGCCCCCCCCCCCCCCCCCCCCGCCCCCC